>NZ_JAVHPD010000029.1:0-86265 GCF_036170395.1 Sphingobium sp.
GGCTATGCCAGCTTCGACTATCACCAGATCGGCACGCGCGAGGGCGACCTCGTCAAGATGAGCATCCTCGTCAACAACGAGCCGGTCGATGCGCTCTCCATGATCGTCCACCGCTCCGCCGCCGAAGCGCGTGGCCGGCACATGTGCGAGCGGCTGAAGGACTTGATCCCCCGCCACCTGTTCAAAATCCCGATCCAGGCGGCGATCGGCGGCAAGGTGATCGCGCGCGAGACGATCGCGGCGATGCGCAAGGACGTGACCGCCAAATGCTATGGCGGCGACATCACCCGCAAGAAGAAGCTGCTGGAGAAGCAGAAGGAAGGCAAGAAGCGCATGCGCGAATATGGCAGCGTGCAAATCCCGCAGGAAGCCTTCATCGCCGCGCTCCGCATGGGGGACGAAAGCTAGGGATTGAGCGCCGAGCGTTTGATCTCACCCACCTCCGTTCGGTTCGAGTAGACTTCGAGCGAAGTCGAGAAGGGGTATCGAGAATGCGTGCGCGGACTTCTCGACGGACGGTTCTCGACTGCACTCGAACCTGCTCGAAGCGAACGGGTCAGTTTGAAAGCTCAATGCCCTGGGGGTTGAGCGCCGCCAAGATCGCCCGCCCATAAGCCGTCTTGGCGAACAGCTCGCCCCGCGCCTGCGCCGCCGCCCGGCCGATGAACCCCTGCTGATAGGCGATCTCCTCCAGGCAGGCGATCTGGATGCCCTGCCGGTGCTGGATCGTGCGCACGAACTCCGACGCTTCGATCAGGCTGTCATGCGTCCCTGTATCGAGCCAGGCATAGCCGCGCCCCATCTGCTCGACATGCAGGTCGCCCGCGTCCATGTAGAGGCGGTTGAGATCGGTGATCTCCAGCTCGCCGCGCGGCGAGGGAACGAGCGTGCGGGCCAGACCGACCGCCCGCGCATCGTAGAAATAAAGGCCCGTGACGGCAAGGTTCGATTTGGGCGCGGCCGGCTTCTCCTCCAGCCCCATCGCGCGCCCGTCCGCCCCCAGTTCGACCACGCCGTATCGCGCCGGATCATCGACCCGGTAGGCGAACACCGTCGCGCCCTCCGTCCGTTCGACTGCGCGCCGCAGCAGCGCCGGCAGATGCGCGCCGAAAAAGATATTGTCCCCCAGGATCAGCGCCACCGGCCCGCCCTCGATGAAGTCCGCCCCGATCAGCAGCGCCTGCGCCAGCCCCTCCGGCCGCGGCTGGAGCGCGTAGGACATCGAAAGCCCCAGCGGCGTCCCGTCGCCGAACAGCCGGCGATAGCTGTCCAGATAGTCCGGGCTGGAGATGATGAGGATGTCGCGTATCCCCGCCAGCATCAGCACCGAGAGCGGATAATAGATCATCGGCTTGTCATAGACCGGCAGCAACTGCTTGTTCACCGCCAGCGTCGCAGGGTGCAGCCGCGTGCCGGCCCCGCCGGCCAGGATGATGCCCTTCATCGTGGGTCTCCGATCAGCATGTCGAGCAACGCAGGCAACCCGTCGCGCCATGGCCGGGGGGTGATGCCGAAGCCGTCGGTCAGGCTCTGTGTGGACAAGCGGCTGTTCGCCGGCCGCCGCGCCGGGGTGGGCCAGTCGGCGGACCCGATCGGCTCCACCGCCGCGCTCGGCCCGCCGCGCGCGCAGCTCTGCGCAAAGAGCGCGCGCGCAAGCTCCGCCCAACTCGCCGCGCCCGCATTGGCGAAATGATAGATGCTGCTCGGCGCGGTCGGATCGTCGGCCAGGCGAATGGCGATCGCGACGGCCGCCTGCGCCAGATCGCCCGCCAGCGTCGGGTTGCCGATCTGGTCGGCGACGACGCGGACGCTGCGCCGCTCGGCCGCAAGCCGCATCATCGTCGTCGCGAAATTGTGGCCATAAGGCGAAATCAGCCAGGCGGTGCGCAGGATCACATGCCGCGCCCCGCTCGCCGCAACCGCGATCTCGCCGCCTAGTTTCGATGCGCCGTAGATGTTGCAAGGTGCGGGTCGGTCGCCAGGCTCATAAGGCGCCGGCTTGCGCCCGTCGAACACATAGTCGGTGGAGATATGGACGATCGGGACGCCATGCGCGGCGCAGGCCGCTGCCAGCCCGGCCGGGGCAAGGGCGTTCATCCGCCATGCTTCCACTGCATCCCGCTTCGCCCGATCGACATCGGTATAGGCGGCAGCGTTGATGACCGCCGCATAGCCGCCGCTGCCGATCGCCTTCGCCACCGCGCCAGCATCGGCGACGTCCAGCGCGCCGCGCCCTGCGGCCTTCACGCGCCACCCCGCCGGCGGAACCAGCGCGCCAAGCGCCCGGCCAAGCTGCCCGTCGCCCCCCGTGACCAGCATCGTCCGCATCAGGCCGCCAGTCCCCGCCGCGCCGCCGCCGAACGGTCGGAAAGCAGCGGCGCCCACCAGCCTTCATTCTCCAGATACCAGCCGACCGTCTTCGCCAGCCCGCTCTCGAACGTCTCGGCCGGCGCCCAGCCCAGTTCGCGACGGATGCGGCTTGCATCGATGGCGTAGCGCGCGTCATGCCCCGGCCGGTCGGCGACATGGGTGATCTGCGCGGCATAGCAGCGCCCATCCCCCAGCGGCCGCAGGTCATCGAGGATGGCGCATACCGCCCGCACCACGTCGATATTGCGCCGCTCCGCCGACCCGCCGATAGTATAGCTCCGCCCCGGCTCGCCGCGCTCGAACACGGCGCGCAGCGCGCGGGCATGATCCTCGACATACAGCCAGTCGCGTACCTGGTCCCCCGCGCCATAGACGGGCAGGCTCTCGCCCCGCAGCGCGCGGACGATGATGAGCGGGATCAGCTTTTCGGGAAAATGATAGGGGCCGTAATTGTTGGAACAGTTGGTGACGAGCACCGGCAGGCCATAGCTATGCCCCCAGGCGCGGACCAGATGGTCGGCCGCCGCCTTCGACGCCGAATAGGGCGATCGCGGGTCATAGGGCGTGTCCTCGCTGAACAGTCCCTCCGCGCCCAGCGATCCGAATACCTCGTCGGTCGAGATGTGGTGGAAGCGAAAGCGCGCTTTCGCGTCGCCCTCCAGCCCTGCCCAATAAGCCCGCGCCGCGCTCAGCAGGATGAAAGTCCCCTCGATATTGGTGCGGATGAAGGCGTCCGGCCTGTCGATCGAGCGATCGACATGGCTCTCCGCCGCCAGATGGGTGATGATGTCGGGGCGGAAATCGGCCAGCGCCGCCGCCACCGCCGCCCGGTCGCAAATATCACCCCGCACGAAGCCATAGCGCGGATGGTCCGCGACGCTCTCCACCGATCCTTCGGTAGCGGCATAGGTGAGCTTGTCGAAATTGAGCAAATCATGCGTGCTGTCGGCGATCAGGTGGCGGATCAGCGCCGACCCGATGAACCCCGCGCCGCCGGTAACGAGAATGCGCATCAGTCCGTCCCCTCCTGGCTAGGAAAGGGCTGCGCGATGTCGGCCAGCCGGGGCAGAGCGGCATCCTTGGCCGACAGGACCGGCGCGACGCCGCGCGGCAGCGGCCAGTCTATGCCGATCGCAGGGTCATCCCAGAGCAGCCCGGCATCGCTCGCCGGCGCATAAGGGGCCGAAACCTTGTAAAACACCTCGCAATCCGGCTCCAGCGTCAGGAAGCCATGGGCGAACCCGATCGGCACGAAGAAGGCCGCGCCCCCCTCCGCGCTCAATTCCACCCCGGTCCAGCGCCCGAACCCCGGCGACCCCGCGCGCAAATCCACCGCAACATCGAAAATCCGCCCGCGCAGGCATCGCACCAGCTTCGCCTGCGTGTGCGGCGGCCGCTGATAATGCAGACCGCGCAGCGTGAAGGCCGCGCGCGAGAGCGAATGATTGTCCTGCACGAAGGCGCAGCCGATGCCGATCCGCGCGTAAGCGTCGATCGACCAGCTTTCGGCAAACCATCCCCGCGCGTCCCTGTGCCGCGTCGCGGGCACCAGCGTCGGGTTCGTCGGGCAAGAAGGGGCACTGTCCATGCGCCCGGTGAATAAGGGTAAATTCCCTATCAAGGATGAGCGGACGCTCCATAATGGAGCCAATTGTCACACCGCCCCGCTGCTGCCCCGCGCGATCAGGGTGAAGAGAAATTCGGGCGCGTCGCTCCCGCCGCCCGCCAGCGCATCGACCACCGATCGCCCCATATCCTCCAGCGGCTGGCGCACGGTGGTGAGCGGCGGCCAGGAGGTGAGGCTGGCGCTGGTATCGTCGAAGCCCACGACAGACAGGTCTTCGGGCACCCGGAGCCCCATCCGGTGCGCCAGCGTCAGCACGCCCAGCGCCATCTCGTCATTGGTGGCGAAGATCGCGCTCGGCCGTTCGGGCAGCGCCAGCAACGCCTCGCCCGCTGTGATGCCCGAGGCGAAATCGAACCGGCCGGGCAGAAACAGCGCATCCTCGACCGGCAGCCCGGCTGCCTCCAGCCCGTCGCGGAACCCCTCGACCCGGCGGGATGCGGCGCGGTGGCCGGGGGGTGGGGTGATGACCCCGATCCGCCGGTGGCCAAGGCCGATCAGATGGTCCGCGACCATGCGCCCGCCCGCGCGCTCGGGCGTGTGGATGGTGAAATCGGGCGCGCTCAGCGATCCGGCGATCCGCGCGCAGGGCAGCCCCATCTCGGTCAGCCGCGCCAGCAGCCCAGCATCGTCGGCCAGCGGCGGCACCAGCAGCACGCCGTCGGGGCGCAGCGCCGCGACCAGCCGGTCGAGCACCTCGAACCGCTCGTTCGCTTCGGGGGACAGCGGTTCGACCACCAGATGATAGCCAAGGTCGCGGCACCGCCACGCCGCCCCCATCTGGATGCGGCTGACATAGCCGGGCGCGGGGTTGTTGTAGAGGAAGGCCAGCATGAAGGACTTGCCCCCCGCCAGCCGCCGCGCCGACTGGTTGGGCCGATAGCCGAGCCGATCGATCGCCGCCTCCACCCGGTCGCGCAGCTCCGCGCTGACGTTTGGCGCTTTGTTGACGACGCGCGACACGGTCTTGATCGACACCTGCGCGAGCGCGGCGACATCGTGGATGCTGGGCATGGCCATGGCGCAACCATGGCGGCTCGCGGGCCGGATTGGCAAGAGGCAGCAGCGCAGGCTAGAAACCGGGCCATGAGCAACGTCATCAACCTGCGCCAGGCCCGCAAGGCCAAGGTCCGCGCCGACAAGGCCCGCGCCGCAGAAGCGAACCGCGCGAAATTCGGCCGGACCAAGGCGGAACGCACGGCGCAACAGGCGGAGGAGGCGCGCCGAGAAGCGGTGATTGAAGGCGCTAGGTTGGAAGCTGTTGCGCCCATAATCAGGGAAAGCAAGAGCGACGAGGAAGAATAAGCCGCAAGCGCCTAAATCTTGTTCCCCGGCGAAGGCCGGGGTCCAGTTCCGCCCTCTGAACCAAAGTCCGACCTTCGCGGAAGAACAGATCATATTATTTATATCTAGGCCAGATAAATGGCGTCGTCGGTAACTATCATTCCGTAAACATGCCGTTCATCTTGCATATGAACATCTGTTCATATGAGCGACTTGTCTTCAACAACACTCGTCCTGTCGCGATTTCGACCTCCCGCCGGGGATGAATTGCACGGTGGGTCGTTGACCTTCCGCTATGACTGACACCATCCGCTCAACCCGCCCCGCCAGGGCCGCGATTGCCGCTGTTCTGGCCTTCAGTGCAACCCCGTTGCTCGCCCAGGAAATTGTCGCGCCCCCGCCGGTCGCGCCGACGGTGACGCCGGCGGCTCCCGCTGCGACGCCGCCGGCCGCCGCAGCCCCCCTGTTCACGGCGAGCCAGCCCGTCGTGCAGCAGACCCCGCCGGTCGAAGAACGCATCGCTGAAGCGACCGCTGCCGTGGAAGCAGAACGCGCCGCGCCGCAGCCGGCCGCTCCCACCGCGCGCGAAGCGCCTCGTCCCGAGCGCGTGACGGCTTCGCCGCCCGTCGCCGCGCCTGTCGCTCAGCCTGAACCCGCGCCCGCCGCGACCCCGCAGTCGTCCGCCGATGTCGCGCCGCCCGCGCCGGCTGTCGCACCCGCCGCGACCGCGGCGGAAGCTGCCCGCACCGACGACGCGCTGCTCTGGGCGCTTGGCGGTGGCGCGCTTCTGCTTCTGGGCATCGGCGGCACCGCGCTGATGCGCCGCCGCCGCAGCGACGCGCTGACGCAGGATGCATATGAGGATGAGCCGGTCGCCGCACCCCGCGTGCCGGAAATGGCCGTTGCGCCCATGCCCGCCGCTCCGGCCCGCCCGATCCTTGCCCGCACCAGCGCCGACGCCGATCTCGACGCGATGGTCGCTGCCCCGCCAAGCGCCGACAATCCCTTCACCACCCGCGCCAAGCGCGTGCGCCGCGCCAAATTCCTGCTCGCGCAGCGTGAGGCGGCGGCCATGCCGCGCCCCGCGCCCCAGACGATCGACGCCGAGCCGGCTCCGGTCGCCGCGCGGGAGAATCGCAGCCAGACCGTCTATCGCTTCGGTGGCGAACCCGTCCGCCCCGGCACGCTGCGTCCCAGCCGCCGCTGATCGTCGGACCATCCAATCGGGGAGCCGGGCCATCCGCCCGGCTCCTCTTTGGCTGTCCGGTTGCGCTTTGGCGGCGTGCCTGATACCGGCGCGCGCATCGTTACCGCGCCGTTCCATCAGAAAGAGTCGCCGCCGCCCATGTCTGATTCCATCGACAAGATCGTCCTCGCCTTCTCCGGGGGCCTCGACACCAGCGTGATCCTGAAATGGCTGCAACAGACCTATGGGTGCGACGTCGTGACCTTCACCGCCGACCTGGGGCAGGGCGAGGAACTGGAACCCGCGCGCGCCAAGGCGCGCCTGATGGGCGTCAAGGAAGAGCATATCTTCATCGACGATCTGCGCGAGGAATTCGTGCGCGACTATGTCTTCCCGATGATGCGCTCGAACGCGCTCTATGAAGGACTGTACCTGCTCGGCACCTCGATCGCCCGGCCGCTGATCGCCAAGCGCCAGATCGAGATCGCCAGACAAGTCGGCGCCGACGCGGTCAGCCACGGCGCGACCGGCAAGGGCAATGACCAGGTCCGCTTCGAACTCGGCTATTACGGCCTCGCCCCCGACATCAAGGTGATCGCCCCCTGGCGCGAATGGGATTTGACCAGCCGCACCAAGCTGATCGAATTCGCCGAACAGCACCAGATCCCGATCCCGCGCGACAAGCGCGGCGAAAGCCCCTTCTCGACCGACGCGAACATGCTGCACACCTCGTCGGAGGGGAAGGTGCTCGAAGACCCGTGGGAAGAAACCCCGGACTATGTCTATTCGCGCACGGTCAACCCGGAGGACGCGCCCGACGCGCCCGAATATATCACCATCGACTTCGAGCGCGGCGACGGCGTCGCGATCAACGGCGTCGGCCTGTCGCCCGCGACCCTGCTCGAAACCCTCAACGACTATGGCCGCAAACATGGCATCGGCCGGCTGGACCTCGTTGAAAACCGTTTCGTCGGCATGAAGTCGCGCGGCATGTACGAGACGCCGGGCGGCACCATCTATCATCTCGCCCATCGGGGCATCGAGCAGCTGACGCTCGATCGCGGCGCAGCGCACCTCAAGGATGAACTCGCCCCCCGCTATGCCGAGCTGATCTACAACGGCTTCTGGTTCTCGCCCGAGCGCGAGATGCTCCAGGCCGCGATCGACCACAGCCAGGAGAAGGTGACCGGCACGGTTCGCCTCAAGCTCTACAAGGGCGGCGTCTATGTCGTCGGCCGCAAGTCGCCTTACTCGCTCTACAGCGAAAAGGTCGTGACCTTTGAGGACGACGCCGGCGCCTACGACCAGCGCGATGCGGCCGGCTTCATCAAGCTCAACGCGCTGCGGCTTCGGTTGCTAGGACGGCGCGACCGCTGACCTATTCCCCTCCCGCAAGCGTTCAAACGAGGCACGTGACTCGTTTGAAGGGCAGCGAGACTTAATGAGCGAAGCGAATTTAGTCGCAGCGGGGTGGGCCTTCGCACCGCCCGTAAATTCTTCGTCATCCCCGCGAAAAGAAATACCAAAAATAAATCGTTGTTATTAAACAAATAAATTACTTTAAATCCGCCTGTGCAGAAACTGTGCAGGCTGAATATCTCTTTTTGTGCAGGTTGTGGCGTTTTTATCACGGCATGAGGCGGTGTCCAGCGAAACCGCGATGCTCTCCACAACCGCGCACGTCACGCGAAAAGATCGCCCTGCCTGCCCGCCTCGACATGCGCCCGCCACGCGGGCTTAGCCGCTTCCTCGTCCAGCCATGCGATGACCTGTGCAACGACATCGCCGCCATGGGCTTCGATGGTGCCGGGTTGCATGAAGTGGGATCGGTAGCCGGTGTTGGTGATGGGCAGCGGCGCGCCCTCCGGTTTGATGCTGCGGATTTCCAGATGGTCGATGACCGTCCAGCGGCGGGGCGTGTAGATCACCGCGATCTCGATGCCCTGCCATGTGAAACAGTAGGCTTGCTGCGGCTGGTCCATCTTATGCCCCCGCGAACACATGAAAAGCATCCCATGCCGTCTGCACGGTAAACAGGTCGCCGCTGATTTCGGCATCGCGCGCCATGGCCTGATAGTCGATATAATAGCGCAGCGATGCGGGCACCTCGGTGGTTTCCTCCGTCACCTCCTGCATGTAGTCGGCAAGGCTGGCGTGCTGGCCAAGGTAGCGCCCGTCCATCGCTTCGCGTGCTTCATCCAAATCACCGCTGCAATGATCGAGGATCGCCGCCCCAAGTTCTCCATGCTCGGCGATGAACGCGGCCAGCGCGGCCACATGGTCAAGGCTGGCACATTCTCCGAGCCGAACCCCGAACCCTTCATGGTCATGGATGGCCCATTCCTCGGCCCCGGTGATGGGCGATCCCGCCAGCATGGCGCTCACCACATCCCACAGCGCCCAAGGCTCCTGCGCTGCGTCGATCCACGCTCCATGCAGGATACCGTTATTATAGGCCGCAAGGCACGCCACATAGATGCGGGGCTGTTTGGTTTGATTGGTGATGGTTGCTCCCATGGTTTTCTCCGTTAGGCTTGGGTTTCAGTGCTGATCTGAAACCTTGCCTCGTGGCGAACAGCGGGGGGCAAGCGGAGCAAGCGCCTTCACGGGGAACCGGCTGCACGGAGCGTAGCGCAGGAAGCTGGGCGGAAGGCGCTTCGCAGTGCGCGAGGGGCAGCGCCCCAGCCCTTGCGTTTGCGATCGAAACCGAAGGCGGAGACTACAGGCTCCGGGCGCGCAGCGCCGAGAGCGCGGGCCGTAGGCAACGCCGAAAATCGCTGTGGTACTTAACCCACCTGCCACCTGTGTTAAGCGGGTGTCGTGTTAAATCCGCTAATTGGAACCATCAACGAAGCCATGCTTGCTCAGCTCGCCGCATTTCAGGTCGCGGGACGCCGCGATTTGGAGTTCAAGCGCAGCATGCAGTGGCTCAATGACGGACGGGAAAAAGCATTTTCGATCGATGTCACATCTATCGTCCACGCCGGGCGGTGAGCGGATCACGACAGCTGAGTCTCTACAAACTCCATTTCGGATCATTGGACAGTGCAATTGGCTGAGGTTTAAGAATATGTCTGCTTAATGGGTGTAACCGGCATGAAAGAACAGGGTTACATCTGTCATAAAATATTAACACATAATTTAGCTTGCAATGTAGGATTTTGCATGAGACCACTCACCACCGAGTGGGGTTATGCATCATTGTGAAAGGTCGTCTGTGCATGCTTCTTGCGCGGGACGGATTGCTTTGTCTCGTGCCAACGGCGGCATTTTGGAAGAAAATTCCGCCTTTCATTTCTTTGGTAAAATCGATGCCCTGATGTCCGAACTCCCAAACCGAAGGACAACGACGACACCATCGGGCAGCAAGCGACAGAAACCTGCGTTACAGGGGTATTGTTATGAACCGAAAAATTTTACCCGCCCTCATTTTATCCATGGCCTTAGTCGCTGTGACTCCGGCTCGGGCTAGCCAGGCCGGATCGGGGACGGTCAGCCAGATACTTACCATTGCAGAAACGAATTCCGTGCTGTTCATTCAGACCGGTACAAGGACAACGGTGCCGACATGTGGTCAGGCAAATCCTTCACGATGGGCCATTGCTGCTGGAACGCCGTTCGGACAAGCTCAACTTGCTGTATTGCTTACCGCTTATGCACAGCGAAAGCAGGTGACCATTGTTGGCATGAATAGCTGTTATCGCCAATCAGACACCGAATCGGTGCAATATATCGTGATTAACGACTGATTGGAGATGAACATGAAATCGATAAAAACTGCGATAACAATCAAATGTCTCGCGATAGCTCTTGCTGCATCTGCGTTTCCGGCCGGCGCGCTCGCCGTAGGCGCCACACGTGGCCCGGTAGTCTCTGTCCGTCTGGACGCCGGTACGAACAAACTCTTCGTGAAGTTAGCGTTTCCTCTCGGTGGCACGCCGCCCAGTTGCGCTACAAGCCCCGACTACACCGGTGTTCTCGCGATCACGAGCGAGGCCGATAAAATGATCGCTTCGTTGCTGATAAGCGCAAGGCAAGACGGATCGATAGTTTATATTCGGGGAAAAGGCGTTTGTACAGGGGCGGCGACGGTGGAGGACATTGATTACATTGATGCGACTATAGGGTGAGACCTAGCGATTGATCCTGTGCAGCCCGGGGGCTGCGTCAACTCCTCTGCAAGTCTATTCACTCCGCGACCATACCGCCATCATGGGCCAAGGCGCGTCTGGGAATCGGCGGCAACGGGACAGCGAATTTCTTTCATATGGGGGCTAAGGCAATGAGATTTTTCATGGCAGGTGGAGGCTTCGTTGCCCTTGCGATCGCATGTGCTCCCGATGTTGTGCTAGCGTCGAGTACGACCACTTACACCTACGATCCGCTGGGGCGATTGGTGCAGACCAGCACTACTGGAACCGTCAATAACGGCGCGCAGACTGTCACGACCTACGATGATGCGGACAACCGAACAACGCATCGCGTCAGCGGCGTCAGTTCGCGCGTCGTGGTCGTGCCGCTCAACGGGCTTACCGTCATTGCTCTTCCCGGCGACTGAGAAGCGCAGGCGAGTTATTCTCTTTTG
Source organism: Sphingobium sp. (assembly GCF_036170395.1). Classification (GTDB taxonomy): domain Bacteria; phylum Pseudomonadota; class Alphaproteobacteria; order Sphingomonadales; family Sphingomonadaceae; genus Sphingobium. The sequence continues at coordinate 11,050 of NZ_JAVHPD010000029.1, forward strand.
AGTGAGGGCACAAAATGCGCCTTTTCGACATACCCGTTTCACGTCGCAATCAGACGCAAGGGGGCGGCTGCGGAACGCGGTCGGCAATCCCGGTGGATTTTGTGCGCTCCTTGGAGCGATCGGGCGTGCGTCTCTGGTCGCGCGCATTCTGCAGCTTGTTGCTGTTCTGCATGGCAGCTGTGGCAGTGAAAGTCTGCGCTCAAACCAATGCGCCGACGCCAGCGCCTTACAATACGCTGGACGAAAACAGCGTCGATCTGGCGAGTGGCCGGGTCAAAGTCACCATTCCGGGCGTCTCGATCGGTCCCAGCGGAAATAGAGGACTGCGCTTTGATGTCATCTTCGACGGACAACGCCTCAGTCACAGTTTGATGGGTGGTACCGAAAGCGAAACCATCACCGGCAAGTTTTACAGCGGAGGCATAGCGGTAGTCCAACCCATCCGTACCATCTACACGGTCGTCAACGGGAATCAGAATGATACCTTTGATGCGTCCGATGGGACGCCGATACCTGTTTTGGGGAATGGGTCAAATCTCAATGGATTAATCTACAAAGACCGCGACGGGGCGATTATGACACAGCAAAGTGTTGGATCGCAAATCGCACCGTTTTATTGGGGAAAATCCTATCCGCTCTATCGGGTAACTAAGGTGAACTACCCGGATGGAACCGAAGTTAAATATTTTTACGACGTGTCCATGTTCAGTGACTGTACACCGTCTCCTATAAATCCTTGTAAGTACGCATATCGCCTCCGGGCGGTGACCAATAATTTCGGCTATCAGATTCGCCTCCAATATGAATCTGATATTTTGACCAATGAAACTGTGCTCACCTCGTGGCGGTCCATTGTAAAGGCGGTCGCGATTAACAACGCTGTCGAGTATTGCGATCCGCAAGCTTCTTGTCCAAATCTCAGCCCATCATGGCCTAGTGTCAACATCGTAAAGACCGTATCCGGCAATGAAACCGATATGGCTATTACCAATCCCGATGGAGGGACGACGCACGTCAAATATCTGAAGATAAACCAGCAGGGCTATGGGATAATCGAGCGGGTTCAATCGATCCGTCGTCCCACAAGTTCGACCGACAACATCATCTACAGCTACTCAAGCGATACAGCCGACGCGCGGGTGACGTCGGTTGTCCGTGACGGGCGGACCTGGACCTATGCCGCTAGTGGAGACACGATCACAGTTACCGATCCGTTGTCGCATACAACGACGCTGGTGATGGCTACGAACGCCAAGCGCCCGGCGTCCGTGACCAACGGCGAAAACAAAACGACCGCCTATGTTTATGACGATTATGGTCGTACGATCAAAGTCACCGCTCCTGAGGGAAATTACGTCGAATACAAGTACGACAAAGACAGCAACGATGATACGCGCGGTAATGTTATTGAGATCAAGGAGACAGCCAAACCGGGGGCGACGCCTGTTCCGACCCGCATTTGGAAGACCGAGTATCCAGCGAGTTCGACCTGTGGCGCAACACCGGCAAAATGCAACAAGCCGATCTGGACGAAAGGTCCGCTCGAAATCGATACCGGGCGGCAGACGGATTATGAGTATTTCGACACAGGTTTGTTGAAGACGGTCACACTGCCTGCGCCCAGTTCGAGTTCGTCACGCCCGCAAACGCGCTACACATATGTCTACCGGCAGGCCTATGTGAAGGATGTAAACGGGGCGCCCGTGACGGCGGGGCCAATGGTCTATCTGCTCGATACCGTCAAAAGCTGCAAAACGGGGTCGAGTTGCGCAGGCACAGCCGAGGAGATGGTCAGTAGCGTCGAATACGACTCGACGGCGGTCCCGACGAACCTCCTGCCGCTTGCGGCCAATTCTGGTGACGGTAGCGGGGCAAATCGCCGCGTGGCGTTCACCTATGACGACATCGGCAATCGCGAGACAGTCGATGGCCCGATCGAAGGAACGCTGGAGAAGGTCTATTATCGGTTCACGGCCAACCGCCAGCTTGAGGGGCAGATCGGTCCCGATCCCGATGGCAGCGGCCCCCTCAAGCGGCCCGCCATCCGCTACAGCTATAATGACAACGGCCAGCCGCTAACGGTCGAACGGGGAACCGTCGAAGGCGTGTCGAACTCGCAATGGCAAGCCTTTGATAGTCTTCAACAGACGGATTTTGTTTACGATAGCGCAGCTCGCAAAATCAGGGAGCGGCTGCGCGCAGGCGGCCAGTCCTACAGCTACACGCACTTCCGTTACGATGAGGCCGACAGACTGATTTGCACGGCTGTGCGAATGAATCCCGATCTGTTCGTCAGCGGGCTGCCTTCGTCGGGATGCAGCCAGTCCGATCCTTCCGGCCAATATGGTCCTGACCGGATCGTGCGCACCTATTACGACAACGCTGATCGGCCCGTTGAGGAACGTGGCGGCGTTGGTACGTCGAGCGAACAAGTGATCGCCAAATATGGCTATACGGATAATGGCCTTCTCGCCACGGTCGAAAATGGCCGAGGCTACAAAGCTGAATATCATTATGATCGCTTCGATCGCCGGGACCAGTGGCGGTTTCCGTCGGCGACGCCGGGCCAGCCCAGCAGCACCGATCGGATCGTGAAGACGTTCGACCTCAATGATAATGTCCTAACCGTGCAAAACCGTCGTGGGCAGACAACAAGCTATGCCTATGATGATCTGAACCGCGTGAAGACGGTTACTCGGCCTGCAGGCGAGGCCACGAGTCAGTTCGCCTATGACAATGTAGGACGCTTGTTGAGCGTGACCGAGGGTTCCGCCGTGACCAGCTTCACATACAACCCGTGGAACCAGCCGCTCAGCGAGACGGGCGCATTGGGCACGGTGTCATGGGAATATGACCTCGCTGGTCGCCGCACCAGGCTGATCTACCCAGACGGCCAGTATTTACGCTATGATTATGACCGCGTCGATCGGGTCAAATATGTTCGCGAGAATGGCAGCGTCGCGACGACCGCGCGGATAGCGGCGTTCACCTACGATGATCTCGGCCGCAGGACCGAGCTTCAGCGCGGCGTTGGAACAGGATCGACGGTCACCAGCTACGGTTATGATCCCGCCTCGCGTCTGACGTCGCTGGGCATCGATCTGACCGGGACCGCCGACGATCTGGACCTGGGATTCACCTACAGCCCTGCGAGCGAAATCGCTACGCGCAGCCTGTCCAACGATGCCTATGCCAAATATGGTATCGCGAGTGAATCGACTTATACGCCGAACCATCTGGATGAATATACCAACATCACGGCCAATGGAGTGCCAACCCCTCTTGAATCCGATCTGGACGGCAATCTCTCACGTAATGGTGCGACATATTACACTCACGATTCCCGCAACCGGTTGACCGGCGCTACGGGCGGAGCTTCGGCTTCGCTCTTCTACGACCCGGTGGGGCGCCTTTCGCGATCGGTGAGCGGCGGCACGGCTACCCGTTATCTTTACGACGGCCCCCGCATCATCGCTGAATATAGCGACGGTGGGACTTTGTTGCGTCGCTATGCGCCCGGCGCGGTGATGGACGAATGGTTAGCATATTACGAGGGCGGTGCACTAGACTTGGCATCGCGGCGCTTTATGCATGGTGACGAGCGCGGGTCGACCGTAGCGATAACTGACATGAGCGGCGCAACACAGGCACGCAACGCTTACGACCCATCTGGCGTACCGGGCCAGGATAATCGTGGCCTATTTCAATTCGCAGGGCAGGCCTTTCTGTCGTCGCTCAGGCTGTATTACAACAAGGCGCGCTTCTACGATGCGCATATGGGCCGATTTATCGAGACCGATCCGATTGGGTATGAGGGAGGAAGTAACCTTTATGCCTACGCGGCTAATGACCCTGTGAACCTTTCCGACCCAATGGGAACTGATCCTATCATCGTGACCGGCCGCCCCACGACGCCGGCGTTTATCACCAACCCCAGCGTTAAGCTCCCCCCGTGTGCGTATGGATGCCTAAGCTACAGGAACGGGCTACTGACGCTTGGAGCGCTCAATCTTAACTCTCAATCGGCAGTGTTTGAAGCAGACGAATACTATGACGGTAATGAGTTGACAGAAGATATCGGCTTTCTGGACATTTTTAGACCGCCATCCGGTCCAATTGTAGGCGCACCATTTCAGTTCTATAAATCATATAGTGGTAGTAATGGGGTATATAGATTTGACACGTATAGCCTAACAAAATCACAGGCCCTGGCTTCAGCGAAATTTGTAAACGGAGTATACGCATCTTCTCAACCGCTAGTTACGTTTAAACCAGGAACGCCTGAGGGAGCGGATATAGGGTTGGATAGTCGTAATAAGGTGTATTTTCTATACTCTAATAGTAAGGGATTAAAGGTTGGCATTCGTTTTGATAGTGGGTCATACTTTCAGTCTCCCCATTATAACTCGGGAATAGTAAGAAATGGCTCATACCAGAATCTTCCAAATCACCATTACTATGGTATAGATCCATGAAGATAAATAGAGCTGCGATCTGTCATTATCGCCTTCGAGCCGGTATTCCGTTTCGTGAAATAGGATGGAACGAAGCTGAATGGGTCGGAAAGTTTAAATTGGATGGACTAAGATGTTTACGTTTCGTAACTTCTCTCAGCGTCGAGAACGATTTATCACCGGCTGAAGTGCTGGTAAAAACTGTGGAGGATATGATATTACCAATCTTGTCCGGAAAATTATACGTAAAGTTTGGCGAAGATGAAATGACTGATCTTCAGATTAAACTATCCTTAAAAAGCTTAGAGCGAATGATAAGTCTAGATATGGATGAAGTTTCTTATCCTAATATTAGAGGCTTTGCACAATCATCTTGGCTTGATAGTAGAGAGATTTTTCGTATCCTGAGCATAGCAGCACAAAATAATTTCCCCTATTTCGTAATTCTTTCACGTAAGGGACATAAAGAAAATTCGGTCCCGATGTTTGATATTGATGCAGCTTTTAGCGACAATCTAAACAAGGTGGCGTCTATAGTAGGTAATATAGATGAATGTCTTACTAATGGCCGCGGATTTGATCAAAATATAATGGATATTTTATACCTATCTGTCTAGCGTGACGCTCATATTCAACACAGGTTTTTCTGACATTTTTCAGCTTTGATTTATTCCATCGCCGGGGGCCTCTCATTCGGTAGATAGCGTGGATCAGGGATTTCTATCCTCTCTCGTGATTTGGCCAACAAAACCATTTCCCTCCACCAGTGATGCCATCGTGACCCGGTTTTCCTTCCAAGTCACGAGGTCACGGCCATTTTCATCCGTGAACCCATCCCATGCGGTTTCGTCCTGCTCGTTGAGATTGAACAAGCGGGCGCCGTTGAAGTCGGCTGCAAACATATCAGTGCTGCTGCCCTTCGCCTCGCGGGACTGGAACAGGAAGCGCGATGAAAGCGGTTCCGGGCCTGACCAGACAGGCGAGCCCGTCGCCGGGTTGATCCACACGTCATCGGGATAGCGGATGCCTTTGCGGATCATCAGGCAATAGGGTGTGCGATAGCGCGGTCGCCGATGGACATAGGCCACAGCAACAAGCGCGACGACGCAGCCCAGCCCTTTGCCCATTTCTCCTGCGGAGCGCTCGCGCAGCGAGCCGTCGCGATTGACGAAGGCGGCGATGCCGCCCAGCCCAAGAAGCGCCTCGCTCTCAAACTGTTCGGGATCGTCGCGATAATCCTCGTTGACATAGGGTTGGTCAGTGCAAGCATAGAGCCGGACCACGGCATCACGCCGTTTCATCCCGTGAACAACGATGCGGCGCGGAAAGAAAAGATGGTGCTGCAGCGATAGCGCGTCCAAGGCATCGGATTCTGCGGGAAAGAAGTCGGTCAGCGCGCGTCGTTCACCATTTGCGTCGGTCAGCTGTTCGGCGGAAGGCAGCCAAAATAGGCTCCGGCCCGGAACAGCTATCTTCTGCACGCCCTCACCATAATGCGCCTCATCGAACCGCCAGTCGGGATCGACCGGCAAGGCGTCGATGTCGCGGTAGGTCAGCACAGCGAAGTCGGCTGTGGGATCACTGTAGATGACGGGCGCGACCAGCGCGGACCGGCTTTCGGGCAGCGGCTCCTTCTCGTCACGCCGATAGCGGCAGCGGGTCACCACATCGCGCAATTCATCGACCTGCTTCTTGAACGGCGTAAGGTCATCGCCAAATAGCACCCGCTCGATGGTGTCGATGTCCTCCGGTATGCGTTCGCCTTTTAACCACATCCTGACGACGCGGGCGGAATAGCCGACCGCCAGCGCGAATGTCTCGGTCGTCCATCGTGGTAACGCCCGGTCATTCTTTGGGGGTGGAACGGGCGGATGGTCGAAATGACGCTTGAGCAGCACGCCTAATTCAAGGCCCGGTGTCCGCTTCGGTTGCTTTGCCATCCTGTTCCCCCGTTCCGGTCAGCATTGTGCCAACGGAGCGGCAAGGCAAGTCCACGTGCGGCGGGACCGCCACATATTCAACCAAAATGGATGCTCAAAAGCCCTGAAGCGTCGTCACAGTTGCGAGCGCGCCGGTCACGTGGGCGAATGGATGACGATGAGCAAGATCGGACATTTTGAAGTTGCCGTAATGATGAAGGTCAATGAACTCGCCCAGCGCCACGGCCTGGAATCATGGGAGTTCGATGCCGAATACGACACCGAAACCGGCGAGTTATCCTTCCCATCCGCGCCGGGCGGTGCCGACCGCTATGATCGCTTCTGCAAAATGAAAGAGGCCCTGGGCTGCGACGAGAAAGGCAAGCTGCTGCTGGACAGCGATGCCGCCTTGCTCGATGCGCTTAATGAAGCGCTGCGCACTGCGCCGCGCACATGGGCGCGCTAGCTGTTCCATCGCTTGCCTAGGCTGTTCCGCGCCGTTCCGCTTTTCTGACGCTGTTCCCACGGCAAGGAGAAAAGCCCACGATCCATAGCCATACCCTCAATGGCACAGGCCATGCCTGACCCGCGGCTTCGCCGCCATTTTCACCATCACGAGCAATTTCTTCAACGGCGCGTCCCGCCGAACGGCGAACTGCGTCCAGCAAACGGGAGACGACCCATGTTCATGCCAAAATGTCCCGAGTGCGGCGGTGCCGCCAAGTCCATCGAACCCGATGGCATCGACGCGCTCAACAACGGTATCGGTGGCGCGTTGCGTTTCGAGAATATGCGGCACCATCCGCATCCGCACATGCAGCTTGCCCATCTCGGCATCAAGTTCGGCCGCGAAATCTACAAGCGGATACCGGGCGGCGGCCTCAAGCGATGCACCAAATGCGGCCATGAGTTCCGCTGATCCCATCTATCAGGAGAAAAACCATGACTGCAGGATGTCCTCGCTGCGGCAGCACGGATTGTGCGTCCAACGCCTTTCCGAACATGCCGATCGTCAAGATCGCCAACGGCGTTATCGCCGAGCGTCCGCCCAACTGGCTGCGCGATACGCTCAGCCAGTTGATGCTGTGGCTGGCGATCACTGCCGCGAACAAGGTGCGCCCGCCGATTAAGTGTAACTATTGCGGCAATGTCTTCGGATGAGCCGCGACTGGTTTACCGACGCCTTCGGCGCGACAGTCGATGACATATGGGCCAAGCTCATCAATGAGGGCTGGTATGCGCGACGGTCGCCCGAACCTTGGAGCCGGGGCGATCTGGGTTGGACGCATGGCGAGCAACCCAGATCCTCCGCGCCCGAAAATCCCGACATCGAACGCGGCATCGACCGCTAGCAGGAGGCAATCATGGCCCTTCGCACCGGAGACCTCGACACCCCTTTATTCAAACTCGACAGCAATAGCGCCTATACCGTACGCGACGCCTGCCAAGGCACCTTGATCCTCGGCGGTGTCGGCAGCGGCAAGACCAGTGGCAGCGGCGCGACCATGGCGGCCGCCTTCCTCAAGGCAGGCATGGGAGGCCTCGTGCTGTGTGCCAAGCCGGAGGAAGCTGATTTATGGCGCGCCTATTGCGCCAAGCATGGCCGCAGCGGCTCGCTGATCGAATGCGACGGCACCAACGCCCATATCAATATGCTGGCCTATGAACTGGCGCGACAAGGCGGCGACGGCCTGAACTCGGTCGTGGAACTACTGATGCGCGTGCTGGAGATCGCGCGCCTAGCCAGCCCCTCGCCGGGCCGGGCAGGTGAACATTTCTGGGACGATACGCTGCGGCAGATATTGCGCAACGCCATTCCTCCCCTGTTCGCGGCGACCGGCACGGTCAAGATTTCGGACCTGCTCCGTTTCGTCCGCAGCGCCCCGTCCAGCCCGGACGAGATGGCCAATCCCGATTGGCAAAAGCAAAGCTATTTCTGCCATGTGTTCCTGACGGCGGCGGAACGGCTGCGCGCCGGGCCGGTTGCGGGATTCGATGACAGGGCGGGCGAGCGCGCCACCAGCTATTGGCGCAACGACTATGCGAAGCTCGACCCCAAGACGCGCGCGTCGGTCCAGCTCTCCCTGACCACTGCGCTCGACCGCTTCAACCATGGCTGGCTCGAACAGATGTTCTGTACCACCACGGACATCGTGCCGGAGCTGAGTCTGCACGGCGTCATCCTGCTGATGAACATGCCTGCCCTCACAAAGAACGAGGATGGCATCATCGCCCAGCAGATCGTCAAATATCTCTGGCAGCGGGCCGTGCTGGCGCGTAATGCACTGGCAGCGCCGCACCAGCAGCGCCCGACCTTCCTGTGGGCCGACGAAGCGCAATATTTCGTCAACAGCTATGACGCGGAGTTCCTGTCGACCTGCCGGGGATCGCGCATCTGCACCGTGTTCCTCTCGCAGAGCCTGCCGACCTTCTACGCCAAGATCGGCGGCGACAACGCGCATGACCGCACCCACCATTTGCTAGGCAATTTCGGCACCAAGGTCTTCCATAACCCCGGAGGGTGCAGCGAAACGGCGGACTGGGCCGCGCGGATCATCGGCAAAGGCATTCAGTGGCGGCGCAACGAAAGCCGCTCTCAGGGCACCAGCAGCCAGTTCGGCCTCAATATGGGCGAGAATACGAACTGGGGCACCAACAGCAGCGGCGGCGGGAGCAGCAGCTACAATAACGGCGCGGGCGGTAGCAGCTATGGCGGCGGTAGTTCATGGAGCAGCGGCACGTCCAGCGGTGGCGGCGACCAGTGGGGCCGCAACCGCAGTTCCGGCAGCAACAGCGGTCAGAGCTGGGGCGGCAGCGAGGTCAGCGACTGGCTGATCGAGCCGGGCCAGTTTAGCCGGATGCTCAAGACGGGCGGCCCGCCCAACGGCAATATCGTGTCCGCCGTCTGGTACCAGGCCGGGCGCATCTTCCCGTCCAGCGGCGGCAATGCCCTTTATTGCGAGTTCGTCCAATGAGGGCGCCGGGCATCAAAACGCGGATCATGGGCCATCCGCTAGTCGTCTGGCCGACCATCGGCTTCTTCCTGTGGTCGGGCTACATGCTGCTGGTTCAGCCGGACACATGGATCATGGCGGCAGCCGCCTTCATGATCGGCGCGCCGGTCATGCGCGCCTACGAGCAATGCGAGGCCTATCGCATCTGGCGCGGGACATGGAACGCCATGGCGGGGCAGACGCGAAAGCGGCGCAACGTCCTCCGTCCGTTGACTGGTGCGGTGGCGCTTGCCGCCATCGGCCTCTACCTCGTTGCCACGCTCGACCGCACCGATACACAGAACGCCATCGGAGTGATGCTGGTATGGCTGATCGGCGTCGGCGTGTTCTTTGCCGGGCGAAGCCTCTGGCGAAAGAAGCGGGCAGCGAAACAGGCCAAGGACGATCCCGTCACCGTCTGCGTCCGCACGCCCCTGTTGCCGGTCCCGACCCTGCAACAGGCCTACGCCGCCCTCCCGGCCCATTGCTGGGTAGTGCTGGGCGGACGCTGACATGACCGCCCATGCCTTCGTCGCCCGTGAGGCACTCGGCTCCCAAAGGGACCATGGCGGCACTGCCGCCATGCAACCGCCGATTGCCCTTTGCGGGTGGTTGGGTCGCTGCCCGACCACCCGGAAGGCGACCGACGCCGCCGCCCTAATGTTCTCGGGAAACAGTCTGTTGCACCACCACATTAGGGAATCGTTAACCACGTTCTCCTCCATACTGACCTTCAAAAGGCCTCCCGCAGGGGTGCACGTTGTCCGCAACCTTAGCGGGCAACGTATCTGTGCACACTTAGGCCTTTTTACTGACTTGGGGGAACGGGGAGCGATGATTACGGGGGCGATATAGCATGGCGATCTTCTCCATGCGGATGCAGGTCATTAAGCGCAGCGCCGGGCGCAGTTCGGTGGCTGCCGCCGCCTATCGGGCGGGCGAGAAGCTGGTCGATGAACGGCAGGGCATCACCCATGACTACTCCAACCGAACGGGGGTGGAGCATACGGAAATCCTGATCCCGGAAAACTCTCCCGCATGGGTCAGGGACATTGATCGGCAAGGATTGTGGTGTGCGGTCGAGTCCGGGGAAAAGAGAAAGGACAGCCAGACTGCCCGTGAGTTGCGTCTGACCCTGCCACGGGAGATACCCGCCGACCAACGCATCGCGCTGGTGCGCGATTATGTGATCCGCAACTTCGTGTCCAAAGGAATGATCGCAGACATCGCGATCCACAACAAGGTCGCCAGCGACGGGCTGGAACAGCCCCACGCCCATGTCATGCTGACCATGCGCCCGGCGGTGGAGCCGGGCGGGTTCGGCCAGAAGGTGCGGCACGACTGGGTGCCTGATCCCACAGGCCGAACCCAGCCGGACGGCAGGCCGGTCATGGTCGAGTCCAACGCCCATAGCTGGAACTCGGCGGACTATTATGAGCGCTGCCGGGAAGATTGGGAGAACACGGCCAACGCCGCGCTGGCGCGGGCCGGATCGATGGAGCGCATCGACCGGCGCAGCCTGCTGGAGCGCGGCTTGGCGCGGATGCCCGAACCGGCCTTACGGCTGGCTTACCACCTCAAGGATTTGCGCGGGGCGCTCAAAGAGCGGTTTGGCCAGTTCCAGATGGCGAAGCATTACCAGGCGGTCGAAGCTCGTGCCAAGGCGGCCTTCGCACGGCTGGAGCAAGCCCCGACGCGGGCGGGCGATACCGTCCGCAACTTCCAGCGCTTCCACGACTGGATCGACCGCCAGCTCGACCGACTCAGCTCGCCACGCGAAGGACCGGATCGCGATCGACCCCTATCACCCGACATTTCCATGGAGCGTTAAATGAGCGATTCCTATTCAAACAGCTGGGAACCCCAAGGCCTCGGCAAAAACTGGACCGCCATGTTCGAGCAACAGTCCCGCGATGGTAAGCCTCCGGGCGGGTCTTTCCAAACGTCCCCGCCACAGGACGATGCGCCTGAGGAAGACACGTCGGCACTGGATCTCACGGACTACAAGCCGTGGATTATCCAGCGGGTGCGCTCGCGTCCCGCGCTGATGTTGGAACTGCGCCGCTACGAGCCGCGCTCCGGCTTATGGCAGGGCTGGGCCATGCCTTACCATGGCCTGTATGCGGTCGAATATATAGGCGAACGGATGCTGTCGCTGGATTTCGGCGCGCGGCAGTTCGTCATCGAAGGAAGGGGCCTCGATGCGCTCGCCCGCCATATCCAGCAGGGCAAGGTGGAAACTATACTGGAATATGCCCCGTCGGTGTGGGCGGCGCAGCCCGTGAGACCGTTGGTTACAGCTATAAGGGAAACGAAAGTGCAAGATATGACTGCCCGATGAAGCAAAGGAGTTGCAACGCCGTAACCGTGTGAGCAAAATTGACTTAGATTGGTTGGAGGTGATTCGTGGAACAACATCATGAACGTCAGTTACGGCACCATCTAAGCAGCATGCCTGCCCATGAATCTGACAACTGGAGAGCGGCAGGCAGTCATGCTCTGAAGAATCAGCATGACCCCGATCATCCAGCGTGGGATCAGATTAAGCAGGCAGCAAAGTGGTTGGGGATTCCTTTGGGTGTCATAACATTAGGTGGCGGGAGTTTTCTAGCGTTAAAGCGCATTGCTCAAGTAATGGCTTCCCATTAATGGCCGATGCATGCCCAAGGTGTGGATCGGGCAAACACAAGCCTTTTGTAGATCAGGCTGAAGCTTTTAGCCTGCATACCATTGGAGCCATTACTAGCCTAATTCGATCAGCTCGGTCTGCGCTCGGTCCACCGACGGTGGATGTTATGCAATGCGATTATTCTCAGTGTAATGTATTTGGTTATAAGTGCTATCATTGCTCAACCATTAATATCAATGATCGTCAATATAGCGATGGCACTACAGCTATATGCACGAAATGCCATAAGGGGAATTATGTCAGAAATCCGTCTAGAATCACTACAATGAAGTAGGAATTCAAGTTTTGTTTTTGGCTTTCGGACGCAAATTCAATGAGTGAACGAGAGCCACGGCGCATGTAACAGCTCCTATGGTGACGTTATTTACGTTCAAGTATGTTAGGGCTTTGCAACTGCGTTCCTTATGCAAAAATTGTGTTGAGGTTCCTATAACTCCAGCACAGAATAAGCCTGCCCCAACGCCGATTCCGGTGCTTGAAGATATTTCCCGTTTGCATTCACTATTCTGTTCGTGTTTATCGGTCATACTTCGATGATACATTCATCGCGAGGATTGTTTGTGACAATTTGGTGAAGATTTAATCGAACAGTCATAGGATGTTAGTTGTTTCGCCACATACGCGCGGCCAGCGCTCGTTCTTCGGCATCCATGACATAGGTGTAGATGCGGGTGGATTTACCGCCTTCGGCATGGCCGAGCAGGCGGCCCACCAGTGATTCCGGCAGACCGGAGCCGATACCATGACAACCGAACCCATGCCGGAAGCCCTTGGGCGAGGCTTGGGGGCCTTCGATCCCGGCGCACTGCATCAGCGCGCGGATATGCCGCCATGCGGTCTGCCGGCACCACGGGAATAGCAGCGAATCCGGTGCCAAGCCCTGCGTTTCAGCAAACTCCGCCAGCTCGCGCAGGAACGGGCGCGGCACTGGCACGGCGCGGAAGACCGTGCGACGGCGTTTGAGGGTGCGGAAGATGACGCGCCCGGTTTCTATATCAAGCCGCCGCCGCGTGACTTGTAAGCCCTCCGACAGGCGGCAGCCGGTATAATAGAGCAGGCGGCAGAACAGCCGCGTGCGGACATCGGCCTTGCGAGCGGCGCGAAGCAGGGCCTTGGCTTCGCCATTGGTGAGGTATTTGCGCTGCCCGTTCCCATCAAATAAATCGAACCACGAGCCTGTGCCCGCGCTGCCGTTCACGCTCACCACCTTGCTCCCTGCCTGCCCCGTGCAACACTACTGTCTGTAGTGTTGCAACCTGGAGGGCGATAAAAATTAGGCGCAGAGTGGGTTCGCGCGGAATATCGTGCGTCGTCGAAATGCAATACTGTGGGGGTTGGAAACACCGGAACATTAAGCGTTCCGGGCACTCACCCCGCAACACTACAGACAGTAATGTAGCGTCCTCTCCATCGGTTCCTTGGTGGGTGAGGGATTTTTGCCATGGCCTATGTTTATTCGGTGCAGACGAGCAAGGGCACCTATGACGTTACCGTCCAGAAGCATCACGAACATATGTCGAAAGCGGATTTTGAGCGGGCCTTGCTTTCGGCCTTGTTGACGCTCGGGGCGAATGTTGCCCTCCATCATTACACCTTCAAGCGTGTGGCCTAAACCGTGTGGCATGTGAAAGGCGGCGCGGGCCTATGGCCCGCCGCTCTGTCGATGCTCGCGATAGGGTGCCTATGCGTGGCGGCTCCAGCAATAGCAGGGGAATCGCAACTCCAATTCGACCGCGACAGTGTTCTCCATGACCTGTCTGCTGATAAAATCGCCCAGCGGCGAGCATCCTGCGCAGCGGGGAATATTCCGGCATGGCTGGTGCGGCTGCGCGCCAGCGGCTTTCAGACACTTTCGGCGGGAGCCTATTGCGTGACGGCACTGACCCGCGCAGGTCGGGACGGCACATTGGGTTACGTCACGCTCGGAAGTAACGAAACCACGCCCGCCGTTGCTTTCGATACCGGGTTTGTGAACGGCTATCTGAAGCATGAATCGTTGCCCGCCGATGCGCCCAGCATGGCGATGTTGCTGCCTATCGCTGACCGCTGCCTTGACCAGAAAGAAGAGAAGTTGCGACTATGCGGCTTGGTGGGCCAAGTGCTGGGCGCTCGCGCCGCACATGGCGAAGTTGTGCCTGTTTCGTAGCGCGGTTCGTTACGAAAGAGCGGCGGTTTTGTTGTCGCCTTTAGCAACGTGGGCCGCCACGCCATGGGTGGGGGCTACATTGCTATCGTGTTCGGCAATGCCGACACCGAGCGCTTTCAGTTCCGCGCCAACGTCCCCTAACGACGCCGCCAGTATATCCGATGAGGATAGAGGTAAGGCAGATTGCGGCTTGATGTCTTGGGCGGCGGTGGGTGCTGCATTTTCTTTCATTTTGTTTTCCAGCGTTGCCACGTCCTTTGCCGTAACGGTGCCAGCCTGATCGGCAACAAACGCCTTCATCGCGTCGATGGGATTATCGGGATGGGCGGCGAGCAGCGCGTCGATCTCGGCGTCCGTCTTGCCCTTGGACTTCATGATCGCGCGGAGGTCGGCGCACATGTCGGCGTCGAACCTCGATACGTCCTTGCCGTCGCGGATCATTCTAGCGCGCAGCGCTGCGGTGCTGGCGGCCAGCTCGTCCACGCGACGCATCAAGGCCGGGTCGGCGCTGCCGCCATGGGCGGCAAGATCGACCGCCTGCGCGTAGGCCGCGCCACTGGCCTGTAGCGCGCCCTCGGGCGTGCCTTGCGCCATGCCCGCCTCGTAGCGCTTGCGATAGTCTTCCCCGCGCTGGCGGTAGGCGCGTTCCTGCTCGGCGTTGTCAAATTGCAGGAGGCCATCATACTGGTGCAGGTCGCGCATGAAGCTGGTAGCCTGCACCTGCGCACGGCTGGAGAGGCTCGCCAGCGCCGCGTCATCGGTCGCATCCGGCCCCTGGGCGGCACGGCCCTGTTCGATGACGGCATGGGTCTGCGTCACGGCGGCGGCAATCTCGCCGCGCATGGCGGCCAGGTCAGCAAGGCTGGCGCTGCCGATGTTGCGTTGAAGCTGGGCCAGTGCCTGCGCCTGGTTCTGCACTCCGGCGACGTTGCCGCCGCTGCGCGCCAGTTCGGTAAGCGCTGCCTCTAATGCAAAACGCGCACCGACGATTTGCCCCAGCAATTCGGCGCGCAAGCTCGCTTGCGGATCATCCGGTGAAGCCGGATGATCGGTCGGGGAAACTGTGATGCGGGCGTCTATAGATTACCTGTGCCGTGCTTCGTGCGCGCGTGAACCTTCCGAGAGGATACACGCGAAACCGCTAAAAATTGGTTAATATTTGCCTAACGGCGCAAGGACAGGCGGATGAACCGTGCTTGCCGCTATTCGGCCACGGGTGCTGATGGAACCTCGTTCCGCCGAATGCGCGTCGCGATTTCCTTGCCGGGCTTGAAATGCACGGCATGCTTGGCGGGAACCTCCACCTGATCCCCGGTGCGGGGATTCCGGCCCGTTCGTGCTTGGCGGGCGCGGACGCTGAAGGCACCAAAGCCGCGCAGTTCAACCCGGCCCCCGTCTTTCAATCGGGCGGCAATCTCGTCGAAGAATAGCTGCACGATCCGCTCGACCTCCAAGGAGGTCAGGGCCGGATTGTCTTCAAGCAGCTTTGCCACCAAGTCCGACCGAACCATCATGCCGCCTCCACAATGGAGAACCAGCCATAAATGGGCTGCAAGGCCCTCACAACATGTTTGATTTTGGATCGTGCGGGGGCGAACCGAATTTGCTGGGCGCTTCCGCACGGCCCAAGGCGGATGCCTTGGGCCGTCGCGCTCGCTACTCGGCACGGGGGCGTTCCTTGATCTCACGCATGACGATGCGGCCTTGCAGTGGGATCGCGGTGGCGCTGATACCGTAGCCCTTGCCGTCGCTGTGCGGCCATGCGGCGGCAATCTCGGTCCATTTGGCTTTCTTGCCCTCGCCAACGACGATGTAAATGCGGTGGGTCGGTTTGCTGGTGGTGGTTGCTTGTTCGGTCATGATCGGCTCCTTGGTGGTGCCACCGGCCTATCCGGTGGCTTCGTGGGGAGCCTTCGCGGCAGGCCATCGAGCCGCCGGTCAAGGCCGCGCCAGCGCCCGACAGGGGCGAACCTGCACAAGCGTAGCGCGGAAGGGAGCGCCTTGACCGGCGGCGGGACTGCCGCATCGCTCACCCAATCGAAGCCCACCGATAGGGAGGGTGGTGCGGCCAAGGGGCTATGGCTTGGACACGTCGCCACGCTCGGTAATCCGCTCGGCCATGTCGTTGATG
Source organism: Sphingobium sp. (assembly GCF_036170395.1). Lineage (GTDB taxonomy): Bacteria > Pseudomonadota > Alphaproteobacteria > Sphingomonadales > Sphingomonadaceae > Sphingobium. The sequence continues at coordinate 27,382 of NZ_JAVHPD010000029.1, forward strand.
GTGAGGGCTGGCCATAGGGTCGCCGTGATTTCACCCCGGCGTGGCCCTCACGGAAAGGCGTGGGTTACGGGCGGTATCGCCGACCGCGCACCCCGGAAAAGACCCCTCGCTTCCTTCGTGCAGCAGCGGCCCGCTGGCGCGGCGCTGATGGCGGTCACTCATCCGCGTAGCATGTTACGCCAGCGATGATCCGATATGTCCGCACGATCGGCTGCAAACTGCAATAGAGCTATTTAGAGAATACTCATATCACGCTTCATAGACGAATTGATCTAGCAGTATGGAAGGTCGGCAACAGGATCAGGTGATATCGCAGATGCTAAATCTTTGTTTGTATCAGATTTCTGCGGAGGATTACGAAACGCGGTGAGTGCCTGGATGGGTGCGATAAAATGAGTGCGGTGTAGCCAAGGGCGGTTGACGGATTCGACCTCTTGGCCTAGGGCCAAGACGCCAGAGATGTGGAAAATCTCCACATTCGGGAAAGGGGAAGCCTCGTGCTTCCCCTTTCCTGATTCTTACGATAACCACACTCAGAGCGCCGTAATATTACTGCAATATTACGTCTAAAAACGTCATATTTCTCCGTTATGCGAATCCTGGAAGAGACGGAGATTTCCTACATCTCTGGCGATTTGACGGACCTCCTTCTCTCCACCTGACGCCCGACTTGGCGTCAGGCCTCACAACGAAGGAGTTCGTCATGAATCGGATACGCACCTTTATTCTGATAGCTGCCGTGATCTTGGCAGCCAGTCTTGCGAGCATGATGATCCCGGCTTTTGGGGCCGGGACATCGATTTTCCCTTTTAGCTCGCCTTTTCTAATTGCGCATGTCGCTATCGCCGCTGCGTTGCTGATCGAAGCCGTACTGCATTGGAAACAAGCAAAATATGCGGATAACCGGAGATCTCACAAAGCGATTGCCATGCTTTGCATGACCGCTGCGCTGTTGACGATAACTGCCACCGGCCCGGAGATGCTGGTGGTGCCAGAAGTCACCTCTGCCTGAACGAGGCGAATCAACAGGGAGGCCTGCCATACCCGTGGCAGGCCTTTTCTGTGTCGATGGTCATCTTCACACAACTGTCACACACAGAAGCGCCATACACCAGTAGAACACCGGTCGAGTTTTGTTCTCCGTTACGTCACCCGTCTTAGATTGGTTGCGCGCGGAGTTCAGACCGGCCGGAAGAAGCTGGTCTGTGGCCTGCTATCTGTTTACGAACTCCAGATAGCGCCGCAACTGGTGCCTCGTCACGCCAGAGCTGTGTAAGCACACAGGGCGAGGCACCTTTCCGAACTGAGTTCGTCCATTAAGGGACTCCCGCCTGCAAGTTTGGCAGCAAATCTTCTTACCGTTGCGCCAGGTTCAGAGCATGGCTGGGATGCATGTCACGGGTTCGCCCCCCATCCGGTCCCGTTTAGAATGGCGTGGGTTGTGGGCGGTATCGGCAACCGCGCACCCCGGAAAAGGCTCCTCGCTTCCTTCGTGCAGCAGCGGTCCGCTGGCGCGGCGCATCCATGCGGTCTGTGTCCGTGGTGCTCATGCGGTCGGCGGTTCAGCCCTGTCCACGCGCAATCCCGCGCGGGGCGCAAACGGGGAGGAACCCATGACGACCACCATCATCTTGCTGACCATCAACAGCATCGCCCAGCTGATTGCGGCGGTAGCGCAGTTGATCGCCGCCCTGCGGCGATGACCGTGGCGGTTTTTCCTCCGCTGCGACGCAGCAGTACGCCATTTAATCTCTGTCGATTTTCGCGGCTGGCAATTCTTCTTCCTTGTCCATGCGCGACGATGAGGCATGATGGCGGCATCAGGAATGGAGGTCGCAATGAACAACGAACGCAAACGCGGTCGCCCGATTGGCAGCGAAAAGCCCGGTGACGATATTCTTCTGGCTAAGGTCGCCGACCTTCTTCTAGCCGAGCCGCATTTGAAATGCGCCACCGCCATTAAGCGTGTCGTGGCAAAATATGACGACACCATCATTCGCCGCCTTCGCGACAAGTTCAATCGCAGGAAAGGGCAATTGATGGCTGACGCCCAGGAACGGCGCATCAGGCGGCAGCCACGTGACGTAGACGCACGAGCCTACGGACGCTTTGCCTTGCAGCAGGCACGGCAATGGCCGGACAGTCAGTGGTGGGCGGCACTGAAAGTCAGCGCAGTGATTGGCAACAGCGCAGCGGATAGCCCAGCCGCCACGCGCCTCAAGGCGATGTGCGATCATCAGGCGGTTCAGATGCTCCGCAATCAGTATGTGGCCCTTTCGCCGCTGAAGGCGGCGCTAGAGTATTTGAGCAAGCCTGAGGTTCAGGCCGGTATCGAACTGGCAAAACGCATGAAGGCGGTTGTTCTTCCAACCGGATAGATACTGTGGCCCATCGTTGCTCCCTCTTCATGGCCAGCGGCCAGAGGAAGCGACGATGGGAAGAACGCAGGCATAGGGACGCTACGGGCCGGGCGCGTCTTTTACCCATGCCCGCTTGGCCGTCACCTGACCGGGGAGCGCCAGCGGCGCGTCAGGCAATGGCTTTTGATCCCGCCGGGGAGCCCGAGCCGGGCGCGGGGTCGGGTTAGCAGCGCTAACCGGCGCGAGGTCGACGACCCCGTTGGGGCTTAGCGGGCCGCTTCGCCTTGTCGCGCGTGGCGGCAGCCTTGGTGGCTTTGGCCTTTGTTTCCAGTTCCACATCATCCGGCTTGGCGGCGTTCCAACCGCCCGCGCCTTGCAGCAGGCGGTCGGCGTGCCGGATGCTGTTCACATGGCCATAGTGATCTTCGATCATCTTGACGGATGTGCCCATCTGCTCGGCGAGAAGATACACGTCCACGCCTTCGCTCAAGCGCATGGTCGCATAGGTGTGGCGGAAGCTGTAGGTCGAGCGCACCGTGCCGCCCGGCCCGTCGCGCAACTCGGCTTTGTTCAGCAGGTCGTCGATCAGGTGCTTGTAGAGCGATGAAGCGGGCGTCCCATCGATGGTGGTGAACACCGGATCGTCGGGCCGTGGCTCGATGGCATGGTCGGGGACGTTCTTCTTGCCCTCGGCCTCCGCCCGTTTGCGGGCGGCGTCGCGGGCGCAGGCGCGGATGCGGTCGAGATATTTGCCGACGCTGGGCACCGCTACCAGCTTGCGCGACTTGCCCTTGCCCTGCACGGCAAGCACGACGATTTCGTTGCCGTCCCGGTCCTTGGCGGTCGTTACATCCTTCCAGCGCAGGTTCTTCGCCTCACCGGGCCGCATCCCGGTGTTGCACATCACCAGCACGAAATTATGCGTCACCGTGCGATACCAGCGGCTGATGGGCGATAGCTTGCGCTCTTTCTTTTCCGTCTCTTCGGTCTCGGCCTTGTCCTTGGGCTTTTCCTTGCCCTTTACCCAATAGTCGCGAGAGTAGGTGTAAAGCGCCGTATACTCCTCGTTGGTAAACTCGTCGCGGCGCATGACCTTGAGTTTGGGGCGGCTTTCGTAGCGCTGACTGACGGGCGCATAGCGCTTCTTCATGGCGAAGCCCATCACTGAGGCGAACACCGACATTTCAAAGCGGATGGTGCTGTCGCTGATCTGCTTGGTGCCTTTCATCCGTTCCGCAATGGCGGCTTCGCGCGCCGCGATGGCTTCGTCACTCGCCGACACGCCGCGCCGGTTGCGATCACCCGGAAGCGGGCGCGCGCGCAGGCCGCGTGCCGCACGGCCCTTCTCGCGGGCCGCCAGTTCCTGATCGACCAGCTTGGCCGCCAGCGCTTCCGACACGGTCCGCATCCCGTTACGCGCGGCGCGTCCTTCACCGTTAGCGCGCCGCCATGTCGGATAGTTTTTCCATGTGTCGTCGCCAATGAGGTGCACCTGCGTCGAACCCATATAGTCGGTCAGCGGGCCTTCGATCACCGCGCGCAGCTTCTTCGGGCGCTGGGCGCTGATTTCGCCATGCTCCGCGCGCTTCTCCTGCTCGATCAAAAACTCCTGCGCCACCTTGGCAAAGGAGCGATTGAACAACGGAATGTTCTGCTCAAGGCTGTGCTCGACCTTGGCATCGTGCCGCCACGCCATGCTGCGAGCGGTGTTGATGTCCTCGGTTTTGAGGGAGAAGGTCTTATAGCGGTCCACGTTCGGCACCTTTACCCGGCAATACCAGTTGCCGTGCTGCACGTCCGACCGGCGAAAGAGGATCAAGCCGGGCTTCAACTCGACTTTGTCCTTGATGAAGGTCCCTTTGCCTGCGACCGTAGCCATGCGATACCTCACTCTCTGTGCAGTTTCTGTGCAGAACGGCGACCTAAGTGATTGATATGCCGTTGCTGTGCAGTGCTTGTGTAGAGAATGATACCAAAAAATATTGTTTATTACGAGTAATTTAAGATATAACGGTCATCCCCGCGAAAGCGGGGATCCATCTCCCGAGCGTCCCGCCTGGCGCAAGGTCGGGAGATGGGCTCCCGCCTACGCGGGAATGACGGGGTAGCCCTGATACACTTTGCGACATATCCCCACCGCCTCTGACAAAGTTGCGGGACACTCTTCCTTCAAAACCGGTTTCAAGGGGCGGCGAGAGCGCCGTTCCAAGCCAACCCGAATGAAGGACAAGCCATGCTCCGCAACTATTTCCTGACCGTCGCCGCCGGTTCGCTGTTCGTCGGCGGCCTTGCCGCCACCCATCTCGCTTTCGCCCAGCCCGGCCAAGAAGACGGCCCGCGCGGGCGCGGCGGCATGATGGCGATGGCCGACGCCGACAAGGACGGCAAGATCAGCAAGGCCGAAGCCACCGCCGCCGCGCAGGCCCGCTTTGCCAGGATGGACGCCGACAAGGACGGCCAACTGACCCTCAAGGATCGCGAGATCAAGCGTGACCAGCGCCTCGAAGACCGCTTCGCCGCGCTCGACACCGACCGCAACGGCCAGATCAGCAAGGCGGAGTTCACCGCCGGGCATGAAGCGCGCGCCGACCGCCGTGGCGGTCTCGGCGGCAAGCGCTGGGGCGGGCGGCGTCATGGCGGCCCCGGCCCGATGGCCGAAGCGCGCAAGGACGGCGTCGTGACCCAGGCCGAATTCCTCGCGGGCGCGACCCAGCGCTTCGACAAGGCCGACGCCAACGGGGACGGCTTCGTCACCACCGAGGAGATGAAGGCGGCGCGCGACGCGATGCGCGGCCAGTGGCGCGCGCGCCAGGCGCCCCAGGGCTGACGGCTCGGCCGGCGGGATGGCGGCGCGGGGTTCCTCTCCCCCCTTGTCCCCGCGCATCGCCACCGTCGGCGGTGAAGGGCGAAGGCACTCCCCAAAAAGGGGACGCCTTCGCCCTTCCAACCTCTCCCAAGCCATGACAGACAGGCATCATGAGCGATCGTCCCCATCTCCTCCTCGTCGATGACGAGCGGTCCATCCGCGAGCCGCTGGCGCAATATCTCTCCCGCAACGGCTTTCGCGTCACCGCCGTCGACAGCGCCGCCGAAGCGCGCGTCCGCCTCAACGCCAACGCCATCGACCTCGTCATCCTCGACATCATGATGCCCGGCGAGGACGGCCTGTCGCTCTGCCGCCACATCCGCGCAACCAGCGAAATTCCGGTCATCCTCCTGACCGCCAAGTCGGAAGAGACCGACCGCATCGTCGGGCTTGAAATGGGCGCGGACGACTATGTGCTGAAGCCCTTTTCCCCGCGCGAGCTGGTCGCCCGGATCAAGGTGATCTTCCGCCGCGTCGCTACCGGCGGCCAGCGCGTCACCGCGCCCGATGGCGCGACCTACGCCTTTGCCGGCTGGCTGCTGAAATCGCAGGAGCGCACTTTGGTCGATGCCGAGGGCGTGTCGCTGCCGCTCTCGACCGCCGAATATAATCTGATGCTCGCCTTCGCCACCCGGCCCAATCAAGTGCTGAGCCGCGACCAGCTGCTCGACATTACCCAGGGTCGCGAGGCCAATGCCTTCGACCGCGCGATCGACAACCAGATCAGCCGCCTCCGCAAGAAGATCGAGCCAGACCCCAAAAACCCGACGCTCATCAAGACGGTGTGGGGCGGCGGCTACACCTTGTCCGCCGAGGTCCGCAAACTGTGAAGAGACTGCGCCTCTGGCCGCAGAGCCTGGTCGGCCAGATCATCCTGCTGGTCGCGATCGGCCTGTTCGTCGCCCAGGCGATCAATTTCGGACTGCTGCTGCGCGAGCGCAGCCGGCTGGCGCTGACCGGCCAGACCGCGCCCGCCGTCTACCGCATCATCAACGCGCTCGACGCCCGCGCCGACCGCTGGTCGGGGCAGGGCGAAGCGCGGCCGCAGGGCCGGAACCGGCGCGACTGGCGCGCCGTCCGCTTCGTTGAGGGCCGCCCTGTGCTTCCGGGCAATCCACGCCCCGACATAGAGCGGCGCGCGGCCGACATGTTCGCCGACATCGGCGTTACCGTCCGCTCGCTCGCGGCGGCGGAAGAGGCGCGGCCCACGCCCATGCGCCGCTGGGACCGCATCCGCGCGCGCGCCAATGGCGAACCGCCGGAGGCTCGCCCGGCGACGCGCCTTACCCTCGCGGTCGAATATGAACCCGGCCGCTGGGTGGTCGCGCAGGCACGCGGCGGCGATCGGTCGCCGCGTTTCCTCCCCTGGCTGATCGGCCAGACGCTGATCCTCTACATCATCGTCCTCGCCCCGCTCGTCTGGATCGGCCGGCGGATGGCGCGGCCGATGCGCCAGCTCACCGGCTCGGCCCAGCAATTCGCCCGCACCGGCGCGGCCGATCCGGTGGACGAGCGCGGCCCCGGCGACGTGCGCGATCTCACCATGGCGTTCAACGCCATGCGCGCGCGCATCATCGCCATGCTGGACGAGAAGGACCGGATGCTGGGCGCGATCGGCCATGACCTGCGCACCCCGCTCGCGTCGCTGCGCGTCCGCGCCGAGTCGGTCGAGGACGAGGGCGAGCGCGCCCGCATGTCGCAAACTATCGACGAGATGAACCGGATGCTGGAGGATATCCTCTCGCTCGCCCGTGCCGGCCGCAGCACCGAAAGCGCGCAGAAGGTCGATCTCGCCTCTCTGGCCGACGCCGTCGTGGAAGATTTCATCGAACTCGGATCGCCGGTCGATCTCGCCGATAGCGATCGCGCCGTCGCTTTCGTGCGCCCCCAGCAGATCCGCCGGGCGCTGCGCAACCTCATCGAGAACGCGATCGTCTATGGCGATCGCGCCCATGTGTCTGTCAGCCGCGAGGGCGGCACGATCCGCATCGCCGTCGCCGATGACGGCCCCGGCATCGCGCAGGACCGCATGGCCGAAATGCTGGAGCCCTTCACCCGCCTGGAAGGATCGCGCAACCGGGAGACCGGCGGCGCTGGCCTCGGCCTCGCCCTCGTCCGCGCGATCATGGCCGAACATCAGGGCGAACTGCGCCTCGCCAACCGGCCCCAGGGCGGGCTGGAGGCCAGCCTCATCCTGCCCGCCTGACGGCCTGGCCTTTCCACATCCGCGCTTTCGCGATAGGGCGGCGCGATGACCAATATGTTTCTCGTGATGGGCGGCGGCGCGGTGGGCGCGGCGCTGCGCTATCAGCTCGGGCGCTATGCCGGCCAGATCGCGCCTGGCGCGGCCTGGCCCTGGGGCACCTTCGCGGCCAATCTGATCGGCGGCTTCGCCATGGGCCTGCTCGCCGGCTGGCTGGCGCGCGGCGGGCAGGGCGGGGGCGAGCCGATACGCCTGCTGCTGGGCGTCGGTCTGCTCGGCGGCTTCACCACTTTCTCTGCCTTCAGCCTCGAGACGATGCTGATGATCGAGCGCGGGCAGGGGATGCTGGCGCTCGGCTACGCGCTTGCCTCGGTGACCGGCGCGGTCGCGGCGCTTGGCCTTGGCCTCACCCTGATGCGGAGCGTCGCGGCATGAAGGGCCGTCCTCCCGCAAAGGGCCCCGGCCCCCGCAAGCCGGCCGCTGACCGCAAACCCGCCGGCCCGCGCAAGAACAACAAGCCTGCCTTCAAGCCCCGCGCTCCCGCCGCGACCAAATCCGCCGCGAAACCCGCGCCAGCCAAGCCCGCGCCAGCCAAAGCAACCCCCCCCACAGGTGTCTCACTCGCTGTTCGCCAATTCCGCGTCGCCGCCGACGATGATGGCATCCGGCTCGATCGCTGGTTCCAGCGGCACCTCCCCGACGTCGGCTTCAACCTCGTCTCGCGCTGGTCGCGCACCGGCCAGCTCCGCGTCGATGGCGCGCGCGCCGCGCCGGGCGACCGCGTGACTGAAGGCCAGACGATCCGCGTCCCTCCCGCCGACCAGAAGCCCGAAGCCCCCGACAAGCCCAAGCGCGTCCGCGTCATCGACCTCACCCCCGAGGAGATCGCCTATGCGCAGGAGATGGTGATCCATCGCGACGCACAGGCCATCGTCATCAACAAGCCCCCCGGCCTCGCGACGCAAGGCGGGACCAAGACCGACGCGCATGTCGACAAGCTGCTCGACGGCCTGCTCTACGACCTCGAAACCCGCCCGAAGCTCGTCCACCGGCTCGACAAGGACACGTCGGGCGCGCTGCTGCTCGCCCGCACCGCCCGCTCTGCCGCCCATTTCGCCAAGGCCTTTTCCAGCCGCACCGCGCGCAAAGTCTATTGGGCCTTGGTGATGGGCGTCCCCAGCATCGAGGATGGCATGATCGAGCTGCCCCTTGCCAAGCAGCCCGGCACCGGCGGCGAGAAGATGCACGTCGATGAAGCGGAGGGGCTGCCCGCCCGCACTCGCTACCGCGTGATCGAGCGCGCCGGCAACCGCGCCGCCTGGGTCGAGCTGCAACCCTATACCGGCCGCACCCACCAGCTGCGCGTTCATCTTGCGGCGATCGGCCATCCGATCGTCGGCGACGGCAAATATGGCGGCAAGGAAGCGTTTCTCTCCGGCACGATCAGCCGCAAGATGCACCTCCACGCCCGCCGCATCCGCGTCGATCATCCCGATGGTGGCCGCGTCGACGTGACCGCACAGCTCCCCTCGCACTTCGCCAACAGCCTCGCCGACCTCGGCTTCGACATCAGCCTCGGCGACCTGCCGCTCGACGACGAGATCGACCGCACCCCCACCCGCGAGGACGAGAAGAAGGCCGCCCGCCAGCACGCCAAGCAGATCCGCAAGGGCCGTAAGGGCGAACGTCGCGCACGGGGCGCCGCGCGCAAGGGATGACGCCGGGCGCGCCCTATCGCTGGACCGACGAGGCGGCGATGCGCGCCTTCGTGCGCGATGTCGGCTTCGGCCTGCTCTGCGCCGCGGGGCCGGACCGGCTCCATGCCGTGCATCTGCCGCTCATCTGGCTCGACGAGGCGCGGATCGGCCTCCATCTGCACCGCGCCAACCCGATCGTCCGGCATCTGGAGGACCGCCAGGCGCTGATCGTCGTCACCGGCCCCGATGCCTATGTCAGCCCGGACTGGTATGGCGATCCCGACCGCGTGCCGACCTGGAACTATGTCGCGGTGGAACTGCGTGGGCCGATGACCCGGCTGGACCATGACGCGACCGTCGCGCAGGTCGATGCGCTCAGCGCCGAGCAGGAGCGGCGGCTTGCCCCCAAGCCCGCCTGGACCCGCGAAAAGATGAGCCCCGGCCTGTTCGACCGCACCCTTACCGGCCTCATCGGCTTCGCCATGCAGGTGGAGGCGATGCACGGCACCGCCAAGCTCGGGCAGGACAAGCCCGAAGCCGCGCGCAACGCCGTCGCCGATGCGCTCGCGGCGCAGGGCAAGGCGGACATGGCCGACCTGATGCGGGGTACGACCGGCGCATGACCAATCGTCTCGTGGTGTTCGATTGCGACGGCACGCTGGTCGACAGCCAGCACAGCATCTGCGCCGCCATGACCCGCGCCTTCGAGGAAGCGCGGCTGTCCCCGCCCGATCGGCCCGCCATCCTCTCGGTCGTGGGCCTCTCGCTCCCTCACGCCATGGCGCGCCTGCTTCCTGAGGCCCACAGCGATTTCCACGATCATCTCGCCGAACGCTACAAGCTGGCCTTTCAGGCGCTGCGCCGGGCCGAGGGCGTGCAGGAGCCGCTCTATCCCGGCATCGTTGACCTCCTCGTCGCGCTGGAAGAGTCCGGCTGGCTGCTCGGCGTCGCCACCGGCAAGTCCGATCGCGGGCTTGATCTCTGCCTCGCCCATCATGGCGTGCGCGACCGCTTCGTCACCCTCCAGACCGCCGATCGCCACCCCTCCAAGCCGCACCCTTCCATGCTGCTCACCGCCATGGCGGAAGCAGGAGCCGCGCCCGAAACGACGGTGATGATCGGCGACACCAGCTTCGACATCGACATGGCCGCCGCTGCCGGGGTGCGCGCGATCGGCGTCGGCTGGGGCTATCATCCCCCCGACATGCTGATCGCGGCCGGCGCACACGCCGTCGCCATGGACAGCGCGGAGCTGCGCGCCCATATCGACGCCGCATGACCGATCCTCTTCCGCCCTCCGACCCCGAAAAGGTCGCGCGCCAGCGCCATTTCGCCCTTTCGCTCTTCCGCCTGTCGGGCGCATTCCTGGTGATGTTCGGCTTCCTTGCCATCGCGCAGCGTTTCTCCTGGGTTCAGGGCGGCAAGGCCAAGGCGTTCGGCACGATCATGGTGCTCGCCGGCCTGTTCCAGTTCGTCCTCGTGCCGCGCCTGCTGCTGGCGCTGTTCCGCAAGGGGCCGCCGCAATGAAGCGCTTCTACACGGATGTCGCGGTCGTCCCGTCGGACGGCGGCTGGACCATCCAGCTCGACGGCCGCCCCATCCGCACCCCCGCCCGCGCGCAGCTGGCGCTGCCGACCCCTACGCTGGCCGAGGCGGTGGCGGCGGAATGGCGCAGGCAGGGCGAGACCGTCGATCCCGCCACCATGCCCATGACCGGCCTCGCCAACGCGGCGCTCGATCATGTCGCGCCCAACCCCGCCGATTTCGCCGCGGGCGTCGCTCGCTATGCCCAGTCCGACCTGCTCTGCTACCGCGCCGATGGTCCCGAAGCGCTGGTGGCGCGGCAGGCCGCCGCCTGGAACCCGCTGCTCGACTGGGCGCGGGCGCGCTACGATGTCGCCTTCGCCGTGACGCAGGGGATCATCCCCGTGCCCCAGCCCGAAGAGACGCTCGCCCGGCTCGGCGCGGCGGTGGCGGCGCTCGATCCTTTCCGCCTCACCGGCATGTCGACGCTGGTGACGCTCAGCGGATCGCTGGTCTGCGGCCTCGCGGTGGTCGAGGGCGGCCATGATCCCGTCGCCGTCTGGCAGGCGGCCGAAATCGACGAAGCATGGCAGGTCGAGCAATGGGGCGAGGACGCCGAAGCCGCCGCCCGCAGCTCCCGCCGCGCGGCCGAGTTCGCGACCGCTGCGGATTTCATCGCCCTGTCGCGCGCCTGACACGGCGGAACCGTAGCGCTTCTTCGTTCATTCTTGGGCCAGCAGAGATGGGCTAGGTCCGCCTGCGACCCCCTTTTATCGACGTAAGGAGACCCGAAGCCATGGCCTCGACGTTCGCGAAATCCGCCCTGACCGCCCTGCTGGCGCTCGCCGCGCCCGCCTTTGCCCAGCAGGCCCCTGACGCGCCGCCGCCCGAAGTCGCCGCACCGGAAGAGGCGCCCGCGCCCGAGGCCGCTCCGGTCGAACCCCGCGAGCTGACGCCCAAGGAAATCGCCGCCTTCAACCAGGCGGTCAGCGACTTCACCGCCGGCCAGACCGCCCAGCAGGCCGGCGACAATCAGGGTGCGGTCGCGAAATATGACGCGGCGCTCCCCGCGATCCGCGTCGCGGTCGAAGCGGACCCGAGCAACATCGACAATGTCAATTTTCTCGCCAACGCCCTTTTCGCGGACGCCGCCGCCTATGGCGCGCTGGGCCAGATGGGCAAGCTGATCCCGCTGTACGAGGAAGCGCTCCCGCACTGGCGCAGGATGGTCGAAGCGAAGCCTGAGGATGCCACCGGCCGCAACATCCTCGCCGGCATATTGATCCAGCTCGGCAACCAGAAGCTAGCGGTGCAGGACACGAGCGGCGCCGACCCCTATTATCAGGAGGCGCTGACGCTGGGCCGCAAGGCGGTCGAGACCCAGCCCGACGACAAGGTCGCCAAGAATATCCTGCTCTCGGCCCTCATCGGCGCGAGCCAGACCTCGATGGAGGAAGGGCTGCGGGACGAGACGCTGAATCTCGGCAAAGCGATGATGGCCGACGGCAGCATCGACGCCGCCAACCGCCCCTCGATCGAGATACTGACCGGCGCGAGTGCGGGGTGATAGCGGACGCGCAATTTTAATCGTCACCCCCGCGAAAGCGGGGGCCCATCTCCCACCCTATCGTCCAGGCGCAAGGCCAGGAGATGGGTTCCCGCCTTCGCGGGAATGACGAGAAACTGGGGGAGCCCGCCCCCTCACCCCCGCCCGATCTTGTCGGCATAGAGCATCCGCCCCGGCCCCATCATCCCCAGCACCTGCGGCACGATATGCGGCGCGACCGCGAAGCAGCCTTCGCTCCGCCCGCATTTGCCCCAGGTCGCCACATGATCCTCGCTCACATAGTCCGCGCCATGGATCACGATCGCGCGCGCCTCGGCGTTGCTGTTCGCCGGGTCGAGGCCATGGAGCCGCATCGATCGCCCATGCTGGCCGAAATACATCTCGCCCGTCTTGAACGCGCCCTGGCTGCTGGCGAGCGAATTGGGTTCGTTGGAGAAGCTGTGCAGCCAGCCCGAATGGGCCGGGTCCGATCCGCGCCCGTGCGAGACCAGATAGCTGCTCGTCTGCCCGCCGATCAGGTCGACGATATGCATCCGCATATCCTTCGACGGCGCATCGAAATCGACGATCGCCACCCGGTCGCGCAACTCGAAATGATGGGCATGGGCATCGAGCGCCGCGCGGGCGCGTTCCAGCAGCGCGGCATAGGGCTTTTGCGCCACCGCGCGCGGCGTCGCCGGCACGGCCGGAACCGGAACCGGCGCTGCGGGTTCAGCAGGCACCGGCAATGCGGCTCTGCCCATGCTGTCGGAAAGAAACGAAAAGGCGAGTCCGCTTAGCGCGAACTTCGTGAAGTTGCGACGATCCATCGCCGCAATATAGCAAAACCGCCGCCCCGGTTGAAGTCCGGGGCGGGCGCCTTCACTCGTTCGTCGTGCTCGATTCGTCCGCAGGCTGGCTCTGTTCGCCGCCTTCGGGCAGGCGGGAGGTCATGCCGGTCGCCTCGGCATCGTCCAATATCTGCTGCTGTTCGGACACGGACGGCGGCGGCGCGGCCGGAGTCGCCACGGCATTGTTCTGCGGCTCGGGCAGCGGCGCGTCGGGTTCTTCCACCACGACATTCTCGACCGGCGGCTCGACCAGATTGTTGGTCGCGGCCGGCTCTTCCGGCTTTTTCCCGCAGGCGGCGAGGATCAACGTGCCGGCGAGCGCGGCGAGGGCGATTTTACGCATGGGATCAGTCCTTGAGAGCGATGGCGGGGGAGGGGGCGGCGGTGGGATCGACGCGGCTGCTCGATGCCTCGATCTTGGACGCCAGCAGCTTGTCCCAGCCATAGGGATCGCTGCGGAAGCTGACCACGCCGTCATTATTGGCGAAAGCGGTCCAGTAGAGCAGATAGACCGCGACCTGGTTGGGCAGCGACACGCGCTGAGTCTTCCCCTCGTCGATCAACGTCTGGATCTGCCCGTTCAGGTTCGGGTCGGCGGCGACCATCCGTTCGGCGAGCGCCACCGGCTTTTCCAGCCGGACGCAGCCATGGCTGGCAAGCCGGTCGTAGCTCGAAAATTTCCCGCGCGACGGCGTATCGTGCAGATAGACGGCGAAGGGATTGTTGAAGTCGAACTTCAGCCGCCCGAGCGCGCTGTTCGGCCCGGCCGGCTGCACGATCCGCTCGCCGCCTTCGGGCGTCTTGACGATCTTGTAGCCCTGCCGGATGAGCGCCGCCCGCCCCTTGGGGAACAGCTCGCGCTTGGCGATCGACATCGGCACGTTCCAGGGCGGATTGACGACGATCGAATGGATGCTGGACGTCAGCATCGGCGTCTGATTGTCCGGGCTGCCGGTCACCGCGCGCATCGAGGTGACGGGCTGGTCGCCCTCGAACACGGTCAGCACTGCGGCGGCGATGTTCACCTGCACCCGGTTGACCGGCAGGCTGCGCGGCATCCAGCGCCACCGCTCCATATTCGCCATGATCGCGGCGATGCGCTCGTCGACCCCGACATTGAGCGCCTCCAGCGTGCGCGCGCCGAGCTGGCCAGTCGGCTCCAGCCCATAGCGGCGCTGCGCCCGCTGGATCACCTGCACCAGCGGCTCGTCGCGCGTGACAGCGGGGTCTTCCAGCGCGATTCGCGCGCGCACGACATCGGCGGGGGAACCGGCCGTCAGCGTCGGCCAGCCGCCCTTGTCGCGGATCGCCTCATATTTGGCGAGGCCGCGGCGCAGCGTCTCATAGCCCGACCAGGGCGGGGTCAGCCCCTTGGCCCATTGCGCCAGCGTGTCGTTGCTGACCGCCTGGGCAAGGCCAGGGCGCGGATCGAACGGGGCAGGGCGCAACGCCCAGACTTGCAGGAAGTCGGCGGTATCCACCCGCCCGGTCGACAGCGCCTTGGCGCGATCGAGCAGCGCGCTCACCAGCGCCTCGCCCTTCAGCGGCCCGGCTGCCTTCTGCCGCGCCATCAGCCCCTGCGCCGCGCCATTTTTCAGCCATTCGTTCGCCCATGCCTCCTGCGCGGGTGACAGCGCCGGGATCGGCACCGGCGGGGGTGGCGCAGGCAGCGGCTGCACCGTGGGCGGGGCGATGGTAGGCGCGACGGCCGGGGGCGGCGTCTGCGCGAAACTGGCGGTAGCGCCGAGCGCAACGAGCGCCAGCAACGGAAAACGGATCATATCGGGACGGTTCATGCTGGACCAGATAGCGCAAAGCCCCCTAGGTTGGAATCGCGATAGCGGGAAAAGATGATGCTGCACCTCGTTCACCATCCCGCCTATGTCTCCCCTGCAACACCTGGTAGCGCGTATCGTTTCGACAAATATGGGCTGGTGATGCTGGCGCTGGAGGAAATCGGCGCGATCTATGTGCGCCATACGCCGGAGCCCATGCCCCGCGCCTGGATCGAGGCCGTGCATGACCCCGACTATGTCGAACAGGTGATGACCCTCACCGTCCCCCCGGAAAAGGAACGGCGCATCGGCTTTGCGGTGACGGAACGGGTGATGCGCCGGTCGCTGCTCTCGCCCGGCGGCACTTGGGCTGCGGCGAAGCTCGCGATGATCCATGGCTATGCCGCCAACGCGGCCGGCGGCAGCCACCATGCGCTCGCTGATACGGGCGCCGGCTATTGCGTGTTCAACGATCTCGCCATCGCCGCCAACCGGCTGATCGCGGAAGGGGACGCCGCGCGCATCCTGATCCTCGATTTGGACGTGCATCAGGGCGACGGCACCGCGTCGCTGCTGGCGGGGCGCAGCGACATCTTCACCCTCTCGATCCACGCCGAAAAGAATTTCCCGGTGCGAAAGGCGCGATCGACGCTCGACATCGGCCTGCCCGACAAGACGGGTGACGATGCCTATCTCGCCATTCTGGCCGAAACGCTCCCCCCTGTGCTCGCCGATTTCGCGCCCGACCTCATCCTCTACCAGGCCGGCGTCGATCCCCATGGCGACGACCGGCTCGGCCGCCTCGCTCTCACCGACGCGGGGCTGGACGCGCGCGACCGCTATGTCATGCGCCAGGCGCGCGCGCGCGGCATTCCGGTCGCCAGCACCATGGGCGGCGGCTATGGCGCCGACCGCATGGCGGTTGCCCACCGCCACGCCGCCTGCATGATAAGGATGGCGGAGGAGATCGCCTAGCGCGCCAGATCCGCATCGATGGCGGGGACCGCCTTGCTCTCCATCAGCTTCGCCGCGATCAGCCCGGCGGCGGCGAGCGCCAGGAAATCGCTGAAGCCGAGATAGAGAATATAGCCCCAGGGCGCATGGTTGAACACCGCCTGCCCGACATGCATCCACAGCGCCGCCGCCACGGCGAAGATCACCGACACCCGCGCGCGGCTGTTGAAATCGGGGAGAGCGAAGCGCAGCGCCAGCGCGATCAGCAGCCCGACCACCACGGCCAGAATCGCGCCGCCGATCAGCGCCGCGCCATCGGTCACCGGAAAGCCGCTGCTGTTGTAGAAGATCTGCGCCACCGGTCCCTTGCCATAGAGAATGGTGCCCTGCGCGGTAGCCGGATCGGGGATGATATAGACGCCGGTGCCGCCGCTGTTGAGGCCCTGCGCCAGCGCTGCCTGAAGATTGGCGCTCGCCTGATCGTCGGCGCGGCTCAGCGCCAGCGCCGACAGCGGCGTGCCCCAGAAGAGGAAGCCGATGATGAACATCGCAAGGCCGCCGAGCAGCCCGCCGATAAAGATGCGGATCATGATGCCTCCCCTGACGCTATGGCGCGGAAAACCTGCGCTCCCAACGCGGAAGGTTCAACTTCTATCCCTCAGTCGGCGGGCCGCGACGCCTTTTCCGCGATGCCCGACACGCCTTCGCGCCGCTCCAGTTCGTCCAGCACGGCGTCGAACGACACGCCCGCATCGGCCAGCAGCAGCATCAGGTGGAAGATGAGGTCGGCGCTTTCGCCCACCAGCCCGTCGCGATCGTCCCCCATCGCGGCGATCACCGCCTCGACCGCTTCCTCGCCCACTTTCTGCGCGATCTTCGCCCGGCCGCGCGCCGTCAGCCTGGCGACATAGGAAGCCGACGGATCAGCGCTCCGCCGCTGCAGGATCGTCTGTTCGAGGGTATGAAGGGTCGCGCGCATGGCGGCATCAAGCGCCCCGCGCGCGACCCGTCAAGCCTTACTTGCGCTTGCGGCGCGCGAAGAAGACGCGGCCGGCGAGCACCGCCGCGCCCATGCCGAACAGCGCCATCTGCTCGGGCTCGGGCACCGGAGTCGGATTGCCGCCCGAGCTGCCGCCACCTGAAGAGCTGCTGCTGCTGCCGCCCGAAGAGCCGCCGCACTTGCCGAACCAGCAACCCCAGAAGGTCGCCTGCGCTGGCGAGGGCAGCGCCGCAGCCATCAGGCCGGCGGCGCCCATCGTCAGGATCATCTTGCTCATAGTCATGAATGTCACCCCTTGTTCACGCGAAAACCGATGGTCGTTCGCGACCCGACAAGGGTTAATGCAGGAGCCGTGCCGTTGCATGGCGGCCAGCGGAAATCCGTCGATCCGCTGGTTAACGCCAGCAGCGCTATCCTGCCCTTTGTAAGATATGCCGACTCTTGCAGCGCGGTCAGGCGCGACGCACCGCAACGCCCGCCGCCGCCAGCGCGCGATGCGCGTCCGCTACGCTGTGCTGGCCGAAATGGAAGATGGAGGCGGCCAGCACCGCGCTCGCATGGCCCTTCGTCACGCCCTCGACCAGATGGTCGAGCGTGCCGACGCCGCCGCTGGCGATCACCGGCACCGACACCGCATCGGCGATCGCGCGGGTCAAGGCCAGGTCATAGCCCGCGCGCGTCCCGTCCCCGTCCATCGACGTGACCAGCAGTTCGCCCGCGCCCAGCTCCGCCAGCCGCACCCCATGCGCCACCGCGTCGATCCCGGTCGGCTTGCGCCCGCCATGGGTGAAGATTTCCCAACGATCCTCGCCGACCCGCCGGGCATCGACCGATCCGACGATGCACTGGCTGCCGAAGCGATCGGCGATGTCGGCCACGACCTCCGGCCGCGCGACCGCCGCGCTGTTCACCGCCACCTTGTCCGCGCCCGCGAGCAGCAGCGCGCGCGCATCCTCGGCGCTCCGCACCCCGCCGCCCACGGTCAGCGGCATGAAGCATACCTCCGCCGTGCGCCGCACCACGTCCAATATGGTGCCGCGCGCCTCATGGCTGGCGGTGATGTCCAGGAAGCACAGCTCGTCCGCCCCCGCCGCGTCATAGAGCCGCGCCTGCTCCACCGGATCGCCGGCATCGCGCAGATCGACGAAATTGACGCCCTTGACCACGCGCCCATCGGCAACGTCGAGGCAGGGAATGACGCGGGTTCGGACGGTCATTATTCCTCCCCTGCAAGGGGAGGGGGACCGCCGGCGTAGCCGGTGGTGGAGGGGGGCAGTCCCATAGCGACGTGCGAGAGGCCGGCCCCCTCCACCATGCTTCGCATGGTCCCCCTCCCCGTACCGGGGAGGAATAGGTCCGCGTGCATCACGCCGCCGCCTGCGCCACCGCCAGCGCGGTCTTGAGGTCCAGCCGGCCGTCATAGAGCGCCCGCCCGGTAATGACGCCCTCTATCCCCTCGTCGGCATGAAGGCTCAGCACGCGAATGTCGGCGATCCCCGCCACGCCGCCGCTCGCGATCACCGGAATGTCGGTGGCGCGGGCAAGGTCCACGGTCGCGTCGATGTTGCAGCCTTTGAGCAGCCCGTCGCGCCCGACATCGGTGAAGAGCAGGCTCGCGACGCCCGCATCCTCGAACCGGCGGGCGAGGTCGATCACCGGCATGTCGCTCTTTTCCGCCCAGCCGTCGGTCGCGACGAAGCCGTCGCGGGCGTCCACCGCTACGACGATCCCGCCAGGGAAGTCACGCGCCGCCGCCTTGACGAAGGCAGGGTCTTTCAGCGCCGCCGTGCCAATCACGATGCGCGCGACGCCCAGGTCGAACCAGCGTTCCACCGCCTCCCGGTTACGGATGCCGCCGCCCAGCTGGACATAGCCGGGAAAGGCGTCGACGATCGCCTCGACCGCCGACGCATTCACGGCATGGCCGGCGAAGCTGCCGTCGAGATCGACCACATGCAGATGCTGCGCGCCGGCCTCGGCGAACAGCAGCGCTTGGCGTGCCGGGTCGTCGCCATAGACGGTCGCGCGGTCCATATCGCCCTCGGCCAGACGTACGACCTGGCCGCCTTTCAGGTCGATGGCGGGAAAGACGATCAGGGACATGATGCTGACACCCGTTCAGTTCGAGCTTGTCGAGAACCCGCGCGCTTGGTTCTCGACAAGCTCGAACCGAACGGGTGGGGCAGATAATTCACGGCTTCCACGCTAGAAATCGCGCAAGGAAAGACAGCCCATAGCGCTGGCTCTTTTCCGGGTGGAACTGGCAGCCGATGATGCTGTCCCGCGCCACCGCCGCGACCAGCGGCCCGCCATGGTCGGTGACCGCCGCCACATGAGCCGGGTCGGCCGCGTCGAAATGATAGCTGTGCAGGAAATAGGCCTCGCCGCCCTCCAGCAGCGCCGGCGCAGCCGCCGTCAACGTCACGTCGTTCCAGCCCATATGCGGTACCTTGATTGCCGAGTCGCCCGGCTCGATCAGCCGCACCGTGCCCGGCACCCAGCCCAGCCCCTCATGCCGCCCGAACTCCTCGCCGGCATCGGCCAGCAACTGCATCCCCACGCACACGCCCAGGAACGGTACGCCGCGCTCCCGAACCGCAGCGCCCATCGCCTCCACCATCCCGTCGATCCCGACCAGCGCGTCGCGGCAGGCACGGAACGCGCCCACGCCCGGCAGCACGATCCGGTCCGCCTTCGCCACGACATCGGCGTCGGCGGTGATGACGACATCCGTCGCGCCCGCCTTACGCAGCGCATTATGCACCGAATGGAGGTTGCCCGCGCCATAGTCGATGAGGGCGATGGTCACGCCAGCAGGCTCTCCAATGTGACGCCCGGCGCGGCCTTCACCGGCACGAACTCGATCAGTTCGAACGTCGCCACATTGTTGATGAAGAAGGGATCGCCCGCCGCCTTTTCCTGCAACGCCGCCCGCGTGCCGCGCGCCAGCAGCACGCCGCCCTCGCGCGGTTCCAGCGGGCCGGCCAGCAACAGCCAGCCTTCGGCAATGCCCTGGTCCAGCCATTCGCGATGCGCCGCCCGATAGCCGTCCAGAACATCGAGCGCCGCGGTATAGGTGATGGAAATCAGGAACATCGCCACGATTCCTTATAGAATGCCCTTGGTGGACGGGATCGCGTCCGCCTTGCGCGGGTCGATCTCGACCGCCTGCCGCAGCGCGCGGGCCAGCCCCTTGAACGCGCTCTCGACGATATGGTGGTTGTTGCCGCCATAGAGATTTTCGATGTGCAGCGTGATGCCCGCCGCCTGCGCGAAGCTGTGGAAGAAATGCTCCACCATCTCCGCGTCCCACTCGCCGATCTTGCTCACGGTGAAGGGCAGCTTGCACACCAGCCAGGGCCGGCCCGAAATGTCGAGCGCCACCCGCGTCAGCGTCTCGTCCATAGGCGAATAGACGCTGCCGTAGCGGCTGATGCCGCGCTTGTCGCCCAGCGCCTTGGCCACCGCCTCGCCGATCGCGATCGCCGTGTCCTCGGTTGTGTGATGCTGGTCGACATGCAGGTCGCCCACCGTTTTCACGTCCATGTCGATCAGCGAATGGCGGGAAAGCTGCTCGATCATATGGTCGAAAAAGCCGATCCCGGTCGATACGGTGTAAAGCCCGGTGCCGTCCAGATTGACGGTCACGTTGATCTGCGTTTCCGCAGTGTTGCGGTGAATCTCGGCCGTGCGCATGGCCGCGCTATAGCGGCTTGCGCCCATCATGCAATGACGCGCGCGGGGTTGACCCCGCCTTTCCCGCCGCTAGGACAGGGGGCCATGAGCGACGACCTGCCCGACAGCCTGATTCCCTATGACGAGATCGTGCAGGAGGCGCTGCGCGCCGTGGTCGGCCGGGTGCTGGGCGAAGTGCAGACGACCGGCGGGCTGCCGGGCGCGCATCATTTCTACATCACCTTCAAGACGCAGGCGCTCGGCGTCGACATTCCCCGCCATCTGATCGAGCGCTTCCCCGACGAAATGACCATCGTCCTCCAGAATAAATTCTGGGATTTGAAGGTCAGCGACGTGCATTTCGAGGTCAGCCTGACCTTCAGTCAGGTCGCCGCCCACCTCGTCATCCCGTTCAGCGCGATCACCGCTTTCGTCGATCCGGCGGTCAATTTCGCGCTCCAGTTCCAGGTCCAGGGCGACGAAGCCCCCGAACCGCATGAAGCGGCCGAAAATGACGCGCCCCAGGCGGTTGCGGAGGACGGATCGAACGTCGTCACGGTGGACTTCGGCAAGAAGAAATAGGGGCTCTCGCCCTCTCGCTCATACCAGCGCGCCTCAATCGAAACCTGAAGCTCTTGTTCCCCGGCGCAGGCCGGGGTCCAGCTGGGAGCGCGGAACTAGGCCCCGGCCTCCGCCGGGGAACGCCCCCAACGCCCGTTGAATCACCCGTTCAGATACTCCCATATTTTCGAGATCACGACCGATCCCTCGCCCACCGAGGACGCGACGCGCTTGACCGACCCCGCGCGCACGTCGCCCACCGCGAAGATGCCGGGCTGCGAGGTCGCATAGGTCGAATCGCCCCCCGCCGCGTCGCCGGTCAGCACGAAGCCCTTGTCGTCCAGCGACACCAGTCCTGACAGCCACTCCGTATTGGGAGCCGCGCCCACCATGATGAACAGGCCGCAGGTCCGCACCTCGCGCGTCTCGCCGCTCTGGATGTCGCGCACCGTCACCGCTTCCAGGCTGTTCTCCCCGTGCAGCGCGACGACTTCGCTATGATAGTCGATGCTGATCGCCGGGTCCGCCTCCAGCCGGCTCGACAAATAGCTCGACATGGAGGCGGCGAGCGATCCGCCCCGCACCAGCAGCCGGACATGATCGGCCGTGCGGCTGAGGTACATCGCCGCCTGTCCCGCCGAATTGCCGCCGCCGATGACGATCGCCTCCGCCCCGGTGCAATAGCGCGCCTCATTCTCGGTCGCGGCATAATAGACGCCCGCGCCCTCGAACTGCGCCAATTTTTCGATCGGCAGCCGGCGATATTGCACGCCGGTCGCCACCACCACCGCCCCGGCGCGGATGCTGTGCCCATTGTCCAGCCGGGCGCAGAAAGAGTCGTCCGCCATCCGCTCCAGCGCGGTCGCGCGGCAGGGGATGACGAAGCGGGTGCCGAACTTCATCGCCTGCACCTCGCCGCGCCACAGCAGGTCCGCGCCCGAAATGCCGGTCGGAAAGCCCATATAATTTTCGATCCGGCTCGACGTGCCCGCCTGCCCGCCGATGGCGATATCTTCGACCACCAGCGCGCGCAGCCCCTCCGCCCCGGCATAGACCGCCGCCGCCACGCCCGCCGGCCCGCCGCCCACGATCAGCACGTCGAACGCCTCGCATTCGCCGATGTCGCGGTTGAGGCCCAGCAGCTGCGCCACCTTGTGCGGGGTCGGTTCCTCGATCACCTGGTCGCGGCCGAAGATGACCGCCGGCCGATCGTCAGGCACCGCGCAGCTCTGCGCAACCCGGCGCGCATCGTCGCTGCCGAGCGGGTAGGAGGCGAAGGGCAGGCGGTTGCGGCTGGCGAATTCGGCGATGCAGCGCACGTCGCGATCGACTTCTTCGCCGATCAGCACCAGCGCGCCGTCCTGCATGTCGAGCTGCCGCCGCCGCCGCGCGGCGATCACGGTGATGATGATGTCGGACATTTCCGGGATTTGCGACATCAGCCGCAGCATCGCCGCGCGCGGCACCTCGATCACCTGCGTGTCGCGCGCGGCGCGCATCGGCATGGTCCACACCCCGCCGGACAGAAAGCCGATCTCCGCCATGAACTGGGCCGGGCCAAGGGTGGAGGCGACATGGCGTTCGTCACCGAACGGATTGACGACCTCTATCTCGCCATCCTCGACATAGACGAAGCGGTCGGCCGGATCGCCCGGTCGCGCCAGGAACGCGCCGGCGGGATAATGCGCCGGCGTGCCCGCCGCGCGCAGCGCCTCGACATGCGCGGCGGCCAGCGGCACCCGCTGCATCTCGCGCAGATCACGACCGATCGTTTCCATGGGCTCGCCTCCTCTGGCCCGTTCTGCCGCATCCGCACGACGCCGCCTACCGCAAATTCAGCCGCCGATGATATGGTCCACGCTGCGATCGGCGCGAAGGAAGATGGTCAGCGTCGCGCGGCCCGGCATCTGCTCAAGCATATGCCGGGTCAGCCGCTCATAATGCTGGATGAAGCGGGCAAGCTGGCCCACGTCCATCACCCCATCGGCATCGCCGACCCGTGCCCGCAGCGCCGCTTCCTGCTCGCCCCGCCACTGCGCCACCATCTCGAAGCCCGGCGCGGCGAGAAGCGCCAGCGCATCCAATCGCCCGAAGAGCGCTTGATACTCTCCCGCCAGCGCCGCGTTCACATAAGCGCGCCAGCGCCCCTCGGCGTCCTCTTCCGCCTCCAGCCGGTTGACCGGCGCGACCAGCGCCGCGTCCGGCTGCGGCGCCGCGCCGACGCACCAGCCCTCCAGGATCAGCAGCCGCGTGCCCGCCGCCGCGATCGGCCATTCCGCCTCCGGCGCGCGATCGTCGCGCCCTTTGTCGAACCGGGGCAGCGCCGCTGCTTCGCCTCGCTCCAGCGCCGCGATCACCGAAAGGCCAACCGCCACGTCATGCGTGCCCGGCACGCCCCGCGTCCGCAGCAGCGGATGCACCTGCGCCGCCAGCCGCTCGCGCTCGGCCTTGGTACGATACAGATCGTCGATCGAGAGAAGCGCGCAGGCAACGCCGCGCGCCTCCATCCGCGCCTTCAGACCCCCCGCCAATGTAGATTTTCCGCTGCCCTGCGCGCCAGCGATGCCCAGCACCACCAGCCCGTCGCGCGCCGCCAGCAACCGATCGGCCAGCGCGGCGACAGGCTCCAGCGGCGTCATCGCCTTATTGCGCCGCGACCAGCAGCTTGTCGATCTTGCGCCCGTCCATATCGACGATCTCGAACCGCCAGCCCTGATCGTCGATATAGTCGCCGACTTCGGGCAGGCGGCGCATCAGCCACAGCACATGGCCCGCGACGGTCGCATAGTCGCGGTCCTCCGACAGGCTGATGTCGATTCGTTCGGCCAGCTGGTCGATCGCCATCTGCCCCGACACCAGCAGGCTGCCATCCTCGCGCTCGACCAGATCCGGCTCGTCATAGGCGTCGCGGTCGGACGCGAAATGGCCGGCGATGGCGGACAGAAGATCGGCGGGCGTCACGATCCCCTCGAAATGCCCATATTCGTCATGCACCATGACCATCGGCACGTCGGACCGGCGCAGCACTTCCAGCGCGTCCATCGCATCCACCTGATCGGGCACGACCTCCGCCCGGCGCATCAGCGATTCCAGGTTCAGCGGCTCGCCCCGGAACAGCGCAGTCATGATGTCGCGCGCCTGGACGATGCCGATAATATCCTCCACCGACCCCCGGCCGATCGGCAGGCGCGTGTGCGGCGTGTCGAGCAGCCGCGCGCGGATCGTCGCCTCATCGGCGGCGATGTCGATCCAGTCGACGTCCATCCGCTGCGTCATCACCTCGCGCACCGGCCGGTCGGCGAGCCGCACCACGCCGGAGATGATCGCCCGCTCGCTTTCCTCGATCACGCCCGACTTGCTCGCTTCGGCGACGATCAGGTGCAGTTCCTCGGCGGTCACATGGCTTTCGGATTCGCGGTCGAGGCGCAGCGCCTTGAAGATGAGGATGCTCGATATGTCGAGCACCCAGACGATCGGCGCGGTGATCCGGGCGAGCCACATCATCGGCGTCGCCACCACCACCGCGATCGGCTCGGGCGCGCGCAGCGCGAACTGCTTGGGCACCAGCTCGCCCACGATCAGCGAGGCATAGGTGGTGAGGCCGATCACGATGGCGAAGCCCAGATTTTCGGCAAGATTGGGCGAAAGGCCGAGCGCCGCCAGCCGCTCGCCCACCGGCCCGCCCAGGCTCGCGCCCGAATAGGCGCCGGTGCCGATGCCGATGAGGGTGATGCCGATCTGGACGGTGGACAGGAACTTGCCGGGATCGGCGGCAAGGCCCAGCGCGGCGCGCGCGCCCTTGCGCCCGGCCTTCTCCATCGCCTGCAACCGGGGGCGGCGCGCCGACACCACGGCCAGCTCCGACATGGCGAAGACGCCGTTCAGCGCCACCAGCACCAGGATGATGACAAGATCGACCCACGGAAAGGGAGTCGGATTGTGAGGGGGGATCGGGGCCATAGCGGTCAGCGAATCGCTATAACCTTGATTCTTTCATTTTCACAACCTTGCCATCATTGGCTGTTCAGTTCGCTTGTGGAACAAAGTTGATCGCTCGGTGATTGGGGAGGTCACCCGCGGTTGATTGACACCAAGACAAGGGACATTGGATCATGAGGATTTCGCATCGCATCTTGGGCGCGGCCGGCCTGGCCGCCATGCTCGCCACCACCGCCTGCACCACCGACCCGACCACCGGCGAGCGCCGCGTGTCGAAGGCCGCGATCGGCGGCATCGGCGGCGCGCTGGGCGGCTATCTGCTCGGCGATCTGGTCGGCGGCCGGCGCGACCGCACCGAAAAGATCGTGGGCGCAGGGATCGGCGCGATCGCGGGCGCGGGCATCGGCGCCTATATGGACGCGCAGGAGCGCAAGCTGCGCGAGCAGACCGCCGGCACCGGCGTGGACGTGATCCGCGACGGCGACAATCTGCTGCTGCGTATGCCCTCGGGCATCACCTTCGCCTATGATCGAGCGGACGTGCAGCCGCAGTTCCAGCCGACGCTGAACGATGTCGCGTCGGTTTTGGCGCAATATCCCAAAACCTATGTCGACGTTCTCGGTCACACCGACAGCGACGGCACCGACGCCTATAACCAGACGCTTTCGGAGCGCCGGGCGCAGGCGGTTGCGAGCTATCTGGTGAGCCGCGGCGTCCAGTCGGCGCGCATCGCGACGCGCGGCTATGGCGAAACCCAGCCGATCGCGTCCAACGCGACCGAAGAAGGCAAGGCGTCCAACCGCCGCGTCGAAATCAAGATCGCGCCCGTCACCGAAAACGACGTGCGGAGCTGATCGCCAGCATCAGGCGCGGACGCTGAGCGCCCGCGCCATCAATTCCAGCGCCGCCCGTTCCGCAGCCGGATCGGGCGGCAGCCTGCCATCGAGCGCCAGCGTGGCAAGGCCATGCACCAGCCCCCAGCAGGCGAGCGCGCCCGCTTCGGCGCGGTCCGGCGCCAACTGCGCCACGCGCCGCGCCATTCGCCCATAGGCGTCCAGACATTCTTCCTGCGGCAATGTCAGCCCGGCATGGTCCGCGAACATCAGCCGGAACAGCGCCGGATGGGTCCGCGCGAAGGCGATGTAGGACAGCCCTTGCGCCGTTAATGCGACCGCCGCGTCATCGCCGCCATCCGCCTCCGCCGCCTCCGCCTCCAGCATCGCAAAGCCGCGCAGCGCCACCGCCGCCATCAGCGCGCTCTTGTCCGCGAAATGGCGATAGGGGGCCATGGCCGACACGCCCGCCGCCCGCGCCACCGCGCGCAGGCTGACCTCCGCCTCGCCTTGTTCCAGCAGCGCCAGCGCGCAATCGACCAGCCGATCGTGGAGCGGCGCGGCGGGGGAGAGGGCATCACTTTGGGGCACGTTTACACTGTAATCATTGCTGGTATGTTTACAGCATAAACAGCAAGGAGCGAGTCGATGCAATCCCGCACTTCCGTGGACCTTTCCGCCTATCCCGACCTCATTGTCATCATGCTGGGCTTTCGCGTGTCGAACTGGCGCGGCTTCCTGTCGCTGATCGGCATCGGCAAGGGGCTGCGGTCCATCCAGGATGCGCCGCCCGACGGGCTGCTGGCGCACGAACAATGCCTGTTCGCGCTCAACCATGTCGGCATCCGCCAATATTGGCGCGACCTCGAAAGCCTCGAACGCTTCACCCGCTCCGCCCCCCATTCGCACTGGTGGCGCGATTTCGCGAAGCTCAGCAACGGCGCGGGCTTCTGGCACGAAACCTACGCGCGGAACGGGGCGATGGAAGCGCTCTACGCCAACCTGCCAGGCCCAATGGGCTTCGCCCGCTTCGCCCCGCCCCTGGATCCGGTCGGGCCGTTCCTCACGGCGCGGGCGCGGATGGAGCGGCGGGTGGGGTGAGGGAGATTTGGGCGGTTTGAGGAATGTTCGCTTTCAGCGTATTTTGTCAGATGGCTGTCGCTTTGTCCTTATGAGAGAAGCATGATCTTTATCGCAATCACCGCAGCATTACCCGTTGATGTGCCGGCGCCACTGCAACATGGAATCCAGGCCGCAATTCAGTTCGAGTTACATCGCGATCGACTGGACGGGCAAGGCAACGCAGTAGCGCTAAAATTGGCATTCTGCGCGTAAAGACAAGTCTAGCCGACCCAATGTCAGAAACATTAAGTGCAGCGAAAGGCTCTCGACACTTACATGCTTTTTTTCACTGTACCGTTCGGAGGTGACGTTTCACCTCGATCAACGTCTTCCCAGTACTTTGCTTTGCCACGCGAATTTTTCAAAGGCTGAAGATGGGCGCTGGGTTGTTGAGTATGTATCGCCTCGCGGAGGCCCACCCATGCAATCGACGATGCGGTGCGAAGCGCCTGCGTGAACGGCAGTTAAATAGCGACGCCTTGCCATTTTGAAGAAAACAACTGGTCGTTTCCAACCACCCCTCTCCCTTGAGGGTCGGCCAGAGGCAAGTGACTCTGGCTGAGGATGCGCAGACTTGGCAGCTTGCTGCCCAGTCGTAGCTGGGTGAGGAGGCTGAAAACTCTCGACAGCGCGCATCCCCCTCATCCAACTCCGCCTAGCCGCTGCGCGGCAAGGCGTCCTATCCTTCTCCCCCGTGGGGAGAAGGAAGGTTCGCCCCCACATCATCCTCCCCTGCAAGGGGAGGTGGATGGCCGAAGGCCAGACGGAGGGGTGTCACCCTATCGATAGGCTGACACCCCTCGCTCACGCGCTCCGCGCGCGCCACCTCCCCTTTCAGGGGAGGAAGACTTGCCCCCGCTAAAAACTCGCCTTCAGCCCGTCGATCACGAATTGCGCCGCCAGCGCCGCCAGCAGCACGCCGAGCAGCCGGGTGATGACCGCCTCGATCTTCGCGCCCAAGAGCGCCATGATCGGCCCCGCCGCCAGCAGCGACCCCAGCATCAGCACCAACGTCAGCACCACCGCGCCCAGCACCACGCCGCGCTCCGCCAGCCCGTCCGCCCGCGACATCAGCAGCATCACCGTCGCGATCGATCCCGGCCCGGCGATCATCGGCATCGCCATGGGAAAGACCGAGACATCCTCGACTTCCGGCGTCTCGGCGATCTTCTGCGCCCGGTCCTCGCGCCTCTGGGTGCGTTTCTCGAACACCATGTCCATGGCGATGATGAACAGCATGATGCCGCCCGCGATCCGAAAACTGTCGAGCTGGATGCCGAGCACGCCGAGCAGTTGCTTGCCCCAGAGCGCGAACACCAGCAGGATCGCCGCCGCGATGCCCGTCGCGCGGACCGCCATCGCGCGCCGCTGCGCCGCGCTCGCCCCGGTGGTCAGGCTGGCATAGATGGGCGCGCAGCCCGGCGGGTCGATCACGACGAACAGCGTCACGAAGGCGGAGAGGAACAAAGCGATCATGACGCGGCGACCCGGTCGTCGATCACTGTCTCATAAGCGTCGCCCGTCCACATCTTCACCGTCACGCGGCGGCTGTTGTCGGGTGCGACCTCGGCGGTCCAGAGCAGGCTCTCGTCGGGCGGCGGCGCGGGGCGCTCGCCCTTCACCGGCATCGGCGGCGGCCCCTCCGGGCGCTGCCCGCGCTTGCAGGTGGCGACCTTGCCCGTCAGGAACTCCGGCGCGGGGCGCGGCGCGGTCAGCCGGTCCCCATGGTCCAGCACCCATTTCCACGCGCCCTTCCTGTCGCGCCGCCAGATCGTCGTGAAATAGCCCACCGATCCATCCGGCCGTGTCCAGTTGCCCGTGCTCGCCGCGACATTGCCGTCGCACGCGACATAGACGATCGAGGGCGACCAGACGACCGATTTTGGCGGATCCGCCTGCTTCTTCAGCCACTCCTTCGCCACCACCTTCTGCGGCACGAACAGCACCGCATCCTCGGCCGCAGTCTCGCGGAAGGCGGTCCATTGCCCCTTTTTCTGCGCCAGCCGGTTGAAGGCGATCTCGGCCGCGATCACGCTGCTGGGGTCGGGCTGGAACCGCATCGGCGGCCGGGCGGCGATCAGCAGCCCCGCCGCGACCGCGATTAGCGCGATCCGTTTCACAGCCCCTCCGGCTTCGCCAGCCCCGCCCGCGCGCACGCCGCGACCAGCGTATTGCGCAGCAGCACCGCGATCGTCATCGGCCCGACCCCGCCGGGGACAGGCGTGATCGCCCGCACATGGGCCAGCGCCTCGGCGGTGGCGACATCGCCCACCAGCCGCGTCTTGCCCTCTTCCTCATCGTCCGCCACGCGGTTGATGCCGACGTCGATCACGGTCGCACCGGGCTTGATCCATTCGCCTTTCACCATTTCGGGCCGGCCCACCGCCGCCACGACGACATCCGCGCGATGGACCACGCTGGCAAGGTCGCGGGTGCGGCTGTGCGCGATCGTGACGGTCGCGCTTTCCGCCAGCAGCAGCTGCGCCATCGGCTTGCCGACGATGTTGGATCGCCCGATCACCACCGCCTCAAGCCCGCTCAGGTCGCCCAGCTCGTCCTTCAGCAGCATGATGCAGCCCATCGGCGTGCAGGGGACCAGCGCCTCCTGCCCGGTCGCCAGCCGCCCCGCATTGACGACATGGAAGCCATCGACATCCTTGGCCGGATCGATCGCGCCGATCACCGCCGCCTCGTCGATGTGCGCCGGCAACGGCAGCTGCACGAGTATGCCGTCGACCCGATCGTCGTGATTCAGCTCCTCGATCAGGTCGAGCAGATCCTCCTCGCCGATGCTGTCGGGCCGCTTGAATTCAAAGCTCTCCATGCCGACCGCGACGGTCATCTTGCCCTTGGAGCGGACATAGACGCTGCTCGCCGGGTCTTCGCCCACCAGCACGACCGCCAGGCCAGGCTTGCGCCCCGCTTGGCTCACGAACGCCGCGACTCCCTCGGCCACCCGGTCGCGCAGGCCGGCCGCGAAGGCCTTGCCGTCGATGATCTTGCCGATGGTCATGATGGGCGCGTCCCTATTCTCTATTGCAGCGGCTACCGCCCGCCGAACATGCCCCCCGCCTTAGCCGCTTCTTGCCCTTCGACTCCAGCGAAATGGGCGCCCGCTCACACCATCCCGAACAAGGGCGGCAATATCGCCTGCCGGATGATGAGGATCGCGAGCAGCACGACCATCGGCGACAGGTCGAGCGCGCCGAGATCAGGCAATACCCGCCGGATGGGATTGTAGATCGGCGCGGTCATCCGGTCGAGCGCCACCATCGCGGTGCGGACGAAATCATTGCCCATGTTGACGACGTTGAAGGCGATCAGCCAGCTCATGATCGCCTGGATGATGATGATCCACCACAGGACGTCCAGAAGGATGACGATGATCTGATAGAGCGCGTAGGCCACATGGGTCTCCGTTGGATGCGTCGCGCCGCTCTAGCCGACCCTGCCCCCCCGCCACAAGCGGGGAGCGCGGCTTCTTCCACCAGCGACATGGGAAATCGGCGAGCGGGGATGGCGCTGGCGCGGCGTGTCGCTATAGCGCGGTCATGGACTTCCGGGACGCCACCGCCGCCGACGCGCCGCTCGTCGCCGCCATGCATGTCGAAAGCTGGCGGCGCGCCTACGCCCATATCCTTGACCCCGCCTGGCTCGCCGGCCCGATCGAGGCCGAACGGCTGGGGCTCTGGACCGAGCGGCTGGCGACCCCAGTCCCTGACCGCCGCATCGTCATAGCGGAGCGGGACGGCGCGCCGCTTGGCTTCGTCTGCGTCGCGGGCGGCGACGATCCGCGCTGGGGCACGCTGGTCGACAATCTCCACGCCCTTCCGGCCGCGCGCGGCGCCGGCATCGGCTCGGCGCTGCTGGCGCGTGCGGCACAGTGGGCGCTGGAAGGCTGGCCGGGGCAGGGCCTCTATCTCTGGTGCTACACCGAAAACCTCGCCGCGCGCGGCTTCTACGCGCATCGCGGCGGCGTGGAGGTGGAGGATGTGGAGAAAGCCGGCCCGGATGGCCGCGCCTATCCCGAAAAGCGGATCGCCTGGCCCGACCCGGCTACGTTGCTGCGCTGACTCGGCCGAGCGCGGCCTATTTCCGCACCAAAGTCCCCGCGCCGCGATCGGTGAAGACTTCCAGCAGCATCGCGTGCGGCACCCGGCCGTCCAGGATGACGGCGGCGTCCACCCCGCCCTCGACCGCGCGCACGCAGGTTTCCAGCTTCGGGATCATGCCCCCGCTGATCGTCCCGTCCGCCTCCAGCGCATGGATCGCTTGCGGATCGAGGTCGCTCAGCAGCTGCCCCTGCTTGTCGAGCACCCCCGGCACGTCGGTCAAAAGGAAGAAGCGCGACGCCTTCACCTCCGCCGCGATCGCGCCCGCCATCGTGTCGGCGTTGACATTGTAGGTGTTGCCGTCCGCGCCGATGCCGACCGGGGCGACGACGGGGATGATGCCGCTCTGGCTCAGCGTGTCGAGAATAGACCGATCGACCGAGACCGGATCGCCGACAAAGCCCAGATCGACATTGCGCTCGATTCCCGAATTGGGGTCCGCTTCGCGCTTGCCCAGCACCTTTTCGCAGAGGACGAGGCCGCCATCCTTGCCCGAAATGCCGACCGCCCGGCCGCCCGCGCCCGCGATCCAGCCCACGATCTCCTTGTTGATGGAGCCGGCCAGCACCATCTCGGCGATCTGCGCCGTTTCCCGATCGGTGACGCGCAAGCCCCCGACGAACTGCGATTCGACGCCCAGCTTCTTCAGCATCGCGCCGATCTGCGGCCCGCCGCCATGGACGACGATGACGTTGATCCCGACCGCCTTCATGAGGACGACATCCTCGGCGAAGTCGCGCGCGGCTTCGGGGTCGCCCATCGCATGGCCGCCATATTTGACGACGAAGGTCTTCCCTGCATAGCGCTGCATATAGGGCAGCGCCTCGACAAGGACTTCCGCCTTGGCGAGCAGCGCGGGATCGGGGGCGTAATTGCTGGTCATGCGCGGGCGCATAGGGCCAAAGGGCGGGGGGAGCAAGTTTCGCCGCCGCCCCGCCCGTGGCGCGCGTCAATCGACGTAGATCGCCTGGAAGACGATCTTGTCGTTCCGCACGATGAAGGCGTCCTTGCCCGACACCTGGTTCGGCTGGCCCTTGTTCTGGACCCAGTGCAGGATCACGCTGTCGGGACCGGACGGCTCGATCACCGTCTCCATCGCCTTGATGCCGGGATGATGATCCTTGTCGGTCAGCGTCGCGAACACGCGCTGCGCCTGCGCCTGGCCGGAGAAGATGCCCGGTCCCTTGGCGGGCGCCTGGTCGGCGACCAGCCCTTGCGGCGTCACTACCACCGTGTCGGCCGAATAATCGTCCATGATCGGCTGGAGCGTGCCGACCTTCATGCTTTCGACATGGCGGGCGACGACTTCGGCCGGTGTTGCGGCGATCGCCGATCCGGCGACGCCAATGCTCAACAGTGCCAGGGCAAGGCGGAGAGTCATTGGGAATGTCCTTTCTTGATATCAGCCTTCGTAAGGGATGCCGGCTGCATGATCGCGGATGATCTGATCGACGCCCTCGGGCTTCACCGGCAGCTTCGTCCGGTTGGCCTCAAGCCAGGCGAAGAAATCCGCCTCGATCGCGTCGGTCCATTTGGTGTCGATCTGCCCGGCGGTATAGGTGCCCTCGCGCAGCCGCATATGGCCGAACATGTCGCGCAGCCGGGTGTTTTCGGAGAGCTTCACGACCTTCTCGGCGAGCTGCGGCGGGATGAACAGCACCCCGCCGTCGCGGCCCAGCACGACATCGCCCGGCATCGCCGTCGCCTTGCCGATGCGGACCGGGCCGTTGATCCCGACCATGGTCGAATTGAGCCGCGCCCCGGTCGCCATCGCGCCGAAATGGTGCGACGGATCGTAGGATCGGACGAAGGACACGAAATTGGGCAGCTCTTTCAGCCCGTTGATGTCCCGCACCGCGCCGTCATAGACGATGCCGTTGCCGCTGCGCGCATAGATGGCGTTGCCGACATTGTCACCGATCGACGGGCCGTCCTGCTTGAGGCCAAAATGGTCGCTGACATAGACGTCGCCCTTTTGCAGCATGTCCACCGGCCAGGCGTTCATCGCGCCCTTGCGCTTGTCCGCCACGCCCTGCTTCTCCAGCACCGTCTGGATATCGGGCCGGCCCGGCAGCCATTGCGATGTCAGCGCGCGGCCTACCAGCACCTTATCGGGGAAGATCGACAGCCAGCCATCCTCATATTGATGATTATACCCTGCGCTCCGCAGCGTCGCCCAGGCTTCCTCCAGCGTCACGTCGCGCATCCGCTCCAGGATCGCGTCGGGCACCTTGGGCCGCCCGTCCGGGAAGCGTTCGCCCGTCCATTCGGGCGTATGGCGGATCACCTGATCGCGCGAGAAGAAGCCGTCGCCGGCCAGCGCCGCGTTCGGCAGCAGCAGCGCGGCAATGGCGAAAGCGGCGGCCTTCCATTTCATGGTCTTGCCCATCCTCAATATTCCGGCGGCATCTGGTCGTTCGCGCCGCCGCGCGGCACCTCCACCCCGGCCGCCCAGAGGATGCCGTTCACCAGAAAGCGGCGCTGCTGCGGGAAGAGGTGCATATTGTCGTGAAAGTCGTTGCCGCCCCACACCATCGACCGCCCGCCATCGGGCCGCTGATAGGCCCAGGCGACCGGCCCGCCGCTCCCGTTCGCGGCGCTCGCGGGCTTCGCCGTCAGCAGCAATGTGCGCCCCGGATTGTCGGGCAGGAAATAGCGGGCATACATCTCCTCGCGCGGGGTCCAGGGCTTCACGCCATTCAGGATCGGATGCTTCGCCCCGCTCGGCCGGATCGCCCATGTGTCGACCGGATTGTGCGACACATAGGGTATCCACGCCCCACCCAGCCAGTTGCTGAGCCAGATGCGCCCGGCGCGATTGTCCACGAACATCGTGTAGTGATAGACCACCAGCCCCGTCTTGCGCCGCTTCAGCAGCGCGTCGAACGCGGTGAGCGCCGCCGTCGTCTCGGCATCGTAATTCAGCCCGTCCGTCTGCGCATATTGCGGGAACAGCGCGCCCGTCTCGCGCTTCAGCCAGTCGCCATTGCCGTCGATGACGATCGCGTCGGCCTGCTCCAGCAGCGCCAGATCGCGCGGCTTTTCGCCGACGATCACCTGCGCCCGCACCATCCGGTTCGCGCCGCTATGCTCCAGCATCCAGGCAATCTCGCGCAGATCCTTCTCATATTCGTGCCGGCCCGGCGGCCCATGCTGCTTGGGACCGGCGAACAGCAGGATGCGGACCGGTGGCAAAGGGGCGGTACCGGCGGGCAGGGGCAGCGCCGCCAGCAGCATCGCCGCGCCGGCCAATATCCGCCCGATCCACTTCACCTTATCCTCCCCGGACGCCATGCGCCTCATTTGCTATCATATATGATCTGACACAAAGCGCGGCCGGCTCCAACCCCTTATTTACGGGTGGACAATGACGAGGGGGGCTCAGTCCGGCAGGGCGATCATCGATATCTGCCGGCCATAGTCCGCCTCGCCCCGATGGCAGGCGCGGCGATAGCTGAAGAAGCGATCCGGCTGGCTGTAGGTATCCTCGTCCAGCATCGCGATCCGCCCGATCCCCGCGCCGGCGAGCCGCGCGGCGACATAGGCGGCGATGTCGAACTGCTGATGACCCGCCCGCCCCGGCGTGAAGAAGCGCTCATTGGCCGCATCCTCGCCCTCGAAGCGCGCGGCGAATTCGTCGCTTACCTCATAGGAGGCGCGGCCGATGCACGGCCCGATCGCGCAGGCGATTCGCTCGACCCGCGCGCTGAGCGCCACCATCGCCGCGATCGTCGCGTCGGTGACGCCGCCAATCGCGCCCTTCCACCCCGCATGGGCCGCGCCCACGACGCCCGCCTCGGCATCGGCGAACAGCACCGGCACGCAGTCGGCGGTCAATATGCCCAGCACCAGCCCCGCCCGATCGGTCACCATTGCATCGGCCGGCGGCCGCGCCTCCTCGGCGATCGGCGCGCGCACCGTCACGACATCGGCCGAATGCACCTGCCGCACCGTCACCAGCGCCGCGCCGGGCAGCAGCGCATCGCGCGCGAGGTCGCGGTTGCGCAGCACCGCCGCCCGGTCGTCCGCCGACCCCAGCCCGACATTCAGCCCGCCATGCACCCCCTCCGACACCCCGCCGCGCCGCCCGGCAAAGCCATGGGGCACATCGGCCAGCAGCGGCGTGCGCAGCAATTCGAGCATGGGCATGGCTCCTTCTTGTCGACCCACCCCATGGACCGGCATGTCACGCCCGCGCAATATACTTGCGCGGCACGGATTAGGCGATAGTCTCGGCGTCCATAAGCAAAAGAGGCGCGCCGCACAGGCGGCGCGTCCGGCATAGGGATACATCTGCATGATCTTCGGGCGGGTAAAGCCTTTGGACGCCATTTTGGCGACAGCGGAAAAGAAATCGCTGCACCGGTCGCTGGGGGCGTTCCAGCTCACCATGCTGGGCATCGGCGCGGTCATCGGCACCGGCATCTTCGTGCTGACGGCGGAGGCCGCGCAGAAGGCCGGGCCGGGCATGATGCTCTCCTTCGTCATCGCCGGCTTCGTCTGCGCGGTGGCCGCGCTCTGCTACGCCGAAATGGCGGCGATGGTGCCGGTGTCCGGCTCCGCCTATACTTATAGCTATGCCGTGATGGGCGAACTCATCGCCTGGATGGTCGGCTGGGCGCTGATCCTGGAATATGCCGTCGCGGCGGGCGCGGTCTCGGTCGGCTGGTCGGGCTATGTCGTTGGCCTCATCGAACATACATTCCATATGGACATACCCGATCTCCTGACGCGCGGGCCGTTCGACGGCGGCATGGTGAACCTGCCCGCGATGCTGATCGCCAGCCTCGTCACCTGGCTGCTGGTCATCGGCACCAAGGAAAGCGCCACCGTCAATGCGATCCTCGTCGCGATCAAGGTGTCGGCGCTGACGCTCTTCATCGTCCTGTCGATCCCGGTCATGAACATGGACGGCTTCACCCCCTTCGCCCCGCTCGGTTTCTCGGGCATTTCGGCGGCGGCGGCCTCGATCTTCTTCGCCTATGTCGGCTTCGACGCGGTCTCGACCGCCGCCGAGGAAACCAAGAACCCGCAGCGCAACATGCCGATCGGCCTCATCGGCTCGCTCGGCATCTGCACCATCTTCTACATGCTGGTCGCGGCCGGCGTGATCGGCACGGTCGGCGCGCAGCCCGTCTATGGTCCCGGCGGCGAAGCGCTAGCGCCCGGATCGGCTGCCCTGTCGCAGCAATGCGCGGCGCTCGCCGCGGCCGGCACCGAAGCCGTCACCTGCTCGAAGGAAGCGCTCGCCTGGACCTTGCGCGAAATCGGCTGGCCCCAGATCGGCAATCTGCTCGGCCTCGCCGCCGGCCTCGCTCTGCCCTCGGTCATCCTGATGATGATGTTCGGCCAGACCCGCATCTTCTTCGTCATGAGCCGCGACGGCCTGCTGCCGGAACTCTTCTCGAAGGTGCACCCGACCTACAAGACGCCGCATGTCATCACCATCCTGACCGGCATCTTCGTGGCGCTCTTCGCCGCCTTCTTCCCGGTCGGCATCCTGGCGGACATCTCCAACTCCGGCACGCTCTTCGCTTTCGCCGCCGTGTCGATCGCGGTGATGGTGCTGCGCCGGACCGATGCGAACCGCGCGCGCCCCTTCCGCACCCCGGCGATCAACATCACCGCGCCGATCGCTATCCTCGGCTGCCTCTATCTGTTCATCAGCCTCGGCACCGAAACCAAGCTGATGTTCGTCGGCTGGGCGGCGGTCGGCCTCATCGTCTATTTCGCCTACAGCCGCAACCGCAGCCATGTCGGGCGCGGCGTAGTGGACGTGCCGGAGGATGACGCCGGCATCCCGCCCCTGCCGGTGCCGCCGCTCCCCGGCGCGCATACGCCGGGCGGACAGGACGCATAAGGAAAGGTACGGGGCGGGAAACCGCCCCGTACCTTTTGGCGATCATGTCTTTTAAAGACCTAGAACGAAAATCCTCCCCTGTAAGGGCAGGGCAATCGCATATGGAATTTGCCTTTGGTGTGAAAAAGGATTTGGCCAAGTCTCCGTTCGCCCTGAGCCTGTCGAAGGGCCGTTTTTTTCTTTGTTCCGAGTGTCTGCGCCAAGAAAAGGATAGTCCTTCGACAGGCTCAGGACGAACGGCATTTTCATACGCGATAGCCCTGCCTGCCAGGGGAGGATGCCTTGCTCGGCACACGACAGCAGGTTTGCGATGCACATCATCGCCTTCCTTTTGCTGTCAGTGAAACTCGATTTCCGCCTCGCGCAGATCATTATGGCCGGGCCGGGTGAACAGCCTGCCCCGCTCCGCCCAGGCGACGATCGCCAGCGCCAGCATGCCATAACCCAGCAGCCCCAGCGTGAAGGGCAGGGGCGTGCCGTTGAACGCCTGCCCCACGATGCTGCCCAGCACGCTCGACACCGCCGTCGTCAGAAACGCCTGGAAAGACGACGCCGCGCCTGCCCCGCGATGAAACGGCTCCATCGAAATCGCGCTGAAATTCGATCCGGTAAAGGCGAAGGTCAGCATCGAAAGCGCCTGCAGGACCATGAACGTCGTCAGCGTCTCGCGTCCAGCCAATATCACCCCGACATGCACCGCCGCGATCAGGATGAACAGGATCAGCGCGCTCTGGCTCATCCGCCGCGCGCCGAAGCGGGAGACCAGCCGGCTGTTGACCAGGCTGCCCACCCCCATGCAGCCGGCAACCAGCGCGAAGCCGATCGGGAAGAAGCGGCCCGCGTCGAACACGTCGAAGAAAATCTGCTGGATCGACAGGATGAAACCGACCAGCGCGCCGACCATCGCGCCGCTCGCCATCATATAGCCGATCGAACTGCGCGTGCGGAAAATGACCCCTGCCGTATGCAGCAGCGCGCGGGGGGTTATGCGCACGCGATTGTCGGGATGCAGCGTCTCGGGCATCCGCACCAGCATCCATATCAGCACCAATGCCGCGATGATGCCCAGCGCCCAGAAGATCCAGCGCCATGGCGCCACCCACAATATCGCCTGGCCAAAGCTCGGCGCGACCACCGGGATCAGCATGAACACCGCGAAGATCAGCGACATCACCCGCGCCATCGCGTCGCCCTTGAACCGGTCGCGCACGATGCCGACGGTAACGACGCGGCTCGCCCCGGCGAAGAAGCCGGCGCTCATCCGCGCGACCAGCAACATGGTGAAGCTCTGCGCGGCGGCGCAGGCGACGGTCGACAGGATGAAGAGAGCCATCGCCCCGCCCAGCACCCGCTTGCGCCCATAGCGGTCGGACAGCACGCCGAACAGCAGCGCGCCCACGCCCAGCCCCAGAAAATAGAGGCTGATGATGAGCTGCCGGTCGTTCGGCCGCGGGATCGCCAGATCGCGGCTGATGTCGGGCATCGCCGGCAGCATCGGATCGGTCGATAGCGCGTTCATCGCCATCAGGCACGCGCACAGGATCACGAACTCACGGAACGGAATGTCGCGGCGGATCGCGGGAGCGGGGGGAGGCATCGCACGCATGCGCTCGCCTATGGGCGCAAAGCCCCGCCGTTGCCAGTCCTAATCCGCTACGGATCGGCCCAAAGCGGCCCACATCCTTTCTCGTTCCCCGGCGAAGGCCGGGGCAGTCCTGCCCTCCCGAAGGGCTACTCGACAAGCGTGATGCCCCTCAGTCGCCTCATCCCAACCCCTTATAAAACAGGCAAATATCGCGTTAACCATTTTTTATCGCTTCCCGGTCCAACCTGCCTTCCGTGGAAAAGGGGGTCCAATCCATTGAGCTAGGGCAAAGGGAACAGGGGAAGTCGTCATGGGTAACAGCATCAAGAGCGCGCAATTTCTGATGGAGGCCCGCCTGTCGCGGGCGGCATATGGGTCTGCGGAAGAGTGTTTCGACCTCGGCGTCGCCTATAGCTGCGGCACCGGCGGCCTGCCGATCGACCTTGTCGAAGCGCATAAATGGTTCAACCTGGCTGCCGCGCGCGGCAGCGAAGCCGGCCAGACCATGCGCGCCGAAATCGCCGAGGAAATGACCGCGCGCGAAATCGCCGAAGCCCAGCGCCAGGCCCGCGCCGTCATCGCCTCCACCCAGATGCGCGCCGCCTGAACTCAGTCTTCCTTCCTCCGTCATCCCGGACTTGATCCGGGATTCCGCTTGCTTGGCGGAGGCAGAAGAAGCGGAAGCCCGGGTCAGGCCCGGGATGACGATATAGTGAGCTTGAACTAACCATCCTTCCTGAAGGGCGTCCGCGCCTTCAGCCACAGCCGGTCCTGCCGCACGCCCGCACGCTCGCGCTCCAGAAATTCGGCGACGGCGCTGCGGAAGCTCGGATGCGGGATATAGTGCGCCGACCAGGTCGGCTCGGGCGCATAGCCGCGCGCCAGCTTGTGCCCGCCCTGCGCCCCGGCCTCGACACGGGCCAGCCCGCGCGCGATGGCGACGTCGATCGCCTGATAATAGCATAGCTCGAAATGCAGGTTGGGCACCTCCTCGACGCAGCCCCAATAGCGCCCATAGAGCGCATCGCCGCCGATCAGGTTCAGCGCGCCCGCGATCGCCCGCTTATTGCGCAGCGCCAGGATCAGCAGCGTGCGATCCCCCATCATCTCGCCCAGCAGCGAGAAGAAGGCGCGGGTCAGATAAGGCCGCCCCCATTTGCGCGCGCCGGTATCCTGATAAAATTCCCAGAATATGTCCCAATGCGCTTCGGTCAGGTCGCGACCGGTCAGGTGGACGATCTCCAGCCCCTCGACCGCGCGCCGCCTTTCCTTGCGGATATTCTTGCGCTTCTCGCTCGACAGCTCGCCCAGAAAATCCTCGAAGCTGCCATAGCCGCGATTGGTCCAGTGAAACTGGCTGTCCTCCCGGATCAGCCAGCCCGCCGCCTCGAACAACGGCACCTGCTCGGGGTCGATGAAGGTCGCGTGGGCGGAGGACAGGCCGTTGCGCTCGACCAGAGTCTCGATCCCCGCGATCAGCGCCGGCGCTGCGTCGGCATCGCGCAGCAACAGGCGCGGCCCAGGCACCGGGGAGAAGGGCGCGGCGACCTGGATCTTGGGATAGTATCGCCCGCCCGCCCGCACCCAGGCGTCGGCCCAGCCATGGTCGAACACATATTCGCCCTGGCTGTGGCTCTTGCCATAGGCCGGCGCGGCGGCGGCGATTCGGCCGTCCCGCCCCTCGATGACGATCGGCAAAGGCTGCCAGCCGCTGTCGCCTCCGACGCTGCCGGATCGCTCCAGCGCGACAAGAAAGTCCCATGATATGAATGGGTTAGAATATCCCGCGCAGGCGTCCCACTCGGCCTTGGGCAGGTCCGCCACCCCTTTCCCGATCCGTGCGACCACCTCGGTCACGCGGCGCCCTCACGGATGATCTGGTCGGCATAGGCCGCCGCCCGCGCCCGCTCGGCCGCGCTCCGCACCGTCCATGTCAGCACGGGCATAGCCCTCCGACGAGCGCGGGCGGACAGGCGGGATGGCAGGTCGCATATGTCACAGGCCAGAAAGTCGGGTCTCGCAATCCAAAGCGCAAGCCTTCTCTCGATCGCGCCGCGCAGCCGCCCCTTGCCCCGCTGGGTCACGACAAGGCCAAACAGCTGTCCCACTCGCTGTTCTCTTAAGCGCCAAATCGCCCAAGGATTGAAGGACATAAGCCCGATTTTTGCGTCTTTCCAGCCGATCAGCTCCTCAGCGACCGCGCGGCACGTCGGCCCGACAGTCCAGCCCCGCGCCTTCACCTCGATCAGCAGCGGCACCCGCCCGCCGCACAGCGCCAGCAGCGCCGACAGCCGGGGGATCGAACCACCATCGGGCAAGCGCATCCGGTCGAGCGCCGCCGCCTCCATGGCCTCGATCGAACTGGGGTGTCCGGTCATGCGGCCAAGGTCCGCGTCGTGAAAGACGAAGGCGATCCCATCCCGGCTCACCCGCACATCGCATTCGATGCCATCGCCCGCGTCGATCGCCGCCGCGAACGCGGCCATGCCATTCTCGCTGACGCCCGGCCCATGCAGCCCGCGATGGGCGAAGGGGCGCGCGGTCAGCCAGCCCGCATCAGGCCGCCGGCCTGACAAGCACCACCGCGTCGATCTCGACCACAGCGCCCAGCGGCAGCGCCGGCACGCCCACCGCGCTGCGGGCGTGCCTGCCCGCCTCGCCGAACACCTCGACCATCAGCTCCGACGCGCCATTGGCGACCTTGGGCTGGTCGGTGAAGCTCGGCGCGCTGGTGACGAACGCACCCAGCTTGACGATCCGCTCGACCCGGTCGAGGCTGCCCAGCGCCGCCTTCATCTGCGCGATGAGATTGAGGCCGCACACCCGCGCGGCAGCGACGCCATATTCAAGGTCGCGATCCTCGCCCAGCCGTCCCGTCATCAGGCCATCGGGCGCGAGCGCGATCTGCCCGCTGATATGCAGCAGGCCGTTGACCTCCACCGTCGGCACATAGGCGGCGACCGGCGCGGCCGGCTGGGGCAGGGTGATGCCGAGTTCGGCGAGGCGGGCGTCTATGCTCATGCGATGGCTCCATCGGTTGCTGGCATGTCGTCGGGGGCCGGCCCTTGCGCCAGCCGGTCCATGATCCATTGTTCCGCCGCTGCCCACTGGTCGATGCGCGCATGGGCGCAGGGGGCGGGCGGGGTGTAGCGGGCGATCTCGGGCTCGCCCACCAGATGCAGCCGCCACACCCCCGGCGCATGGGTAGCGACGCTGTGATGATGCTCGGCGAGATCGTCGATGAAGAGCGCGACGCTCGGGGCGCGCTCCGCCACGATGGCGGCGAGCGGCCGGCCCTTGCCGCCCTGGTTCCAGTGGACGGGCAGGGTCAGGCCATGCGACATGAGCTGCCGGGCGCGCGGTTCCCGGTGCCGCTCGGTGATGTTGGTCAGCACCTCGATATCGGCGATCGCCGACAGCCGGCGCAGCGCCTCGACCGCGCCGGCGATCGGCGTCTGGCGGTGCATCTCCGTCTCGAAAAAGCCGAGCAGCAATTCCCACACCAGCGCCCGCTCGACCGGCTCCCCGCTGTCCTTGTGGCGCAGCGCCTCGGCAAAGCCGCGCTCGCTCATGTCGAAATGCACGTCATGCGTCTCGTCCAGCCAGGCGCGGAACGGCACCACCATGTGCAGCAGCACCTCGTCGCAATCGGTGATGATGAGGGGACGGGTCATCGGCTCAATTGCTCCTGCGCTGCGATCAGCGCGGCGGGCGTACTGCCGATCGCCTCGGCGCAGGCGATGAGGTCCGGCTCATGATCGGCGAGGAAAGCGAGCAGCGCCGCCAGGATCGCGGGATTGTCCACGCCCGCCCGCAGCGCGTCGGCGTCAAGCCCGGTCAGCGCCAGCAGCCGGTCCGCCCGCCCCACATCGCTCAGCGTCCAGCCCAGCGCCATCAGCGCCAGCGTCATGCTGTCGTCGCCGCCATCCGGCTTGCCATTCGGGGTCTCGGGGCGCATGATCGGGTCTCGGGGCAGGGGCGGCCGGACGGCGCGCCGATGGTTTCTTCTGGTGCGGGTGACTGGTGGCAAAGCGCGTGCTCGTTGTCGAGGACAACGAACTCAACCTCAAACTTTTTTGCGACCTGCTGCGCGCGCACGGCCATGAAGTGCTGGCCTGCCGCGACGGGCGCGACGTGCTGGCCCAGGCGCGGGAGTTCCTGCCCGATCTCGTCATCACCGACATCCATCTGCCCCATGTCAGCGGCCTCGACCTCATCGTGTCCTTGAAGGCCGACGACCGGCTGAGCGCGGTGCCGATCATGGCGGTCACCGCCTATGCCGGGCAGGGCGACGAGGAGCGGATACGCGCCGCCGGCGCGCAGGCCTATGTGTCGAAGCCCATCTCGGTCCTGCGCTTCGTCGAGCAGGTGAACGCGCTTCTGTAACGCGGCCGCCCTCTTCGTCTTTGATTTGTCACGCAGAATTCATCGCTCTGCCATGGATCAGCAGCGATTGCGTCACCCCACTCTGCCTCCCCGCCGTGCGCCAAGGCGCGGCCTCCCGCCGACAGCCTGAACCATAGGGGTATAATATGTCTCATCTGACCGACGAGGCGCGTGCGTCCTCCCGCGACGCGCTGCCGACCATCGACATGGGCGACAACAGTCTGGAAGCGATCGTCGCGGCTAACCCGGCCCGCCGCACCGTGCTGAAGAACGGGCTTCTCGGCCTGTCGATCCTGCCGATGCTCGGCACGCTGGCCGCCTGCGACGATGATGACGATTCGAGCAGCCCGACGCCGACCCCCACGCCAACGCCGACCCCGACTCCGAGCTACACGATCAGCTTCGCGCCGGTCGCCGCCAACCTCAACGACACGGTCACCGTGCCGACCGGCTATACCGTCGACGTGCTGCTGAAGGCCGGCGATTCGATCGAACCGGGCACGCCCTATTCGGGCAGCTTCCCGACCCCTGCCGAGGCCGAGAAATGGGCTGGCGGCAACCATGACGGCATGGAGTTTTTCGAACTGTCCGGCACCGATCCCAACA
Source organism: Sphingobium sp. (assembly GCF_036170395.1). Classification (GTDB taxonomy): domain Bacteria; phylum Pseudomonadota; class Alphaproteobacteria; order Sphingomonadales; family Sphingomonadaceae; genus Sphingobium. Next base: position 70,837 of record NZ_JAVHPD010000029.1, read on the forward strand.
GCGGCGGCCTGCTGGCGATCAACTTTGAATATCCCGACTTCAACATCCTGATGTCCGGCACCTACAATCCGGCGACCGCGACGGCCGACCAGAAGGCGATTGCCCTGTCGGCGGTCGGCATCGGCGTGGTTGAGGTCGCCAAGGCGTCGGACGGCAAATGGTCGGTCAAATCGGGCTCGCGCTTCAACAAGCGCTACACCGGCAACAGCAGCTACAAGGCGAGCGGCCCGGCGTCGGGCCTGCTGTCGCCGACCATCAAGGGGATGCTGAACAATTGCGCCTCGGGCACGACCCCCTGGGGCACCTATCTCACCTGCGAGGAGTCGACCGACAATTATCTCGATCCGACCCAGCCCGACGAAGATTATGGCTGGGTGGTCGAAATCGACCCCTATCAGGAACTCGACGTGCCGACCAAGCGCACCGCGCTCGGCCGCTTCGACCATGAAAACACCGCCTATATGGCCGACAGCAACAGCCGCGTCGCCTTCTACATGGGCCATGACGGCACGCCGGGCTGCATCTACAAATTCGTGTGCGATCGCGCCTTCAGCAGCACCAACCGCGCCGCCAACCGCGACATGCTGGACCGCGGCACTCTCTATGTCGCCCGCTTCAACGGCGACGGCACCGGCGAATGGCGCGCGCTCGTTCAGGGCCAGAACGGCCTGACGCTCGGCGCGACCGACCCCGGCAATGTCAGCCAGGGGCCGCAGACGCCCGCGACCGTCAACTTCAACAACCAGGCGGACGTCGTCATCAACTGCATCTCGGCGGCCCGCGTCGCCGGCGGCACCGTCATGGATCGGCCGGAATGGATCACGGTCGCGCCCGACAACAGCGCGATCTTCGTGACCCTCACCAACAATAGCGGCCGCCGCGTCACCGACGCCGCCAACCCGCGCACCACCAACCGCCACGGCCACATCATCAAGTTCAAGGAAGAGGGGAATTCGCCGCTCGCGACGAAATTCACCTGGGAAATCTTCCTGCTGGCGGGCGATCCCAGCCTGGCGAGCTTCGGCGCGGCGACCGACGATCTGGAAGGCAATATCAACGGCGACACCTTCTCCAGCCCCGACGGCATCCGCATCGATCCCAAGGGGCGCCTGTGGGTCCAGACCGACCACTCGATCCCCGGCAATTCGGGCGATCCGGCGCGGTCGATCGAGCAGATTTTCGGCCATAATGCGATGTTCTACATCGACCAGACGACCAAGAAGTCGATGCGCTTCCTGGTTGGCCCGGAAGGCTGCGAGATCACCGGCCTCACCTATACGCCGGACCTCACCAACTTCTTCATCAACATCCAGCATCCGACCGCAAACTGGCCGATCGCGGGGCAGCAGCCGCGCTCCTCGACCATCGTCGTGCGCCGCACCGACGCCAAGCCGGTCGGCGCCTAAGTTCACCGATCCAGAAAGCCCCTCCCGGTTGGGAGGGGCTTTCGTCAGCGGTGCCCCTCCTTTGTCCGGCTAGCCCATCCGCAACGGCAAAAGGCCCGCTCCCTCATCGGGGCGGGCCTTTTGCGTATCGGTTGCCTATCAGGCGCGCGGGCGCGTAGCCCGCATCGGCTTACTTGATCTTGGCTTCCTTGAACTCGACATGCTTGCGCGCGACCGGGTCGTACTTGCGGAAGCTCAGCTTCTCGGTCTTGGTGCGCGGATTCTTCTTGGTGACGTAGAAGAAGCCAGTGTCAGCCGTGCTGACGAGACGGATCTTGACGGTTGCCGGCTTGGCCATGGCCCTATTCCCTGGTCTTTGACTTGCGAAAAAAGAAGAGCGGCCCAACCCGGACCGCCCCGTTTCAGCCGCCGCCCATGGGCCAGATTCGCGGCCCTGTCAAGGCGGAGCGACCAGCAGGCTAGGCTTTACGCGCTCTTAACCTCCTTTGGCTTAGGATCAAGGCTTACGGGAATGGAGGCTTTCCCATGCGACATGACCCAAGACTGGCGATATTGGCGGACCTGCTGCGCCGCGTCGATGGGCTCGCCGGGGAGCGGGGCCATGTCTCCGTCGCGCGCCTCCATGACGAAGTCGACCAGATCCGCCACATCGCCCGCGCTTTCCGGCTGCACGATGTCGAAGGGCTGGCCGGCACGCTCGAATCGGCGCTGTCGCTCCATGGCCTGGGCGCGGTCGTCCTCTCCTATCTCGACCGGATGCGCGACGCGATCGCCGCCGACATGCCCGCTGCCTCGATCCTGCCCCTGATCCCGCGTTCGGCCCCGGTCGTCTCGCTCCGCGCCTGATCGGCGCTGGCATGGACGCTCTGCTGATCGCGCTGCTCGGCTGCCTGCTCGGCGAAGTGGGAGACAAGAGCCAGCTTCTCGTGCTGGCGCTTGCCGCCCGCTATGAGCGCGACGGCGCGATTATCGCCGGGATCATCGTCGCCGCCATCGCCAATGCCGCCATCTCCGCCGTCGCCGGCGCGTGGATCGGGCCGATGATGGGGTCTGACGCGCGGCTATTGTTCATGGCGCTCTCCATCCTGTTCCTCGGCGCTGGCCTGCTCTGGCGCGTGTCGCCGCCCGATACGCTCGATGGCTGGCCGACCGGCGCTTTCCTCACCACCGCGCTCGGCCTCTTCATCCTGGGATTTGGCGACGGACCGCAGTTTCTGATCCTGGGCATCGCCACCCGCACCGCCGATCCGGCGCTGGCCGGCATTGGCGGCGCGATCGGCGTCATCGTCGCGCTGGTGCCTGTCGTGCTGCTCCGGCAGCAACTCCTCGCCATGCTCCCGCTCCGCGCGATCCGCTGGGGCAGCGGCGCTCTCATGCTGCTGGCGGGTGCCATCATGGCGCTCAGCGCAACGGGTCTCGTCTGATCGACCGGCTGGATCAGGCTGATCGCTAATCTCGGCAAAAAAATCGGGCACCGATTGCGGTGACGATCATTATATGTGCGAAACCAGTTTCCCCAAGCCGGAGGATTCCATGACCGCTCCCGATCTCAAAACGCCCACTGACCTCAAGAGTAACGCCACTCGCACCGTCGCCGAGGCGCTGAACGGCGCGCTGGCGGACAGTTACGCGCTGTACCTCAAGACCAAGAATTTCCACTGGCACGTCTCCGGCCCGCATTTCCGCGACTATCATCTGATGTTCGACGAGCAGGCGACCGAGATACTCGCGACCACCGACCTGATAGCCGAGCGCGTCCGCAAGACCGGCAACACCACGCTGCGCTCGATCGGCGACATCGCCCGGCGCCAGAGCGTCAAGGACAATGACGCCGATTTCGTCAGCCCGGCCGATATGCTGAAGGAACTGCGCGACGATAATCTGGCGCTGGTCGAAACCTTCCGCGCGGTAAAGGCCGCCGCGACCGAAGCCGGCGACAACGCGACCGAGGGCATTGTGGACGACTGGACCGACCAGGCCGAACAGCGCGCCTGGTTCCTGTTCGAGGCCGCGCGCGGGGCGTAAAAGCACAACCTCCGTTCGGTTCGAGCAGCTTCGAGCAAAGTCGAGAAGCGTCGGTCGAGAACCGTTCTCGACAAGCTCGAACCGAACGGAGGAGGATTAGTTTTCGTCCACCGCCTCGATCCCGACGATCTCCACCGCCTCAGCCTTCCCGCCAAAATCCACCCGTTCGCCAGGCTCCGCATCCATCATCGCGCGCGCGAGCGGCGAGGTGAAGCTGATCCGCCCGTCATGCGGGTCCGCCTCGTCGTCGCCGACGATCGTCACGGCCTTCTCCTGCCCGTTCGGTCGATAGGTCACCCGCGTCCCGAACGCCACCGCCTCACCATCGGGCGCCGGCCGCAACTCGGCCGTAGCCAGCCGCGTGCGCCAGTAGCGCAGCAGCCGCTTATGCTTCTTCGCCGCCTCGTCTTCCATCGCTGCGGCGTCGATCGCCTCCAGCGCTTCAACCTGTTCGCGCGTCAGCCGCAAACCCCGCGCCGTCACCCAGTTCGGGCCGGGCGGAATCGGCAGCTCGAACTTCGGCTCCATATGCTCATCGTCGCTCTCACGACGAAAGGCGACGCTCACTTCGCATCCTCATCGAACAGCCCAGCCAGCTGCTCGACCATCGTGCCGCCAAGCTGTTCCGCGTCCATGATCGTCACGGCGCGACGATAGTATCGCGTCACATCATGGCCGATGCCGATCGCCACCAACTGCACCGGCGACCGGTTCTCGATCCATTCGATCACCTGCCGCAAATGCCGCTCCAGATAGGTGCCGCTATTGACGGAGAGCGTCGAGTCATCCACCGGCGCGCCGTCGGAAATGACCATCAGGATGCGCCGCTCCTCCGGCCGCGCGATCAGCCGCGCGTGCGCCCACAGCAGCGCCTCGCCGTCGATATTCTCCTTGAGCAGCCCCTCGCGCATCATGAGGCCCAGATTCTTGCGCGCCCGCCGCCATGGATCGTCGGCCTTCTTGTAGACGATGTGGCGCAGGTCGTTCAAACGCCCCGGCATCGGCGGCCGCCCGGCGGCGAGCCATTCCTCGCGCGCTTGGCCCCCCTTCCACGCCCGCGTGGTGAAGCCCAAAATTTCGGTCTTGACGCCGCAGCGCTCCAGCGTGCGCGCCATGATGTCGGCGCTGATCGCCGCAATGCTGATCGGCCGCCCGCGCATCGAGCCCGAATTGTCGATAAGCAGCGTCACGACCGTATCGCGAAACTCGGTGTCCCGCTCGATCTTGTAAGACAGCGACCGCGTGGGATCGATCACGATCCGCGCCAGCCGCGCAGCGTCGAGCAGCCCTTCCTCCTGATCGAAGTCCCAGGATCGCGACTGCTGCGCCATCAGCCGGCGCTGGAGCCGGTTGGCGAGCTTCGTCACCGCGCCCTGAAGGCTGACGAGTTGCTGGTCAAGAAAACCGCGCAGCCGCGCCAGCTCATCCTCGTCGCAAAGTTCATCCGGGCTGACCACTTCGTCGAACTTGGTCGTATAGGCCTTATAGTCGAAGCCGGGCGGCAGGTCGGACATGGGGCGATTGGGGCGGACCGGCATCATGCCTTCCTCGCCCATATCGTCCGCGCCTTCGTCGCTGTCGGCGTCAAACTCGTCGCTATACTCGGTCTCGCCCTCCTCGGTGTCGCCGCCTTGGTCCTCGGCGCGCGTTTCGGCGTTCATGTCGCTGTCGCCGGTTTCGTCCTGGCCGCTTTCGCCCTCTTCTTGGCTGTCCTCCTCGTCCTCGCCCTCATCCTGCGACTCCGGCTCGTCGGTGTCGGGCGGCAGGTCGGCATCGATCAGCTGGAGATGCTCCAGCATCGCGGTGGTGAGCTTCTGGAAGGCGCGCTGGTCGTCGATGGCGAGCATTAGCGAGTCGAGGTCGCCGCCCGCCTTGTCCTCGATCCACTGATCGACCATGGCGACCCCCGCCGCCGCGTCCTTCGGAATCGCCTGCCCGGTCAGCCGCTCGCGCACCTTGAGCGCCAGCGCGGTGGACAGCGGCACCTCGTCCGCAGCACGGGCGCGGCGGATCGCGTCGGACTTCAGCCGCAGGTCGAGCGCATGGTTGAGGTTGGCACGGACGCCCGCCATTGATCGCGACCCGATCGCTTCCACCCGCGCCTGCTCGACCGCGTCGAACACCGCGCGCGCCACGGCCTCGCCGGGCGCGGAGGCGGCATGGACCTTCGCATTATGGTGCCGCAGCTTCAGCGCCGAAGCATCCGCGAAGCCGCGCGCCAGCGCCACCTGATCGGCGGGCAGCGCGCGGCCGGGCGTCGGCACCTTGATCGCCTTGCCCGCGGCGTGCGGCGTGTCGGCGGTGAAGCCCACCTCCACCTCCGCGTCGCGGGTGATCGCGCGCGCCGCCCCGGACAGCACATCCTTGAACGCATCGAGGGGAGAGCGTTCGTTCATGCGCGCCCCTCCAGCGCGGCCGCGCAGGCGGCGCGAAGCAGAGGCAATCTCTCCACAATCGTGTTGTAGATGATGCGCAGGTCGATCACATCATATTCATGCCGCAAGGCGTTCCCCATGCCTCGCACGGAGTTGGCGTCCAAGGCTGGCATAATTTGCGCCATGCGCTCCTTGCCGATTTTGATGACAGCTTCGGTGATGCGTTGCAGACACCGTTCGGACGCATCGATGGTCTTGCGATCTGCACAAAACGCCTCATAGTTTATGCCATCAATATAGCTGGCGACCGCGTCGGCATTTTCGATGATGTCCATCAGCCGCAGCAGTTCCTTTCTAGAAGACATGGACGCGATCCCTGTCTATTTCTGCCTGGAACCGCGCCTTGCGAGCGGGTTCGCTGACAATATCGACCGGCACGGCCATCCAGTCCTTGAGCCAAGAAGACATGGCGGCGAAACGGAAGAGGTCCATTTTAGCGGCCTCGTCAAAGCGCACCGCCACATCCACGTCCGAATCCGGCCGCTGGTCGCCGCGCGCGGTCGATCCGAACAGCGACAGGCTTACCACGCCCATCGCGCGCAGTTCGGCTTCCTTGGCCTTGAGGCGGGCGATGGCGGTGTCTTTGTCCATGGCCTCCGGTATAAGGCAATCGCTCCGGCCGGGCCAGAGCGTCACCGGCCCTCCGGGTCCGCAACGCGCGGCACGGCGATGGTTTCGATCTGCGTCTCGACCTCGCTCATCAGCTTGTGGACCGGGCATTTGGCGGCGACGGCGATCAGTTTCTCATGCTGTTCGTCGGTCAGCGGGCCACTGACGGCGATCCGCGTCGTCAGCTTGTAGATGCCCTGCCGCTCCCGGCTGGCGTCGCGCACCACGCCTACATGGATGTCCTCCACCGGAATGGCGTTGCGCTGCGCATACCAGAGCATTGTCATCGCCTTGCACGCCCCCAGCGCCGAATCGTAGAGATCGTGCGGGTCCGGCCCGGCGTCATGCCCATCGGGCGCGGACATGTCCGCGACGATCTCATGCCCCCGGATGCTGATCCGGTGCGCTGTGCCGCCGGTGGGATCAATCCGCTCGACGACGATCATCACGCGACCCTGTGCGCTACGCTCTCGGGCAAATCCTTCCCGAACACGCGCTGATAATATTCGGCGACCAGCGCCCGTTCCGCCTCGTCGCATTTGTTGAGGAAGGACAAGCGGAAGGCGAAGCCGACATTCTTGAAGATGAGCGCATTCTGCGCCCAGCTGATGACCGTACGGGGGCTCATGACCGTCGAAATGTCGCCATTGACGAAGCCCTGCCGCGTCAGTTCGGCGACCTTAATCATATTCTCGACTTCCTTGCGGCCGCCCTCATGATCGTACTCGCCGGACTTCGCCAGCACCACCTGCGCCTCGGTCGCGGCAGGGAGGTAATTGAGCGCCACAACGAGGTTCCACCGGTCCATCTGGCCCTGGTTGATCTGCTGGGTGCCATGATAGAGGCCGGTCGTATCGCCCAGGCCCACGGTATTGGCGGTCGCAAACAGGCGAAAATAGGGATTGGGGCGGATCACCCGGTTCTGATCGAGCAAAGTCATCTTGCCGTCTGTTTCCAGCACGCGCTGGATCACGAACATGACATCGGGCCGCCCCGCATCATATTCGTCGAACACCAAAGCGACCGGGCGCTGGAGCGACCAGGGCAGCAGCCCCTCGCGGAACTCGGTCACCTGCTGCCCGTCCTTGAGCACGATGGCGTCGCGGCCGACCAGGTCGATGCGGCTGATATGCGCGTCCAGGTTGATGCGGATGCACGGCCATTTGAGGCGCGCGGCGACCTGCTCGATATGGCTCGACTTGCCGGTGCCGTGATAGCCCTGCACCATGACGCGCCGGTTGAAGGCGAAGCCCGCAAGGATCGCGAGCGTCGTGTCGGGATCGAACACATAGGCAGGATCGATGTCCGGCACCCGCTCGTCCGCCTGGGAAAAGGCCGGGATCTTCATATCGACATCGACGCCGAACACGTCGCGCGCGTCCACCTCGCGGTCGGGCGCGTCGAGCAGCGTGTCGGCGCGGGCGTCAGGCTGGACGTTGGAAATGTCGGTCATCAGGCGGTCATCTTTCTGCGAGTCTTCTCAATGCCCCTATCCGATCCTTTCAGGGACTGTCGATAGAGTGGGGCCTTCGCGCCGGGGGATCAAGCCGCCCGTTGGGACGAATTGGCCTGCTCGTCAGGCGAAGGCCGCTGCCTTGCGGAGGTGTCCATAGGCCTCGATCACATCCTGCAACGCGCCCTCATGGCTGCGGTCGCCGCCATTATGATCGGGGTGATAGCGGCGCAGCAATTCGGTGTAGCGGGTCCGCAGCGCCTTGCGGTCGGCGTCGATGGTGAGGCCCATGACGGCAAGCTGCTTGCGGTCCTCGCCCGACAGGAATTTGCCGTCCTGCCGCATCTGGTTCGCCTCGCGCGCCTTCGCCACCCGCTCGCGGAACTTCGCGCCGATCGCGTCGAGCGGATCGGCAAAGTCCGACCATTTGGGCGGCGGGCTGGTCGCGTTGGAGGAGAAGGCGCGCGTTTCCCGCTCCCAGCCGGCATAGGGGCGCTGGGCGGCGGCGATCTCCTCCGGGCTCATGCCGGTGAAGAAATTATAGCCCTGATTGAATTCGCGCACATGGTCGAGGCAGAGCCAGCGCCAGCGTGGACCTTCCTGATGGGCGGGGCCGCCCTCCAGCGGCGGAGCGCGAAACTCGCCCGGCTCGGGACAGCCCTCCACCGCGCAGGGGCGGTCGCTTTCCACGCGGCCATGGAAGCGGTTGAAGCGGCGGGTCGAAAAAGGGTCGGTGGACAAGACGGGCCTGATGCAAGAAACGGTAAAGCGCCTATATAGGGGCCATGACCGCAGACCTCAAAGGCCCAAAGGCGGGGCCAATCGCCACTGAAATCGAAGCCCGCCTGCGCGCGGCCCTGTCGCCCGAACAGCTCGCCGTCATCGACGACAGCGAGAAGCATCGCGGCCATGCCGGCCATGATGGATCGGGCGAAAGCCATTTCACCGTGGACATCACATCCAGCCGCTTCATCGGCCAGAGCCGCGTCGCGCGGCAGCGGATGGTGAACGCCGCGCTTGCCGACCTGCTGCGCGAGAAGGTCCACGCCCTCGCCATCAAGGCGCGCGCGCCCGGCGAGGCATGAGGGCTTGCAGCCCGACACGAATTGCATGACGATCTGACCAGCCATTGGCGGCCGCCCGTCGCCGAACAGGCACCATCCCGAACTGGACGCGCCATGACCCTCGACGACCTCATCATCCAGACCGTCACGCCCACCACCCACGACCTGGGCGACTTCAAGGTGCATCGCTCGCTCCCGGTGAAGGGCCGCACCATGGTCGGCCCGTTCATCTTCTTCGACCAGGCCGGGCCGGCGCAGATCGGGCCGGGGCAGGGGATCGACGTGCGCCCGCACCCGCATATCAACCTCTCCACCGTCACCTATATGTATGAGGGCGCGTTCCTGCACCGGGACTCGCTCGGCACGCAGCAGCTGATCGAGCCGGGCGCAGTCAACCTGATGACCGCCGGCAAGGGCATCGTCCATTCGGAGCGCTCGCCCGACGAAGACCGGGTGAAGGCGTCGAAGCTCTCGGCGATCCAGACCTGGCTGGCGCTGCCCGACGCCATCGAGGAGATGGACCCCGCCTTCGAGCATGTCGCGGCCAACGCGCTGCCGGAGATCGAGGGTGGCGGCGCGCGGGCGCGGGTCATCATGGGATCGCTCTGGGGTGAGACATCGCCGGTCACGACCTACGCCCACACCATCTATGCCGACATCCAAATGACGCCTGGCGGTCGCATCGCCATCGACGCCTCGGCAGACGAGCGCGCGCTCTATGTCTCGGGCGGCGACGCGATGCTGGACGGGCTGATGCTGACCCCGCAGACGCTCTACGTCCTGCGCCCCGGCACGTCAGCGACGCTGTCGAGCCTGGACGGCGGGCGGATCGTGCTGTGCGGCGGCGAGGCCTTTACCTCGCCGCGCCATGTCTGGTGGAATTTCGTCTCCTCCCGTCCCGACCGGCTGATGCAGGCGCGCGAGGATTGGGAAGCGCTGCGCTTTCCGCTGATCCCCGGCGACGATCAGGAATATATCCCGATCCCGCAAGGCCGGCCCAAGACCGTCAGCTACCCCTGACGGACAAGAGGGAAACTCCCACATCCGTTCGGTTCGAGCCCTTCGGCTGGCTGCCTGCAGCAGCCGCTCAGGACAGGCACGTCGAGAACCTCAAACGTCGCGCTTGCTGCTTCTCGACAGGCTCGAAGCGGACGGAGGTTCCGCTACTGGACGAAGGTCAGCGAAAGATTTTCGGCATTCCTGGGGATGTCGATCCGGCTCTCGTTGATCGACGCTTCCTCGCCGGGCTTCAGCCGGCTCTTGTCGGCCTTCGTCGTCCAGCTGAAGACCAGCCGGTTCTGCCGGTCGCGCAGTTGCACCAGCACCGGCGGCACCGGCAGCGCCTGCGCCCCGCTGTTCACGATGCGCGCGCCAAAGGCGAAATATTCCTCGCCGGTCGGTAGCTTGCGGCGTTCGGCGGGCTTGGAGAGGTAGAAGAGCAGGTCGGGATCGCCTTCTTCCGGCACAATCCCCATCGCCACCATCCAGTTCGGCGCGCCGAAATAATAGAGCGCGCCACCGGCCGCCGCGACGACCAGGAAAAAGGCCGCCGCCGCATAGGTCCATAGCTTGAGCGGATTGCGGCGCGGCTTCGTGGCTGGAGCCGGGGCAAAGTCGTCCACCTCCGCATCGCTTGCCGGAGCACCGGCATAGATATCGTCGAACCGGTTGTCGTCGGAAGCGGCGGCGACCGCGGGTTCCGCTTCCGCTGCCGGCGCATCCGCGAAAGGTGCGGGCGCTGGCGCAACCGGCTCGACCGGTGGAGGCGGGGACGGCGCGATGGGCGGCGCCGGTTCGGCGGCAACGGTCGCCAGCGCTGGCGCTGTGGCCACGTCGCGGGGCGGCAAGATCGGGGGCTCCTGGAACCAGCTATGCCGGCAGGCGGCGCAGCGGACCTGGCGGCCATTCTGGCCTACGGCGCTGTCCGGGACGACATAGCGCGTCGCGCAGTTTGGGCACACCAGGATCATGACGCTTCATAGGCACGGCATGGACTCGCGCGCAAGCGGCAACAATCGTCCTTGCGACGCGGCGCGACTCGCGGGATCGCGCGGCGCGGGCTTTACGGCGGCACGCCGCCTGTGCCATGGCTGGCGGATCGGGGATGCAGGGAGCGCGGAGGCGCCATTTTCCAACCTATGTCGGCCATCGTCCAGTTCGAAAATGTCGGCCTGCGCTATGGTCTGGACAGCGAGACTCTCTCGGACGTCAGCTTCTCGCTGGCGAGCGGCGGCTTTTACTTCCTGACCGGCGCGTCGGGCGCGGGCAAGACCTCGCTGCTCAAGCTCCTCTACCTCGCCCAGCGTCCCAGCCGGGGCGTCATCCGGCTGTTCGGGGAGGATGTCGTGACACTTCCTCGCAAACGGCTTCCGGGCTTTCGCCGCCGCATCGGCGTCGTGTTTCAGGATTTCCGGCTGGTGCCGCACCTGTCCGCCTATGACAATATCGCGCTGCCGCTGCGGGTCGCGGGCATCCAGGAGGGGGAGATCGACGCGCCGGTCGCGGAGATGCTCGACTGGGTGGGGCTGGGCGATCGCGGCCAGGCGCGTCCCGCGACTCTTTCGGGCGGGGAGCAGCAGCGCGTCGCCATCGCGCGCGCGGTGATCGGCCGGCCGGAAATATTGGTGGCCGACGAGCCGACCGGCAATGTCGACGCCGACATGGCGCGCCGGCTGATGACTCTGTTCGAGGCGCTCAATCGGCTGGGCACCACCATCGTGGTCGCCACGCACGACCTGCCGCTGATCGGCCAGGTGAAGAGCGCGCAGATGATGCGGCTGGACAAGGGGCGGCTTGCCGACCCCACCGGATCGCTACGCTTCCCGCCCCGTCCGCAGGAACGGACCTGATGGCCGGCCGCATCGATCGCAAGGCGGCGGGCGCGGCGCGCAACCGGCTGTTGCCCGGCGGACGCTTCGCCGGGCCGATGCCGTGGATCATCGCGATCATGATGTTCCTGACGGTGCTCGCGGCGGCGGCAGGCTTGGGCCTGGGCGCGGCGGTCCGATCGATGAGCGCCGACCTTGCCGGTCGGGCGAGCGTACAGGTGGTGGAGGCGGACCCGGAAACGCGGGTGCGGCTGGCGGCCGACGCTCTGGCGCTGCTGCGCCGCACGGATGGGGTGACCGCCGCCGTGCCGGTCGATCCGGCTGCGCTGACGGAGCAGCTGCGCCCCTGGCTGGGCGATGCCGCGACCAATGGCGACCTGCCGATCCCGGCGCTGATCGACGTAGCGCTGACGCCCGGCGACAGCGACATGAAGCTCGCACGGGTCGGGCGCGCGCTCGCGCGCTTGTCGCCCAAGCTGCGGGTCGAGCCGCACGCTGCCTTCCTGCTGCCGCTTGCCGGGTTGCTGACCGCGCTCGGCTGGCTTGCGGCAGCGATAGTGGCGCTGATGGCGCTGGCGACCGGCGCGGTGGTGGTTCTGGCGGCGCGCGGCGCGCATGACAGCCATCGCGGCACGATCGAGGTGCTGCACCTCATGGGATCGACCGACGTGCAGATCGCTCGCCTGTTCCAGCGCCGCATCGGCCTCGACGCGCTCGCCGGCGCGGCGCTGGGCTTCGCCTTCGCCGTGCTGGTCATCCTGCTGATCGGACTGCGGCTCTCGGCCGCTGGATCGGACATGCTGGGCGCCGTGACGCTGGATGGACGCGGCTGGGCGCTGCTGGCGCTTCTGCCAGTGCTGGGCGTGCTGCTCGCCACGCTGACGGCGCGCTGGACGGTGCTGCGGGCGCTGGGGCGGGCGCTGTGATCGTCCGCCTTGCCGCCGTGACGTTGCTCGCCTGGCTGGCGGGCTTCGTCTGGTTCGCCATATTCCTGCCGCAGCCGCTCGACGGGCGGCCGACCGATGCCATCGTCGTGCTGACCGGCGGAGCGGGGCGGATCGACCGGGGGCTTGCGCTGCTGGAGCAGGGGGCGGCCAAGCGGATGCTGATTTCCGGGGTCGATCGCTCGGTCCGTCCGGTGGAACTGGCGGCGCAATATAAAGCGCCGGAGCGGCTGTTCGCTTGCTGCATTACGCTGGGGCGGGAGGCGATCGATACGCGGTCCAATGCGCTGGAGACGGCGCGCTGGCTGGAGCGGCGGGACTATCAGACGGTGCGCCTCATCACCACCGATTGGCATATGCGCCGCGCCGCGCTGGAACTGCATCAGGCGCTGCCGGGGCGGGTCAGCATCGTCTATGACGCGGTGCCGAGCCGGCCGAGCCTGACGATGCTGTTGCGGGAATATAATAAATATCTGCTGCGGCGGATAGCGGCGCTGATCGGGATTTGAGCCATGGGGACGGCCGTTCGATCCTTGCTGTTCATGCTGGTCTTCTATGGCGGGAGCCTTTTCTTCGTTCTCTGGGCGCTGCTGATGGCCTGGATCGTCCCTAGTAGGGTCAAGGATGTGGCGACGGGGTGGAGCCGGTTCCATCGCGCCTGCGCGCATGTCATCCTCAGCCAGCGGGTGGTGGTGGAGGGGGATTTGCCGCAGGGGCCGTATCTCTACATCCTCAAGCATGAATCCATGTTCGAGACGATCGACCTGCTCTGCCTGCTCGACAAGCCGGCGATCGGGGCGAAGCGGGAGCTGCTCGACATTCCGCTCTGGGGGCGAATCGCCCGGCTCTATGGCCTCATCCCCATCGAGCGCAGCGCCGGGGCGTCGGCGCTGCGGGCGCTGCGGGCGGCGGCCAGGGCGGCGACGGCGCAGGGCCGGGCGGTCTGCCTCTTCCCCGAAGGCACCCGCGTGCCCCATGGCGAGCGCCCGCCGCTCAAGGCCGGGTTCGCTGGACTTTACAGCCTGCTCGGCCTGCCGGTCGTCCCGGTCGCGGTGGACAGCGGGCGGGTCTCGCCGCGCGGGCGGTTCCTCAAGCGCGCCGGCACCATCACCTACAAGGTGGGCGAGACGATCCCGCCGGGCCTCGACCGCAAACTCGCCGAGGCGCAGGTCCATGCGGCGATTAACGCCCTCAACCCGCCATCAATGTGACCGGCCAAAGTCGGGCTTAGCGTCGTCCTGCCCCTGTTCGATGATCGAGCGGCGGATGGCGCGGGTGCGGGTGAAAAGCGAGAAGAGCGCGTCGCCGTCATTCCAGCGGATCGCCCGCTGAAGCGCTGACAGATCTTCCGAAAAGCGCTGGAGCATGTCGAGCACCGCGTCCTTGTTTGCCAGGAACACGTCGCGCCACATGGTCGGGTCGGACGCGGCGATACGGGTGAAATCGCGAAAGCCGCCGGCCGAATATTTGATGACCTCGCTTTGGGTCACATTCTCCAGGTCGCTCGCGGTGCCGACGATGGTGTAGGCGATGAGGTGCGGGAGGTGGCTCGTCACCGCCAGCACCAGATCATGATGCGCCGGGTCCATGACATCGACCTGAGCGCCGACGCGCCGCCACAGTTCGGCGACGCGCTCGACGGCGGCGGGGTCGGCGCCCTCGGGCGGGGTGATGATCGACCAGCGGCCCTTGAACAAGGAGGCGAAGCCGGCTTCGGGGCCGCTATTCTCGGTGCCGGCGACGGGGTGCGCCGGGACGATCGTGCGGCCGGGCAGCGCGGCGTTGAGTTGCGCCAGCACGTCCGCCTTGCACGATCCGACATCGCTGATGATCGCGTCGGCCGGCAGGTCGTCGGCGATCTCTGCCGCCGCCGCGCCCATGGCGCGGACGGGGACGCAGAGGATGACGAGATCGGCGTCGGTGACCGATGCGCCCGCGGTATCGGTGATGTCGTCGCAAAGGTCGATGCGGCGCGCCGTTTCGCGCACCGCCGGGTCGGCGTCATGCCCAGTGACTCGCACCGTCGGCATCTCCGCCCTTATGGCGCGGCAGAGCGAGGAGCCGATGAGGCCGAGGCCGATGATGGTGACACGGGCGAAGGGGAGCATGGGGTTCAGGCCGCTTCCGCCATGGCGCGGAGCTTCGCCGCGACAGCGCGGGTCTGTTCCTCGGTGCCGATGGTGATGCGAAGGCCGTTTGGCAAGCCTTGCCCCGGCAGCCAGCGAGTGGCGAAGCCTTCGTCCCAGAGGCCCTTCATCGCGGCTTCGGCGGTCAGCGCGCCGTCGAACAGGATCAGGAGAAAGTTGGTGCGGCTGGGTACGGCGCGCAGGCCGTGGTTGGAGAGGGATGCGACTTCGCCCGCCAGCCATTCGCGCCACCGCGCATTGTGGCTGCGGCTTCGATCGACCCAGTCGGTATCGGCGATGGCCGCGATCGCCGCCGCCTGGCCCGCCGTGGTGACGTTGAACGGGGCGCGGATGCGGTGGAGAATGTCGATCACGTCCGAAGAAGCATAGCCCCAGCCGATCCGTTCGGCGGCGAGGCCGTAAATCTTGGAAAATGTGCGGGTGACGAAGACGTTCGACGCGGTTTTTGCTAGCTCCAGACCGCCATCATCCTCGTCCGCGTCCAGATATTCGGCATAGGCCTGGTCGAGCACGAACAG
>NZ_JAVHPD010000030.1:0-1183 GCF_036170395.1 Sphingobium sp.
CGGCAACTGACAAATAGCGCGATCAGAACGCCGCCATTTAGCGCGAGCGTTTACAGGAGATGCCGAGAATCTCGGCGGTTTCGGCTTCCGATTTCTCATCGATCGTCCGCAAGACGAGCGTGTCCTTGAGCGATGCGGGCAGGGCGGCGATCGCTTTCATGGCCTCTGCCAGCTGCTGCTCGGCGCCGATCGCCTGGTCGGGTAGTGGCGCCTCGTCGACGACATGTTCGGCTTCCCCCAGCGCCAGCGCGTGGGAGAAGAAGTTGCGGACCGCGCGGCGGCGGCGCCAGTCATGGCATTTGTTGATGACGATCCGCGACATCCAGACCGGAAAAGGTCGCGCAGCGTCATAGCGGTTGAGTGCGGCGAAGGCGGCGACGAAGCTCGCCTGGGTCACGTCGAGCGCTTCGTCGCGGTTCCCGACATGGCTGCGCACGAGGCGGTGCACCCAGCCCTGATGCCGGCGGACCAGCTCGCCATAGGCCGCTTGCCGGCCTCCAAGCGCCAGAGCCGCGAGCTCCCCGTCCGAGCAGTCGGGGAGGCACGCGGTCATTTGGACTTGGCCGTCAGCGCTTTCACCACGGCGTCGTCGAACTTGTCCGTCTGATCCGGGCGCAGCACGGCCCGCATCGCGAAGATATGCTCGAGTGTTTCCTTCTGCAGCGCGCCCATCGCCTGGTGCGAGCGATCCACCGCCCCTGCAACCCGAGGACCATAGCCATGCTCCGCCTCGATCGCCTCGGCGAGCCGCGCGTTATCGGCGCGCAGTTCGGCCTCCAGTGCCTGACGCCGGATCGCATAGTTCTTCTCGATCGTCTCGAGACGGCTATGTTGCGCGGTGTCCAGCTTGAGATCGCGATGGAGCAGGTCGTGCAACTCATTTTCGACCGGGCGCACCGGAACCACATAGACGCGGCCGATGACCACACCGGCGATCGCCGCGGCAAAGGTCAGCAGGACGAGGAGCAGGAGCCGGCGATCGCGCATCATCGTGAACTCAGCAGCGTCGAAGGAGCGAGCGCGAGCCGCGCGTCAAAGGGCGATATCGGCCCGGCTTCGGTCGACCGCACAGGCACGGCCGAGCCGGCAATTCCCAGGAACAAGGCTGCTGCCGCGGCGATACCGAATGTCGTGGCGCTCAGGCGCGGCATGGCCTGGAGCCGGGCGATCTCGGCCATGACGC
>NZ_JAVHPD010000031.1:0-23329 GCF_036170395.1 Sphingobium sp.
AGAGGGGGTCCCTTTTGCGCGCCGATCGGGGGTCCCGTTTGGACGCCGATTGACATTCGGATTGCCTGGATGAGGGACTGAACGCCGAACAGCTTGACCATTCGCTTGATGTTGTAAGCGAGAACCGAGAGGCTCATTTCGGTTCGGACCTTTTCGAGCGTTTTTGTCAGAAGGTGCGCGCTACTCGACCATGCTCTAAGCGTACCGAACACATGCTCGACAGTTTTTCGGCGCTGGATCATTGCATCCGTCATATGGTCGAGCCTCGCCTGCATGACATCGAGCACGCCTTCGTGCTTCCAGCGCATGACGCGCTTTACTTTTTCTGGCGTGCAGCGCGGCCTGAGCGCGCATATGTGGCATGCGGCAAGGTTGCGATACTGATCCATGTCGTCGCGACGATCGGAGCGGGCCGTCGCCTTGGTCAAGGTCGCGCCGGCAGGGCATGTGTAATGATCTTGCTCAGCGTCGTAGACGAAGTCGTGGCGGCTAAACATGCCGGTCTTGATGCCGATCGCGGTGTGCGACTTGGGAATGCACGGCAGCACGCCGGTCCCCTCGCAAGCCAGCACCTGATCGCCGTTGTAATAGCCACGATCGGCAAGGACGGTGATCTCGCCGACCCCCATGGCTTGCTTGGTATCCAAGCCCATCGGCACGAGCTGCACGCGATCGTTGCCCTCGGTGACAACCTCGTGAGCGACGATAAGATGATGTTTGGTGTCGACGGCAGCCTGCAGGTTATAGCCGACAATGCCCGTCCCACGGCCGCTGCTGTTCATCGAGCGCGCATCCGGGTCGGTGAGCGAGACCTGATGGTCGGGAACTGCTTCGACCTGGCGTTCCATATCCTTCAGGAACTGCATGTGGCGGCGCAAACTGGTGAGCTTCTCCTTGATCCGGTCTGTCCTGGCTTCGGCGACTTCGCCGGGCTCGCGGTCAGCCCGGTCGAGTGCAGCCAGGTAGCGCTCGATGCTGGCGTCCACCTGCTCGATGCGCCTGGCGACCTTGTTCGCCGTGAAGTTGCGGTCCCGGTTGTTGACTGCCTTGAACTTGCTGCCGTCGACCGCAACCACGGCCTGTCCGAACAGCCCCAGAGACCGGCACAGCATGACGAACTGCCGGCATACCGCCCGAAGCGCCGGGCCATTGTCGCACCGAAAGTTCGCGATAGTTTTGAAGTCGGGTGCGAGACGTCCGGTCAGCCACATCAGCTCGATATTGCGCTGCGCTTCACGCTCGAGCCGACGGCTCGACTGAACCCGGTTCAGATAGCCGTAGAGGTAGATTTTGAGCATCGTCGATGGATGGTAGGCCGGACGCCCAGTCTCAGCGGGCGTCGCTCCGGCAAAACCCAAAGCGTGGAGATCGAGCTCGTCGATAAAGGCCTCGACCACCCGGACAGGATTGTCCTCCGACACGCAATCATCAAGCGAGGCAGGCAGCAGAAAATCCTGCCGGCGGTCTTCCCCTTCAACGAACCGGCCCATCTCAAAGCCTCCCGCAAATCCGAGAAAACTATAGCATCTTCTCGCGTTTTTGCACAGTCTCGACCCATCTCAGCCGTTTGACCTCTTCTGGCTTCGCCCGGAGCGCAGATGCCCCCCGCTCAATAAGCCCGCACGTCCCCTCCATCCAGCCAATGCGAGCAACGCTGCCCCGCGCCGTCCTCGCCCTCGCTCAGCGCCGCGACGGTGTGCCATCCCTCCGCCCGCAACGCCGCCGCCCGCGCCGCATCCGCCCCAAGCGGCAGGAACAACCGCTTCGGACTCTCCCCCCCAAAGCCCGCGTCGATCAGGGGATCGGGATATAGCGAGAAGCCCATCGCCGGCTCGTCCGCGCCGTCCGCCCGCGCGATGGC
Source organism: Sphingobium sp. (assembly GCF_036170395.1). GTDB lineage: Bacteria > Pseudomonadota > Alphaproteobacteria > Sphingomonadales > Sphingomonadaceae > Sphingobium. The sequence continues at coordinate 1,862 of NZ_JAVHPD010000031.1, forward strand.
GTAGCTGCCGCCGCGGCCGATTTCGCCAATGAAGCCCTCGGCGAAGATCGAGAAGCCGAACCAGTTCTGGAATTCGAAGCCGTGGCGTTCGGTGGGGTCGAGCGTCAGGGTGATGTCCCAGCCGATCGGTTTTGCAATCGCGCGCAGGCCCGCGATGCGGCTGTCGATCGCGCCGCCTAGCCGCGCGCTGAACGCCTCCAGCCGGGTCATCGCCGCGTGGAACGGGCCGGTCGCCTCGATCAGCGGCAGATAAGCGGCCGCCGCCGGCCCGATCGCCACCAGCGCGCCGGCGTCCTTCGCGTCCAGTTCGGCGCGCACCGCCTCGATCTGGCTCGGCCCAAGCGGCAGCGGCCCCGCCGCGAGCATGTCGACCAGGTCGGGCAGGGTGAAGTCGATGGTGATGCCGGTGACGCCGGCGGCCTGCAACGCCTCGATCGCGACATTGACGATCTCGACCGCGGCGGCCGCGCTGTCGCTGCCGATCAGCTCGGCGCCCAGTTGCAGCTTCTCGCGCTCGGGGCGGAGCTGGCTCGCTTTCTGCCGGATCACCGGGCCGGCATAGGACAGGCGCAGCGGGCGCGGCGCGGCGGCAAGGCGGGTGGCGGCGATGCGGCCGACCTGCGCCGTCATGTCCGGGCGGAAGGCGAGGCTGCGCTGCGACACCGGATCGACCGCGCGCACCAGATCCTGCGCGCGCATGGATTTCAATCGCTGGGTCAGCGTATCCTCGAACTCGGCGAGCGGGGGCATGACCCGCTCATAGCCATGGCTGGCCACCGTATCGAGCACGCGGCGGGTGAGGCGCGCGGAGGCTTCGGCCTGCGGCGGCAGCCGGTCGGACAGCCCTTCGGGCAGCAGGCCGGGCGGGATGGTGGTCATGGCGTCAAATCCCTGGCGGACAATCGGTTCGCCGCGCCTCATAGCGATATCGGGCGGAAAGTGTATCCCCCCTTCCCCCGCCCACGCCCCTTTCCAAGCCACCCGATCCGGGATAGGGGCGAGCGCTTGATGCGTTCAAGACGCGCTGAGCAGTTTTTCGGAGACAAGACATGCGCGCCGAAGCGCAGCAATATATCGACCGTATCGACGCCGCGCTGGCGCTGCTGCGCCAGTCGCTCGACTGGGACCGGGCGCTGCGGCGGCTGGACGAGCTGAACGCCCGCGTCGAAGACCCGACGCTGTGGGACAATGCGAAGGCCGCGCAGGAGGTGATGCGCGAGCGCACCCGGCTGGACAGCGCGATCGGCGCGACCAAGGCAATCGACGCGGAAAAGCGCGACACCGCCGAGCTTATCGAAATGGCCGAGGCCGAAGGCGACGAGGCGATGGTGGACGAGGCCGTCGCGGCCTTGAAGGCGCTGGCAAGCCGCGCCGACGAGGACAAGATCAAGGCGCTGCTTTCGGGCGAAGCGGACGGCTACGACACCTATCTCGAAATCCACGCCGGCGCGGGCGGCACCGAAAGCCAGGACTGGGCCGAGATGCTGAGCCGCATGTATCGCCGCTGGGCGGAACGGCGCGGCTACAAGGTAGAGCTGGTCGACTATCAGGCGGGCGACCAGGCGGGGATCAAGTCCGCGACCTTCCTGTTCAAGGGCGAGAACGCCTATGGCTATGCCAAGACCGAAAGCGGCGTCCACCGGCTGGTGCGCATCAGCCCCTATGACAGCAGCGCGCGGCGGCACACCAGCTTCTCGTCGGTCTGGGTCTATCCGGTGATCGACGACGATATCGACATCGAGATCAAGGAAAGCGACCTCAAGATCGACACCTACCGCGCGTCGGGCGCGGGCGGGCAGCATGTCAACACGACCGACTCGGCCGTCCGCATCACCCACGTCCCCTCCGGCATCATCGTCGCGTCGCAGAACGACCGATCGCAGCACAAGAACCGCGCCACCGCGATGAACATGCTGAAGGCGCGCCTGTATGAAGCGGAGCTGCGCAAGCGCGAGGAAGCGGCCAACAGCGACTATCAGGCCAAGACCGAGATCGGCTGGGGCCACCAGATCCGCTCCTATGTGCTGCAACCCTATCAGCTGGTGAAGGATCTGCGCACCGGCGTCACCTCGACCTCGCCCGACGACGTGCTCGACGGCGCGCTCGATCCTTTCATGGCGGCCGCGCTCAGCCAGAAGGTGACGGGCGAGAAGGTCGATGTGGAGGATGTCGACTGATGCGCTGGGCGGCGGCACTGGCGGGCGCGCTCGTCCTGCTCGCCGCTTGCGACTCGCTGACCGGCGCCGCCGAGGCGAACCGCGCCGCCGCCGCGCGGGACTTTCCCCGCGCCGACCGCCCCGTCGCCCCGATCGTCTCCACCCGCTGGTCGAGCGAGGAAGCGCGCGACCGCGTCAATGAGGCGGAGGATATCATGGACCGGGCCGGCATCCGTCCCGGCATGACCGTGGCGGATATTGGCGCTGGCGAAGGCTATTACACCGTCCGCCTCGCTAAGCGCGTCGGCCCGCGCGGCCGGGTGCTGGCGGAAGACATCATGCCCGAGGTGATCGAGGCCCTGTCACGCCGCATCACCCGCGAGAAATGGGACAATGTGGGCCTTAAGCTCGGCGCGCCCGAAGACCCGAAGCTGCCCGAAAACAGCTTCGACCGCATCCTCATGATCCATATGTATCATGAGATCGCCGAACCCTACGCCTTCCTCTGGCACCTCAGTCCCGCGCTCAAGAAGGATGGCGAGCTGATCGTGGTCGATGCCGATCGCCCGACCCAGCAGCACGGCACCCCGCCCCGCCTGCTGGCCTGCGAACTGGCGGCGATGGGATTTCGGCTGGAGGAGCTGATCCCCAAGCCCACCGCCGGCGGCTATCTGGCGCGGTTCCGCCGGATCGCCGCGCGCCCCGATCCGGCCGCCATCCGCCCCTGCGCCTATCAGTCGCCGGAAGGTTAACGATCCCCTGACCCTGCTTGTTGAGAGGGTGGCAGCAGACGCGGCATAATCCTGCGGTTTGCGGAGGTTACCCCTTGACCGATCGAGCATATCTGAGCGGCACCCGGCCGCGCGCCGCGGCGCGGCACAAGCTGTTCGAGCCCGTCGTGCTGCGGCAGGACGGGGCGCCGCTGCGCGCGCATATGCTCGACCTGTCGGTGTCGGGCGCGCTGCTCCACGCCGAGCGGCCGCCCGCCAGCGGCGCGCATGTGACGATCGCGGGGGAGCTGCTGACCGTGTCCGGCCGGGTGGTATGGATGCGGGGCAAGCGATTCGGCGTTCAGTTCGAGCTGCCGATCACGCAGGCCATGGTGCAGATGGCGCTGCGGGTACGCGTGTAGCGCTAGAGTGACGGAAATCCATAGACAGAACATCTTGTTCCCCGGCGAAGGCCGGGGTCCTGTCCAGAGCGTGGAACTGGACCCCGGCCTTCGCCGGAGAACAAGCTATGGATTCTCATACACTCACTTGAGTATAGCCTCAGCGCATGGACTTTGACGATCAACTCCGCCGTTATTTCGGCAGCGCCGACCTCGACGCGCTGACACCCGACGCGCTGGCGGGCGGGATTGACCGGATGCGGGTCGATCTGGGGCTGGAGACCGATCGGGGCCGACGTTTCGCGCTCTGGTCGCTGCTGTTCCTGCTCGGCGCCGCGCCCGATCTCGACCGCGTGTTCGATGACCCGGCCGACCGCGACGCCGCGCGCAATTTCATGGATCTCGCCCAGCGCGGCGAAGCGGGGTGACGCGCGTCAGGCGGCGCGCAGCCCGGCCGGGCGGTCGGCCATCACGGCAACGCTGCGCCACCATTCGTCGGCCGGCGCGGACCCCATAAGCGCTACGCCGCCCAGCCGCGGGCGCGCGATCCATCCGGCCGCCCCGGCAACGAAACGCCAGCGATCGCTGCAATCGAGCGGTTCGTTGCGGAAGGCCGATCGGCCGTTTGCGCCCGATAGCCGGCGCAGCACGCTCGGTACATCGCGGATGCTGCCATCGGGGAAGGTCACGGAAATCGTCATGGCGGCGTCCTCATCTGTATGAACCAGCATCAACGCATGACAAGCCATTGTGTTCAGACAGGTTTGACCGCGCGCCGCGCCGCGTTCCCTCCGACCATATGACAGGCCTGTCACGCAAATGACCCGGTCTCGTCAACTTGCGCTCATTGCGGTGCAACATAGCCCGGATAGGGCGCCCCCGACCCGAAGGTCCAAAAGGGGGATTTACCGATTATGCGTATCACCACCGCGCTGCTGATGGCATCGACCGCCATGTTCGCCACGCCCGTTATCGCGCAGGACGCCGCGCCGGCCCCTGTGCCGGCTGACGCCGATGTCGCCGCCGACGCGGAAATCGTCGTGTTCGGCCGGGGCGAAACCCGCCAGGTGCAGGAATTGAAGGCGCAGGAGATCACCGTCCTGACGCCCGGCACCAATGCGCTCAAAGCCATTGAAAAGCTGCCGTCCGTCAATTTCCAGTCCGCCGACCCGTTCGGCAATTATGAATGGTCGCAGCGCATCACGATCCGCAGCTTCAACCAGAACCAGCTCGGCTTCACCTTCGACGGCATTCCGCTCGGCGACATGAGCTATGGCAACCATAACGGGCTGCACATCACCCGCGCGGTCAGCAGCGAGAATATCGGCAGCGTCCGCGTCAGCCAGGGCGCCGGCTCGCTCGGCACCCAGTCGACCGGCAACCTCGGCGGCACGGTCGAGACCTTCTCCGCCGACCCGGCCGATTATCTCAGCGGCGGCGCGTTCGGCGCGCAGGGCAACCTCACCTACGGCAGCAACGAGACCTGGCGCGCCTTCGGCCGCCTGGCGCTCGGCACGCGCGACGGCATTCGCGGCTATATCTCCTACGGCTATGGCTCGACCGACAAATATAAGGGCGCCGGCACGCAGGACCAGCATATGGGCAATGCGAAGGTCGTGATCCCCGTCGGCGAAGCGAAGATCGACGGGTGGCTCAGCTATTCCGACCGGCGCGAGCAGGATTATCAGGACATGTCGATGGGCATGATCCGTCGCCTCGGCTGGGACTGGGACAATACCTATCCCGATTATGCCCGCGCGATCGACTATGCCGATCGCCTCAATGACGTGGACCGGATCAGCAATAGCGGCGGATCGCCCTTCCCCGATGGCCGCTTCGACTATAGCGGCGCGCTCGTGTCTGGCGGTCAGGTCTATCCGGGCAACGTCACTAGCGCCGACGACGCTTATTACGACGCCTCGGGCCTGCGCAAGGACTGGCTGGGCGCGGTCGGCGTGACGACGCCGATCGGCGACGCCGCGACCTTCAAGATCAAGGGCTATTATCACAATAACAGCGGCATGGGCCTGTGGGGCACGCCCTATGTCGCCAGCCCCAATGGGGTTCCCATGTCGGTGCGCACCACCGAATATGAGATGGATCGCTATGGCGCGTTCGGCAGCCTGGACTTCACCCTCGGCATCCAGAACCTCAGCGTCGGCGGCTGGTACGAACACAACAAGTTCAACCAGGCGCGCCGCTTCTACGCTTTCGCCAGCCGCACCGAGCCGGGCCTCAGCTTCCGCGACTATCCCAAGAACCCCTTCTTCACCCAGTGGGAGTTCGATTTCACCACCGACACGATCCAATATTATGTCCAGGACAAGATCGACCTCGGCATGGTGACGATCAATGTCGGATGGAAGGGCTTCAAGGTCACCAACGAGGCCGAGGCGATCGTCTCCTCCGCCTTCCCCGAAGGCAAGATCAAGGCGCAGGACTGGTTCCAGCCCCATGCCGGCTTCGCGGTCGAACTGAGCCCGCAGGCGGAAATCTTCGGCGGCTTCACCCAGGTCACCCGCGCCTTCGCGTCGGCCACGACTACCGGCCCCTTCTCGACCAGCCAGACCGGCTTCGACGCGATCCGGGATGATCTCAAGCCCGAAGAGTCAGACACCTATGAACTCGGCCTGCGCTACAACAGCCCGCTGTTCAGCGGCGTGCTCGGCGCCTATCTGGTGAACTTCCGCAACCGGCTGCTGTCGGTGCAGGTCGGCAGCCCGATCCAGGGCCTCGCTTCGGCGCTCCAGAATGTCGGCGGCGTCCGCTCGATCGGCATCGAGGCGGCGGGCACGGTGAACCTCGGCTCGGGGCTCAGCCTGTTCGGCTCTTACAGCTATACCGACGCGACCTATCGCGACGATGTGTTCAACAGCTCGAACGGCGCGCTGGTCGCGGCGATCAAGGGCAAGACCGTGGTCGACAGCCCCAAGCATATGGCGCGCGGCGAACTCAACTTCGACGATGGAAAGCGCATCGCGCGGGTCGGCGTCAACTATATGTCGCGCCGCTTCTACAGCTACACCAACGATGCGTCGGTCCCCGGCCGGGTACTGGTGGACGCGACCATCGGCTACCGCTTCACCGACCGGATCGAGGTGCAGCTGAACGCCACCAACCTGTTCGATAAGCGCTATATCAGCACCATCGGATCGGGCGGCTATGGCAATAGCGGCGACGCGCAAACCCTGCTGGTCGGCGCACCGCAGCAATTCTTCGCTACGCTCAAGACGGGGTTCTGAAGCATAAACAAAAGGCGATGATGTGCTTTGCAAACCTAGTGTCGTGTGCCGAGCAGGGCATCCTCCCCTGGAAGGGGAGGTGGCATCGCGAAGCGATGACGGAGGGGTGTCCCCCCTCTCGATAGCGGGACACCCCTCCGTCTGGCCTGCGGCCAGCCACCTCCCCTTACAGGGGAGGATTTCCGCCTTGGGTCTTTAAAGGACATAATCGCCAAACAAAAAAGCCCCTCCCCTTCAGGTTCAAACGAGGCACGTGACTCGTTTGAAGGGTTTGGGGTGGGGGCGAGCCTCCAATGCTGCGTCATCTGGATAGCCCCCACCCCCGGCCCCTCCCCTGAAGGGGAGGGGTGACTATCTCGACAAAGGCCAAGACATGACCCGCAAATCCCTCTTCCTCGCCACCATCCTCGCCTGCGCGGCATTCCCGGCCCAGGCCGAACCCGTCCTCCTCATCTCGATCGACGGACTGCGCCCCGGCGACGTGACGGAGGCGCAGAAGCGTGGGCTAGCGATCCCCAATCTCCGCCGCTTCCTGACCGAGGGCGCCCATGCGAGCGGCGTCACCGGCGTGCTGCCGACGCTGACCTATCCCAGCCATGTGACGCTGATGACCGGCACGGCGCCCGCGACCCACGGCATCTATGCCAACACGACCTTCGACCCCACCAATATCAACCAGGGCGGCTGGTACTGGTATGCGTCGGACATTCAGGTGCCGACCCTCTGGGAAGCCGCGACCAAGGCGGGCCTTTCCACCGGCAACATCCACTGGCCGGTCAGCGTCGCGGCCAAGGGCGTGACCTGGAACCTGCCGCAAATCTGGCGCACCGGCCATCCCGACGACGCCAAGCTGCTCGACGCGCTTGCGACGCCGGGCCTGCGCGACGAGCTGGAGACGGCGGTGGGCGAGCCTTATGCCATGGGCATCGACGAAAGCCTGCCCGGCGACCAGAAGCGCGGCCGCTACGCCGCTGCCCTCATCGACGCGCACAAGCCCCAATTCCTGACCGTCTATCTGACCGCGCTCGACCATGAGCAGCATGAGAAGGGGCCGGACTCGCCGGACGCCAAGGCGGTGCTGGAAAAGATCGACGCGATCGTCGGCGATCTCGTCGCCGCCGAGCGCAAGGCGCATCCCGACGCGGTGATCGCGCTGGTGAGCGACCATGGGTTCGAGGCGACGCACACCGCGATCAACCTCTTCCGCCCCTTCATCGACGAAGGGCTCATCACGCTGGACAAGGACGGCAAGGTCGCGTCCTGGACCGCCATGCCATGGATCGCCGGCGGTTCGGCGGCGATCATGCTCGCCCGGCCGGGCGACGAGCCGACCAGGGCGAAGGTCAAGGCGCTGCTCGACAAGCTCGCCGCCAACCCCGCCAACGGCATCGCCAAGGTCGCGACCACCCGCGACGTGGCGCAACTGGGCGGCAATCCGCGCGCGACCTTCTACGTCAATCTGATGCCCGGCTTCGTCACCGATATTTTCCGGGGCGCGGCCGCGCCGCTCATCGCGCGCAGCCCGGTCAAGGGGATGCACGGCTATTTCCCTGGCCCCGCCAATCTTCAGGCGACCTTCCTTGTGATGGGCAAGGGCGTCGCCAAGGGCAAAGACCTGGGCCAGATCGACATGCGCGCGATCGCCCCGACCCTCGCCCGCGTCATGGGCGCGGACCTGGAGGCAGAAGCCGAGCCGCTCGCGCTGCAATAGATATTGAATCCTTCCGACTTCTTGTTCCCCGGCGCATGCCGGGGTCCAGTTCGGAGCGTGCGACTGGACCCTGGCGTTCGCCGGGGAACAGCATCCTCGCCCCTACCCGCGCCTGACGAACCGTAAGAAAAACGCAGCAAAAGCGTCACCCCGCCGCCCCGAAGCGGTTATTTTGCTGCAACGCAACCGTAAGCGCGGCGTCATGCTGGCTGGCTATTCGACGCCAATGACTGCGATCCACCCCCGCCTCGTCCGCATCCCCGCCGCCGACAAGGCGCGGCTGCGGCTGCTCTTCCTCGCCAAACATGCCTGCGCCGATGGCGCGCCCGACGCGCAGGATGGCAATCATGCCGTCTATCATCATGAGCTGCGCACCACGCTGGAGGGGATCGGCCTCGATGTGGCAGTCGCCAACAGCTATGAGTCGCTGTTCGATCGGCCCGATGTCGATTTCGTGGTCACCCTGCTCAATCGGGGCGGTTTCCAGAATAGCGAGATGCTCGCCCCCCTGCTGCTGAGCTGGCGCTCCGTGCCGTTCCTGGGCGCATCGCCGATCGTGCGCGGGCTTTCCGACGACAAATATCTGAGCAAGCTCATCGCCCGCGCGCGCGGCGTCGCGACCATGCCGGCGCAGCTCTTCCGGCGCGGCGGCCTGTTCGACGCCCCGGCGTTCGAGGCGGAGCGGCTGGTGGTGAAGCCCAACGCTTCGTCCGCCTCCTGGGGCCTCAAGATGGTCGATGGCTGGGCGCAGGCGCGCGACCATGCCGAAACTTTGTTCGCACTCGGCCATGACGTGCTGGTGGAGCAATGGGCGCCGCTGCTCGACGTCGCCGTGCCGGTCGTGGGCGGCAGCGCGGGCGCGCCCTGGATCTTGCCGCCGATGATGTATGTCCCCGCCGATCCGCGCCGCGAGCGCAGCTATGAGGAGAAGCGCGGCCTGGTCGATGCCGGGGACGATCCGCTGGTGCTGGTCGAGGACGCTGACCTGCGTGCCCGGCTCGAAGCGATGACCCAGCGGCTGCTGCCCGAACTCTGGCCGTTCGATTATGGCCGCTTCGAATTTCGCTACGATCCGGCGAGCGGGCAGATTTTGTTCATGGAAGTGAACCTGTCCTGCAATCTCTGGTCGAAAAAGACGATTTCGCGCGCCGCCGCCTCGATCGGGGTCGATCATGCCGCGCTCGTGGAAACCATCGTCGGCCACAGCCTGGCGCGGCACGGCCTGCTCACCGCCCTTCCCGCGCGGGAAGCCGCCTGATGTCCGCGCGCACCACCGCCCCCACAACCGCCCCCACCACCGCCATCGTGCTCGCCGGACGCCGCGACGGCGCGACCGATCCGCTCGCGCGGGAAGCCGGCGTCACCCATAAATGCCTCGTCCCGGTCGCCGGGCGGCCGATGCTGCTCCATGTGATCGAGGCGCTGGCCGGCACTGCCCGCATCGGCGAGATTCGCGTCGTGATCGAGGATCCCGCGATCCTGGCGCGCCTCCCCGCGCTGCGCGGCCTGATCGCCAATGGCCGGGTGACAGGGGTCGCGGCGCAGCCCAACCTTGTGGACTCGGTGCTCGCCGGGGCGGACGGTGCGGCCTTCCCGCTGTTCATCACCACCGCCGACAATGTGCTGCTCAGCCCGCCCGCGATCGAGGAGATGCTCGCCAGCTGCGCTGCCGCCCAAGCCGACGCCGCCGTCGCCTTCGCCCGGCGCGACTCGGTGCTGGCCGCGCACCCGGAGGGGCAGCGCAAATTCTACCGCTTCGCCGACGACAGCTATTCCAACTGCAACAGCTATTGGCTGCGCGACCCCACCGCGCTCAAGGCGGCGGAAACCTTCCGCACCGGCGGCCAGTTCGTGAAGCACCCGCTGCGGATCGTCGGCGCCTTCGGCCTGCTGAACCTGATCCGCTTCCGCTATGGCATCGGCACGCTGGCGGACACGTTCGCCCGCTTTTCCCGGCGCTTCCGCATGACGATCAGCCCGGTGATCCTGAGCGACGGAGCGGTCGCGATCGACGTCGATCATGCCCGTTCGCGCCGCGTCGCCGAAGCGGTGATGGCGGACCGCACGATGCTGGCCCAAGCGGCGGAGTAACCTTGCTTACCCAGCGCGCGCTGCCGGTCCGCCCCGACCGGACGAACAGCCTGCTCGCCCTCTATCATGACGGGCTGGCGCGGCACTGGCCGGCGTCGCGCCGGCTGGCGGGCCATGCGCTCTGGGCGGCGGGCCGGGGCGGCTGGAGCCCGGCCGAGCAGCTTTATCTCGGCGAACAGGTGCGCGCCCATGGCCTCAGCATGCGCGACCGCAAGGGGCTGCACCGCCTGCTCAATGGCGGGGCTTTCCCCTTGAGAGTCAACCCATTGAAAAACAAGCAATTATTCGCCGAACGGGGGCATGGCCTGCCGCTGCCCGACGCTTGGGACGGCCGCACCGACCTGCGCCACTGGCTGGAGGGACAGCAGGACATCATCGCCAAGCCCAGCTTCCGCTCAAAAGGCCAGGGAGTCGAGCGCTTTACCCGCGAAGGCGCGCTCTGGCGGAGCGGTGAAAAGCGTCAAACAGCTGTCCCACTCGCTGTTCGCTTAAGCGCGCTGGCGCGGCGCGGCGGCGTCATCCAGACCCGCCTGCCCACCCATGGCGCGCTTGCCGATCTGTCGCCCGGCGCGCTGCCGACGCTGCGGGTCGTCACCTGCGTGGACGGCGCAGGCGTGGCCCGGGTCTGCGCGACGGCGCTGCGCCTGTCGGCCGGCGGGCCGCGCCCGGTCGACAATTTCAACGCCGGCAATCTGGTGCTGGCGGTCGATGCGTCGGGCCGGTGCGGCCCTGCCTGGCGGAGCGGCGGCAACGCCGCCCCGCCCTCCCGCCACAGCCGCCATCCGCTGACCGGCGCGGCCATCGAGGGCGCGACCCTGCCCGATCATGACGCCGCCCTGGCGCTGGCGATCGCGGCGCATGATCGCTTCCGCGACGGCTTCACCGTCATCGGCTGGGACATCGGCATCACCGCCGCCGGCCCGGTGCTGATCGAGGGCAACTGGAACCCCGGCACCGACATACTCCAGCTGGTCGAAGGGCGCGGCCTGTCGCAAAGCCCGCTCGGCGCGCTCTATCGCGACGCCCTTGCCCGCCTCTCGCCCGATGTCTGGCGCAGCGCCCGCGCGGTGGAACGCGAGCCAAGGTGAGGATCGCCCTCTATGTCCATGCCCTCGCCGCGACGGGGGTGGTGCGCAATGTCCGCCTGCTCGCGGCCGACTTCGCCCGGCGCGGCCATGATGTGACGATCGTTACGGCGCTGCCCGGCGGGGAGGGCGTCGACGGGGTGCCGCACCGGGCGCTGCTGCCGACCGCCGGCGGCGGCCGCCTGCTCCAGAAATGGCGGGCGATGCCACGCCTCAACGCCTGGCTGCGAGCGGCCCGGCCGGACATTCTCCTTTCGGCGGGCAATCATGGCCATCTCACCGCCTGGGCGGGCAGCCGGGGGATCAGCGGACTGCGCCGCATCTACCGCATCAGCAACGATGTCGCGCGCAGCGCCGCCGGAGCGATCGGCGCGCGCGGCCGCCGGCGGCGCGGGATCATGCCGCGCCTGCTGGCGGCGGACGCGGCGCATCTGGTGCTGGTATCGCCAACGCTGCGCGAAACCCCCGCCTTCGCCCGCGTGCTCGACGCCGGCCGGGCGACCATCATCGAAAACGGCATCGACATTGCCGACGCGCGCCGCCGGGCGGAGGGGCCGCCGCCGCACCCCTGGCTGACCGACCCCATCCCCGTGATCCTCGCCATCGGCCGCCTCGCCGCGCAGAAGAATTTCGCCACCCTGATCGAGTCGGTCGCCCTGGCGCGGCGCGAGCGGCCCGCGCGGCTCGTCATCTTGGGCGCAAGCCGCGACGATATGGCGCAGCGGCTGCGCGCCCACGCCGATCGGCTGGGCATGGCGGACGCCCTGCTGCTGCCGGGCGCGGTCGCCAATGTCTTTCCCTGGCTCGCCCACGCCAGCGCCTTCGCCCTCCCTTCGCTCTGGGAGGGATCGCCCAACGTCCTGCTGGAGGCGATGGCGATGGACCTGCCGATCGTCGCCGCGCGCAGCGCCGGCAGCGCGCCTGCGATGCTGGGCGACGGACGCTATGGCCTGCTGGTCGATCCCGATGATCCCGCCGCCATGGGCCGAGCGCTGCTGACCCAGATCGATCCCGCCACCGCCCTTCGCCCCGGCGACCGCATTGCGGCCTACAGCCTCACCGTCACCACCGATGCCTGGGCCGGCGTGATCGAGGCGCTTGCCTAGCGTCAATCATTTCTGTCCCCGCCATCAGCATTGCTTGCAGGACGATTCTCTATAAGATCGATAGATAGAGCCGAGCGAATCGGGCGTCAGCATGATGCGGAGGATGGATGCAGGACGATCAGCCCCAGGGATTGTTCGACCGGTGGCGCAGCCGCCTGACGCAGACTTTGCTCCGCGAGCCGGCGGTGGTGCTGATCGATTGCGATGCCGACGCGCTGCTGCGCGCCGCCGAAGCCGCCGGACGGGCCGGCACCTCTCCCGAAACGCTGCGTTGAGCGCACCAGCCTTGCCCTGACGCGGCTTCATGGACATGAGGCGCAAGGCCCTTTTCTGTATCAGGAGATATGATGAGCAGCACGCCTCGCGCCACCAGCCGCGCCGTCGAACCCTTGTTCCTGGAGCGCTGGTCGCCCCGCGCGTTCGACGCCAGCGCGATCCCCCAGGCCGATCTCGACACGATGTTCGACGCCGCGCGCTGGGCGCCCTCGGCCTATAACTATCAGCCTTGGCGCTTCCTCTACGCCCATCGGGACAGCGCCGATTGGCAGCGTTTCATGGGCGTTCTCGTGCCCTTCAACCAGGATTGGGTAAAGACCGCCTCGGTCATCGTCTTCATCCTGTCCGACACGCTGATGGCCGCGCCGGGATCGGACAATTACAAGCCCTCGCACAGCCATAGTTTCGATGCCGGCGCGGCCTGGGCGCTGCTCGCCTTGCAGGCGACGCGGCTCGGCTATCACGCCCATGGCATGACCGGGGTGGATTTCGACGCGGCGCGGCAGGAACTCGCCGTTCCCGACCGCTACCGTATCGAGGCGGCGGTGGCGATCGGGCGGCAGGGCGACAAGTCGGTCCTTCCCGAACCGCTTCAGGCGAACGAAGTGCCGAGCGGCCGCAAGCCGATCGAGGATTTCGCCTTCGCCGGAAACTTCCCGGCCTGATTCGGCCGCTTGCAGAAGCAATTTATATTAGGCAACATGAACGAAGGTGTCGCATCCGCGACGCCCTTGTTCATGTGGCTGGCAAATCCATGTCCCTGTCCGAAATGATCGCCGGTAGCGCCGTCGCGGCCGTGCTGACCAATCCGCGCCTCCCCGACAATCCGATCGTCGAGTGCAACGAGGCGTTCCTGGCGCTGACCGGCTATGACCGGGACGAGATTGTCGGGCGCAACTGCCGCTTCCTGGCCGGCGACGTGCAGAATTGCGCGCAGACGCAGGAAATCCGGGCCGCCATTCACGAACGCCGCCCGCTGCTGGTGGAACTTCAGAATTACCGCAAGGACGGCAGCGCTTTCCGCAATGCGCTGATGATCGCGCCGATCTTCGGGCTGGATGGCACCGTCAATTATTTCCTGGGCTCGCAAATGCCGGTCGAAGGACCGCGCGACAACGATGCGTCCCGCCGCATCGACGCGCTGACCGACCGGCAGCGCGCGGTGCTGATGGCGATGGCCGAAGGACGGCTCAACAAGCAGATCGCCTATGACCTTGGCCTCACCGAACGCACGGTGAAGATGCACCGCGCCGCGATGCTGAAGGCGCTGGGCGTCCGCACCGCCGCCGAAGCGATCCGGCTGGCGATCGAGGCGGGATATTGAGCCTCCCGCCCCGACCCGGACGGATCAGTCGCGCAGCAATTCGTTGATGCCGGTCTTGGACCGGGTCTGCGCGTCCACGCGCTTCACGATCACCGCGCAATAGAGGCTGGGGCCGGGCGTGCCGTCGGGCAGCGGCTTGCCGGGCAGCGATCCGGGCACGACCACGCAATAGGGCGGCACCTGCCCCATGAACACTTCGCCCGTCGCGCGGTCGATGATCTTGGTCGACTGGCCGATGAAGACGCCCATCGACAGCACCGATCCCTTGCCGATGCGCACGCCCTCGACCACTTCGGAGCGCGCGCCGATGAAACAATCATCCTCGATGATGACGGGATCGGCCTGGAGCGGCTCGAGCACGCCGCCGATGCCGACGCCGCCCGACAGGTGGACATTCTTGCCGATCTGCGCGCAGCTGCCCACCGTCACCCAGGTGTCGACCATCGTGCCTTCGTCCACGAACGCGCCGATATTGACGAAGCTCGGCATCAGGATGACGTTCCTGGCGATATGCGATCCGGCGCGCGCGAAGCTGCCCGGCACGGCGCGGAAGCCGGCGGCGCGGAACGCGGCCTCATCCCAGCCGGCGAACTTGCTCGGCACCTTGTCCCACCAGTGGCCTGCGCCGGGGCCATTGTCGATCATCGCATTGTCATTGAGGCGGAAGGACAGCAGCACCGCCTTCTTCGCCCATTGATTGACCTGCCAGCCAGCCTCGGTGGGTTCGGCGACCCGCAGTTCGCCCTTGTCCAGCAGCGCGAGCGCCCGGTCCACCGCCTGACGCACCTCTCCCTGGGTTGAAAGGCCGACATTGGCCCGGTCCTCCCAAGCGGCGTCGATGGTGGCGATCAAGTCGTGGCTCATGGTTATTTCCCCAATATGTCGGCCAGAAATGGCGTCAGATGGTCGGTTTCGTAATCGATGAAATCGGGATGATGGTCGTGCCCGCCGGCTTCCGAGCCGTTATTGACCCAGATGGTCGTCATGCCGATCGCCTTGGCGGGCTTCAAATTGCGGGCCATATCCTCGAAGAAGGCGGCGCGGGTCGGTTCGACGCCATGGACGCGGCAAAGCTCGGCATAGCCCGACGGATCGGGCTTGGGCACATATTGGCAGGCGTGGATGTCGTGGATCAGCTCGAACGCTTGGGCGAGACCGAGCTTGTCGAGCACGCGCCCGGCATAGGCCGCGTCACCATTGGTGAAGATGAGGCGGCGGCCGGGCAGCGCAGCGATCGCCGCGTTGAGTGCCGGATCGACCTCCAGCCGGTCCATCGAAATATCATGCACATAGTCGAGAAAGTCGCGCGGCTCGATGCCATGATGGCGCATCAGCCCGGCAAGCGTCGTGCCATGCTCGATGAAGTAGCGCTTCTGCGTCTCCCGCGCGACTTGCGCGTCGCAACCGAGCAGACCCTGGATGAACTCGCCCATCTTGATGTCGATCAGCGCGAACAGGTCCGCCTTCGCCGGATAGAGCGTATTGTCCAGATCGAAGATCCAGCAATCGATATGGGCGAGGTCCGCACGCATGGCCGCGCCCTAGAGCGAGGCGGGGGAGAGGGCAAGTCAAGTTCCTCCCCCAGGCAAGCTGGGGGAGGAATGGTCAACACCCCGGCGCTTCACTATCCTCATAGAAAAGCTGCACCGCCGCCCAGGCATCCTCCGCCGTCTCCACCCAAGTCAGCAGGTTGAGGTCTGCGGGCGAGATCACGCCTTCGTCCGCCAGCGCCTCGAAATCCACCACCCGCGTCCAGAAATCCTTGCCGAACAGCAGGATCGGGATGGGCTTCATCTTGCCGGTCTGGATCAGGGTCAGCAGCTCGAACATCTCGTCGAACGTGCCGAAGCCGCCGGGGAACACCGCGAGCGCGCGGGCGCGCAGCAGGAAGTGCATCTTCCGCAGCGCGAAATAGTGGAACTGGAAGCTCAGCTCCGGGGTCACGAAGCGGTTGGGCGCCTGTTCGTGCGGGAGGACGATGTTCATGCCGATCGTCGTCTGGCCGACATCGGCCGCGCCGCGATTGGCCGCTTCCATGATCGACGGGCCGCCGCCCGAGCAGACGACGAAGTGGCGGCAGCCTTCTTCGGTCACCGGATATTGTGCCGCGATCCGCGCCAGCTTGCGTGCTTCCTCATAATAGCGCGCCTTCCGCCCGAGATTCTCGGCGATCCGCTTCTGCTCGGCCGTCTGCGCGGCGTCGATCCGCGCCTGCACCTGATCGGGCTCGGGAATGCGGGCGGAGCCGTAGAAGACGAAGGTCGAATCGATCCGCGCCTCGTCCATCAGCAACTGAGGCTTGAGCAGCTCCAGCTGGAAGCGAACCGGGCGCAAATCCTCGCGCAGCAGGAACTCCGTGTCCTGGAAGGCGAGACGGTAGGCGGCGCTCTGCGTCTGGGGGGTGCCGACCTGCTTCTTGGCGTCCACCGCCTCTTCGCGGGCGGGGCGGAATTTGCGCTCTTCGATCTCTTTTTTCGTCATTCCGGCGAGTTAAGGGCCAAAGATGACTCTGCCAAGGCCATCAGCGGCAAAATGCCCCGCGCCCGCCCATATCGAAATGGAAATGGTCATGATGGGCTGCATTATAGTCGGGGCTCAGCACCGTGCTGAACCGCTTGCAGGCGCTGGCATGGACGAGCGCTAGGAACTGGCGCGTCTGCCGGTCGCCGGTCCACCCCTGCTCCACCGTGATCCGCCGCCCGTCGGACAGGACGAAGGCGCTGACGTCGATCGCATTGCTGTGGGCATGTTCGGACAGCTTGCCGCTGCCCGCGATCGGCCGGCAATTATAGGTGCCGAAGGTCTCGATCTTTTCGATCTCGGTTCCGAAGACCAGCCGGGCGGCGGGCTGAACGCCATAGCGCGCCCAGGCCGCGAAATTGGCGGCGAGATTGCAGGTCATCGCGCCAAGATTGGTCGCCGGCACGCCGATGTCGAGCAGCTTGACGCTGCCGATCGCGCTGCATCCGCCGCCGAAGCTCCGATCAGGGAGCGGCGTGAAAGCCACCGCCTGCGATTCGAGTTTCGCGAAACATTGGCGGGTTTCGAGCGCCGGCTGGGCGGGCGGGCGCTGCACCACCGCGCGCGGCGGGGGACTGTGCGCCACCCGCCCGCGCGGCACGATCTCGCCGCCGCACGCGCTCAAGGCCAGCGCCAGAAGCGCGGCCGCGCCGGCGTTCCCCACCGGCGGCTTCCGTTTCGCCCATCCGCTCATGGGGACCAAGCCTACGCCCGCCCCTTTTCCCGAAGGTTAACGCAGCCTTCGGTTCGTCCCATTTTGCGGGCATCCTTGACAGGCCGGCCGAAATCTTTAGGGCGGCCGGCGGGCCACGCGGTCCCAACGCCGCGCGTGCTCTCTGCAAGGAGACGCATACATGACTGACCTCGCCGCCGCAGACGCCACGATTGCGCCTGCCGCCAAGCCCGCCACCACACCGGCGCGCCCCTTTTTCTCGTCCGGTCCCTGCGCCAAGCCCCCGGGCTGGAGCGCTGACAAGCTGAGCGCCGAATCGCTCGGCCGCTCGCACCGCGCGAAGATCGGCAAGACCCGCCTCGCTTATTGCATCGATCTGATGCGCGAGATTTTGCAGCTCCCCGACACCCACCGGATCGGCATCGTGCCCGGCTCCGACACCGGCGCGTTCGAAATGGCGATGTGGACGATGCTGGGCGCGCGCCCGGTGACGACGCTCGCCTGGGAAAGCTTCGGCGAAGGCTGGGTGACGGACGCGGCCAAGCAGTTGAAGCTCGACCCCACGGTCATCCGCGCCGATTACGGCCAGCTGCCCGACTTGACGACCGTCGATTTCAGCGCCGACGTGCTGTTCACCTGGAACGGCACCACGTCGGGCGTGCGCGTGCCCAACGCCGACTGGATTCCAGCGGATCGCAAAGGGCTGACCTTCGCCGACGCCACCAGCGCGGTCTTCGCTTACGAGATCGACTGGACCAAGATCGACGTCGCCACCTTCTCCTGGCAGAAGGTGCTGGGCGGCGAGGGCGGCCATGGCGTGCTGATCCTCGGCCCCCGCGCGGTCGAGCGCCTCGAAACCTACACCCCCGCCTGGCCGCTGCCCAAGGTTTTTCGCCTGATGGCCAAGGGCAAGCTCGCCGAAGGCGTGTTCAAGGGCGAGACGATCAACACCCCTTCCATGCTCGCGGTCGAGGATGCGATCTTCGCGCTGGAATGGGGCAAGTCGCTGGGCGGTCTCTCCGGCCTCATCGCCCGGTCGGACGCTAACGCAGCAGCGCTGGACAGGATCGTGGCGGACCGCGATTGGCTCGGCCATCTCGCCGCCGATCCGGCCTCGCGGTCCAGGACCAGCGTCTGCCTGACCGTGGAGGGCGCGGACGAAGCCTTCATCAAGGCGTTCGCCGGCCTCCTCGAAAAGGAAGGCGCGGCTTACGACATTGCGGGCTATCGCGATGCGCCCGCTGGCCTTCGCATCTGGTGCGGCGCGACCGTCGAGACCGCCGATATCGAGGCCCTCGGGCCGTGGCTCGACTGGGCTTATGCTCAGACCAAGGCTGCCTAAACTCACATAATGTCGTCATTCCCGCGAAGGCGGGAATCCATCTCAGGCCCCATCCTGCTGTGCGACGTCGGGAGATGGATCCCCGCCTTCGCGGGGATGACGGGTAAATAAGGAATTTCCCATGCCCAAGGTACTTATCAGCGACAAAATGGACCCCCGCGCCGCCGCCATCTTCCGCGAACGCGGCGTCGAGGTCGACGAGATCACCGGCAAGACCCCGGACGAGCTGAAAGCCATCATCGGCGACTATGACGGCCTCGCCATCCGCAGCTCGACAAAGGTCACCAAGGACATTCTCGACGCCGCCACCAACCTCAAGGTCATCGGCCGCGCCGGCATCGGCGTCGACAATGTCGACATCCCCTATGCCTCGGCCAAGGGCGTGATCGTCATGAACACCCCGTTCGGCAACTCCATCACCACCGCCGAGCATGCCATCGCGCTCATGTTCGCGCTCGCCCGCCAGCTGCCCGAAGCGAACGCGCAGACGCAAGCCGGGCTGTGGCCCAAGAATGGCTTCATGGGCGTGGAAGTCACCGGCAAGACGCTGGGCCTGATCGGCGCGGGCAATATCGGGTCGATCGTGGCGAGCCGCGCGCTGGGCCTCAAGATGAAGGTCGTCGCCTTCGACCCGTTCCTGACGCCGGAACGTGCCATCGAGATGGGCGTCGAGAAGGCCGATCTCGACACGCTGCTGGCGAAGGCCGACTTCATCACCCTGCATACGCCGCTCACCGATCAGACGCGCAATATCCTGAGCCGCGAGAATCTCGCCAAGACCAAGAAGGGCGTGCGGATTATCAACTGCGCGCGCGGCGGGCTGATCGACGAGGCGGCGCTCAAGGACGCGCTCGACAGCGGTCAGGTCGCGGGCGCGGCGCTCGACGTGTTCCAGACCGAGCCGGCGAAGGAGTCGCCTTTGTTCGGCACGCCCAACTTCATCTGCACCCCGCACCTTGGCGCATCGACCGACGAGGCGCAGGTCAACGTCGCGTTGCAGGTCGCCGAACAGCTTAGCGACTATCTGCTCGACGGCGGCATCACCAACGCGCTGAACGTCCCGTCGCTCTCCGCCGAGGAAGCGCCCAAGCTCAAACCCTATATGGCGCTGGCGGAGAAGCTGGGGTCGCTCGTCGGCCAGCTGGAGGGCGATCAGATCACCGGCGTCGCGGTGGAGGTGGAGGGCCATGCCGCCGAACTCAATCAGAAGCCGATCACGGCGGCGGTCCTCGCCGGCCTGATGCGGGTCTATTCGGACACGGTGAACATGGTCAACGCGCCCTTCCTGGCGAAGGAACGCGGGCTGGACGTGCGCGAAGTGCGCCACGATCGCGAGGGCGACTATCAGACGCTCGTGCGCGTCACCGTCACCACCGAAAATGGCGAGCGTTCGGTTGCGGGCACGCTGTTCGGCCACGCCCAGCCGCGTCTCGTCGAACTGTTCGGCATCAAGGTGGAGGCCGATCTTGGCGGCACGATGCTCTACATCGTCAACCAGGACGCGCCCGGCTTCATCGGTCGCCTCGGCTCGACGCTCGGCGAAGCGTCGGTCAATATCGGCACCTTCCACCTCGGCCGCCGCAACCAGGGCGGCGAAGCGGTGCTGCTGCTGTCGGTCGACGGCACGGTGACCGAGCCGCTGCGCTGGCAAATCTGCAACCTCGCCGGCGTGAAGCAGGTGAAGCTGCTGCGGTTTGCCTGATTGAACTGCCTTTCCCGACCCGATCGGCGTTGGGCAAGGCAAAAAGTGCAATCCCCGTCATCCCCGCGAAAGCGGGGATCCATCTCCCGAACCATCCGCTTGGTGCAAGGTCAGGAGATGTTGGCCGGAGTCACGCGCCTCCGGCCAACCCGCTTTCGCGGGAATGACGGCAGTGAGCGGGTCTGCGTGCGCTGCCCACGCCTCAATAAATCCCGCCCTGCCCTTCAAGGAAGTCCGCGTCGCTCCGCTGCCGCCCGCGCGAGACGGCGGCGGCGGCGCGGGCTTC
The DNA here is from genome assembly GCF_036170395.1 of Sphingobium sp. GTDB lineage: Bacteria > Pseudomonadota > Alphaproteobacteria > Sphingomonadales > Sphingomonadaceae > Sphingobium. Next base: position 22,487 of record NZ_JAVHPD010000031.1, read on the forward strand.
GGCGACCTTTGCCTGGGCTTCCGCCTCTTCCTTGCGGATCGATCGGCGCGGTTCGGTTTCGGGCTTGAACGCTTCCCAGATAACGGCGGGCTTGAGGTCCGTGCCCGGCCATACGCCATAGACGCGCTTGCCCGATCGGCGGTCGATCGTCACCATGCGAATGCCGGGCGGCGCGACGAAGGGCGTCTTGGGCATCGTCTCCAGCACCGGGGCCATCGCCGCCTTCCAGATCGGCGCGGCGATCCGCCCGCCCTGCGCCCAGCCGCCGAGGCTCCGGGGCTTGTCGTACCCTATATAGACGCCCGCGACGAGATCGGGCGATCCGCCGACGAACCATACATTGGTCGGGCCGTTGGTCGTGCCGGTCTTTCCGAACAGTGGCCGGCCAAGGTCGTTCAGCACCGTCGCGGTGCCGCGCTGGACCACGCCTTCGGCGATGTGGACGACCTGATAGGCGGTCAGCGGGTTCATCACCTGCCGTCCCTCGAAACCGAAGCGCGGCATCGGCTTGCCGTCCCAGTTCGCCATGTTGCACCCGTCGCACGGCTTCCAGCGATCGGGCCAGATCACCTTGCCGCGCCGGTCCTGCACATAGTCCATGACCTTGGACGGCTGCTGCTTGCCCTGGTTGGCGAGCGTCGCATAGGCGTTCACCATCCGCTCGACCGTCGTCTCGCCCGCGCCCAGCGCGAAGGAGAGATAGGGCTGATAATCGCCGATCCCCATATTCTTGATGGTGCGCACCACGCGGTCCATGCCGGTCTGGCTGGCGGCGCGCACGGTCATCAGGTTGCGCGACTGCTCGACGCCCCAGCGCATCGTCTGCGGCCCGGCGCTGCCGCC
>NZ_JAVHPD010000032.1:0-4287 GCF_036170395.1 Sphingobium sp.
CCTTGCGGACTTCGCCGTCCATGCCGGGCAGGATCTGGTCGAGATATTCGACCACCGTCACCTTCGCGCCCAGACGCCGCCAGACGCTGCCCAGTTCCAGCCCGATGACGCCGCCACCGACCACCACCAGATGGCCCGGCACCTTGTCCAGCTCCAGCGCGCCGGTGGAGTCGACGATCCTGCCGCCCGCATTGTCCACCGCCACGCCCGGCAGCGGCGTGACAGACGAGCCGGTGGCGATGACGATATTCTTTGCCGTCACGCTCTGCCCGCCCACCTCGACCGTGTTCGCGCCGGTGAAGCTGGCGAGGCCCTTCAGCCAGGTCACCTTGTTCTTTTTGAACAGGAACTCGATGCCCCCGGTCAGCCCCTTCACCGCATCCAGCCGCTGCCCCTGCATTGTGGGCAGGTCCAGGCTCATGCTGTCGATCTTGACCCCCAGCTTCGCCATCGCGCCATTGGCCGCCTCGTCATACAGCTCCGACGCATGCAGCATCGCCTTGGACGGGATGCACCCCACATTGAGGCAGGTGCCGCCCAGCGTCTCGCGGCTCTCGGCGCAAGCCGTCTTGAGCCCCAGCTGCGCCGCCCGGATCGCCGCGACATAGCCGCCCGGCCCGGCACCGATCACAAGGACGTCATAGTCGAAGTCTGCCATACCAATCTCCGTTCGCCCTGAGCCTGTCGAAGGGCCGTACTTTTACTTTGTTTCCGTCGCAGGGAAACGGGGCTTCGACAGGCTCAGCCCGAACGGATGTAGGTGCTTGTGACGCCTGTTACAGGTCGATCAGCAACCGCGTCGGATCCTCGATCGCATTCTTGACCGCGACGAGGAAGGTCACCGCCTCGCGGCCGTCGATCAGGCGGTGATCGTAGCTCAATGCCAGATACATCATCGGCCGCACCACGACCTGACCGTCGCGAACCACCGGCCGGTCCTCGATGCGGTGGAGGCCCAGCACCGCCGACTGGGGCGGGTTGATGATCGGGGTGGACATCAGCGATCCGAACACGCCGCCGTTGGAGATGGTGAAGGTGCCGCCCTTCATGTCCTCCATCGTCAGCTTGCCTTCCTTGGCCTTTCTGCCGAAGTCGCCGATCGTCTTTTCGATCTGCGCGACGCTCAGCGACTCCGCGTTGCGGATCACCGGCACGACCAGCCCGGTCGGCGCGGACACCGCGACCGAGATGTCGGCGAAGTCATTATAGACGATCTCGTCGCCCTCGATCTGCGCGTTGACGCCCGGAATATCCTTCAGCGCCATGCACACGGCCTTCGTGAAAAAGCCCATGAAGCCCAGGCGCACGCCATGCTTCTTCTCGAACAAGTCCTTATACTTCGCCCGCGCCTCGATGACCGCGGTCATGTCGACATCGTTGAAGGTGGTCAGCAGCGCCGCGGTGCTCTGCGCTTCCTTCAGCCGCTTGGCGACCGTCTGGCGCAGGCGCGTCATCTTGACCCGCTCCTGCGCGCGCGACGGACCAGCAGACGGCGCAGCGGCGGCGGGCGCAGCGGCCGGAGTCGATGCGGCAGCCGCCTTGGCAGTGCCAGCGGCGGCGGCGGCCACCACATCATCCTTGGTCAGGCGACCGTCCTTGCCGGTGCCCTTGATCTTGCTGGGGTCTAGGCCGTGCTCCAGCACAAGACGGCGCACCGCCGGCGACAGTGTCAGGCTCCCGCCCTCGCCCTCTTCTTCGGCGGCAGGGGCCGGCGCCGCAGCGGCAGGCGCAGGCGCGGCGGCCTCTGCCTTCGCGGCTGGCGCAGCAGCAGGCGCTGCCGCCGCAGCCGGCGAAGCCCCCGCGGACGCGCCCTCGTTCACATAACCGAGCAGCGCGCCGACCTGCACCGTCTCGCCTTCCTTCGCCACGATATCGCCCATCGTGCCGGCAGCCGGCGCGGGCACATCGACCGCAACCTTGTCGGTTTCAAGGGAAACGATCGGCTCGTCGGCCTTCACCGCCTCGCCCGGCTTCTTGAGCCACTGGCCCACGGTTGCTTCGGTAACGGATTCGCCCAGCGTGGGGACTTTGACTTCGGTGGCCATGAGCTGTCTCAGCCTTTCTTCTGGCGACGGATTTCAGTGCGGACGCTGTGACCCAGCGCATCGGCGACGAGCGCGCCCTGTTCGGACACATGGCGGGAAGCCAGGCCCGTGGCCGGCGAGGCGGACGCCTTGCGGCCGGCATAGCGGGCGCGCATCGGCGCCTTGCCGGCTTTCGCCAACGCCTCCTCGATATAGGGCTCGACGAAGAACCACGCGCCATTGTTGCGCGGCTCCTCCTGGCACCACACGACCTCCTGCACGTTGGTCATGCGGGCGATCCGGGTGGCGAGCGCCTCGGTCGCGAAGGGATAGATTTGCTCCATGCGGACGATCTGGACATCCGTGTCGCCCGCAGCATCGCGTGCATCCGACAGATCGTAGAAGACCTTGCCCGAACACAGCACCAGCCGCTTCGTCTCCGTGTCCGCCGCCGCATTGGGGTCGGACAGGATGCGCTTGAACTGCGTCTCGCCCAGGAAGTCCTCGGCCTTGCTCACCGCCGCCTTGTGCCGCAGCAGCGACTTGGGCGCCATGATGATGAGCGGCTTGCGGAACGGCCGCAGCATCTGCCGGCGCAGCGCGTGGAAGTAATTGGCCGGGGTTGTGATGTTCGCGACCTGGATATTGCCTTCCGCGCAGAGCTGGAGATAGCGCTCCAGACGCGCCGAGCTATGCTCCGGCCCTTGGCCCTCATAGCCGTGCGGCAGCAGGCAGACGAGCCCGTTGGAGCGCAGCCATTTGGTCTCGGACGAGGCGATATACTGGTCGAAGATGATCTGCGCGCCATTGGCGAAGTCGCCGAACTGCGCTTCCCAGATGACCAGGCTCTTGGGGTCCGCCAGCGCATAGCCATATTCGAAGCCCAGCACGCCATATTCGGACAGCGGCGAATCCAGCACCTCGAACCGGCCGTGCGGCACGGTCGAGAGCGGGATATATTTGCGCTCGCTGTCCTGATCGGTCCAGACCGCGTGCCGCTGGCTGAAGGTGCCGCGGCCGGAATCCTGCCCCGACAGGCGCACGCCATAGCCTTCCGACAGCAGCGAACCGAAGGCCAGCGCCTCGCCGGTCGCCCAGTCAAAATTCTCGCCGGTCTTGAACATCTCCGCCTTGGCGTCGAGCACGCGCTTCAGCGTCTTGTGGACGTTGAGGCCATCAGGCACCGTCGTCAGCGTCTTGCCCAGGCTGTCGAACAGCTTGGTGCTGATCGCCGAATCCACGCTCTGCCGCGCGGTTTCGGCGTCGGCGGGCTTGTGCAGGCCCGACCAGCGGCCGGCGAACCAGTCGGCCTTGTTCGCCTTGTAACTCTTGGCCGCCTCGAACTCCTCCTCCAGATGCGCGACGAACCCGTCGGTCTGTTGGGCGATGAAGGCATCGTCGATCACGCCTTCCGCCTTCAGACGCGCGGCATAGACGTCGCTCACCGGCGGATGCTGGCGGATTTCCTTGTACATCAGCGGCTGGGTGAAGCCGGGTTCATCGCCCTCGTTATGACCGAAGCGGCGATAGCACCACATGTCGATCACGACGTCGCGGTGGAAGGTCTGGCGATATTCCATCGCCAGCTTGCACGCAAAGGTGACAGCTTCGGGATCGTCGCCATTGACGTGCAGGATCGGCGCCTGCACGCCCTTCGCCACGTCGCTGGGATAGGGCGAACCACGCGAGAATTGCGGGCTGGTCGTGAAGCCGATCTGGTTGTTCACGATGAAGTGGACGCAGCCGCCGGTGTTGTAGCCGGGGACGCCCGAGAAGCCGAAACATTCCCACACGATGCCCTGGCCCGCGAACGCCGCGTCGCCATGGATCAGCACGGGGAGCACCTGGTCGTGCTTGCCCAGGTCGTCGCGGAAGGTCTGCTGCGCGCGCACCTTGCCCAGCACCACCGGGTCGACCGTTTCGAGGTGCGAGGGGTTGGGCACCAGCGACATATGCACCTTGACCCCGTCGAACTCGCGGTCGGTGGAGGTGCCGAGGTGATATTTCACGTCGCCCGATCCGCCGACATCCTCCGGGTTGGCGGTGCCGCCCGAAAATTCGTGGAAAATGACGCGGAAGCCCTTGGCCATCACGTTCGCCAGCACGTTGAGGCGGCCGCGATGCGCCATGCCGAACACGATCTCGCGAACGCCCGACTGGCCGCCATATTTGATGACGGCTTCGAGCGCGGGGATCATCGACTCGCCGCCGTCGAGGCCGAAGCGCTTGGTGCCGACATATTTGCGGCCCAGGAACTTCTCAT
>NZ_JAVHPD010000033.1:0-79430 GCF_036170395.1 Sphingobium sp.
CGATCCGATCAAATTTTCCGTTCAGCCCTTGCAAGAGGGAGCCGTCCACATATGGGACTGATGGCGAAGATGTAGCCTCCGTCCGCATCTCCCGGCATGAGCAAGGTGACACCGGTGAGTTTCACCGGCTGGCCATCTGCGTCCCTACCCGTGACCGTCATCGATGGCCCGGATCGGGTGACCTCCCAGTCCCAGACCGACGCCGCGCGATTTTCGGCGCGAATCTTCGCCATGTAGGCGTCGCGTTCTTGGGGGGTGCGTTCGACTATCCCGCTCATGACTGCACCCACCAGATCAGCGCCGCGCCGACGATGCCGCAGACGAAGCCGAGCAGCATCGAGCGCGTGACGCCGCGCAGGTCCGCGTCGATCTGCGCGTCGGCTTCCTCGATAAAGGGCATGCGCTGCCGGGGTTCATCCCAGAAGCGGACGTCGGGATCGTCCTGGACATAGTCGCGGGGGCGGAAGGGCGCAGGTCGGGAGGGTGAGGGCATGGGATCAGGCCTCCTTGAGGGCGAAAGAGGTGGGGGCGCAGGCGGTGCAGAGATCCTCGCTCGACCAGGCGCAGGTGGCGTGGCCGTCGGAGCAGGCGTCGTTCTGGCTGCAGCCGCAGGTCAGGCAGACGCGCGGGGCGGGGTTGACCGCGTCCGCGCCGAAGCTGCGGATCGCGATCAGCTGCTGGAGCACGGTGCGGTCGAACCGGAAGGCGCGGCCGAGGGTGGCGATGACGTCGGGGCTGAGCGCCGCGATGTCCTTTTCAATGCGGTCGATCCAGGCGGTCTTGTCGATGCCGCCCAAGCGCGGATCGGTATGGACGAGCGCGGCCACGTCCATGATCGACAGGCCGGCTGCGACGCGGCGCTTTTGCAGATAGGTGCCGGGGGTCATCATGGGCGTGGATCCGGTTCGTAGCTGCCCGGACGTTCAAGTCCGTCCGGGGCGGGCAGCAGAAAAGCCTGCCCAAAAGCGCGTCAGGTGCGCCGGGCCGGCCGAGTTTTCTTGATCGGGTCGTGATTGAGCGGGCGTCCCCGCGCCGGCATCAGGGCGGCGCGCGGGGGCGGGCGCCAAGGCGGGCGAGGATGCGATCGGCCCAGTTGCGGACGTCGAGTACTTCCTTGGTCGCGAGCGCGGTTTCGGCGTCGCCGGAATCGGGTTCAGCCGCCTCCAACAGGGCGAGGTTCGCCTGGCTGGTTTCGCGCATGAAGCCGAGGGATTCGCGGCGCAACTCATGCTTGTCCGAGAAGGCGGCGGCGTCGGCCGCGCCGATCATGTCGGCATGCGCCTGAAGTAGCGGATCGCCGACGCCGCCGCAGCGCCGATAGAGGATGCCCAGCGTGATCATCGCCGGCAGCGGCGGCTGCTCGTCGCGATCCGGATCGCCCCAGGCGCGGACAGTGCGCTCGTTGTAGTTGACGGCGGTTGCCATGCCCGCCCAGCCGCCGACGCCCTCCTGTCCCGCAATGCGGGCGAGAGCGGCGTCGATCGAGAGGGGCGCGCGGCGCTTGGTCACTGGACGCGCCCTGAACGGCCGGCGCGTCGCGCAGGTGCGACCCGAAGACGACGCTTCGCGCCCGCGCGCCCGGCCAAGAGCGTCATGCGGGCGACGGGACGGCCGGCGCGCCCCCGGATAAAGCAAAAGGCCGCCGCCGGACGGCTGTTCAGAGATGCTCCGGCGGCGGCAGGATAGTCCCCGGGGGGTCGCACGCGGGTCGTGTTTCCGGGGGCTATGGGACGGGCGCGCACCCCAAAGGCGCGCGATGATTGGGGGAGACGGGTGGCGGCGGGCCACATAGCGGGACCACATGACGAGATCATGGCCGCACACCTTCCAGCTTTCCGGCGGCGTCGCCTTCGCGCGGGTAGATGTCAGGGCGCAGATCGTGGCGGGAGATCCCGGTGGCTTCCTCGACGGCGAGGACGTGCTCTGCGGGCAGAGGCTTATCCTCGGAAAGCCAGTCATGGACCGTGGATTGGTTTCGCCCGATCAGGCGTCCGAACGCCGACTGCGACCCTGCCACGCGAACAGCGCGGGCCAACGGTGATTCGGAGAGGTGTTCAAGAGCCATGACCGGTAGCTATCGGTATTCCGATAATTGGTCAACCGGTATCTGCTTATGCAAAAGCTACCGCAATTCCGGTAGATCATTGGCATGATGATCATTGGCGAACGTCTGGAAGAGCGGATCGCTGCGAAGGGAATTTCGCAGTCAGCCCTTGGTCGCCGGGTCGGCTTAAGCCAAAGCACGATCAACGGTCTCATCAAGGGTGAACAGCGGACCACCGGCAAGCTTCATCTCATCGCGCGGGAGGTCGATTCGACGCCCGCCTACCTGACCGGCGAAACTGACGATCCGCACGGAGACGGCCCGCCGCCGCCGGTGCTGGACAGCGAAGAGCGCGAACTCGTCGACCACTTTAGTCACCTCGCTCCGGCCGATCGCCGCGCGCTGCTTCAGATCGCCCGCTCGATGGCGACGGGAGGTGCACAGCCGTCCGAGACGGTCCACGCCCGCGGCGGAGAGGGGAGTGCCGCAACGGTGCACGACAAATCGGCCGGGTATCGCGGCGAGCCGGAATGATCAGCCGAAGGATGATCATCGCAGGGTTGATCACCGTATGGGCTGCCACGCCATTAAAGGGTGCAAGGCGCACCCGCAAAAAACGACGCTCCACCGCTGGTTATGCGCGCTCGGGGAGCCGGGCTTCATCGGGCGGTGTGTACCCCAATTGCGCGGCTGCGCGTGCCGCCGGCGCTGCGCCCCTGCGACGGGGAGACGATGGGTACAGCCGCCGACTGGATCGCGACGGCGACGGGGTAGCGTGTGAATGAGTGGCGGCGCGCTCATTGGCTGGCCCGTCAATCTGGCCGGGGAGAGTTTCTACCAAGAGGCTATCTCCGCCTGCGAACCGGGGCAGGGAGTCGCGCTCATTCCCGAGCCCGGCAACGCTCATGATCCGCGCGCGATCATGGTGTGGAGCGAGGCCGGCGAGCAGATCGGCTATGTGCCCCGCGACAGCTGGGTCGCCGACGCGCTGCTGGATGAAGGCGACACGCTGTTCGCGGTGATCGCCTCGATGCATGGCGATGCGCCCATGCGTGCGGTGGTGCTGGATGTGTTTCATGCTGCTGGAGGTGGGTGTCCTTGAGGCGGGCGGCGGCGTCGCTATTCATGGGGCTAGCGCTCTTGCCTGCAACTTCGTGCAGCGTGGAACAGCCGCTCAATGCTGTTCCCGTGCCGCCGTGCAGAAGGGGAGAAAGCGCCGACCACTGCGAGATCCGCGCACAGTGGAAGGCAGTCGAGGCGGCGGAGTTCAGCGCGCATTATGCGCTGATGGCCGATCTGCTAGCGCTATGCAGTCTTGCGGGCGTGATCTACGCCCTGCATCTGACGCGGCGTGCCAATAAGATCGCGCAGGATGCCGTTGATCTGCAATTGCGGCCCTACGTCGGGCTGACGGTTATCGAAGAAAATGCACAATTATCGTGGCGCGGCTCCGTACGGATTCTGGTCAAAAACTATGGCCAAACCCCGGCGCTAGACGTTCGCTTCTTCTACAGTCACGAGGTCGAAGACTTGCCGCTGACAAGGCGGCACAACGGCGTTGTTCCCGATTTTTATAACAAGGTGCCTCGTCTTTCGCCTGGCGAGAGCCGCGAATACCCATTTTACCTCAGTCAGGTTTCACGGGAGGAATGGAATCGTATTCGGAGCGGAAAGTCGGTCCTAAGCATCAAGTTCAAGATCAAATATGTTTTCATGGGTGAGGAGAAAGACGAGGATTATCTTCGGGTCTATATCGATAAAGCCGCTATCTTGAACGGGGCTGCGCGCACATTCATGCCCAAAGACGGGCGGCTAGCGCCCATCGTGCGACGCTTTCGGAAACCTGATTAGAGAGAGCGGACGGAAGGGGCTTAAACATTGTAATCTGCCCAAGGGGGATTGACGGACTTGGCCATTGTTCCTCATATGTTCTCAATGAGGGCATATGATGAGCTATCGTAAGGGTTTCCCCCGCATCCCGATCACGCTCGACACATGGTCGGAGCGCCACCCCGTCGCCAAGTCAATCGCTTCGGGCAGCTACTGGTTTGATGCCTGGGTGTCGCAACGAACCACCTATTATTCGCGCCTGTCGCACCTTACCGGCATCCCGGCCAACCGTTTCATTGCGATAAGTCAGGGGGACCGGGTGTCGCGTGCCGAGGTCGATGCATTGGCGCGAGCATGGTCCATCAGCGCGAACGATCTTATCGCGTCTATGCCGTCGCCAGACTTGGTTGTTGATTGAGCCGACCTGTTTGCGCCGTGTAGTGGGATGCTGGATTTTCAACGACTTTCCCCCTATGTTCTCCCGAACAGGGAGGCGGCCCGCTTTGGGCATCGAGATCGACATTCCCCGCCTGTCGCCGACGATGGCGAGCAGGAAAAACCAGGTGCTGGCCTTCGTCCGCCTCTACTGGAACGCCCATAGCGTCGGTCCGTCGATCAGCGAGATCGCGCGGGCGGTCGGTTGCGCACGGTCGCGGGCGCAGAAGCTGGTAACGAAGCTGGTGCGCGAGGGCCATCTTCATCGCATCGACGGCATGACGCGCGGGGTTCGGCCCGCCAGCGTCCTGGAAGAGGCGCTGCGCCAGCTGCGTGAGGCGGGCTATGTCGTCAACGACGACGTGATCGCCCCCCCTGCGGGCGCCATGCCGCTCATCGATATCGACGATGCCGGCGCGCTGGTGGTGCGCGGCGGGTGGACAAATGCGCCACTGCCGCCCGATCGCGCGCGCGCGCAACGTGCCGCTCCATCGGGAGGCGAGCGGGATGCAGGCGACGGGGTCAACAGAAACACATAGCAAGTGGGGGCGGTCCGACCGGGCCCGCGCGGCCGACCAACGCGACGTTGCGGCGCGGGTAACCGCCAAGGCCACCGACCGCGAACAGCGCGCGTTGCGCAAGGCGCGCGCCGAGCTGCTCGACCGGTGGCATCACAAGAATGCCGGCACGCCCGAAACCCATGAAGCCAACCGGCAGCGCCGCCCGGGCGCGATCGCGCGGCTGCATGCGTCGGGTTACCTGACCGACGACGAGAAAGCGTGGGCCGAGCATATCCAGGCGGCGGCCGAGCAGATCATGAAAGGCGTCGCCACCCGCACATGCAGCCTGGAAACGCGGGTGGACGCGAGCCGGCATGGCGACGCCTTCTTCGAAGCGCTCGGCGCAGTGTGGCGGGAGATGGCCTATTCGCGCTGGCGCACCGCGGTGGGGCCAAGCGCGGCGCTGGTGCTCGATATCGTGGTGCACGACGTAGGCCTGGCCCGGGCAGCTGGAACGCACCGCATGCACGTGCGGCGCGCTCGGCGGACGTTGACCGATGCGCTGCACTTGTGGGCGAGGATTCATGGAGCGGTGCGGAAAGAGGTGACTGCGGCCGATCTCGTTGCGGCGCATGCGGGGTTGCTGTGACGCCCGACGGTCGGCCGGTGGTCGTGGACGGCATCCGCGTCGGCCGCACCGAGGCGCTGTTGACGCAACAGGGGCGCGAGATCCGCTTCGACCTGCGCTTCCGTCCCTATTGGCCGGGCGTGTTTCACCTGATGGCCCGACTGGCAGACCGCTCGGCCGAATGAAAAATGCAGGGGTGGACAAATGCGCCACTGCCAAAATGGCCACGGAACTGCCAGAAACGACCCCGCGCTAATTGCGTCCAGAGCCCGCCGGAACCCACCCGGCGGGCTTTTTGCGTCGATGGAGGTTCGCCATGGCAGCTAAGCCTACCCGGCCTTCGATCCCCGACATGCTCGAAAATGCCAGCCACGCGCTGGACGAGCTGATCCGCGATGCCCGCCTTCCCATCCCCCGAGGCCGCCACGACCATCGTCATGGCGACCTGGAAGAGCGGGCCCAAGCCATCGCGGCCTCCATCGTCGCTTCTTTCCGTGGATCCGCGGCCGCATCGGCGCCGCCGATCATGCTGGAGACGGACGGACGCCGGACCCGCGCCCTGTTCTGACCGGAGAGCTTATGAGCAGCCTGCTTCGCCGCATCGAGATCCGCGGCCTGAAGGCGCGTGGCTATGGCCGCACGCCTTACCGCATCGCAAAGGACGTCGACGGCCGCGAGCGCCCGGTCCGCGTGGCGCGCGGCGGGCTGATCCTCGGCCCCGAGCCGGCGCTCGCGCGCATCGGCTATCGCTGGCCGCGCGTCGTCGACATGCGCAAGGCCTTAAACCGGGTGCTGCCGGCGTGAGCGAGGAGGATCTGTCGACGCTGCAGATCATGGCCCAGGGCGACGGCGAGATGCGCCTGTCCAAGCGGCTGATGCGGGCGCTGCTCGCGCGGCTGAAGCTCGATGAAGCGACCCGTCGCGCCCAGGACATGGTCGGGCGCAACCTTCGGACCCCTGCCTGATGGGCCGCGTTCGATCCGCCGCACAGCGAGCGCCCCAGACCACCGAGCAGGCGACGGCGCTGTGCACCCGCTATGCCGAGCGGAGCGCCGCTGCCGCGCTGGTCATCCAGGCGCGCGACGAGGTGATCGCTGCGGCGAACCAGTCAGCCGACGCCGAGCTGGTGCCGATCGTCGCCGAGCTCAAGGATATCGAGAAGCAGCTCAAGCCCTGGTTCGCGGCGCATTTCGATGCGCTGACGGGCGGCAAGCGCAAGTCGATCGAGCTCGGCGGATGCTATCTCGGCTATCGGCTGGACAAGGCCAGCGTCGCTTTCGCCCATGGCAAGGATGACGACATGGCCGTGACGCTGCGCGCGGCCGAGCTCACCGACTATGTCCGTACCAAGCATTCGCCCGACAAGGCGGCGATCATGAAGGCGCTGGAGGCGGAGCGGGACGCATTGGCGATCCGCGAAGCGGAAGCCGCTTCATTGGGAGACAATGGCGGACCGCCGATCGAGGAGGCGGCGCGGCACGCGCTCTCGCCGCTCCATTATCTCGGCTTTTCCATCAAGCAGGGCGAAAGCTTCTTCCTGGAACCAGTCGCGCAGGACGGCGCGATCGAGCCGTGATCGACGCGAGGGTCGATGCGGGCAGGGCCGGCGAACGGCTGGTGCGCAAGCTGGAGCAATCGGCCGAGATGGCGGGCTGCACGCTGGACGTGGTGACCGGCGATAGCCAAAGCCTGTCCTGCGGCGTGTTCGACAGCGCACTGCATTGGCTGAAGGTTTCCATCAGCGGATCGCCCGGCCGCGCCTGGCTGGAGACGCTCGACGAATATTCGATCCATGTGCCCGGCTTCGTCCTGGCGCAGCTGGCCGTCGGCGCCATCGATGACACGGGCGGGCAGCTGCTCGCCGAGATCGAGGCGCAGATGGTGAAGGAGGCCTGATGTGGCGCGTTTTCTCTTGATGTTGTTCGCCTGCCTGCTGGCAGTTCCACTCACGGCCTGCGAGACTGCCGTGGATCGCTGCGCCAAGGCAGCCAAACCGACCGAGTGCGTGAAGGTCGCCGAGGCCGGCGGCGATATCGACGACTATCTGCTGTACGGCATGGCAGGCTATATGCTGTCGAGCTCATTGAATGGCGGACAGCGGCAGACGGTCATTGTGCCCGATCCCAGCTATCGCGGATATCGTCGGCCGATCCCAAGCTATCAGGCAAGCAGGGACTATGTCCGGTCACAGATCGTGACCACCACAACCACCAAGCAGAGCCCATTTGGCGGCACGCGGTCGACGACGACCGTCACGCGCTATCAGCCAATGCGAACGTCATTCGGATCGACTGGGTTCAGTTCCTATCGATCGAGCGGCTTCAGCGCTTCTCGCCGTCGCTGACGGCTCACACCTTCCGGAGAACAAGCATGCCCGGTGTTACCGCCAACCTCACCCTATCGGTCGCTGCGAAGCTGACCGGCAGCGCCGATCTCGGTGTGCCGGTCGCGCCGGTGACGCTCGAGAAGACCATCCGCATGGTTGGCGGCACCGATGCTCTGGGTAAGGCTGACATCCTGTTCGCCGACACGCGCACGATCGCCGCTTCCTCGAGCGAGAATCTCGACCTGGCCGGCGTGCTGGCCGGGCTGCTCGGCGGCACGATCACCGCGGCCGAGATCACGGCCATCATCGTGACGGCCGATGCCGGCAACACCAACGACGTGCAGCTGTTCGGCGCGGCGAGCAACGCCTTCAACGGCCCGCTTTCGGGCACCACGCCCAAGCTCAGCGTGGGCCCGGATGACGTGGCGATGATCACCAACAAGAAGGGCTGGGCGGTCACCGGCGGCACCGGCGACATCTTGCTGGTGGGCAACAGCGGCAGCGGCACGCCGGTCACCTACACGATCATCCTGATCGGTCGCACCGTCGCGGCCTGATGCCGCGCCAAGCGCCACGGTTCAGGCCCCCGGGCTGGCGACCGCCGGAACCTTGGGCGACCAGCAAGGGCAAGAGCCGGCAGCAGCGCGGCTACGACGCTGTCCATGATGAGATGCGCAAGCGCGTGCTCATCGAGGAGCCATGGTGCGCCGAGTGCCTGCGCTCCGGCGTGGCTCCGCCCGGGCGCACGGTGATCGCCGACCACATCCGCAACCGTGCGGAGGGCGGCAGCAACGAGCGCGAGAACTATCAGGGCCTTTGCGACCGGCACTCAAAGGCGAAGACGGCGCGCGAATCGGCCCGCGCCCGGCACCGCAACCGGGTCGATTCGGACTGATCAGCCACCTGCAAATGGGTCGCGATCAAGTGAAATCGGACGCATTTCGGCCCGTTTCGAGCCGTCCGCACCCCCGGGGGAGGGTCAAAACTTCCCGTTGCAGGGCCCCGGGACCGCGCCTGTGGCCATTTTCTCACGCGGTCAAAATCAAAGGGTAAAAAGTGAGGGCCTGGGATGGCTAGAGGCGGATCCCGGTCCGGCGCTGGACGGAAGCGGAAAGATCCGGCGCTGAAGGAGGCGATGGGTACATATCGCGCCGATCGCGACGCTCTTGTCAACGAGGACGTGCCGCTGGGCCCGATGGTCGCACCGCTTCACCTGTCCGAGATCGCTCGCGGGTACTTCGCGACGATCGCCGACATATTGGAGCAGCAGAAGCGGTCGAGTCCGCACTATGCTGAGCATGTGGGGCTGCTGGCGCTCAGGCTCGAGCAGATCGCGATGTATCAAGCGGTGATCGAAACCGAGGGATGCACCTTCACCACGCAGAGCGTGATCACGACCAAGGACGGGTCGGTTTCGGCGCTCAAGATCATGAAGCGTGCGCATCCCGCTGTCGCCATGCTTGATGCAGCCATGCGCCATGCTCAGTCGCTTCTTGGCGAGCTAATGCTCAACCCCTCGGCCGCGCTGAAGCTGGCGACCGGGCATAAGCAGGTCGAAGACGACCCATACGCTGAATTCTGATGTGGCCGAGGGGCGTGATTATGCGGGCATAGCCCGCAAATATGCGACCGACGTCTGTTCCGGAAAGATCCCGGCCGGGTTGCAGATCCGGCTCCAGTGCCGGCGATTCCTGGATGAGCTGAAGCTCAGCCGGGCGAGGGGGACGAAGTTTCCCTTCGTCTTCGACACGGACCGCGCGGGCAAGCCGTGCCGATTCATCGAGACGCTGCCGCACAGCAAGGGCAAATGGGCCCGCTCGAAAGAGCGCCTTCTCCTGCAGCCGTGGCAGATCTGGATCATCTGCGTCACCTTCGGGTGGCTGCATCGATCCGGCGCGCAGAAGGGGCTACGGCGATTCCGCCGGCTGTTCCTGGTCGTGCCGCGCAAGAACGGCAAGTCGGCGATCGCCGCGGGGCTCGGCCTCTACATGCTGTGCGCCGACGGCGAGTTCGGCGCCGAGGTCTATTCTGGCGCGACCAACGAGAAGCAGGCCTGGGAGGTTTTCAAGCCGGCGCGCCTGATGGCGGACCGCACGCCGGCGCTCAAGCGCAAGTTCGGCATCGAGATGCTGGCGAAGACCATCTCCCGCCCGGGGGATGGATCGAAGTTCGAGACGATCATCGGAGATCCTGGCGACGGGCAGTCGCCCAGCTGCTCGATCCACGACGAATATCACGAGCATCCCGACGACGGCCAGGTCGACACGATGGTCACCGGCATGGGCGCCCGCGACCAGCCGCTGCAGCTGCTGATCACGACCGCCGGCGATAACCTCGCCGGTCCCTGCTACGCGCTGATTCAGGAGGAGCGGAAGAAGCTCGGCGGCATCGGCCACAATGGCGGGCCGCCGCTCGACCACGAAACCCTGTTCGTCGAATATACGATCGACAAGGAGGATGACTGGAAGTCGGAGCTGGCGCTCCGGAAGGCCAATCCGAACGCCGACGTGTCGGTATCGATGGACTTCCTGCGCGCCCGGCAGCGGGACGCGATATCGACGCCGCGCAAGGCGGGTGTCTTCAAGACGAAGCACCTTAACCTGTGGGTCTCGACGAAGGCGGCCTATTACAGCGTTGAACATTGGCGCGCCTGCGCAGATCCCGAGATCCCCGTCCGCGCGGCCGACGCGATCGAGCTGCCGAAGCTTCAGGGCCGCCGTTGCATCATCGGGCTCGATCTCGCGTCGAAGATCGATATTGCCGCGCTGGTCTACCTGTTCCCGCCGATCGGTGCGAAGGCGACAAAGGATGATCCCTGGATCATCATCACCCGTTACTTCCTTCCGGAAGACACGGTCGCTGAGGTCGAGGCCTATCAGGGTTGGGATGCGCAGTCGCTGCTGGACGTGACGCCCGGCAACGTCATCGACTTTGACGAGATCGTCGACGCGATCGACGATGCGAGCAGCCGCTTCCAGGTCGAGCATGTCGCATACGACCCGTTCCAGGCGACCTGGCTGGCCACTTCGCAGACAAAGCGCGGCGTTCCGATGATCGAGGTCCGGGCCACGGTTGGCAACCTGAGCGACCCGATGAAGGAAACCGATGCCGCGATGCGCGCCGGAACGATCGCCCATGGCGGTTGCCCGGTGATGGAATGGCAGGTGAGCAACGTCGTCGCGGCCGCCGACAAGAAGGACAATGTCTATCCGAACAAGCCGGATGGGCAGCCGCACCTGAAAATCGACAATTGCGTAGCCATGATCATGGCTTTCGCCCTGGCACTCGCCAACGAGGCCGAGGGTCCGTCCGTCTACGAGACCCGCGGCGTTCGGGTGCTCTGAGGAGAATGCATGGGCATGTTTGACCGCCTCCTCGGCCGTTCGGCCGGGGATGCACCCGCGCATTCAATCGCCGGCGGCGCGCCGCTGTCGTTCGGGCCGCGCGGGCGTCCGCCGGCGATGGCCATGGCTGGCGACGGCGGCATCATCATCGCCACGTCGGCGGAACTGGAGGCGGCGCTTCGCGGCGAATCCGGCATGACCGGCGAGGTGGTAACGCCAGAGACGGCCATGCGCGTCGGGGCGGTGTTCGGGTGCATCCGCCTGATCGCCGGCAAGGTGGCGACGCTGCCGATCGACGTGAAGCGTAGGGTAGACGATCGCACGCGCGTCGATGCGTCCGACCATGCCGTCGCGCAGCTGCTGCAGCGGAAGCCAAACCGGTGGCAACGGCCGGCCCAGTTCAAGCGCATGATGCAGGCGCATGTCCTGCTGCGCGGCAACGGCTTTGCGCTGAAGTCGATATCGCGTGGCGAGGTCCGCGAGCTGATACCGATCCATCCCGACCGGGTTTCCGTCCGCCAACTGGACAGCCTGGAGCTGGAATATACCGTCACCCGCAGGGACGGAACGCAGTTCAAGGTCAGCCAGGCCGACATGTTCCACCTCTATGGCCTGACGCTCAACGGTTTTTCGGGCGTAACCCCGCTCACCTATGCGCGGGAGACAATCGGTCAGGCGCGGGCGCGCGATCGGCAGGTTGCCGCGACCTTCAAGCACGGCGCGCGGCCGTCCGGCGCGGTGTCGATGCCGGAGGGCAAGAAGCTTACCGATCCCGCTTTCGACCGGCTGCAGCGGTCGCTCGACGACTTCCGCGCCGGCGGCGACAAGGATGGCGGCGTGCTGCTGCTCGAGGAAGGGCTGAAATGGGAGAAGATCTCGCTCAGTCCGACCGACATGGCCTGGATCGATGGGCAGAAGCTCTCCCGATCCGAGATCTGCATGTTCTTCGGCGTGCCGCCGAGCATGATCGGCGACAATAGCGGGTCCGATTCCAACTGGGGCACCGGCCTGGAGCAGAAGTCCAACGGCTTCAGCGCCTACACCATGGATGACCATCTGGTCATGTGGGAGGAAGAAGCCAGCGCGATGGTGTCTGACCCGCGCATTTACGTCCGCTTCAACCGCTCTGCTATGGTCCGAACGGACATCAAGACGCGGTATGCTGCCCATGCGACAGGGCTTCAGTGGGGCTGGATGTCCCCCAACGAGGTTCGCGCGCTGGAGGATATGAACCCGCGCGACGACGGCGACATCTACTATCCGCCTCCGAACACCGCAGGTGACGACGCAGCCGACAACGACGAGTCCGAGAGCGGCGGCAAACCAAAGGACCAGAAAAACGATGATGCGTAACGCGCCGCGCCTATTCGCGAGCGCGCGCCCCGGCGCGCTGCCGCTCCCCGCCGATCGTCGCCTGCAGGCCTTCACGCCGGCGTCGGTGATCGAACGCTATGGCGACGCGGCTGCCGGCGTGCGCGCCGTCGCCAAGGGCGACAACATCATCACCATGTTCGATTCCATCGGCGAGGATTACTGGTCCGGCGGCGGCGTGACCGCAAAAAAGGTTCAGAGCCAGCTGCGCGCGATCGGCGAACGCGATGTCGAAGTTCATATCAACAGCTACGGCGGCGATATGTTCGAGGGCATCGCCGTCTACAATGTGCTGCGCGAGCATCCGCACAACATCACCGTAAAGGTAATGGGGATGGCCGCGTCGGCCGCCTCCATCATCGCAATGGCCGGCGACCAGATCGAGATCGGGGCCGCGAGCTTTCTGATGATCCATAATTGCTGGGTCATCGCGATGGGCAACCGCCACGACATGGCCGAGACCGCCGCCTGGCTGGAACCGTTCGACGGCGCGATGGCGGATGTCTACGCAGCCCGTTCCGGGGCCGAGCGCGACCAGATCGTCCAGTGGATGGACGCCGAGACCTACATGTCGGGCAGCACAGCCGTGGAACGCGGGTTCGCCAATTCGCTACTGCCGGCGGACGCGATCACCGTCGACGAGGAAGCGCAGGCCGGCGATCGCACCATCAACGAGCTGCGCGCGATGGAGCTTGCGCTCGTCGCATCGGGCATGACGCGCACCCAGGCGCGCGCCCGGATCAAGAATCTGAAGGGTACGCCCGGCGCTGCCCCGGACCAGGACGTCACGCCCGGCGCTGACGACCAACGCCTGAACCAGGCTTTGAGCGGCCTGCTGGCGAACCTCACCCGATAGGAGCTTTTCCATGAAGAACCTGAAGCGCGCCGCCCTTCTGGCGGCCGGCGCGAGCATTGTCGCGTCCACTCCCCGTGCCGTCCACGCCGCGCCGCGCGCGGAACCCGCCGATGCGCTCGCACAGATTGCCGCCATCAACGCGGCCGTCAACGCGCTGCGCGAGAAGAATGAAGAGGCGCTGGCCGGCCGTATCACGCAGGCCGAGGCCAATGCGCTGATTGAGCCGATCAACGCCGAGATCGACCGCCTGTCGGCCGCTCTCAGCGCGGCCCAGCTGGGCGGCGGCGCCGGTGACTCGCTGAATGCGGCCGAGCGTCAGCACAGCACCGCTTTCGCCACCTGGTTCCGCCGCGGCGAAGTGGACGCGGATCTCGGGCAGCTGTCCGTTCAGGCGGCGCTGACGACCCAGTCCGACCCGGATGGCGGCTACCTGGTTCCGGTGGACTGGGAACAGGGTATCGATCGCGTGCTCGGCGCCATGACGGCGATGCGCCAGATCTGCCGCGTGATCCAGGTCGGCGGCGGCGGCTACCGCAAGCTGGTCAATGTGGGCGGCGCCACCTCCGGCTGGACCGGCGAAGAGGACGCGCGCAGCTCCACCGCGACGCCGACCCTGCGTGAACTTTCGCTGCCCTTCGGCGAACTCTATGCCGAGCCGGCGGTCACCCAGACGATGCTGGACGATGCGCGCTTCGACGTGGAAGCCTGGCTCGCCAGCGAAATCGCGATCGAGTTCAGCGAGGAGGAAGGCCAGGCCTTCATCACCGGCAACGGCAAGAACAAGCCGCGCGGCATCCTGTCCTATGACAAGGTCGCGAACGCCTCCTACAGCTGGGGCAAGATCGGCTTTGTCGTCACCGGCGCGGCGGCGGCCTTCGCGAGCACGAATCCGGCGGACGCGCTGATCAATCTGCTCTTTGCGCTGCGGCAGGGCTATCGCAACGGCGCCGCCTTCCTCACGTCTGATTCGGTGATGGCCGAAATTCGCAAGTGGAAGGACGGGCAGGGCAATTATCTCTGGTCGCCGCCGAGCGCGGCCGAGCAGGTCGGCACCATCCTGGGCAAGCCGGTCCACACCGACGACTATATGGATGGCCTGGGCGCCGGCAAGTTCCCGGTGGCGGTGGCCGACTGGCAGAAGGCCTACACGATCGCCGACCGCTTCGGCACCCGCGTTCTGCGCGATCCGTTCACCAACAAGCCCTTCGTGAAGTTCTACACCACGAAGCGCGTGGGCGGCGGGATCACCAACTATGAGGCGATCAAGTTCCTGAAGTGCTCGACCTGATCTCCTGACGATCGGGCTTTCTGGCTTTCTGGCTTTCTGGCCTTCCGCCTTTCTGGCCGCCGGCGGTGACGCTGGCGGCCATCCATTCTGACATTCGGAGACTTCCATGAAGGACATCCATTCGGACATTTCGGTCGCGGTGGCGATCGAGAATGCCACGCTGTCCGCCGACAACACGCCGGCGGCGATCGACCTGCTGGGCTATGACGCGGCCGAGATAATCCTGGCGATCGGCGTCGGCGGCATCACGTTCAGCGGCACCAACAAGATCGAGTTCAAGCTCACCCATTCGGACGACGATTCGACCTACACCGCGGTCGAGCTGAAGGACGTGCTGGGCGTGACCTCGGTCGGCGACGGCGGCATCATCAAGTCGCTTACCAGCGCGCATGCGACCGCGGCGGCGTACCGCTACGGCTACAAGGGCGGTAAGCGCTACCTGAAGCTGCTCGCCGACTTCAGCGGCACCCACGGCACCGGTACGCCGATCGCGGGCCTCGTGCTGAAGGGCGAAGGCCAGGACAATCCTCAGGCAAACCAGGCGTAAGCAGCCATGGCGCTGGACGGTCCGATCAGCATCGACGATGCTCGCCTGCACATGCGCGTCGATACGCGCAGCGAGGACGAGAATATCGGCCGCCTCATACGGGTGGCGGCGCGGCAGATCGAGACCGTCTACAGCGTGGTTTCGGTGCGGCGGGAGGTGACGTTCGTCTTCGACCGCTTCACGCCGGAGGTCCGTCTGCCGCTGATCCCGGTGCAGCCGGACAGTATCACCCTGTCCTATCTTGACCCCCACGGAGAATATCAGCCGTTCGCGGATTTTCGCGCTGTCACCCGGCACGACTGGACGTGGATCAGCCCGGCGGTCGGTGCTTGCTGGCCAACGCCGGCATGCGTGCCCGGCGCGATCACGGTGACGGCCAGCGTGGGCTTCGTCGACCCGGAAGCGGAGTTGCAGGAGCAGCTGCGGCAGTCGCCGGAGGATCTGCAGCAGGCTGCGCGCCTGGTCGTGGAGCATCTGTACCGGCGCATGCCCGGCGATCTGCCCGAAGGGGTCGACGCCCTGGTCGGCCATTATCGCTACCTGAGGCTGTGATGGCGCACCGCCGGCTGAGCGCTACCGCTCGCGACAAGCCGATTCTCATCCAGGCGATCGTCGCCGCCACCGACGGCTTCGGACACCCGACGGTCGAGCCGGAGCCACGTGAGATTGCGCGGCCCTGGGCAAACATTGCCTTCGGCAGCGGATCGGAACAGCGGGAGGCCGCGCAGCAGGGCGGATCGCAGGTGGCAAGCTTCGCTGTGCTGTGGACGCCCGAGACCAAGTCGGTGAGCGTGCGCGATCGCATCCGCTATCCGCTGAGCGATCCCGATCCGGCGAAATGGCCGGTGTGGGAGATCAACGCGGTGGCGGAGCTGGGCTTCAACGAAGGCTTCGCCTTCACGGCGACGCGGGTGGCGGCGTGAGCGGCGGCGCCTACGAGATAGAGGGGCTCGACGCGCTGCTCGACACGCTCAATGCCCTTCCCGAGCAGATGGGCAAGAATGCGATGCAGCGGGCAGGGGAGCGGGCGCTGGAACCCTTCCTGGCTGTCGTAAAGGACATCGCGCCGGCGGACGATCCGAGCGAAACGCCAGACCGCCCAGCCAACGCTTACCGCAACAGCTTCATCATCAGCACAAAACTGAACGGGCGCCAGTCCAAGCTGAAGCGGCGCGCGGGCAAGCATTACACCGAGGTCTATGCCGGCACCAACGATCCGGTCGGCACCTGGCTCGAATTCGGTTTCATGCATCGGCGCGGCGACAGCCTCAGCTGGGTGCCGCCGCAGCCGCATGTATCGGTAGCGTGGAACGTCACCGCCGGCGACGTGCTGGGCGAAGTGGTGATCGCGCTTGCCGATGAACTGGATCGCGCTTTGACCCGGGCGGTGCAGCGGGTATGACCTTTGAGGAGGATCTTCTCCAGCGTGTCGCGCAGTCGCCGATCGCGGCGAGACTGGGCCGATGGAATGGCGTGCCCACGATACATTGGGGCGATCGGCCGGAAGGGGCCGGGCTGACGGCGATCGTCTTCACCATGATCGATCCAGGTCTCGACTACACCCATGGCGGGCGCGACGCGCTCCGGATCGCCCAGGTGCAGGCCGATACACTGGCCCCGACCTATAGCGATGCGCGGGCGGTGGCCGACGCGCTCGGACTTCTGCTCGAAGGCGCGGCGGAGGTGAACGGCCGCACCTTCACCCACGGCTTCATCGATCTGGAGCGAGACATTCCCGTCGTCGGCGTTGCCGGCGCGCGATCGGTCTACGGGCGCACCCAGCGCTTTTCCATCTACCACAAGGAGTAAGGGCTATGTCCAACCCCAATAAGGGCGCGGAATTCTACTTCACCGACGCGGACGGCAACGAATTCGAGATCCCCGAGGTCATATCGGTGACGCCGAGCAATCCGACCCGCCCGACCTATCAGGATTCGCACCACAAGACCGAAGGTGCGCATACCTATAAGGGCGAGAAGCTGCTCGAGCCCGGCACGCTCACCGTGCGCATCAATTATCTGTCCGGCTCGGATGCTGACGTAAAGCTTCTCGCGATGCTCAATGCGACCGATCCGGTTGCCTATCGCTCGGTGCATAATGCCGCCGCCGGCGCCAAGCGCCAGGTTGCCGGCAACGCAATCCTGACCGGCTATGCACCTCAGGACATGCCGATCACCGGCAAGCAGGAAGCGGTTCTGACCTTCCAGGCCAGCGGCGTCGCGACCCACGGAGCCGCCGCATGACGAATCCGCTGCGCGGTGAAGTCGCCCTGGTGCTGGGCGATCTCAGGTTGACGCTGAAGATGGGTGTCAACACCCTCTGCGCAGCGGAATCGGTGCTCGGAAAGAAGGCGGCGGCCATTCTTGACGACATGGAAGACAAGGATGCGGGGCCGGCGCTGGACACGATCCGCATGTTGATATGGGCCGGGCTGCGCAAGCATCATCCTGCCTATTCTCCGAATGAGATCGGCGAGCTGATCGAGGAGCATGGGCCGGCGATTTTCACCAACGCCATTCTCGATGGCCTTGCCAGCGCATTCGGAACGACGGAGGGTAAGCAGGGCGCAAACCCTCCGAAACGGCGGAAGAAGACTGGGACTGGCTGAAGCTTCATCAGCGCTGGTGCGAGGCGGGGTTCGATCCCGATGCCTTTTGGGATCAGACTCCGCGCCTCGTCCGATCCGCGCTGGCCGGGCACAGCGAGCGGGTGAGCCGGGAAGAGCGGACGCTGCTGGAAATGGCGTGGCACAACGCGCGCTGGTCCTCATTCACGCAGACGCTTGAATCGCTTGCCGACGTCCTGCGCCGCGCCGACGGCCGGGAGGAAGACCCCGAAGTCGCGTGGCACCGAATGGAGATGTGGGCTAGGGCTTATGGGCAGGCGATAACGTAGGTTGGTTCATCAGCACCGCGACTTCCACATCCGCTTAAAGGTCTTCTCGCCGTCAGAGGGGAAAAGAACTTGCCCGTCGCTTTGCACGATGAACGGCTGATCGCCGACCATTCCGCCGAAACCATTCCGGGCGTTTACGTAGCCGCATCCCCTGCCCAGATGGCGGAATGCCGCTGAGTCAGGATCTCGCAGTCGAGCTTTCACCGCCCGCTCGATCGCTACTCGCGCCTCCGCCACTCTCCATGCATCCTCGTTTTTGCGCTTGGTCTCCGGGTCGCACTGGCCGAGAATTAAGCAGATCAGAAAAAATAGCCCTATGGTCCCACCGCAGCCGAGGCCTTTAAACTGCCAACCAAATTCGTGGCGGCAGTATCTGCATACCCGAGCATCTGACTGAACCTGCTCGGCACATTTCGGACATTTCTTCATTTCGAGTCCCCCACACGGGACGATATCTGGTGAGGCACGCGTGTCAAAAGACATTATCGGTGCCTTGCGGGTCACGCTCGGCTTCGACACTTCGCAGTTCGAACACGGGTCGAAGCGTGCGAAGGAAACCATCACGCGGGACGCCACCGCGATCCGTAGCCAGTTGAGCGGTGTGCGCGCCGCCGTCGTTGGACTAGGCGCGGCGTTTCTCGGCAGCGAGGCGTTGCAGGCGGCCCGGCGCGCGCTAGACTATGCGGCCTCGCTCAAAAAGACAGCCAGCGAACTCGGCGTAACCACCAGGGAGCTGCAGGAATATCGCTTCGCTGCTGGCGAGGCAGGCGTCGCGCAGAAGGACATGGATGCGGCGCTAAAGACGCTGACCAAGAATATCGGCGAGGCGAAGGCCGGCACTAAGGAGCAGGCGACCGCGTTTCGCGACATGGGCATCTCGGTTCAGGATGCCAACGGGCATGTTCTTTCCGCAGGATCGGTCCTGCCCGTGCTTGCTGACAAGCTGTCGAAGATCGAAAGCCCCGCCGAGCGCGCGGCGAAAGGCGCAAAGTTTCTGGGCGAAAGCGTTCAGGCGATGGACGCGCTGCTGGTGAAGGGCAGCAAGGGGCTACAACAGCTCCGTCAGGCGGCCTATGATACCGGGGTTGTCCTGTCCGACGATCAGATCCAGAATGCAGACAAGGCGGCAGCCAAGCTCGACCAGGTCAAGATGGTCCTGCAAACGCGGCTGGCGGGCATCGTGGCCGACAATGCGAATGCCGTGAACCTGCTCGCGGCCGCGCTCGATAAGGCGGCGTCGTCGGCCTCCTGGTTCTTCCAGACCTGGAAGGGGTCGGAGCGGCTGATGCGCGACCAGGGATGGTCTGCCGGCTTCTTCGCCAGCCCCGCGCGGCAGGAGCTGGCGGGCGACCCGGTCAAATATCTTCAGATGCGCACCGGCGAGCTGACGCGGGCCACCGCCCGCCGTCGCCAGCTCGAAGAGGAAGGTGACGGCACGCGGGCGGGCAGGCTGGCGCTGGCGGTGGCGAAGAAGGACGAGCAGGAAGCCCTGCGCCTGATGCGCGCCGCGCAGAATGACCCGGACTTTCAGCGGCGATGGCTGGCCGAGAGGTCGCGCAACAGCGTCACCCTATCGGCCAATGATGGCGCGTTGCCCGTCCCTAACGAGCGACCAAAAAAAGGCCCGAAGGATCGCACCGAGGAACTGGCGCAGCGTTTCCGGGACGAGCTCGCTGGCCTCTATGATGACCAGCTTGGGCTGGAGCAGGATCGGACCACGGATCTGCGGGAGCGCGCGCGCATCGAGCATGAGCGCAACGCGGCCGCTTTCGACGCCTACAATGCCGATGTAGACAGCCGCGTTAAGCAGGGCGAGCTGACGGCGGAACAGGCTCGCCAGCTGAAGCTGCAGCGCGAGCGCAATCATGAGCTGGAGAAGCAGGCGATCAACTGGCCGCTGGACGACGCGCTGCTCGAGGAAGAGACGCGCACTGTCCAGGCTAGCCTCGATCGCGAGCGGGAGATGCTGCAGATTCGCGCGTCGCTCGCTACCACCGCGAAGGATCGGCGCGCGGTACAACTGGAGCTGCTCGACAACGAACTGCGGTCGGTGCGACTGTCGGCCGAGGAAGTACTGGCGCGCCACGACAGCACCGAGGCGGAAAAGGCGCTGGCGCAGGCGAAGCTCGACCAGCTCGAGAAGATCCGCACCGGCGAGACGCTGCGGATCAACCGCGACACGATGGGGCCTCTGGAATCCTATTTCGACAGTATCCCGAAGACGGCCGCAGAGATCAACGAGGCCTATGAGAATATCGCCGCCAACGGCATTCGGAACATCAATGACGGCCTCGCCGAAGCCGCGGCGCGCACCGTCAGGCTGAAGGGTTTCGCTGGCCAGCTGTTCAACCAGCTGATCGCCGACCTGCTGCGCTTCCAGATGCAGCAGGCGGCCGGCGGCAGCGGCGGCCTTCTCGGTGGGCTGTTCCGGCTGGGCGGCAGTCTGTTGGGGCTGGGCGGCAACAGCCTGGGCGGCGTCAGCGCGGCCTCGATGGACGCGATCAATGCGCAGGCCGACGCACTGGCGGTTCCGCGCTCGCTGAGCTTCGCGGCCGGCGGCGATATGACGATCCTCGGCCGGCGCGGCATCGATCGAAATGTGCTGTCGCTCAACGGGCTGCCGATCGCGAATGTCAGCTATGGCGAGCGGCTGTCGATCGCCAACGACAATCCCGAGCGCATGGCGTCCATCGTCCATGTCATTCCGTCGCCCTATTTCGACACCGTCGTCGATCAGCGCGCGGCGGCGGTGGCCACGCCGATGGCGCAGCAGGCGGCGGTGGCGGGTTCGTCCGGCGCGCAGGTCGCGCTGGCGCGCGCCGGCGGGCGGAGGTTCCCAGGCGCATGATCATCCTGCCGACCTGGCCGGGAGCGACCAAAGCCGTTCCCAGCGTGCTCGACTTCGGCGGCATATTGCAGCCGACATCGGGTGCAGCGACGCAAAGGTTCAATCGGCTCGGCAACCGCTACGGCGTTGCATTCGAGATGCCCCGCCTCGAAAATGCCGACGAAGGCCGGATCTGGGTCAATCGTCTCGTGCGCGGGCTCAGCGCCGGTGCGCGGATGGAATATCCGCTGTTGGACTTCGATCCCGGCACACCCGGCGCATTCGTGGTGAATGGCGCTGGCCAGGCAGGGACGATGCTCAATGTCCGCGGTGGCGCGCCCTTCTACCAGTTCAAGGAGGGGCAGCCGTTCAACATCCTGATCGACGGCACCTACTTCCTCGACTTCATCGCCGCCGACACCAACGCCAACGGCAGCGGTGCCGCCACGATCACGCTCAGCCAGATGCTCCGCGAGCAGCCGGCAGACGGTGACCCGCTGCTCATCACCCAGCCGGTGGTCGAAGGCTGGGTCGTCGGTGACCGGCTCAGCTGGGAGCTGGCGCTCAACCGCTCGGTTGGCCTGGCTTTCGAGATTCACGAAGCGAGATAGGCGATGGCATTCGAGGGGCGGGTTATCTGCCCGGTGGCGCTGATGGAGATCACGCTGCCGAGCCGGATCGTGCGCCTGTGCGA
Source organism: Sphingobium sp. (assembly GCF_036170395.1). Taxonomy (GTDB): domain Bacteria; phylum Pseudomonadota; class Alphaproteobacteria; order Sphingomonadales; family Sphingomonadaceae; genus Sphingobium. The sequence goes on from NZ_JAVHPD010000033.1 coordinate 21,586, forward strand.
CGGCGGCTTCATCCTGTGGGGCAGCGACAAGTTCGAAAGCGTCGACGAGCATTTCGGCGCCGTGCATTCAGCAGAGGCTTTCGAGGAAAAGACGGGGGATGAAGCGCCGGGCGGCAAAGTGACCTTCCTGCCTCCGAGCGCGACGGCCGCAACGCTGCTATCGAACCCGGCCTTTCAGGGTGCGCGGATGCGCTTCTGGCTCGGCGAATATGACCGCGCAAGCGGACAGGTCGTCGGGACGCCCAGCCTGACCGCTGACCTGGCGATCGACACGGTGACGCTGAAGCGGTCGAAGGGAATGCGCTCCGTCGATATCGAGTTCGAGAGCGCGGCAAAGCTGCTGTTCCTGGTCATGCGCGGCAATGCGCTGAACGACCGATTTCATCAACAATGCTATCCCGGGGAGCTAGGCATGTCGAACGCGACCGGCATGCCCCGCTCTTCGGCCTGGGGCGCGGATAACGCGGGATGACCGACCTCGAGCGCAGGCAGGCCGCTCTTGAGAAGGTCGCAGCCAAATATCGCAAGCGCCGGGTCGACTTCCGATCGGCCGACTGCGTGCGCATGCTCCGCTATCATCTGCTGCAGATGGGTCACAGGCCGCCGCCGCTGCCGCGTTACCAGTCGATGCTCGGCGCCCGACGTGCGCTTGAAAAGGCGGGCGGCCTGGTCAGAGTCCTGGACGGGTTGCTGCCGCGCATTGCGCCCGCGCGCATGCTGCCCGGCGACGTCGCCGTAATCCCCGGGGAAGGGGGCGACGGCGGGCTCATCTTTCACGAATTCGACAAGTTCATTGGCTGCCATCAGGATGAGGACCGCATCGTGACGCTGGTGGTCGACCTGGGCGTGCTGACGGCCGCGTGGAGGGCCTGAGGTGAAAGCGCTGCGAACCATCGCGCTCGTCGCCGGCGTGGTCGCGCTGGCGGCGACCGGCGTCGGCGCACTGGCCTCCGCGGGCGTCATCAGCGTCAGCGCGAGCACCGCAGCGACGATCGCGACGGTGGCCCAGGTCGCCACCGTGGTTTCCGCTGCCGCCTCGATCGGCGCGCAGCTGATGCAGAAAAAGCCGGGGATGCAGGGCGCCGTCAATTCGGTGACGATCGGCGCCAACGAACCCATCCCCTATTCGATGGGCCGATGCTTCGTCGCCGGCACGCAGATGCACGATGTCGGCTATGGCGGAAAGGTCGGGAAGACCAAGAACCCGTATTTGTCGAAGGTCTTCATCTACAGCTGCTCGACCGCATTCGCGATCGATCAGGTGCTCGTCGACTGGAACGCGATCGCGATGGCCGGCAACGCGGCCACGGGATATTACAGCAGCTGGCTTTACGTCGATCGGCAGTTGGGATTGCGTCCCGAACCGGCGGCACTTTCGGGACCATGGGGCGCGATCCCGCAATGGAGCGCCGCGCACAAGCTCAGCAACTATCCGGCGGCACTGTGGAGCTACCGCTGGGATCGCAACAACAAGCGATGGGCGAACGGCATACCGGTCCATGGCCTGGTTGGCCGCTGGTCGAAAGTCTATGACTGGCGGCAGGACGACACGTTCCCCGGGGGCGTTGGCAGTCACCGCTTCGCCGACGAAGACACGTTCGATTACGATCCCAATGTCGCGTTGAACGCGGTCACCTATGCCCGCGGCCGCTACGCGATCGACACGACGAGCGGCGAGCAGACGGTGCGCCTGGTCGGCTGCGGCGTGCCGCAGGACGTGTTCGACTGGCCCGCCTGGACCGCCTTCGCCAATGTGTGCGAGGCGAACGGCTGGGAGACGAACGGCACGGTCCGCGACGGGCCCGGCATATCGACCTGGGACAATCTGAAGCGGATCTGCGCCGCCGGCGCCGCTATCCCGGTGTGGAGCGGCGGGCTGCTGTCGGTGCGATTCCAGTCGCCGAAAGTAGCGCTCGACACCATCACGCCAGACGACTTCGCCGATGGCGAATATCTGACTCCGGGAATGCGGACCTGGAAAGACCGGGTCAATGTGATGATCCCGAAGTACCGGTCGGAAGCCAACAAGTGGGAATATGTCCAGTCGGCCGAGATCAGCTATCCAGAGTTGATCGCGCAGGACCGGGGGGATCGCAAGGAAGAGGAATATCTGTGCGAGCTGGTCACCGACAAGGACCAGGCCGCGCAGGTCACCGCCTATGAGCTGTTCAGCCGGCGCGAGCTGACCGGCATCGTCCGGCCGTGCAAGGCGCGGCTTTGGCATGCTCGGATCGGCGAAACCTATCAGCTGGTAGACCCGGACGACGGCCTCGATCACCTCGTGGTGATCGCTGCGCTGACGAAGGACGTCGCCCGCGGCGTCATCGACCTCACGTTCGAAACCGAAACGGCGAGCAAGCACGCTGCCGCCTTGGGCCAAACCGGCACCGCGCCGCCGCCGCCCACGCTGCTGCCGCCCGGCACCGCCGACGGCGACGCCTGGGATGGCGCGACCTTCGATTCAACGTCCGCCTTCCGCTTCGACAGCACGATCGCCGGCACCTTCGACGAGACCTGATCCCATGCCCCTTGGTTTGCAGAATATCGGTGTCGGCACGGTTGCCGACGACGGCACCGGCGACAATCCGCGCGCCGCCGCACTGAAGATCAACGCGAATAACGCCGCCATCATCGCGGCGCTGGCCGATGATCCCAATTTTGCAGCGACGGTGGCGGCCGCGCTCGCCACGAAGCTCGACAAGGCCGGCGGCATAATGTCCGGCAGCATCGGCATGGGCGGGGTCGGTCGCGTCTACGACATGCTGGCGCCGACGTCGCCCGGGCACGCGGTGACGAAGGACTATGTCGACAGCTACGCGCAACCCATCGACCCGGACCTTTCAGCCTTCGCGGCGATCGTCAGCGCCGCGAACAAACTGCCCTATTTCACCGGGCCCGGGGCGCTGGCCCTAGCCGACCTTACCGCATTCATCCGAACGCTGCTCGATGATGCGGATGCTCCGGCGGCGCGGGCGACGCTGGGAGCATCCGGCCTCGCGCGCGTTCGGCAATTCGCCAGCGGGCGCTATTTCCTGCCTCAGGGCTACGGCGTCAACGCCGGCACCCAAACGGTGGCGGCGGACACGCTCTACATGGTCGCAGCCTCCAACGTCATGCGGGCGACAGGAATCGCCATGCAGGTGACGACGGCCGTCGCCGGCAACGTCCGTCTCGGCCTCTACGAACTCAACAGCAACGGCGATGGCGCGACCCTTGTCGAGGAAGTGGCGGCGCAGTCCACCGGATCGACCGGGATCAAGGCGGGAAGCTTCGGCGCGACCCGCACGCTTGACGGGCGCACCTACATGCTGGCGATGCTGTTCAGCGCTGCGCCGACGATACTCCAGATGGCCACGACGGGCGGCGGGATGCATTCGCTTAACGGCGTCGCCGATTTCTCGAGCGGTATTGCGACAAGCTATTTCACCGCATCGCTGGCGTATGCCGCGCTGCCGAGCACCCTTCCGACGCCGAGCGTCGTCATCTCGACCAACTGCCCCCTGATGGCCCTGGTCGGGGCCTGACCTTCCCACCGAAAAGGTAAGATCGATGACCCTTGCGGGCCTTTCGCCCGCCGGCGTGCTCAACGTGCGCGCCGGCGAAGCCATGCTGCTGCATATCAGCCTTGCCCAGGCGGATGGCGTCACGCCGCAGAACCTGACCGGACGCACCTTTGCCGTCGTCATCCGCCGCACCGATCGGCTGTTCAATATTCTGACGATCGACGCCGAGCTTTCGGAGGATGCGCTCTACGCGCAAGTCGCGATCACCGGGGCTCAGGCGACGCAGATCTACAATAGCGGCGCCAGTGTCGCGCTGAGCTATGATGTGGTGGAGCTGTCGGGCGGCGCGTCGGTATCGCGCTGGACGGAGCGGGTCAGCGTCTCGCCGGGGCCGGGGATCGGCGGCGAGATCACACCGATCTGGGTCGAACTGCCCTACAGCGAGGCGCTGCTAAACCCGGCGTCGATCGTCATCACCGAACGCGGCGGTCGCGGCCTCGATGGCGCGTCGGCGGCGCGGCATCTCTACGATCTCCACCGCATCGACGCGCCCACGGCCGAGGCATTCGACGCCTATATCACCAACCTGAACGCCGCGGTCGATCGGCGGGTGAGCCAGCTGACGACGGCGCTCGGCATCTTCAACGCGCAGGCGCTCGCCCCCTGGTTCCGCGCGGTGTTCGACGTGCGCACCCAGCGGCGCGACGCGGTCGCCCTGTTCGCGGGGGACAGCACCTTCACCGGCTATTACCGGACCGGCATCGCGCCGGACCGCAGCACGTCGATCCCTTCGCAGTTCGCGCTGCTAGCGCCCGACGACTGGTACGCCGACGACGCCTTCATCACCGGCCACAATATTTCCGGCCTCACCGCCGGCCGCGAGGGCGAGGGCAATGACGGGATCATCTGGGATCTGCGGCCCTGGAACGATTATCAGGCGCACGCGAAGGTCGATCTGGGGCCCGGCGACCTGCCGACCGCGAACGCGCCGGTCGAATTCGGCGCGGCGGGGGTAGGCGGCTACGCCTTCCGCCTGATGCCCTTCGACCTGACGGGCACCTACAACGGCATCACCTACAAGCCGCGGGACATCCGTACCGGCGGCTATAAGAAGACCGACCGACTGGTCGTTTACTACATCACCACGGCCAGCGCGGGCGGTAATTTCCGGGTCTATTGCGACGGCATCCTTGTCGGCACGGTGCAGACCGTCACAGGCACGCAGGATGGCTTCGCGCACCAGATCTTCAACGCGCCGACGGCACTCGGCGAGCACGTCTGGCGGATCGAGAACGACGGCAGCATCCCGAGCCAGGATGTCTTCATCGCCGGCTTCTATGGCTATGACAGCAGCCGGAAGCAGGTCCGCGTCATCAACGGGTCGCGGTCGGGCTGGCCGGTGTCGCAATATGCGCACAACAGCCCCTTCTACGGGCCGATGGTGCAGCTGGATGTCTATGACCCCGACATGCTGGGCGTCGGCCTAAACATCAACAGCGGCCGCAACTGGGATCATGACGACGATCCGATGACCGAACCTCTCCCGGCGATGAGCCTGGAGGATTTTCGGGCGGATACGGTCGCGCTGATCATGTCGCAGCGCAATCGCGGCAAGGCGACGCTGCTGATCACGCCGCGTCCCGTTGGATATGACGTGATGCCGCAGGAGACGCAGGACGCCTACAATGCGGTCTATGAAGAGCTGGCGATCGAATATAATTGCGCGCTGCTCGATTCCCGCCTGTTCGGCGACCGCTATGAAATTCTGAGCCTGCTCGGCTTCATGGCGGATACCCGCCACCCCGATCAATATGGCGATTCTGCCCTGATGCTTGCGTCGATGCCGGGGCTGGGCGGCGGGCTGGGCGGGCCTCTGCCAGTCGCCCGCAGCCCCTATCTGCCGCGCAGCGGCGGCGCGCTGACCGGGCCTATCAGCCTGCCGGCGGACCCGGCGGTGCCGTTCCGCTTCAACGGGGCTCTGCCCGCTAACGCCACGCTGACCCGCGCGAGCAGCGGCACCTACATCAACAGCGCCGGCGTGCGGCAGACCGCGACCAGCAATGTCGCGCGTTTCCAGTATCGTCTGTTCGAGGGGCTGTGGATCGCCGCCGGTCTGCTGGTCGAGCCGGCAACGTCCAACCTCTGCCTCTATAGCGAGGACTTCAGCAACGCTTACTGGAGCAAGTCGGCCGGCCTGGCGCTGACCCCCAATGCGGGTCCGGCGCTGGACGGCGTGACGGGCATGACGCTGGTCACGACCGCCGGAGCGGACCTCATCCGCCACGCCGCGACGCTGGCGGTCACGGCCGGTCAGAAGACGACGGTCAGCGTGATGCTGAAGGCAGGCTCCATCAGCTGGATCAGGCTGCGGATCGGCGACAACATCAACGGCACCAATGCGGCGCAGCTGTGGGTAAACCTCGCGGCCGGCAAGATCGGTACTCTCTCCACCACCGGCACCGGCTGGACGGTCGACCATGGTGCGATCGAGCCGCTGGGCAACGGCGCCTATCGCGTGGGCCTGACCTTCACTCCCGGCGCGGCGACGGCGGCACTGCGGATCAGCACCGCCACAAGCGACGGTAGCGGTTCGACGGCGGTGAGCGGATCGACCTATTATCTGGGGGGCGTCCAGATCGAGCCGCTCGATCGCATGACGTCCTACCTCCTGACCACGACCGCGATCGTCACGCGCGCGGCCGACGTGGTTGCGATCGACTGGTCGCTGCCGCGCCATCGCCCGGTCGGCCCGCTTGCCCTGACCTATGGCTTCGGCGACGGGTCGAGCCAGAGCGTGACGGGCGTGGCGCTGACCGCCGGCGTCTCCTCCATCCCCACCAGCCTCAACCGCAATGACATTTTGACGGTAGCGGAGACCTGACCCATGCGATCTATTCCCCTGCCCGACAGCCTGGTCGAAGTGACCAAGGCGGTTCCGCCCGTCGCCGTCACCGGCATCTCTCTGGCCGGCATTGGCCTCAGCGACTGGGTGCTGATCAGCACCCTGATCTACACCGTTATGCAGGCCGGCTGGTTCGTCTGGGAAAAGCTGATCCGCCCCTGGCGAGCGGGGAGGGACGGCCGATGAGCACGCGCAGCGCGGTGGCGGCGGGCGGATCGGTCGCGATCGCGATAATCGCCGCGACGATCGGGCTCGAGGGCGGCTATGTGAACCATCCGAACGACCCCGGCGGCGAGACCAACAAAGGGATCACGAAGAAGGTGGCGGTGGAGCATGGCTATACCGGGCCGATGCGCACGATTCCCGATGCGGTGGTCTACAGCATCTACTACGAAAGCTATTTGAAGGCCCCGGGCTATGAGCCGTTGATCCCGCTCGATCCGGCGGTGACGCAGGAGCTGTTTGATACCAGCGTCAATATGGGCCCGTCGCGGCCGTCGCGCTTCTTCCAGGAATCGTTGAACGAAATCTGCCCGGCGCTGAAGCTGAAGATTGATGGCAGGGTAGGGCCGGCGACAATCGCCGGCTTCGCCCGGTGCCAGCGCACCCTGCTGTGCCGCGCGATGCTGCCGCGCCTCGATGCCAAGCAGCTCGCCGAATATGACCGGCTGATCCGCGCGAACGCCAAGCTCGCGGTCTTTCGCAAAGGCTGGGTCAATCACCGGATCGGCAATGTCCCGTTGGAGAAATGCTCATGAAGTTGCCCGTCGGAAAGATCGCGGCCTGGATCGGACGCGCGCTGCTCAGCGCGCTGGTGACGGAGGCCGCCGATCGGCTGTCACGCCCCAAGCGCGCCGGCGATCGTCACGATAGCAGCGGCAGCCATCAGGAGCGCGATACCGACCGCCTCGATCGCGAATAGCAACGAGGGAGCAGGGGTATCGGGTGGGGTATCACCATGTCTGCGCATTGCCCGAAACTGACACAAAAGCGGGCCTTTCACCAGATGCGCGACGGAGGGGTTGTCCGTCACTGATGGCTCAGGCGCCTGTAAACTTCAGCGATACTGCCCTGAACCGCAATCTCGTGCTCATGATCAAATGTCAGCAGTGTCCTGGTAGGTCCGCCTTCAGAGATGACTCGTATGAGTTCCACGTTGACCAATATCTCCGCATTGGAGAAGTTACGTAGAACGACGAACTTAGCCATGTGTCTAGATCCTCTGACGACACGGCATTCGCAAATGGGTGGATTAGGTCGCCCGATAGCAACCAAGACCGAGGGCCTTGCGAGCCGTATCCATCCTGTCACCACCCCGCGTTGCCGTGGGTTATGCCCAGGTTCTGCCGCTTAAGCGCACGCAAATCCAGTCCTGAAAATTAAACGGAGGCCGTATGGCTCTCTCCAACGCCGCGGTGCGCGCCGCGCGGCCGAAGCCGCGAGCCTATAAAATCTTCGATGAGCGCGGCCTTTTCCTCTTCGTCAAGCCCAATGGCCTGCGGAGCTGGCGGCTGCGCTATCGGTATGACGGGCGGGAGAAGCTGCTGTGCCTGGGCCAGTGGCCCGACCTGCAGCTGGTCGAAGCACGGGCAAGCGCCGAAGCGGCGCGCGGCCTCGTCGCCATGGGCGTGGATCCCGGCCTGCAGAAGCGCAAGTCGACGGCCGTGCAAATCTGCACGTTCGAATCGGCCGCCCGCGCATGGCATGCGCAGAGCCTGGAGCATTGGACCGAGCGCCATGCCCAGGACGTGCTCGACAGCCTGGTGCGCGACGTTTTCCCCGCACTGGGCGCGATGCCGATCGGCGCGATCGGCGCGCCGGCGGTGCTGCAGGTTCTGCGCGACGTCGAATCGCGGGGGTCGATAGAGACAGCGCGCCGCATCCGCCAGCGTATTTCGGCCGTCTTCTGCTTCGCGATCGCCGAGGGGCTGGTTGACCAGGATCCCGCCGCCGTCGTCACGCGCGCGTTGCGGCCGACGCCGATCTCGCGCCGGCAGCCGGCGCTGACCGATATCGACGAGGCACGCGCGCTGCTCGCCGCCTGCGATCGCGCCGGCGGGCCGCCGATCGTGCGGCTTGCATCCCGATTCCTGGCGTTGACGGCGGTCCGCATGGGCACCTTGCTTGGCGCGCGGTGGGACGAGTTCGAGCAGCTGGACGGCGACGCGCCCCTGTGGCGCATCCCGGCCGAACGGATGAAGCTGAAGAAGGCGCGGAAGGCCGACCCGGCGAACGATCATATTGTGCCGCTATGCCCGGAGGCAGTAGCGATGCTGCACCAGGTCCGAAGGGTGCAGCTCCGGTGCTCCGAAGGGAACCAGCGCGTCTTTCCGTTGCCGCCGTCGGCGATCGGCGCTCTCTACAAACGGGCCGGCTATGCCGGCCGCCATGTCCCGCACGGATGGCGGGCCGCTTTTTCAACGGTGATGAACGAACGATTTCCGCTCGAGCGCGCGGCGATCGACCTAGCTCTGGCCCATGCGCCGGCGGACATGAGCAAGGTCGAGCGCGCCTATAATCGCGCGGAGATGCTCGACCAGCGCCGCAGCCTCTTCGCCCGGTGGGGAGAGCTGCTGATCACATGATTTAATGTGTTTCCTGCCGCGCCTGCCGCCGATCGGCGCCGGGAGCGGGGGTCAACGGGCTGCCACCCGATGAACCGACGAGAACCTAGCTCGCCACGACACAGCTGGCCGACTGGCCGCCCCGCACCCGCGCATACGGGTGCCGGTTTTGTGGAGAGCCTCCATGCACGCGTCAAATGATTCTGCCTGTGTTTCAAACAAATGCGCGTCGTGTCGCGCGCTGCTTTTCAAGTCCGCCGTCGACGCGATCGCCGGCGTCATTGAGATAAAGTGTCGCCGCTGCGGCGCCTTCAACTGTTTCAGGCCCATGAGCCCTCCAAGATCGCCGGCAGAGCGACCCTTGGGAGCTGAACATTGTGGATCTACGTACCAGACCTGACGAACTTCGCGGCATCTCTCTCTGCGCAGGATATGCGGGCCTCGATCTCGGCCTGCATATTGCCGAGCCAGGATATCGCACTGTGGCTTTCGTCGAGCGGGAAGCTCATGCGGCGGCCACTCTCGTGGCGCGGATGGATGACGCGACCCTGGCACCGGCGCCTATTTGGGACGATCTGCGAACCTTCGACGGCCGCGCATGGCGCGGCCGCGTTCATATCGTCACTGCCGGCTATCCCTGCCAGCCCTTCAGCCTCGCCGGCGCGCGCCGCGGTTGCGACGATCCCCGGCACCTGTGGCCGGAAGTCGCCCGGATCATCGGAGAGGTCGGACCCCGATGGGTGTTCTGCGAAAATGTCGAAGGCCATATCAGCCTGGGACTTGCCGAGGTCGCAGGCGAACTACGGGCAATGGGCTACACGCCAAAGGCGGGCATGTTCTCAGCGCGAGAAGCAGGCGCAAGCCATGTTCGCCGCAGGATCTTCCTGCTGGCCCACGCCGACAGCGAGCGATGGCGGCTATTTTCCGGATCTGATCATCGCGGATCAGGCGTTGCGAATGACCGGGCCTTTCGACTGCTCGATGGGGAGCGCTGGCCAGTTCGGCCTGACGACCTCGGCGCGGAGCTGGACGTGCCTGTGGCTGACCATGAAGGGGCTGGGCTGGACGCCGACGGCTTCAGCCCGCTCTTCGCGCCCGGTCCGGATCAGTTTCAAGAGTGGGACAGGCTCCTTCCTCGCCGACCTGATCTCCAACCCGCGCTTTTCCGATCTGATGATGGGGTGGCCGATCGGGTGGAGCGATCCCGCGCGGCCGGTAACGGGGTTTGCAGCCTGGCTGCGGCTATCGCGTGGTCGACTCTCTCGGCTGCTCACCGCGGCGCCGCCGCCATGACCTGATCGATTTCCCTGAGAGGCCCAAGAGCCCGCACCGAGACCGCCGGCGAGCGGCCACTCGAGGCTATCCGTTGTCCCACATTTCTGTTGCTCCTGTGTCTCCCGCTGCCGGCTATCTTGGCGGCAAGCGCAACCTGGCCCGCCGCGTCTGCGCCATCATCCAGTCCGTCGACCATGACGGCTATGCCGAACCATTCGTCGGCATGGGCGGAATCTTCTTCAGACGCGCTGCGCGTCCGCGCTTCGAAGCGATCAACGATATATCCGGCGACGTCACGACGCTCTTCCGCGTGGTGCGCCGGCATTATCAGGCGCTCGTCGATGAGATGGAGTGGATGCTCGCCGGCCGGGAAGAGTTCAACCGGCTGCGCGCTATCGACCCGGCCTGCCTCACCGATATCGAGCGCGCTGCGCGCTTCCTCTATCTCCAGCGCCTGGCGTTCGGTGGCAAGGTCGTCGGCCGCAATTTCGGTGTTTCTACGACCACGCCGGCGCGTTTCAATCTCGCCCGTCTTCGCGCCTCGCTCGCCGCGATCAGGGACCGGCTTCAGCCGGTCGTGATTGAGCGGCTGCCATATGGCGACTTCATCCGCCGATACGATCGCGCCAGCATGCTCTTCTATCTCGACCCGCCATACTGGAACTGCGAAGACGATTACGGCGCCGGCGTGTTCGATCGCGCCGACTTCGAAAGGCTTGCCGATCAGCTCGCCGGCATCCGCGGCAAATTCCTTCTGTCGATCAACGACACGGCCGGCGCGCGCGCGGTCTTTTCGCCGTTCCACACGCGCAGCGTCGAGGTCACCTACACCGTTGCCTCGTGCGCAACCGGCAATGGAAAGCGGGTGGGCGAGCTCCTGATCGCCAATTTCCCCCTCAACGATGCCGCCGGCGCTGCCCCCGGCGTCTGAAGCGCCATCCTAACCTCTTGGCGCCCCTGGGAAGCCAAGCGGGGAGGCCAAAGCCTCCCCGCCCCCTACGGCGCGGTGAAGCGCCGTGGTTGTTGAATCTGCGTGTGTGGGTGCGTCGATAGTCCGCTAACAGCGCCTGCCGAAGGCAGTCCTTCTCCCTTTAAACCCCTGTGTGGGTAAACATCATGATTTCCAAACTCGCGCCTCTCCCGCGGCCTCGATACGCTTGAGCGCCGCCTCCAGCGCGGCGTCGAGCGGCTTTTCGGCCAGCGAGGGGGCAGGGGGCTGCTGCTTGGCAGGGGCGGGGCGGGCGGCGGCGCGGCGGCGGCGCGCCTCTCGAAGGTTGAGGAAGCGCGCCTTCACGGCCTTCCCTGCGTCGCCCAGGGCACGGCCGAGCCGACCGATATCGAAGTGATAGGCGTTGGTCGCCTGCTGCCGCTGCGGGCCGGCTTCGCCTACGTTGGTGGTCTTTTCGCTGCGCCGGACCCAGTCCAGGAAGCCATGCTCGCGCAGGCGCTTCAGCGCATCGACGACCGCGTTCTTCGACAAGGCGGTGACCTTCATCAGTGCGGTGATCGCGGGGTCGAGCTGGCCCGTCTTGAAGTCCAGGAAGTTGCGGAGGAGCGCCTCCAGCACCCGAATGCCGTTCGCCATCAGCGGGCTGCGCTCGCCCTTCTTTTTGTGGATGACGTCATATTCCTTGGCCAGGCGCAGATAGTCGTCGGCCCATGCCAAACCGCCGGGTATCGTGCCATCGGCGATCGGGCGGAAGACATCCGCCTGGCGGCTGTCGACGTCAAAACTGTGCCGCCACACCGGGTCGGCGCCGCGGCGCTTGCCGCCCAGCTTGCCGCCGGCATCCCTGATCAGCTTGCGGGCATCGCGCGCGAGGGCGCGCGCTTCGGATGCGGCGCTCATGCCCGCGCCTCCCGGCGGGCTACTTGCGCGACGTCAGCAGGATTGATGAGACGGGCGGAAAGCCTTGCAACAGCAGGTCGGCCCATTCCTGCGCGATCTCGCGGCGCCGCTGCATGTAGGCTGCGCGGTTGTAGATCGGCTCGATGCCCGGCTGGCGGTGCGCCAGCATGAGGTCGATGACGACGCGATCGCCGGGCCTTTCCTCCTTCATCGCGATCTCGTTCATGATCGTGGAGAAGGCGCTCCGCCATCCATGCGGCACATGCTGGCCGGCGAAGCCCGCGTTCCGATACAGCTTTGAAACAGCGACGTCGGTGATATGCTTGCGCGGACTGTTCGGGCTGCAAAAGGCGTAGGGTGAGTGGGCGGTCAGAAGCCGCAGCGAAGCGAGCAGCTCCACCGCTTGCCTCGCCAGCGGCACCGGGTGCTCCATCAGGCTGTGCAGCTTTTCCTCGACCGTCAGCTTCATGCGCGCAGCCGGGATGACCCATGTCGGCTCGTCGGGATCCAGATCGACCAGCTCGGACCACGGCGCCGCTTGGACGACGCCCGGCCGCAGCGCTGTCAGCGCGGTCAGCCGTGAGGCGAGCTTGGGGATCGGGTGTCCCGAAGCATTTTCGATCTTCCACAGCATCGCGCGCAACTGCTCGATCTGCGTCAGGGCAGGGTGCCGCTTGAGGGGCGCTGTCTTCACGGGGATCACGTCGGCCGCCGGATTGTCCATCGCGTACCCCATGCCCTTGGCATAGTCGAACACAGACGACAGGGTCGTGCGGTACCGCCGCGCCATCTCGAGCGCTCCGCGGGCCTCGATCTTCTTCACCTGCTGCACGATCATCGGCCGCGTCACGGCGGTGATCGGAAGCGCGCCGATCGGCGCGAACACTTCCCGCTCCAGCAGGTTCAGCGTCCTGTCCGAATGCGAGCGGCTCCACATCGCCGATCGCTCGTGGAACCAGGCTCTCGCCACAACTTCGACGGTGTTTTCCATGGCGGCAAGCGATGCGGCCTTGCGCTGATGTTTGTCGATCGCAGGATCGACGCCGCGCGCCAATAACCGCCGCGCCTCGTCCCGCATATCGCGGGCCTCTTTCAAGGAGAGGGCGGGGTAGGGGCCGAAGACGATACGCTTCTTCTTGCCCAAATAGCTGTACGCCAGCCGCCAGCTTTTGTAGCCCGCCTTCGTGACGTACAGGTGCAGCCCGAGCGCGTCCGTTAGCTTGTAATCGGACTCGGCCGCCTTCGCCGTCCGGCAGACCGCGTCGGTCAGCATCCGATGACTCCCGCATCGCCAAGCGATGCCCCGCTGATGACTCCCCTTGCCATGCGCTTAGATGGCAGCCGGTGAGAAGCCGTGACAAGCTAATTCGGCTAAATCGCCGGGATAGTGTCCGATTTTGAACATCTATGAGAAACGGTGAAAAGGGTGGGTGGTCGGGGAGACAGGATTCGAACCTGCGACATCCTGCTCCCAAAGCAGGCGCGCTACCAGACTGCGCTACTCCCCGGCGCTCGCGGGCCTTAGCGGGGCGACGGGCGATCCGTCAATCGCGATCCGCGCGAAGGCCCAAAATGCGAAGGGCGGGCCGCGACATGCGCGACCCGCCCTTCAAATATCCCGCTTTCGCGAAGATTACATCGCGTTCGCGGCAGCGTTGTTCGCGACGGCGGCAGCGTTGTCGGCCGCGTTGGCGGCGTTCATCGCGTTGTCCGAAGCGTTCGTGGCGTTCTCGACGACGTTCTCGACGACGGCGTTCGAAGCGTTCGCGGTCTCGTTGGCCGGCTTCTCACCGCAAGCGGCGAGGGCCATCAGGCTGGCCGAAGCGAAAACAACAGCGATCTTCTTCATTGTGTACGGCTCCCATAGCATTATGCCGCGTCTGGCACGTTACAGATGTGGCCCTACGCGAGCGACCCGCATTAACGTGTGCGATGCACAAATCAATGCTTTTCTGCGTCGGTGAAGCGGCAGAATCACGCGACGGATCGTTGTCTACTATAAAAGTTCAGTTAGCGCTCAATGTTTCTGGCGCGTTCGCGACCAGCGACAGCGTGACCGCCCAGGCGGCGACATTCTGCCGCAGTTGCTCCGGGTCCACCTTGTCCAGCGTATCGTCGGGCGTATGGTGCAAATCGAAATAGCGCGTGCCGTCCTGCTGCAGGTCGATCACCGGCACGCCGGCCTTCACCAGCGGCGCGATGTCCGCGCCTCCGCCCGCTTGCTGCGTGCCCGAGCCTACCCCGAGCGGAGCAAGCGCCTGCTTGATTCGGGTCGCCAGCGCTTCATGCCCGGCGGGCAGCTTGAAGTCGACGCGCCACACCCGGTCCGCGCCGAAATCCGATTCCAACGCCAGCGCATGGCGTTCGGCCCCGTGCGCGGCGAAATAGGCGCGCGCGCCGTCGCCGCCCACTTCCTCCGCGCCAGCCATCAGCACGCGGATGGTGCGGCGCGGCTGGCCGGCCTTCGCAACCTCAAGCGCCGACGCCGCAGCAATGCCGCACCCGGTCGCATCGTCGATCGCGCCGGTGCCCTGGTCCCAGCTGTCGAGATGGCAGGCGGCAACCACGACGCCCGCGGCCGGATCGCTGCCCGGAATCTCCGCGATCACATTGCCCGAAGGCTGATCCTTCAGCATCTTCGAGGTCAGCGTCAGCGCCACCCGCACCGGCTGCCCGCGCTTCACTACCCGGGCTAGCTGCTCGGCGTCGGGCACGGAAAGCGCCGCCGCCGGGATCGGCTTCGCGCCTTCGCCCCACATCTGCACCCCGGTATGCGCGACGCGATGATGGTCGGTGCCGATCGACCGGATCAATATGGCGATCGCGCCCTTCTTCGAGGCGATGCTCGGCCCTTGCCGCCGCGCCGCGCCGAAATAGCCGTAGGAGGAGCCGTCCTGCGTCGCCGTCATCCCATGATCGACGAAGGCGATCCTGCCCTTGACCGCCGCTTCGGGCGCGGCCTCCAGATCGGCGATGCTCGGAAAATAGACGATCTCGCCTTCGATCCCCTTCTCGCTGGTCGATCCGCTGTTGCCGAGCGCCGCCAGCACGAGGTTCTGCGGGAAGGGCGAGAGGATGCGCGCTTCCTCGCGCCCGCGCACCCAAACCGGCATGGTATAGGGTTCGGCGCGCACATTGGCGAAACCCAGCGCCTTGAGCCGCGCCACGGCCCAGTCGCGCGCCCGCGCCTCCTGCGGCGTGCCGGCAGGCCGGGGTCCGACCTCGGTCGTCAGCCCTTCGGTGAATTCGTAGGCGACATCGTCCTTCAGCGCCACCTCGCGAATCGCGGTTATGTCACTAGGCGCGGCGAGGGCTGGGAGGGGGATGGAAAGGCTGCCAATAAGCAGGGCAGCAAGCGGGCCTGAGCGGTTTTTGTGCATGGCTGACGGCTTAACCGGCGCGTCGCCATTTGCCAATGCGCTTGCCCTTCGCTAACTCCCGCGCCAACTACGTCATTTCCCCCTCCTGGAGCCCTGCGCGAACCATGTCCGCATCCTCGCAATATGCCTATGTCATGAAGAACATGACGAAGAGCTTCCCCGGCGCGCAAAAGCCGGTGCTCTCCAACATCAATCTGCAATTCTACCGCGGCGCCAAGATCGGCATCGTCGGCCCCAACGGCGCGGGCAAATCCACGCTCATGAAGATCATGGGCGGCATCGACACGGATTATACCGGCGAAGCCTGGCCGGGCGAGAATATCACGGTCGGCTATCTGCCGCAGGAGCCGCAGCTCGATCCGACCAAGACCGTGCTGGAGAACGTCAAGGACGGCGCGCGCGAGATGGCGGACAAGCTGGATCGCTTCAACGAGATCAGCAACATCATGGCCGATCCGCCGGAGGACGTGGATTTCGACGCGCTGATGGAAGAGATGGGCACGCTGCAGGAGGCGATCGACGCCGCCGACGGCTGGACCCTCGACAACCAGCTCGAAATCGCGATGGAGGCGCTGCGTTGCCCGCCGTCGGACTGGGCGGTCGACAATCTGTCGGGCGGTGAAAAGCGCCGTATCGCGCTCACCCGCCTGCTGATCCAGAAGCCCGACATTCTCCTGCTCGACGAACCGACCAACCATCTCGACGCCGAAAGCGTCACCTGGCTGGAAAATCATCTCAAGGAATATGCCGGAGCGGTGCTGATGATTACCCACGACCGCTATTTCCTTGACAATGTCGTGGGCTGGATCCTCGAACTCGATCGCGGCAAATATTTCCCCTATGAAGGCAACTACTCCACCTATCTGGAGAAGAAGGCGCAGCGGCTGGAGCAGGAAGCCCGCGAGGAATCGGGCCGGCAGAAGGCGATCAAGGACGAGCTGGAATGGATCCGGCAGGGGCCGAAGGGCCGCCAGACCAAGTCCAAGGCGCGTATCGCCAAGTTCGAGCAGCTCGTGGCTTCCCAGGAAAACCGCACGCCGGGCAAGGCGCAGATCGTCATCCAGGTGCCAGAGCGGCTTGGCGGCAAGGTGATCGAGGCGAAGAACATCAGCAAGGCCTATGGCGACAAGCTGCTGTTCGAGAATCTCTCCTTCATGCTGCCTCCGGGCGGCATCGTCGGCGTGATCGGGCCGAACGGCGCGGGCAAGTCCACCTTGTTCAAGCTCATCACCGGACAGGAAACCCCGGATTCGGGCGAGATCGACATCGGGTCCACCGTGCGGCTGGGCTATGTCGACCAGAGCCGCGACCATCTCGATCCGAGCAAGAATGTCTGGGAGGAGGTTTCCGACGGGCTCGACTATGTCAAGGTCAACGGCCATGACATGTCCACCCGCGCCTATGTCGGCGCGTTCAACTTCAAGGGGCAGGACCAGCAGAAGAATGTCGGCAAGCTGTCGGGCGGCGAGCGCAACCGCGTCCATATCGCCAAGATGCTGAAGAAGGGCGGCAACGTCCTGCTGCTCGACGAGCCGACCAACGACCTCGATGTCGAAACGCTGGCGGCGCTGGAGGAAGCGATCGAGAATTTCGCGGGCTGCGCCGTGGTCATCAGCCACGACCGCTTCTTCCTCGACCGTCTCGCCACCCATATCCTGGCTTTCGAGGGCGACAGCCATGTCGAATGGTTCGAGGGCAATTTCGAAATGTATGAGGAAGACAAGCGCCGCCGGCTGGGCGACGCGGCCGACCGTCCGACCAGGCTCGCCTACAAGAAGCTGACGCGCTGACGCATAACAAGGAGAGGATTGCCATGACTGCAACGACCGGAGCGCCGGCGCGCGCGGACCATGTGGGCTCGCTGTTGCGCCCGGCTGCCGTCGTGGCCGCGCGCAAGGCGTTCTACGAGGATCATGCGATCCCGCGCGAGGAACTGACCGCCGTGGAGGACGCGGCGATCATAGATGTCGTGCAGATGCAGGAGAGCGTCGGCCTCAAGGTCGTGACCGACGGCGAGATCCGCCGCTCCTTCTGGCATTATGACTTCATGGGCGGCCTCACAGGCTTCGACATGGAGGAGCGCGACCCGGAGGAAGGCGCGCAATTCCATGGCGTCAAGCTGCGGCCGATTTTCCCGGTCATCAACGGCAAGCTCGACTTCCCCGCCGATCATCCGATGCTCGACCATTTCCGCTTCCTCGCCGCGCACACCAATGTCACGCCGAGAATCTCGATCCCCGGCCCCAGCTGCTGCCATTTCCGCACGGCGAAGGCGGACATCCATGTGCCCGAATATGCCGATCTGGAGGTGCTGTTCGCCGACCTGTCCGCCACCTACGCGAAAGCGGTCGCGGCCTTCTATGATGCGGGCTGCCGCTATCTCCAGATGGATGACATCTTCTTTGCCTATCTGTGCGATCCCAAGCATCGCGCGCAGAAGGCGGCTGAAGGCGTGGACCCCGACTGGCTCATCACCGCCTATGCACGCATGATGCATGAGGCGATCAAGGATCGGCCCGCCGACATGCTGATCGGGATGCATATGTGCCGGGGCAATTTCCGCTCCACCTGGGCGGCCGAGGGCGCCTATGATCTAGCCGCCGACGCGATCTTCAACCAGACCGGCGTCGACCTCTTCTTCATGGAATATGACAGCGAGCGCGCCGGCGGGCTCGAACCGCTGCGGCTGCTCGCCAAAGGCAAGCAGCGCGTTTATCCGGGCTTCATCACGACCAAGACGCCCCAACTGGAGCCGATCGATGGGCTGAAGCGCCAGATCGAGGAAGCGGCGAAATATGTCGATATCGACCAGCTCGGCATCGCACCCCAGTGCGGCTTCGCCTCCACCGAGGAAGGCAACGCCATCACGCCCGACGAGCAGCGCGCGAAGCTGGAGCTGGTGGTCGAAACCGCGAGGGCGATCTGGGGCGAGGCCTAAGCCAGAAATACGATTGCAATCTTTGCAACTGCGAACAGCGATTCCGCACTTGCGATGGTGACGCTACCATTTCATATCGGAGAGGCCTTTCAGGCATCCTCTCCTAAAAACTTTCGGGCCGGTCCATTTGGATCGGCCTTTTTTTCGCGCCCGTCACGCGAACAGGGCACGTTCCGCCGCGATCGCGCGGACCAGCCGATCCAGTTCCGTGCTGCTGTTGAAGAGCGCCGGCGTCACCCGCAAAACCGGGCCGGAGGCCAGCCCCGCCTTTGCCACCACCAGCAGCCGATGCTTTTCGACAAAGCGCGCCTGCGCCTGCCGCGCCTGCTCCATCGTCCTCATGCCGGGCAGGCGGAAGGAACTGATCGCGCCATAATTGTCCGCCTCGTCCGGCAACAGCCGTTCGACGCCCCTTATCTCGCCCGCCGGCCCGTACCAATGATCGCGCAGCGCCCGCAGATGCGCGAATTTGCGCGCCACGCCGATCCGCTCCTGCATCGCGATAGCCGCCGGGATCGTCAGCCGGGCGGCGAAGTCCACGGTGCCGGTCGGCAGGCGCGATCGCATGTCGCTGGCGGGGTAGAGAAGGTTGCCCAGCCAGGGCAATATGTCCGCCTGCCGGTCCTTGCGGACATAGATACCCCCGGTGCCGAGCGGCGCGGCGACCCATTTATGGAGCGAAAAGCCGATAAAGTCCGCGCCCGTCTCCGCCACGTCGAACGGCATCATCCCGACCGCCTGCGCACTGTCCAATATCGTATCGACGCCGCGCGCCTTCGCCATCGCCACGATCTCGCGCACCGGCGGGATCAGCCCGTTGCGATTGGACACATGGGTCAGCAGCAGCAGCCGCGCGCGCGGCGTTTCCCGCAGCATCTTGTCGTAGGCCGCCAGGATGTTGGCGCGCGTATGCGGCTCGGGCAGGGCAAAGCGCACGACCTTGACGCCACGGCTCTGCGCCAGATACTCCATCGCGAACTGCATCTCGTCATAATCGACATCGCAGTAGAGCACGGCGTCGCCGGGCTTGAGCAGCGCATAGTTGACGATGAGCGCGTAGAGCGCATCGGTCGCGCTCGAAGCCAGCGCGACCTCGTCCGCCTGCGCGCCGATCATCCGCGCCACCGCGTCGCGCGACTTGTCGAGTTCGGCGTCGCGCGCCATGCCGGGCACGGCATTGCGCAGAAAGGTCGAATTGTGCCGATTGAGCCAGTCCGCCTTCTCCCGATAGGCGGCGAGCACCGGCCGGGTCAGCACGCCATAATAAGCGGCGTCGAAGTTGGCTATCGACCGATCCACGTCGTACAGCGCCACAAAGGCGCGTTGCAGCCTGGCGAAGTCGAGCCCGGCAAAGTCGGACGTTGCGGGCAACTCTGCGGCATGACTCTCACCGCTTGCCGCCAGCGCCGACAAGGGCAGGGCGGCGGCGGCGGACAGGAAATGGCGGCGATCGGACATGCTTCCGCTCCAAATTGGGGACAGACAGGAAAACGGACGAGCGGGGATGATCCGCTAGATAATATTATACCATATCATCACTGAGAGAGCGGCCACGACCTCGTCTCTGGCAGGAGCGTCTCAGCGCACCCGCTTAATCCAGGTCTGGCCGCCTTCGCGCACTTCGGTGATGAAGTTGGGGATCGCCGCGACCAGGTCCGACAGGCGCTTATAGCCATAGTTGCGCACGTCGAAGCTCGACCGGTTGCCGACCCGCTGGCCCACCGGCCCCAGCGCGACGAAACCCCGCTCATCGCGCTTGGCTTCGTCATAGGCGTCGATCAGCAGGCGCACGACTTCGGGATCGACGGTCTTTTCGGTCGCGGGCGGTGCCGGCGGCGGGGGAGGGGGCACTTCGGCCTTGGCCGCAGGCGCTTTCGCCCGCGATCCGCTCGCCTTCTTCGCCGTTGGCACCTCGGCGGGCTTCAGCGCAGCCACGTCGATGAAGCGCGTGCAGGCGCGGCGAAAGCCTTCGGGCGTGTTCGCCGTGCCAAAGCCATAGACCGGGATGCCATCCTGCCGCAGCCGCGTGACGAGCGGCGTGAAATCGCTGTCGCTCGACATGAGGCCGAAGCCGTCGACCCGCCCGCTGGTCAGCAGGTCCATGGCGTCGATCGTCATCTTCATGTCGGTGGCGTTCTTGCCCTTGGTCAGGTCGAACTGCTGCTGCGGCTCGATCGCCTGCGCGACCGACAGCGCCGCCCAGGTCTTGAGCGTCGCCTTGCTCCAATTGCCGTAGGCGCGGCGGATATTGACGGTGCCCAGCTCCGCCAGAACCGTCATCACCGGGTCGAAATGCGCCGCCGACGCATTGTCCGCGTCGATCAGCAGCGCGATATTGCCGCGGCCTTCCTGTCGTGACGCCATGATGCCGCCTCCTTATGCTTCAGGCGGGCGAGAACGTCCCGCTCGCTTCGTCCAGCAGGTGCAACTGCCCGTCCGAAATGGCGAAGAAGCTGCCGATCAGCTTCAATGCGCCGCTCTTTTCCTTGTGCCGCACGCAGGGGAAGCTGCGCAGGTTGGCGAGGGAGACCTTCACCCCTTCCTGCTCCATTGCCCGCTCGGCGTCGCGATCGCGCCGTTCGCCATATTCGGAGACGACCGTCTCGCGCGCATCGTCCAGCAATTCGATCCAATCATGGATGAAGCCGCCTTCGCCTGGCGGCGCGTCTTTCAGATCCTGGCTCAGCGCCGCCTTGCAGCCGCCGCATTTGCCATGACCCATCACGACGATCTCGCCGACCTTCAATACCTGCACCGCAAATTCCAGCGCGGCTGACACGCCATGCCGGCCCGGCGACGTCTCGAACGGCGGCACCAGCGCGGCGACGTTGCGCACCACGAAAATCTCGCCGGGGCTGGTGTCGAATATCTGGGCCGGATCGACGCGGCTGTCGGAGCAGGCGATCACCATCACCCGCGGGCTCTGCCCCTCGGCGAGTTCGTCCCATCGCTCGCGCTGCTGCGCCCAGCCGATGTCGCGGAAACGGCGATAGCCCTGGATCATGTCGGCAAAGTCAGTCATGCTTGGCCTGTGCCGCACAAAAGGGGGGCTGGCAAGAGTCCGCAACCATCGCTATCTGCACATCATGACCGACATCGCCCCGATCCCCGGCGCATCGAAGCCGGAACGCGCCCGCAAGCCCGACTGGATTCGCGTCAAGGCGCCGACCAGCCCCGGCTATCATGAGACGCGCAAGCTCATGCGCGAAAAGGGGCTGGCGACGGTCTGCGAGGAAGCCGCCTGCCCCAATATCGGCGAATGCTGGACGAAGAAACACGCCACGGTGATGATCCTGGGCGATGTATGCACCCGTGCCTGCGCCTTCTGCAACGTCAAGACCGGGATGCCGCGCAAGGTCGATCCCAATGAGCCGCAGAACCTGGCCGACGCCTCGGCGGAAATGGGGCTTGAGCATATCGTCATCACCTCGGTCGACCGCGACGATCTGCCCGATGGCGGCGCGTCGCAGTTCGTCAAGGTGATCGAGGCGCTGCGCCGCACCACGCCGCAGACGACGATCGAAATTCTGACGCCCGACTTCCGCAACAAGCATGAGCGCGCGGTCGAGATGATCGTCGCGGCGCGGCCGGACGTCTATAACCACAATCTCGAAACCGTGCCGCGCCTCTATCCCACCATCCGCCCCGGCGCGCGCTATTATGCCTCGCTGCGGCTGCTGGAAACGGTGAAGAAGCTCGATCCGTCGATCTTCACCAAGTCCGGCATCATGCTTGGCCTGGGCGAGGAACGGCTGGAAGTGCATCAGGTGATGGACGACATGCGATCGGCCGACATCGATTTCCTGACCATGGGCCAATATCTTCAGCCCACGCCCAAGCACGCCAAGGTGATGGAGTTCGTGACCCCGGCCGCGTTCAACGCCTATGCCGCGATCGCTCGCGCCAAGGGTTTCCTTCAGGTCGCGTCCAGCCCGCTCACCCGGTCGAGCTATCATGCCGGCAAGGATTTCGCCGAAATGCGCGCCGCCCGCGAAGCGCAACTCGCCAAGGCAGCGGCCAAAGTCTGACGCATGATGACGTCATCCCGGGCTCGACCCGGGATCCCGCTTCCTTCGCGTCGGGAGGGAAAAAGCGGGGCCCCGGATCAGGTCCGGGGCGACGTTGAAAACAGGAATATCTCAGTCACCACCGGGGGTCAATAATCGTGCCCAAGCATAACGAAACCCGCCATCTTCCCTATACGCCGACGCAGATGTTCGATCTGGTGGCCGATGTCGCCGCCTACCCTGAATTCCTGCCCTGGGTCAGCGCGATCCGCGTGCGATCGAATAGCGAGACCGAGATGGTCGCGGACATGATCGTCGGCTTCAAGGGGATCAGCGAGAGCTTCACCTCGCGCGTTCACAAGGAACGGCCGCGCCATGTGCGGGTCGATTATCTCGACGGGCCATTGAAGCATCTCCACAATGAATGGGAGTTTCGCGACGACGGGCAGGGCGGGGTGCTGGTCGATTTCGAGGTCGAGTTCCAGTTCAAGAACCGCATCTTCGAAATGCTCGCCGGCCAGTTTTTCGACAAGGCGCTCCGCAAGATGATCGGCGCGTTTGAGGCGCGGGCGGCGGCGCTCTACGGCGCGTCGGGCAGCAGCAGTTCGAGCGCGCACAGCGCCGCCTGAAGCCGCACGCCACCCCGGCCGTCATTCTCGAAATGGCGCATGTCGGCGACGACCTTGTCGGCCGCCGCCCCCCGCTCGGCGCGGGCGAACACGACCGTCCCCACAGGCTTTTGTTCGCTCCCGCCGCCCGGTCCCGCAATGCCGGTGATGGCGACCGCGACATGGGCATGGCTTTTCTTGAGCGCGCCCTGCGCCATCGCCCAGGCGGTGGCGATCGAAACCGCGCCGAACGTCTCCAGCACATCCTGCGAGACCTTGAGAAGCTCGGCCTTCATGTCGTTGGAATAGGTGACGAAACCCGCCTCGAACACGTCGGATGACCCCGCGATCTCCGTGAGCGCCGCCGACACGAGCCCGCCGGTGCAGCTTTCTGCGACCGCTACGGTCCGCCCGGCGCGCCGGTTGGCGATGATGACCTTCTGGGCGAGTTCGACCAGCGGGTCGGGCAGGATGGTGTCGGGCATGGGGGTCAGGATAGCGCGGGGAGGGAGAGGGTGGCAACCGCCTGCGCCGCGATTCCCTCGCGCCGCCCGGCAAAGCCCAGCCGCTCGGTCGTCGTCGCCTTGACGCTCACCCGATCGACCGGCACCGCCAGTATGTCCGCGATCCGCGCGCGCATCGCCTCGCGGTGCGGGCCGATCTTGGGCGCTTCGCAGATGATGGTGAGGTCGACATGCTCGATCCTTCCGTCGCGCGCCGCCACCCGGTCGCACGCATAGGCCAGGAACTTGTCGGATGAGGCGCCGCGCCATTTCGGGTCGGACGGGGGGAAATGGCTGCCGATGTCGCCTTCCGCCAGCGCGCCCAATATCGCGTCCACAATCGCGTGCAGCGCCACATCGGCGTCGCTATGCCCGGCCAGCCCGCGATCGTGCGGGATCAGCAGCCCGCCCAGCCACAGTTCCTCATCCTCGGCCAGCCGGTGCACGTCATAGCCCATGCCGACCCGCGTCGTTCGCGCGATCATCGCCTCAGCCCGCGCAAAGTCCTGCGGATAGGTCAATTTCTCAAGCCTTTCATCGCCCTGCACCAATAGGACGTCATGGCCCCAGCCGCGAAGTATCTGCGCGTCGTCGGTCGCTTCCCGGCGCTCGTCCCAGCCGCGATGCGCCGCCAGAATCGTGTCGAAGCGGAACGCCTGCGGCGTCTGCACCCGATACAGCGCGCCCCGATCCACGCCCTCGCCCATCACCCCGTCCGCGCCGCGCACCAGCGTGTCGGCGACGGGCAGGGCGGGGATCGCACCCTGCGCCGTCTCCAGCGCCGCCAGCAAGCGATCGATCATAGCGGTCGGCAGGTAGGGCCGCGCCGCATCATGAATCAGCACGATGTCCGCGCCGTCAGCCGCCGCGATCGCCTCCAGCCCCGCGCGCACCGACCCGCGCCGGCTGTCAGCCCCGGTGACGAAAGCCGCCACCGCCCGATCGCCCAGCAGCGCCCGCGCCTCCGCCTCTTGCCCTTCGCCCAGAACGATGTGGATCGCCTCGATCGCCGGATGCGCTGCGAGCCCGTCATAAGCATGGGCCAGCACCGCCCTGCCGCCGATCCTGCGGAACTGCTTGGGGAGATCGCCACCCGCGCGGCTCCCCTGTCCAGCGGCGACGATCAGCGCGACGATCTTAGGATGCGATACCATGCGGCGCGCATAGCCGCTCCCTCGGCTTGCCGAAAGACCCATCCCACCGCCGTTCGTCCTGAGCCTGTCGAAGGACGGGTACGCAGCCTTGCCCCCATTCCCGATTTCCGCTAAGCGCTGCCTGTTTTTTAGGCAGTAATCACATTCCAACCATGCGCAAACTTTCCCCCATCGCCATCGGCCCCGTCACTATCGACATGCCGGTCGTTCTCGCCCCGATGACCGGCGTCACCGACATGCCCTTCCGCACGCTTGTGCGCCGCTATGGCTCGGGCCTCAACGTGACCGAGATGATCGCGTCGGCGGCGATGATCCGCGAGACGCGCCAGTCGCTGCAAAAGGCCGCCTGGCATCCGCTGGAGGAGCCGGTCTCGATGCAGCTCGCCGGCTGCTCGCCTGCGGAAATGGCCGAGGCCGCGAAGCTCAATGCCGATCGCGGCGCGGCCATCATCGACATCAACATGGGCTGCCCGGTCAAGAAGGTGGTGAATGGCGACGCCGGCAGCGCGCTGATGCGTGACCTGCCGCTCGCCGCCTCGCTCATCAAGGCGACGGTCGAGGCGGTCGACGTGCCGGTCACCGTCAAGATGCGCATGGGCTGGGACCACTCCAGCCTCAACGCGCCTGAACTCGCCCATATTGCCGAGGATCTCGGCGCGAAGCTCATCACCGTCCACGGCCGCACCCGCTGCCAGATGTACAAGGGATCGGCCGACTGGGCCTTCGTCCGCAAGGTCAAGGATGCGGTGAAGCTGCCCGTCATCGTCAACGGCGACATCTGTTCGATCGAGGCCGCCGAAACGGCGCTGGAGCAGAGCGGCGCGGATGGCGTCATGATCGGGCGCGGCGCTTACGGTCGGCCCTGGCTGATCGGGCAGGTCATGGCCTGGCTGACCGACGGCACGCGCATTCCCGACCCCAGCCTGCAAGAACAATATCGCGTCATTATAGAGCATTATCACGCGATGCTCGATCATTATGACAGGCATACCGGCGTTAACATGGCGCGCAAGCATATCGGCTGGTACACCAAGGGGCTGCCCGGTTCCGCCGAATTTCGCCATGCCGTCAACCAGCAGCCGGAGGCGGAGGTCGTGCTCGACATGCTCGCCCGCTTCTACGAGCCGCTGATCGCCGGCGGCGCGAGCGCGGCGGAGCTGCGCAGGGCGGCATGACGAGCGCGCTGACGTCGGCGCCACCGCTGCGGGCGGCGCAGGACGGTCCGTCGCTCGGCGAACAGATGACGGCGCTGCCCGTCGCGACCCTGTTGGTGCGCCCCGACAACAGCATCGCCGACGCCAATGTCCGCGCAGAGACCCTGCTCAACATGGCCCGATCGGCGATCGTCGGCAGCGACATCGCCCGCACCATCCGCATTGCCGAAGCAGGCGCGCGCTTCGACATCTGGCACAGCAACAAGGCGGTTGCCGCCTATGACATCAAAGTCCATGCCGGCCGCACGGCGGAGATGGAGGTCGACCTGATGATCGCCCCCATCGGCGATCATGACGGCTGGCGCGTCGTTTCGCTCCACGCCCAGAGCCAGGCGCGCAAGATCGGCCATCGCGGCACGGCAGGCGGGGCGCGCTCGGCCATGGGTGCGGCGGCGATCCTGGCGCATGAGATCAAGAACCCGCTGTCGGGCATACGCGGCGCGGCGCAGTTGCTCGAATCGAGCCAGGACGGCCGCGACGCCGCGCTCACCCAGCTCATCTGCAACGAGGTCGACCGGATCGCCGCGCTGATCGACCGGATGCAGGATTTCACCACCGACCGCACGCTCGAATGCGCGCCGGGCAATATCTATCCGCTGATCGATCGCGCTGCCGGCATCGCCGCCGCCGGTTTCGCCAAAAACATAAAGATCATAAAACATTATGACCCGTCCCTGCCATTCGCCAACATCAATGACGATGCGCTGGTGCAGGTGATGATAAACCTCTTGAAGAACGCCGCCGAAGCGCTGGAGCATGTCGCCAAGCCCCGCATCCGCGTCGAAACCGCCTTCCGCCATGGCGTTTCGGTCGTCGTGGGCGGCGGCAAGGGCAGCGCCGTGCTGCCGATCGAAATCCTCGTCATCGATAATGGACCCGGCGTGCCCGAACATATTCTCGACCATCTCTTCAACCCCTTCATCACCGCCAAGCGCGACGGGCAGGGGCTGGGCCTTGCCCTGGTGGACAAGCTGGTGCGCGACATGAACGGCTTCGTCCAATATTCGCGCGACGCGGAAGCGGGCGAATCCACCTTCCGCGTCCTGCTGCCGATGGGGATCGGCTGATGCCCATGACCGGTGCGATCCTGGTGGTCGATGATGATCCCGCCATCTGCGTGGTGGTGGGCGAAGCGCTGCGGCGGCAGGGGCACAAGGTCAAAACCGCCGCCTCGATCCGCGAGCGCACCGCGCTGATGCAGAGCTTCGCGCCCGACATCCTTATCACCGACGTCATGCTGCCCGATGGCGACGGTCTCGACGGCGTGGCGGAGATCATCGCCGACCGGCCCGACCTCAACGTCATCATCCTCTCGGCGCAGAACACGCTCAACACCGCGATCCGCGCGACCGAGAAGGGCGCGTTCGAATATCTTCCCAAGCCCTTCGACCTCAACGAACTCACCCGCGCCGTCGCCGACGCGCTCGGCACCCGGCAGAGCGCGGCGGAGCAGGCGGGGGAGCCGGGCCTGCCGCATGACGGCCTGCCGCTCGTCGGCCGATCGCCGGCGATGCAAGAAGTCTATCGCACCATCGCCCGCGTCCTCTCCAACGACCTCTCCATCCTGGTGCTGGGCGAATCGGGCACCGGCAAGGAACTGGTGGCCGAAGCGATCCACAGCCTGGGTCAGCGCCGCACCAAGCCCTTCGTGCCGATCAACATGGCCGCCATCCCGCGCGAACTGATCGAGGCGGAACTGTTCGGCTATGAAAAGGGCGCGTTCACCGGCGCTCACGCCCGCACCGCCGGCAAGTTCGAGCAGGCGCAGGGCGGCACGCTCTTTCTGGACGAGATCGGCGACATGCCGATGGAGGCGCAGACCCGCCTTTTGCGCGTGCTCCAGTCGGGCGAGGTGACGACCGTCGGCGGCTCCAAGCCCGTGCGCGTCAATGTGCGCATCATCGCCGCCACCAACAAGGACCTGCCCATCCTGATCGAGGAAGGCCGCTTCCGCCAGGATCTCTATTATCGCCTCAATGTCGTGCCCATCGCTCTGCCCGCCTTGCGAGAGCGCCGCGAGGATGTGATCCTGCTCGCCCGCCATTTCCTGGAACGCGCCGCGCAGGAGGGGCTGCCGCGCAAGAGCCTGTCGGACGAGGCGGCGCAACTCCTCATGGCCTGGCACTGGCCCGGCAATGTGCGCGAACTTCAGAACATGATGCAGCGCCTCTCGGTGCTGACCCGCGAAAATGTCATCACCGCCGACATGCTGCGGAACATGCTGCCGTTCGACGCCGTGCCCGCCGACCATGCCGCCCCCGCCGACCAGCTGGTCCATGCGGTGCGCGACTGGGCGCGGCGGCAACTCGGCATCGGCCTCGCCCAGCCCAATCGCGCGCTGCACGACGACCTCCTTGCCGTGATCGAACCGGCGCTGCTCCAGGAAGTGCTGGCGAGCGTCGACGGCAATCAGATTCGCGCCGCCGGGCTGCTCGGCATCAACCGCAATACGCTGCGCAAGAAGCTGACCGACTATGGTCTCGATCCGCTGGCGCTGCGGATGCAGGACAATGGTTGACACGGGCTATGCCCGACGAACCGATCGCCCCGCTCGACCAACGCCATACATTTCAGACTAAACTGTGTTTGAGCGGGCACGGCATTGTTGTAACGAAGCCACTATGAGCGGCGCGACCCCTATCCCCCGGCGGGCACCGGCATGGCGCAGGCGCCTGCCGCCGTTCCTGCGCGGCGGCCGGCTTGCGGCGCTGGTGGAGGCGGTGACGTTCGCCATCTTCGTCGGCATGGCGGCGCTCACCTATCGCCTGCTGTCGGGCAGCGGCGAATCCTACACGCTGCTGACCCCGCCGATCGTCGCGCTGCTGCTGGTCGCCAACCTCGTCCCCGCCATCGCGCTGCTGGTGCTGCTCGGCCGGCGCGTGGCGAAGCGGCGCGCGGCGCAATCGGCGATCGGCAGCGACGGGCAGCTCCATGTCCGCCTCGTCGCTATCTTCTCGATCGTCGCCAGCGTGCCGATGCTGCTGGTGGTGATCTTCGCCTCGTTGCTGTTCCAATATGGCGTGCAATTCTGGTTTTCGGACAGCGCGCGCGGGATGCTCCAGAATGCGGGCGATCTCGCGCGCGGCTATTATGAGCAGAATCTGCGCGAGGTCAGCGACGAAACCGTCACCATGGCGAACGACCTGCGCGACTATCTGCGCGAATCGCCCGTCTCCAGCCCCCGCTTCGCCGAGGGCTATATCTATCAGGTGGTGACGCGGAAACTGAACCGGTCGGCGATCATAGAAGTGGGCAAGGACGGCATCGCCCGCACCGCCGCCACCGTGGACCCCGAAAACCGCCCCGCCGCCGAAATGCTCTGGCCGCAAGCGGTCCAGCGCCTCTCCAAAGGCGAGAATATCGTCGTGCGCGTCCGCCCCAATCAGGTGGAGGCCGTGACCCTGCTCTATCCCAGCAGCAAGGTCTATCTCTACGCCACCCGCAACGCCGTCACCACATCCTTCTCGAACGTCGAGCGGGCGCAAAAGGTGATCGCCGATTATGACCAGTTCGCCGCCCAATCGCGCGCGCTGCAACTGCGCTTCAACATCGCGCTGTTCGTCGGATCGCTGCTGCTGGTCGGCATCGCCGTCTATATCGCGCTCGCGGTCGCCGACTGGATGGTCCGTCCGGTCAACGAACTGGTGACCGCCGCGCGCCGCATCACCGCAGGCGATCTTTCCGCCCGCGTCACCCGCCATCAGGCGCGCGACGAGATCGGCACGCTCGCATCGGCCTTCAACCGCATGACCCAGCGGCTGGAGGCGCAGACTGGCGCGCTGGTCGCCGCCAACAGCCAGCTCGATGAGCGCCGCGCCTTTATCGAGGCGATCCTGTCGGGCGTCACCGCCGGCGTGCTCTCGGTCGACCGGAAGGGCGTCATTCAGCTGCTCAACAGCTCGGCCGCGGCGATCCTGGCGGAGGAG
The DNA here is from genome assembly GCF_036170395.1 of Sphingobium sp. GTDB lineage: Bacteria > Pseudomonadota > Alphaproteobacteria > Sphingomonadales > Sphingomonadaceae > Sphingobium. The sequence continues at coordinate 51,409 of NZ_JAVHPD010000033.1, forward strand.
GGGGACGATCCCGTAGGCCGCCCGCTCGCCGAACTATCCTCCGAACTTGCCGACTATGTCGCGTCCGAAGAGGATGCCGGCATCGTCCAGGTGCGCGCCCATGGCGACCTGCGCACCCTGGCGGTCAAGCTGTCGCGCGATGCCTCGGGCCATATCCTGACCTTCGACGACATCACCCAGCAGCTCAGCGATCAGCGCCGCGCCGCCTGGTCCGACGTCGCCCGGCGCATCGCGCATGAGATCAAGAACCCGCTCACCCCGATCCAGCTCGCCGCCGAACGGCTCCAGCGCCGCTATGCCGAGGAGATCACGAGCGACAAGGCGACCTTCTCCCGCCTTACCGGCACGATCGTGCGGCAGGTGGGCGACCTGCGCCGCATCGTCGATGAATTTTCCTCCTTCGCGCGGATGCCCAAGCCAGTATTCCGACGCGAGGCGATCGGCGACATCGCCCGCCATGCGCTGTTCCTGCATGAGGTCGCGCATCCCGCGATCCGCTTCGAATATCATACCGACCTGCCCGACCTGGAGATGGTGTGCGATCGGCGGCAACTGGGTCAGGCGCTCACCAACATCGTCAAGAATGCGGTGGAAGCGATTGAACCCAAGGCCGTTTCAGACGATGGCGGTCCGCGCGGCCATGTCGTCATGACGCTGTCACGGGAAGGGGACGATATCGTCATCCGCGTGCAGGATGACGGCGTCGGCCTGCCGCCCGAGCGCGACCGCATCCTCGAACCCTATATGACGACCCGGTCGAAGGGCACGGGTCTCGGCCTCGCCATCGTCAAGAAGATTGTCGAGGAGCATCTGGGCGAAATCCGCTTCGATGATGCGCCGGGCGGCGGCGTTTGCGTAACCCTGCGCTTCCCCATGGGGGCGCTGGACAAACTGGAAGAGGGGCAGGTGATTGCCCTGCCCAAGGGAAAAGTGACGGCCAATGGCGCTTGATATTCTGATAGTCGACGATGAAGAGGACATCCGCGATCTGGTCGCGGGCGTGCTGGAGGACGAAGGCTTCGCCACCCGCACCGCCGCGAACAGCGACAGCGCGATCGACGCGCTCGATTCGCGCCGCCCGTCGCTCGTCCTGCTGGACGTGTGGCTTCAGGGCTCGCGGCTCGATGGCCTTGAACTGCTGGACGAGATCAAGCGGCGCGATCCCTCCATCCCCGTCCTCATGATCTCCGGTCATGGCAATATCGACACCGCCGTCGCCGCCATCCGCAAGGGCGCGGCCGACTTCATCGAAAAGCCGTTCGAGGCCGACCGGCTGCTCCACCTCGTCAGCCGCGCGACCGAGACCGAGCGGCTACGGCGCGAGAACCAGGTGCTGCGCGCCCGTTTCGGCCAGGATGACGAATTGACCGGGACCTCGGCCGCGATCAACGGGGTGCGCGCCACGATCAAGAAGGTCGCCGGCACCGGCAGCCGAGTCCTCATCTCCGGCCCGGCGGGAGTCGGCAAGGAAGTCGCCGCGCGGATGCTCCACAGCTGGAGCGGCCGCGCCGATTCGCCCTTCATCATCGTCGCCGCCGCGCGGATGGACCCCGACCGGGTCGAGGAGGAGCTGTTCGGCGTCGAAGACCCGAGCGGCCTCGTCCGCCCCGGCTTCCTCGAACAGGCGCATGGCGGCACGCTCTATCTCGATGAGATCGCCGACATGCCGCTGACAACGCAGGGCAAGATCTTGCGCGTCCTCACCGACCAGAGCTTCACCCGCGTCGGCGGCCAGCGGCAGGTGAAGGTCGATGTCCGCGTCATCTCCTCGACCGCGCTCAACCTGGCGCAGGAGATCGAGGAGCGCCGCTTCCGCGAGGATCTCTTCTACCGCCTCAACGTCGTGCCGCTCGCCATTCCCCCGCTGTCGGAGCGGCGCGACGATATCCCGCCGCTGGTCGAACATTATCTCGCCCGCTTCGCCGCCGACCGCCGCGTCGCCCCGCCCGAAATCGCGAGCGACGCCATGGCCGCGCTTCAGGCCAATGAATGGCCCGGCAATGTCCGCCAGCTCCGCAACGTCATCGAACGCACGATGATCCTGGCGCCGGGCGACCGCATCGGCCGGATCGAACTGGACATGCTGCCCGCCGAACTCACCAGCGGCGGCGGCGGGGAAGGGATCGGCCAGTCCGCGATCATGGGCGCACCCCTGCGCGAGGCGCGCGAGAGTTTCGAGCGCGAATATCTGCGTATCCAGATACGGCGTTTCTCCGGCAACATATCCCGCACCGCGACTTTCATCGGCATGGAGCGGTCCGCGCTGCACCGCAAATTGAAGCTGCTCGGCATCACCGACGGCAAGGAATAGCGGGTTCGCGGGGAAATTGTGCCCTATCGCGTCTGGGGCATGGACGCCCCTTCGCAATTGCGGTATAAATCATGCCGCTCCCGGTGTGCGGGGGCGGGCAAGACACTCTGCTTAAGGGTGCGAGAGCGGGTAACGTCCCGCCAACAATAGGACTGGCGACGACCATGGCCGACAAAGTGAACAATCTTCAGGACATTTTCCTGAACAGCCTGCGCAAGAGCAAGACCCCGGTGACCATGTTCCTGGTCAAGGGCGTGAAGTTGCAGGGCATCATCACCTGGTTCGACAATTTCTCCGTTCTGCTGCGCCGCGACGGCCAGTCGCAGCTGGTCTACAAGCACGCCATCTCCACCGTCATGCCCGCGCAGCCGATGGACCTGACGGACCTGCGCAAGGCCAGCGACGGCAATCCCAAGTCGAAGCTGCTCCAGGAAATCTTCCTCTCCGCCGTCCGCAAATCGGGCAGCCCGGTGACGATGTTCCTCGTGAACGGCGTCATGCTCCAGGGCGAGATCGCCGCCTTCGACCTGTTCTGCATGTTGCTGGAGCGCGACGGCATGGTGCAGCTTGTCTACAAGCACGCCATTTCGACCGTCCAGCCGCTCCACACGCTCGACCTCAGCGGCGAGAATGAGCAGGACGATTGAGGGGGCATTCTATCCCCCGTTCGCCCTGAGCCTGTCGAAGGGCATTTGTTTTCCCTCGACCGGTTCAGAGCGCGCGGACGCGGTTATGATTGGACCCATGTCCGTCCGAATGCTTTAAGCCCGCATGGCCATATTCAACCGCGACTCCGACGATGAAGTGGCGCGCGGCGCGCGCGCGGTCGTCGTCCATGCCGAAACCCATGGAGGGGACCGCCGCGACAGCGACGCCCGGCTGGAGGAAGCGCGCGGCCTCGCGCTAGCAATCGGCATCGACGTGCGCGCGGCCCAGGCGTTCCGCGTCCGCGACCGCAAGCCAGCGACGCTGTTCGGCAGCGGCCAAGTCGATCAGATCGCGACTCTCGCCCGCCAGGAAGAGGCCGAACTCATCATCGTCGACAACAGCCTCTCGCCCGTCCAGCAGAGCAATCTCGAAAAGGCGACCGAAGCCAAGGTCATCGACCGCACCGGCCTCATCCTCGAAATCTTCGGCGAGCGCGCCGCTACCAACGAAGGCCGGCTTCAGGTCGAACTCGCCCATCTGGACTATCAGGCCGGCCGCCTGGTCCGAAGCTGGACTCACCTTGAGCGGCAACGCGGCGGCTTCGGCTTCCTCGGCGGCCCCGGCGAAACCCAGATCGAAGCCGACCGCCGCATGATCCGCGACCGCATGGCGAAGATCCGCCGCGAGCTGGAACAGGTCACCCGCACCCGCGGCCTCCACCGCGCCCGCCGCCAACGCGCGCCCTGGCCCGTGATCGCGCTCGTCGGCTACACCAATGCCGGGAAATCGACGCTTTTCAACCGCATGACCGGCGCTGACGTCATGGCGGAGGATTTGCTCTTCGCCACGCTCGATCCCACCATGCGCCAGATCGCGCTGCCCGGCCTCGACAAGGCGATCCTGTCCGACACGGTCGGCTTCGTCTCCGACCTGCCGACCCAGCTCATCGCCGCCTTCCGCGCCACGCTGGAGGAAGTGCTCTCCGCCGACCTCATCGTCCATGTCCGCGACATCGCGCACCCGGATACGGATGCGCAGCGCGACGATGTGCTCGACGTGCTCGGCGAACTCAATGTCGTGGGCGAAGGGGCGGGGGAGGAGGCGCCCCCGATCATCGAGGCCTGGAACAAGCTCGACCTGCTCGACGACGAGGCCCGCGCCCTCGCCCATGAAACCGCCGCCCGCCGCGACGATGTCGTCATCCTCTCGGCCCTGACGGGTGAGGGGGTGGACACGCTCCAGCGCGCCATCAGCGACCGCATGACGCGCGGCGCGAAAATCTATGGCCTGCGCATCCCCCTGTCGGACGGCGCGGCGCTCGCCTGGCTGCACGAACATGGCGAAGTCCTCTCCGCCCATGTCGAGGGAGAGGAACAGCGCGTCGAAGCCCGCCTCTCCGACGCCGCCTTCGCGCGCTTTGCCAAGCGGGAGCGGTAAGGCCCAGCTATAGCTTCTTGTTCCCCGGCGAAGGCCGGGGTCCAGTTCCGCGCTCTCGACTGGACCCCGGTGTGACAGATCGCGAAGCTTGCTTTGCAACGCTATTTGCTTATGGCCAGTCGGAAAAGCGCTCGCATTTTCGAAGGACGTGCAATCCGCTTGATGCGACGACCAAAATCATCAGAGCTATTCTTCACCAAGCCCATCGTCCGATGATAGCGATAGGGCGACTCGGTCTCGGCAGCAGCGCGCAACGCGCGTTCTGCAAACTCTTGCGCTTCTACGTGATGCCCGAGATCGTCGGCGATCAACGCATTGCTTCCGTTCCAAACATATCGAAGATTGGGAAAAGAGAAATCGGACTCTTTGAACCTTGTGGTGAGAATCTCGAGTGTAAAATCATATTCAGATGACAGTCTATTTTCTGCGACGATTTTCGCCAAGTCGAGGCTTGCCGTCGTGATAACGCCAGGTCGTCTCGTTTCGTAATCCAGCGCTTCTTTATATGAGGCAACAGCTTCCCCAATCCTGCCGAGAGAAAGCCTTGCTTCAGCCTGCACGCAATATGCTCGGGCTACATCAAAATCATCGCCGGTTTTGAAATATTCATCGATAAGCGCTAGTGCTGCTGCTGGATAACCGTGCGCCAAGTATCCCGCCTGAATGACGATATATTGGGACTTTTGACTGCGTGCTTTCGACAATTTGGTTCGGAACGCAGCCTCAATATCAGCCGTCCATTCCTTATTCCTATACCAGTCGTCGCGGGCCATGCGCCATGCTAAGCTGACAACGTCTGCATGTCCAGGGATGGCCCAAGCCCGCAGTTATCCGCCATTTTCTCACCCCCGGCAACATACCGGCAAAGATGCTTTCCAACCCGATAACCATTTTTTCCAAGACCTGCTAAAGCCCCGCCGCCTCGCGCCGTTCTGGTCCTGTGAGAGGCCGGCCATCCGGGTCGGTCCCGACATTGCAAAGCTCATGGATCGGGGACTTCTATGACTGTTGTAGGAACAAATTCGACGGCCTTGCGCGTCGCCAATTCATCGACCCTCGCGTCGATGATGCAGACCCGCGCGATGGAACGGCTTTCCACCGGCAAGCGCATGAACAGCGCCAAGGATGACGCGGCGGGCATGGGCATCGCCACGATGATGACCGCCCAGATCCGCGGCATCGCGCAGGGCATCCGCAACGCCAATGACGGGCTGTCGCTCGCTCAGACCGCCGACGGCGCCTTGTCCGAAATGACCAACATGCTCCAGCGGATGCGCGAGCTTGCGGTCCAGGCGCTCAACGGCACCAACGATATCGACGCCCGCACCGCCATCAAGACCGAGATGGACCAGCTCGCGGCGCAGATCGATGACCAGGTTGCCACGTCCAACTTCAACGGCAAGAATCTGTTCGATGGGTCGGCCGCGTCGGTCTACATCCAGGCGGGCGCCAATGCGTCCAATGGCGTGACGATCAACTTCACCGACCTCAGCACCGACGCGACCATCGCGGCGGTGGTGACCGGCGGCGTCTCGGCGATCGATCCGACGGCCGGCGGCTTCTCGACGGCGGACCTCGCCAAGTTCGACGATGCGCTCAACACCATTTCGGCGACGCGCTCGACCTTCGGCGCGATGCAGAACCGGCTGGAATCGGTCGTCGCGAACCTCTCGACCGAGATGCTGAGCCTCACCGACTCGCGCAGCCGGATCGAGGACGCGGATTTCTCGAACGAAACCACGCAGCTCGCCAAAGCCCAGATACTGAGCCAGGCCTCGACCGCGATGCTCGCCCAGGCCAATCAGAGCCAGCAGGGCATATTGAAGCTGATCGGCTGATAGCAACGATGAACCAATAGCTGTCCCCCGGCGAAAGTCGGGGCCCAGTTCCACCCTCTCGACTGGACCCCGGCCTGCGCCGGGGAACAGCCCAAGTCACGTCCAACATCAAGCCTTCGGCGGGGAGGGGGAAGGGGGCTTCCGCCCCGCCGATCATGCATTGTGGTCGCGCTTCACCCGCTGCCACAATGCCTCCTTGGCCTCCAGCGAAAGCCCGACGAAACTCTCGCCGGCCAGCGCCTCCATCCCGCGAAAGCGCTTTTCGAACTTGGCATTGCCCTTCCGCAGCGCGACTTCCGGGTCAATGTTCAGATGACGTGCGAGGTTGACGACCGCGAACAGCAGGTCGCCCATTTCCTCCTCACGCGCGGCGTCGTCGGGCGCATCCTGCACCTCGGCCAGTTCCTCGGCGATCTTGTCGAGCACGCTGCCAAGTTCCGGCCAGTCGAACCCGGTGCGCGCCGCCCGCTTCTGGAGCTTCTCCGCGCGCAGCAGCGCGGGCAGGGCGATCGCCACCCCGGCCATGGCGCTCGGATCAGGCTCCTTCTCCGCCCGCTCAGCCGCCTTGATCGCCTCCCATTGCGCATGCCCGTCCTCGCGCCGCGTGCCTTGCCCAAAGACATGCGGATGCCGCCGGATCATCTTGGCGGTGATGCCGTCGATCACATCCTGCAAGCCGAAATGCCCGGCCTGCTCGGCCATGCGGCTATGGAACGCCACCTGTAGCAGCAGGTCGCCCAGTTCGTCGCGCAGCGCCGCCATATCCTCCCGCGCGATCGCATCGGCGACCTCATAGGCTTCCTCGATCGTATAGGGCGCGATGGACGCGAAATCCTGCTCGATGTCCCAGGGGCAGCCCGTCTCGGGATCGCGCAGCCGCGCCATGACCTCGGCAAGCGGCATGATATCGGCGGGGCTGGCGTGCGACATGGGTGAACCTGATGCAGGAGAGAGAATGACGACATTTCGATAGAGGGAGCGCAATCCTCTGGCCAGCCCCGTTTCTGTTCCTGCCATTTAGAGAAGTCACTTTCTCCGCCAGTTAGAAATGTCACCGGTTGGGGCAGGAGGGCCGGAGGGTAGCCATCCACACAGCGAACCGCAGGCCCTGCTGATGCGGTGGTCTCACGGCTCCTGCGACCATGGACCCGCTGCACCAGCAGTGGGCCCGGTCACGCCAGTCTATTGCGGATCAGATCACGTGAAGCCATTCTGCGCACATGACGCACGATCAGGTTCATGACCAAGCCAGCTTTGCTCAGTATGTCGCAGGCCTTCGTGCAGAGCTAGATCGCCCCAGTCAGAGTGAGCGGTGGGAAAACGCCGAGCTGCCTCAGTTTCTTGAGGCCATGTCGGCATGGGCTGCGGATTGGCCTCACGCCGCAGACCCTAATCCATGGAAGCACGCAGCAGCCGTTATCACCGCAGCCATTGTTTACGAATAGACGAGCACCATGACCCAAATTTGCCCAATCTGCGAAACCGTAGTTTCGGATAATCCTCGATATCCGCGCTACCTTTGTCGGGACTGCGTTGCGCGAGTAAGCGACAAAGAAGGTCGGCCATTACGCTTATTTCAAGCCAGCCCCGATGGTCGCTATGCGGCCTGCTATAGTGATACCGACGAGCCTTACGAAAGCCATGAGGTTCACGTTGATGGGGTTGTCTGCTGGGCAGACGAGGCACGATTCGGTGGTATCGTTGTACAGATTGCCTCTGGCGCCTAACTCACACCGGCTCTAACGCCACCCCGATAGGTTGCGGTCGATATAGCGGTGGGCGCCCGCGTTTACGCTTCGTCGGCGCAGGATCAGGCGGCGGAATTGGAAAACGGTGGCTAGGCTGAGACAGCCGGGACGGCTCGTTGTTGTTCCGCTTCCTGACCGGCAAGTTTTCCTGAATCAGCTTCGCCAGCGTAAGTGCCGCATCGAGATGTTTGTTGTCGACGATGGCTGCCTGGTTCACCTGCCGGATCTTGTCGAACATTTCATAGGGCAGGGCGTGTTCACCGTGGCGGATCTCCAGCCTGCCGTCAGGATATTCGCAGACATCAACCCTTTTGCCCGCAAGCGGCCGGCTGATTTCGGTCGGCGTCAGAATGAACAGCGCCTTGTTGTAGTGCAGCGTCAGCGCCGCCGTGACCTTGCGCTGCTCGCGCCAGACCATCTCGGCGCGCAGATCGTCATGCGGGGCGAGGGGGCGGTGTAGATCGCGCGGGTCGAACGGCGTTTTGGCGAAGCGCTGATTATGCCGAGCCATATAGCCCGGCAGGAAGGCGTTGGCCTCGGCGATCGTCGAGACACCCTCTAGCCGCATGGCTTTCACCAAGCGGTCTTGCAGCGTCCCGTTCGCGCGCTCGACACGGCCTTTGGCCTGTGGCGAATTCGCGCAGATGATCTCAATGTTCAGCGCTTCCAGCGCTCGGCCGAAATGCGTCATGCCGTCGCCCTTGGCGCTGGCGACGGGATTGCGGAACACGCTGTACTTGTCGGAATAGAGGGCGATCGGCTTGCCGTGCCGCTCGATATATTCGCGTGTCGCATCCATGTAAGCGAACGTGTTCTCGCTCTCGACCATCTTGAGGTGCATCAATTCGCTGGTCGCGTCGTCGATGTAGACGAGCAGGGTGCATTGCGGGCCACGGCCTTCGAACCACCAATGTTTCGAACCGTCGACCTGAATGAGCTCGCCGCGACAGTCGCGACGATAACGCGGCTGATATGGACGTGGCCGGCGGGCGTCGCGGTCTTTCCAGAGGCCGGCTGATATCATCCATTTGCGCAGCGTTTCGTGCGAAACCGTGATCGCGTGGCGTTCGACCAGATACTCGGCCGTCAGGGTCGGGCCGAAGTCGTGATAATGCTCGCGCACCAGATGGAGGACGCGCTCGCGGAAGGCTGGCCGGAATGCCCGGTTGCTTGGTCGACCGCGCTTCCATGAGACAAGCGCCTCGGGTCCATCAGCCCGCATCCGGTTGAGCAAGCGATATATCTGTCGGGCGCCAACGCCGAGCAGCGCCGACGCATCCTCAATCCTGAGCTCGCCACGCTCGAAGCGTAGGAGCGTATCATATCTCGAAAGCTCACCATGGCTCATCGCGACAACCGTCATAGGCGCGTGCTCCCAACCTAGAGAGGATATGCCACCCGGAACCGCGAGACGCGCTGAGCTGCGACATCTCTAACTTGCGGGGAGTGACATCTCTAAGTTGCGCCTACAGTTTCTAAGTCCGATAATATATATTATGTTAAATCTTTAACCTCGCAAACCGCGATTCAGCTGTCCCACTCGCTGTTCTCTTAAGGCCGCAAAACCATCTCGCCGCCTTCGACGCCCCAGCTTTTTAGCCGCGAGAGCATGTTCATGCCGATGACGTTCATTTCCCCGAACGCCGGCGACACCACCACCGGCAGATCGCTTGCGCGGATCGGCCCGACCGCCAGCGTCCCGATGCTCGACCGCCGCGCCGAAACCTTGCCGTTGGCCGTGGTCATGATGACGCCCGGCTCGCCCACGTCATAGTTGAGGCCCGCCGCCCGCGCGGTCGTTTCGGACAGCGCCGTAAAGGTCGCACCGCTGTCGATCATGAAGCGCGCCGGCGTGCCGTTGATCGTGGCTTCGACCCAATAATGGCCGTCGGCCGCTACAGGCACCCGCAGCATCTGGCCCTCGGCGCGGGCGCGCGGCAGGCTCGGCGGCGCTTCGTCCGGCGCGCTGTTCCCTTCCTGTTCCGCCCAGCGCCCGGTCAGCAAACCCTGGCTCTGCGCCAGTTTCATGAGGCCCAGCAAGCCCGCGAAGATCGCCACCCACAGCAGCGCCATCCGCAGCACGCCGCCCCAGGCCAGCCGCCGGCCGACCAGCGCCGACCCGACCAGCACCAGCGCCAGCACATACCAGATCGCCGAAGCCGCCTGATCCGGCCCGTCCATCAGCCCATCCGCTCCAGTTCCACCACCAGCCCGTCATAGCCCGGCTCGACGCCTTCCGGTAGCGTCCGCCGCAGCATCGCATAATCCATGCTCTGGTCCATATGCGTCAGGACGGTCCGCCCCGGCCGCACCGCCGCGACGGCGTCCAGCGTCATGGCGAGATGCGGATGCGTCGGGTGCGGCTTCTCTCGCAGCGCATCGACCACCCACAGGTCCAGCCCGTCATAGAGCGCCAGCATGTCGGGCGTAACCGCATGAAAATCCGTGGCATAGCCGACGGAGCGCCCACCATGGCTGAAGCGGAATCCGGTCGAATATATCTCGCCATGCGGCTGATCGACGCAGGCGATATCGATATCGCCGATCCGCAAACCATCGGGCAGCACCCGCGCGTCGATCGTGGGATGATAGCCATGCCGCCCCTCGAACGCATAGCCGAAGCGTTCCTTCAAGAGCTTGAGCGTCTGCGCCCGCGCATAGCCCGGCACCGGCGTCCCGCGATGATGGTAGAGCTGCCGCACATCGTCCAGCCCATGGCTGTGATCGGCATGGTCGTGCGTCCACAGGATCGCGTCGATGTGAACCACATCGGCCGCCAGCAACTGCGCCCGCATGTCGGGCGAGGTGTCCACCAGGATACGGGTTGTGGGACTTTCGATCAGGATGGACACTCGCGTCCGCCGGTTCTTCGGCTCGGCAGGATCGCAACTGCCCCAGTCATTGCCGATGCGCGGCACCCCCGACGAGGTGCCGCTGCCCAGCATGACGAGCTTCAGGCTCATGCCGCCTTGCTGAAAAGGCTGCGGAAATTGGCCGATGTCGCCGCCGCCAGTTCCTCGACGCTCTCACCCCGCAACTTGGCAAGGAAGGCGGCGGTATCCGCGACGAAGGCCGGCTCGCACGGCCTGCCGCGATGCGGCACCGGCGCGAGGAAGGGCGAGTCCGTCTCGATCAGCAGCCGCTCGATCGGCAACCGCGCCGCCGTCTCCTGCAAGTCCTTGGCGTTCTTGAAGGTCACGATGCCCGATATGCTGATGTAGAAGCCCAATTCCATCGCCGTGTCGGCAAAGGCGCCACTCGCGGTGAAGCAGTGGATGACGCCGGTATAAGCCCCCTCCTCCCTCTCCTCGCGCATGATCCGCAGCGTATCCTCCTCCGCGTCCCGCGTGTGGACGATCAGCGGCAGGCCGGTCTCGCGGCAGGCGGCGATATGCGACCGGAAACTGCGCTGCTGCCGCTCGCGATCGCTATGGTCGTAATAATAATCAAGCCCCGTCTCACCAATGCCGACGACCCGCGGATGCGCCGCTCGCTCGACCAGCTTGGCGGTGTCGACATGCGGATGCTCGTCCGCCTCATGCGGGTGGATGCCGACCGTCGCCCACACGTCGCGCTCGCGCACTGCGGTCTCCAGCACCGCGTCCCACTCGCTTTCGCGCGTGGCGATGTTAAGCATCGTCCCCACACCCCGCGCCCGCGCCCGTTCCAGCACATTGGCCTGATCCTCGATCAAGCCCTTGTAATTGAGGTGGCAATGGCTGTCGATGAGCATGGGTCAGGCGTCCTCCGCCGGCAGTTCCAGACGCGGGAACAGCGGCGTCGGCGGGGCAAGGGTGAAGCCGCTTTCGGCCAGCGCCGAATACCAGTGCGCTCCGATGCCTTCATAGCTCCGCTTATCCGCCGGCACCCCCATATGGTCGAGCAAGGCCGTCGCGCTCTGGGGGATCACCGGCAGGATCGCCACCGCCAGTTGCGCAATGGCGATATAGAGCGTCGCCAGCACGGTCTCCATCCGCTGCGGGTCGGTCTTGCGCAGCGCCCAAGGGGCCTGCGCGTCGATATACTGGTTGCACGCGAAACAGGCGCGCAGCCAAGCCTCGATCGCGACGCTCGGCGCGAGATCGGCAAAAGCGTCGGGCATATCAGCAAGAATAGTCCGGTCGAGCAGCGCGAACAATTCCTCGTCCGCCGCCTCATGCCCATGGATCGCGGGCAGGCTGCCCGCGAGATTCTTCGCAATGAAACTCAACGTCCGCTGCGCCAAGTTGCCGAACGCGTTGCCCAGGTCGCTGTTCGCCCGCTGGACGATCGCCTCCGCGCTATAGCTGCCGTCATTGCCGAAGGTCACTTCGGACAGCAGGAAATAGCGCAGCTGGTCCACCCCGAACCGCTCGGCCAACTCCATCGGGTCGGCGACATTGCCCAGCGACTTGGACATTTTCTCGCCCCGATTGAGCAGGAAGCCATGGCCGAAGACGCGACGGGGCAACGGCAGCTTCGCGCTCATCAGGAAGGCCGGCCAGTAAACCGCATGAAATCGCACGATATCCTTGCCGATGATATGCGTGATGTCGCCGCCTTCCGCCCAATAGCGTGCCATCCGCTCGACATCGTCGGGATAGCCGCAGCCGGTCAGATAATTGGTGAGCGCATCGACCCACACATACATGACATGGCCCTCCGACCCCGGCACCTTCACCCCCCAGTCGAAGCTGGTGCGCGATACGCTGAGGTCCGACAGGCCGCCTTCCACGAAGCGCATCACTTCGTTGCGGCGGCTCTCGGGCTGGATGAATTCGGGATGCTCGCGGTAGAGCGCCAGCAGCCGGTCCTGATAGGCCGACAGGCGGAAGAACCAGCTTTCCTCGACGGTCCATTCGACCGGCGTGCCCTGCGGCGAGAGCTTCGCGCCCCCTTCCCCCGCGACAATCTCCTTCTCGTCGTAGAAGGCTTCGTCGCGCACCGAATACCAGCCCTCATAGCGGCCGAGATACAGGTCGCCATTCGCTTCCATCGCCCGCCAGATCGCTTGGCTCGCATGATGATGCGCCGGCTCGCTGGTGCGGATGAAGCGATCATAGCTGATGTTCAGCCCGTCGTTCATCGCCTTGAAATAGGACGCCATCTCGTCCGCCAGCGCCTGCGCGCTCACGCCCCGGTCGCGCGCCGTCTGCGCCATTTTCAGGCCATGCTCGTCGGTGCCGGTCTGGAAGAAGACGTCGCGGCCCATCATCCGCTGGAACCGCGCGATCGCGTCGGTGGCGATCACTTCATAGGCATGGCCGATATGCGGCCGGCCATTGGGGTAGGATATGGCGGTGGTGATGGTGAAGGGGCTCGACATGGCGCTTCCCTACCCGCTGTTCGCGCCGTCGCAAAGCCGCTTTTCAGGCGTCTCCTGCGAGCGCCGCGACATGGCCCGCCAGCTCGAAAACCACTGCGGCCGGATCGAGCGAGAGGATCACCGCTCCGCCTGCCAGCTGCCGCGCCTGCTCCCAATGATCGAGTGCGGTGCCAAGCGCCGGCCCGCTCCGCCCCCGCGCCGCCTGCGCGATGAAGGCCGGCGCGCGCTCAAGAAACGCCTCGTAGCGCGGCTTGGCGGCCTTGACCGCCAGCGCCTTCGCCAGCGCCAGCCGCCGCCGGTTGCCCGGATCGCCCTCCGCCGCCAGCGCGCCCAGCGTCTCCTCGATCTCCGCGAGGTTCAGCCCCGCATAGCGCAGCGCCTGCCCCGGCGACCCCTGCCCCGCCCGCACCAGCGCATCGATCTCGCGCGGCCCGAGCGTCTCATCCGCGCGCTTCAGCACCACCCGCATCGCGCCCTCGTCCAGCGCATCGAATCTCAATGTGCGGCATCGCGAGCGGATGGTCGGCAGCAGCCGGCCCGGCGCATGGCTGACCAGCAGGAAGAGCATGTCGGCCGGCGGCTCCTCCAGCGTCTTGAGCAGCGCATTGGCCGCGCCCCGCTCCAGATCGTCGGCGCTGTCGATCACCACCATCCGGCGCGGCGAGAGCGAAGGCGCCGACTGGATCAGCCGCCCCAGCCCTCGCACCTGATCCACCGTAATGTTGCGCGCGACCCCGCCGCCTTCCTTCTCCAGCGGCGCGAGTTCGGCATAGTCGGGGTGCGCGCCGGCCTCGATCAGCTTGCGGATCGGGTGGCTCTCCGGTGCGCCCAACCCCTCGCCGCCGACCGCCGGACCCGCAGCGTCGGCCAGCAGTCGGAGCGCCAGCGCGCGGGCGAAGCTGCCCTTGCCCACGCCCTGCGGCCCGGCGAGAATCCAGCCATGATGCATCCGCCCGCTCGCCGCCGCGGCAATCATCAGCCGCGCCTGCGTTTCATGCCCCAATATCGTCGTCATGGCACCAGATCGTCCAGCGCCGCGAGCAGCCGCGCCGTCACCGCCTCGGCCCCGCCCGAAGCATCGACCTTGCGAAACCGCGCCGGCTCGTCCCCGGCGAAGCGGTCGAACGCCGCCGCCACCGCGCGATGAAAGTCGCTCGCCCGTCCCCCGATCCGGTCAGGCGCATCGCCGTCCCGCGCCGTCGCCCGCTCGGCCGCCTCGGCCTCCGGCAACGCCAGCAGCAAGGTTCGATCGGGCAAAAACCCCTCGCTCCCGATCCGGTGCAGCGCCACGATGTCGGCGTCGGTCAGCTCGCCCTGCCCCTGATAGGCCCGGCTCGAATCGAGAAAACGGTCGGAGATCACCCACGCCCCGCGCGCCAGCGCCGGCCGGATCGTCCTTTCGACATGGTCGGCCCGCGCCGCCGCGAACAGCAAGGCCTCGGCCCGCGCGCTCCACCGGTCCGCGCCGCCGGTCAGCAGCAGCGCGCGGATCGCCTCCGCCCCCTCGCTCCCGCCCGGCTCGCGCGTCTCCACCACGTCGATGCCGCGCCCCCGCAACGCGGCGGCAAGCGCGCGCAACTGGGTCGATTTGCCCGCGCCCTCCCCGCCTTCCAGCGTGATGAAGCGGCCGGGCGTCACCCGAACAGCGACTTCATGCCGTTCCACAGCCGGCCGAACAGGCCCGCCTCGGTGACCTCCTCACCCGCGACCAGCGGCATGATCTGCGGCGGCGTGTCGGGCGTCTGGACGATCAGCTGGGCGATCTGCTGCCCCTTGGCGATCGGCGCCTTGATCGGCCCGGTATAGACGACCTTCACCTGCACATTGGCCGAAGCGGTGCGCGGCAGCGTGACCGCCAGATTCTGCGGCGCGACCAGCGGCACGCTCGACGCGCTGCCCAGCTGCACCTCGGCGTTTTCGACCGTCTGCCCCTTCTTGAACAAAGGCTGCGCCTTCCACGCCTTGAAGCCCCAGTCCATGAAGCGCACGCTCTCGGCGATCCGCCCGTTGAAGCTGGTCAGCCCCGCGACGACCATCACCAGCCGGCGGCCATCCTGCTCGGCAGACCCGGTGAAGCCGAAACCCGCTTCCTCAGTATGCCCGGTCTTGAGGCCATCCGCGCCCGCGATCTTGCCCAGGATGGGGTTGCGGTTGGCCTGCTGGATGTCCGCTCCGCCCATGGTCTTGCCCCAGGTGAAGGAGGTGGTGGCGTAGAATTTCTTGTAGAGGTCCGGCGTCTCCTCGACCGTCGCCTGCGCCAGCTTCGCCAGATCCTCGGCCGTCACATAGGTCACGCCCTCGTCCGGCCAGCCATTGCTGGTGCCGAAATGGCTGTTCTTGAGGCCCAGCCGCTTCGCCTCCTCGTTCATCAGCGCGACGAACGCCTGCTCGGTCCCGGCGATCCCCTCGGCGAGCACGACGCAGGCGTCATTGCCCGAAAGCGTCACGATGCCATGCAGCAGATTTTCGACCGACACCTGCTCGCCGGCGGAAAGGAACATGGTCGATCCCGCCTGCGGGCCATGCCATTGTTTCCACGTTTCGGGCCGCACGGTGAATTTCGTGTCGAGCTTGAGGTCACCCTTCTGGATCAGGCGGAAAGCGACATGCGCCGTCATCATCTTCGCCATAGACGCCGGCGGAATACGGGTCTGCCCGCCCTTGTCGTAGAGCACCGCCCCCGAAGACAGATCCTTCATATAGGCGATCGGCGCTTCGCTGCTATAGGGCGGCGCGGCGGCGATCAGCGGCTGGGCCAGCACCGCGCCGGCCAGGATCAGGGCAAGGGACTTCTTCATCGGTGAACGACCTTCGGGTGGAGGGAATCGCGGGGATATAGCGATGCTTACCGCGCGTCATTAGCCATGATGCGGCCATTCTCAAACCCCTTGGCCGCCGCTGCGCGCACACCCGCCTGCGCCGCCTGCTGCGTGGCATAGGGACCAAGCCGCACGCGCCACACGCCGCCGCCCTCGACGACGTTCGCGCCCAGCGACCGCGCCGCCGCCGCCGCCCGCGCCTGTGAGGAGAAAGCAGCGACCTGCACCACATAGCCGCCGCCGACGCGAGCCGGCGCGGAGCGCGGCGCTGGTGCCGCCGGGGCGGGGCGCGGCGCGACCGGCGCGCGCGCCGCCCCGGCCTCCTCGACGACAAAATCCACGCCCGGGGTGCTCGACCGCTGCGGTGGCGTGGCGGGAGCAGGCGCAGGGGAAGCAGGCCGCGTAGCGCGCGCCGGCCTGGGCGGCGTTGCAGCGGCCGGGGCGCCCAACCGCGACCGCAGCACCTTCAGCAGCGGCGCGGGCGTCTCCAGCCGCTCGGCCGCACGCCCTTGCGCGCGCAGCACCGCGCGCTCCTGCTCGGGCGGGTTGACCCGCCGCACCCTGACCGCGATCGGCCCGCCCGGCGATACGCCCAACTGCTCGATCGCGCCGGGCGACAGGCCGATCAGCACGTCGGTGCGCATCGGCCCGCGATCATTGACCCGCGCCAATATGGTGCGCCCGCTGTCGAGCGCCGTCACCTCGACATAACTGGGCAGCGGCAGAGTCTTGTGCGCGGCGGCGATGGCGGCGGGCGCGAACGCTTCGCCATTGGCGGTCGCCCCGCCCTGACTTGCCTCGCTCAGCGGCGCGGCATAGCCGACCTCGTCATAATAAGCGGGGTCGGCGGGCGTGTAGGTCTTGCCGCCCACCTGATAAGGCGCGCCCAGTTCCACCGGCGCGTCGGCGACCATCCCGCCGCCCGGCTGCGCCACCGCCGCTCCGCCTGCCAGCGCCAGCATCATGACGGCAACCGCCGCCGTCTTATTGTTTGACCGCATCCGCCAGCAACCCCACCGACAAGGCATAGAAATTGGAGCAATTATAATCCAGGATCGCGCGATAATTGCTGGTCAGCAGATAGGCGGTCTTGCCCGGCCCGTCGGGTTCCAGCAGAGTCGCCATGACGCTATCGGCTGGCCAGACCCCACTTTGCGGAAACAGCCCTAGCCGCCGCCACTCCGCCAGGGTGAGCCAGCGGCTATGCCGGTTGAACACGCGCGGGCAGCGCGCCGGCTCGATCTTCGCCGCCACCGCCGACCGGTTGAAGCCAGCGGGCACATTCACCGCCACGCCCCAGGGCTGTCCGCGCCGCCATCCCGACTGCACGAAATAATTGGCGATCGACGCCAGCGCATCGGCCTCGCTGGTCCAGATATCGGCGCGCCCGTCGCCATCGCCATCCTTGGCCAGACGCAGATAGACGCTCGGCAGGAACTGCGGATAGCCTGTCGCCCCGGCCCAGCTCCCCACCAGCCGGCTGCGCGGCACGCCGTTGTCGAGCATCTTGAGCGTCGCCAGCAATTCGGGCTCGAACAAGGCCCGCCGCCGCCCTTCCCACGACAATGTCGCCAGCGACCGGATCAGGTCGAAATCGCCGGTATAGCTGCCATAATTGGTTTCATGCCCGTAGATCGCGACCATGATCTCCTCCGGCACGCCCGTCTCCGCCTCGATCCGCGCCAGCCGCGCCCGATTGGCCTGATAGACGGTCCGCCCCCGCCCGATCCGCGCGGCGTCGACATGTTGGCGGCGATAAGGCTCGAAATTGGGGATCGGCGAATAGGCCCCCCCGCCCGGCTGGCTTTGATCGAGCTGAATGACGCGCATATTGGGGGTCAGCGTCGCGAACACGCTATCGAGCGTCGCGTCCCGGATTCCCATCGCCCGCGCCTTGGGCCGAAGCCCCTCCAGATAGGCGCGAAATCCCGCCTCATCCTGCGCGGCGGCGGGCGGCGCACAAGCCGACGATCCGACCGCGCCGACCAGCATCAGCGCAAGCGGCGCCATCAAAGAACGCAGAGAATCCCTCATCCCCCTGTTGTTGCACAGGGCGGGCGGCAGGTGAATCCCCATAATGGACCCAAAGGCGACGAACCGCCCGCCGCAGCATTTCCCCTTGGCAAGCCCGCCCGGCACGCTAAGGAAGCGAGCCATCAAGGACAGGTGGCCGAGTGGTTTAAGGCAGCGGTCTTGAAAACCGCCGTGGGTTCACGCTCACCGTGGGTTCGAATCCCACCCTGTCCGCCAATTCCTTTTCTCGACCAGAAATGTCCTCTAACACCTTGAACGGTAAGGATATTTCGGGGGTTCGAACGCCCTCTTTCCAGTCATATTCCAGATGGGTGTCCAAAGTGAGTTTGAGGACGATTCTTTTGTCCTCAAAAGTGCCATTCTCCCAAAGATTACAAGGGTTTGATAAAAACTCAAAAGCGGTTCGAAAAGTCGCATCATAGTCCGGCAGCGCCGTGCCGCAGCGGGCGGTTTTCTCCGCCAGAACCAGCTTTTCGCGCTCCAGTTCACCGACTTTGCGCTCATAAGCCGAGATCACTGCATCGCAGTCAGAGGCAACGATGCGGTCGAGCAACTGGCCGATCTTCTTATCGACCCCGGCGGCTTCCAGTTTCAGCCGGGCCTTCTCGTCCTTCACGGTCGCAATGCGGTCATTCCAGCGTTTGCGGAACACGGCGGACAGAACCGCGACCAGTTCGTGGCTAGGCTTCAATGCCCGCAGCAGCGTTTCAAACGCGCCTTCGACCTTGGCGCGGGCAACCGACTTCCCGAACTTGGCGCAGCCGCGATGGCGGCAGACGTAATAAGGATAGGTCGCTGTGCGGCCCTTGGTCCAGTTTGCCGTCATAGGATGCTGGCAGTCGCCGCACGTCACAAACCCGCGCAGCGGGAAATCCTCGTGTATGTCGGCGCGGGCGGGCGCGACGGGCTTCCCGTTGAGATACTCCTGAACGCGCATGAACGTCTCAAGGCTGATAACGCCTTCATGCTGCCCCTCGCGCAGCGAAACGTCCCAAATCTCGCTTTCAACATATCCGGCGTAGACGGGATTGGTCAGTATGCGGTGCGTCTGCTCATTGGTCAGATGGCCGTGACGGGTGACGGGAAAGCCAGCATGGGATTCCCAGAACCGCTTTACCTCCGATTGCGAGCTGAACCGACCATTCGCATAGCCTTCCAGCCCCTCCCCGATGATCGAGGCAAGAGGTTCCTTGCGCACGAGGACCGACCCGCCCGCCGGGCTGCGCTGATATTCGTAGCCGGTGGGCGCATGAAATACCCAAAAGCCGTTCTGCAACCGCGCCCGCATACGGTTTTTGACCTGTTCGGCATTCTTCTGCCGGGCGTGCTGCGCAACGCTTGCCAGCACGTTCTCCATGAACAGGCTGTCTGAGTCATGGCCGAACTCGATAGAGGGAGATTCCAGCCATGCCCCTGCCAGCAGGATCGCGTCTTTCAGATCGAAATGGTTGTGCTTTTCCCGCGCCATGCGGCTTATGTCGTCGATAATGACGACGAGGCCGAGCTTACGGTTCTTGCGGAGAAACGCGATCATTGCGTCAATGCCGGTGCGGCTCCTGTAAGCGCCCGAAATGTCGTCGGTATAAACGCCAACGACATTATGGCCCCGATGCCCGGCATATTCGCGGCAGCGGGTTTCCTGCGACGACAGGCCGTTGCCTTCGCGGGCCTGCTTCTTGGACGATACCCGGCAGTAAATGACAGCGGGGCGATTATTCAGTCTCATGGCGCGTCTTGCCCTCCGGGCTGGTGTCGGCGCTTGCGTCCTCTAGGAGGTCGATAGCTTCGTGTTCTCTGATCGTTCCGAGCCTAGCATGACCGGGAATCCCAAGGAAACGGGCATTTGCGCGTGCCGATAAGGAAAGCTGGACGGGATGGGAGCCGAAAGCCTGATCTATGAAGGACATGGCGATGTTATCCACAATACGGATAAGATCGTTCTTGCGGTCGTCCGTCATGTCGAAGGTGGCGACATGCGCACGAAACTCAGCCAGTTCTTCAGGTGTCAGTGGTGACACGTCATCCTCTGCTGCAATAGCAGCGCCCCTTTATTGGGGCGCGGGATGACCACTAAGCTGTATCCGATTGAAATCTGGGAAGAACGTCACGTTCAGCCCGCGCCCAGCCTTCAATGACGCTTTACGTCCTCTATGAAGGTCTATTCTTAGTTTATCTCAAATAGTTGTTTGTTTGCAAGTATTTGCATGTCAAGCGAAGCCGCTGTGCAGATCGCGCACATCACGCATCTGCTCCCGCCATGGATCGACCGCATAGAATGGGAGCCGGTCGCAAACGAACAACGATGGCAGACCAGCCACTTTGATAATCTGCCGACCCGCGCCGATGGCGCGAATATCCTCTGATTGCAGGACCGGGCGGCGGGTTTCGCCGCGATTGGCCCCGGCGCTTTCGACCGTGCCACCGCCCACGTTCAGGCCATGCGTGACGATAGTGCGGTTGCCCGACCATTTCTCGACATCGCGCAGCATCTCCGGGTCTTCAACGCCGGTCATGGTGAAGATGGCGGCCTGATCTTCGAATTCCTTCACCGCCTCTTTCGACCAGCGGCCTTCCATCGAATAGCGGCCTTGGCTGAAGAACCAGAGCTGGATTCCCTTGCCGCGATAAAGCCGCAGCGCCTTCATGATGGCGGGCGCAGGCGGGAGCTGGGGAAACTCATCAAGGATGAAGCACGTCCGTAAGCGCCCCTTCTCGCGAGCGATGGCCTCAATCGCATAATTCACGATGAGGCTGATCCACGGTGCGATCACGCCCAGCTTGTCGGATGGCGAGATCAGATAGACCGTGCAGGCTTCACGTTTCAGCCGCCCGAAATCAAAGTCATTGCCAAAGGTGGCGCGTTCCAGCGTCTTGCCCGGCTCGAATGCCGCCAGCGCCTCAATCGCATCGGACTTATAGGCTTCAAATTGCTTCGGCGCATCGAGCAGCGTTGCCCGCAATGCCCCGGCGCGGCGGGCGACCCCTTCAATGCCGCAGGTTTCCATCATGGAGAACGCCAGTTCGGTATCTTCCGGCGGCGCGTTCACGAACCGCCACAGCCCGCCCAGATTGCACAGCTCCGGCTCGCAATGGGCGAGGTATTCCATGCGGGTCGCCAGCAGCCGCAACGCGCCCTTGCGCACCCAGCTATCGCCATCTTTCGGATTGGGCGGCAGCAGGATTTGCGCAATCTCATCGGCTTGCGTGTCTATCTCCCCGCCAGAGGCAATAATATCGACCAGAATGTGCAGCGGATTGATCCGCGCATTCGGCAGACCGAGCAGCCCGAACGGGTTGAGATAGATGCAAGGCTGGCCCAGCGTGTCGGCGCGGTGCTGATATGATGCGTAGCAGTTCTCGCCATCCTTCACGTCCACGACGACCAGCGAACGGTCGCGGACATGGGCGAGGTTCGGCAGGATCATATCGCGGCCCTTGCCGGACCCGGTGCGGGCATAGGTCAGTAACTGGCCTTCGCCAGCGAAGAACAGCGCATTGCCGTCCAGCGCGCCGAGGAACAGGCCATTGGCATCAAGCAAGCCGGATTGCGCCGCGTCATGCAGATCAGCGAGCCGTCCATTGCCGAGCTGGCCGGACGCTGCGGCATTCGCCATCACCTGTTGCTGGATAGCCGCCTTGCGGCGGCTATCCTCCGCCCGCCGCAAATCTTCGGCGCGGACGAAATGCCCGTAGAGGCTTGGCATCATGCCAAGGAGCTGCGCGAACCGCATCAGCGCGGCCCGTAATGCGGGGTTTCGTCGGACAGCGGCGGCACTGGCGGAATTTGCAAAGGCCGATAGCGGTCGAGCTGCTGGCGCACGGCATCGGGCGATGGGATATTGGTGTCCCAGCCCTCAACCTCTATCAGCACGCCCGACTGCACGGCATCGTCCAGCTCGCCTTGCAGTTCTTCCGTCAGGCTGTCCGCATATTCCAGCGGCCCGCGTCCCAGCTCAGGATCGAACAGGCTGATGATCCGGCCCAGCGATCTTGCGAAATTGGTCAGCCCGGTATCGCTGCTTTGCGCCGAACGGGCGATAGAAACCCGGTGCTGCGCATATGCCTGCTGAAGCTGGGTCGTCGCTTCGGCATACATGCGGGCGCGGTCATAGGTGGCGTTGTAGTTGCTCAGCACCGCCTGCGTCATGGCCTGATATTCCTGATTGTTCTGAGCAGCGGCCATGCGGACCTGTTCAGCCCAATTCTCATAGCGGGCGTTCTGTTGCAGCTCCGCCGCCCGAACCGTTGCGGTCAGGCGGGCATCATAGGTTCCCATCAGGGTTGAGGGTTTCAGGGCATCGGGCGCGTAGTATTCAGCCCCGAAGAACGCCGCCCCCGCCATGAGGATCGAGCCGAGAAACGACACAGCCGCCGGAATGCGCGGACCCGGTGGCTGCATGTAGATGACGGGCGGCTGGGCGGCTTGCGGGATCGGTGATGGCAGTGCCGGGACGTTCGCCTGTTCCGCACTGCCATCATCGCCGTAACTGATTTTCATGGTCTGACTCCTAGGCTGGATTGCCGGAGGAAGCAGAGCAGATCGGGCAGATTGACTTGGGAGGAAGATCAGCCTTTCGGGCGTGATTTCATTGCCTCCAAAGCCATCGCGAACATGCGCAGACGGGGCAGAACCTTTTGTTGAATCGCTTGGGCGGGTTCGCGGTCACGCCATTTCAGGAAGTCGCCAACCCATTTGAAGCTGGGTTCGCCAAAGGTCTCATCAACCTCCGGCAGCCGAACCTTCGCACCACCGGGGGCGTAAAACTCGCCGTCAAATCCATAGACCTGATCCGCGACCCAATCCATCAGCTTGCGGCGGGACAGGCGAAGATCGCCCAGCTCGCGAGCCATCCGGCGGACAGCTTGGCGGTCCAGCAACTCATCGTCAGAAGGGATATAGAGGAACCGCCGACCGATAGGTTCAGCATCGAACGGGACCGTGAGAAGCCCGCCGCGCCAAGGGTAGCGATGCAGGAGCCAGCGGAGCAGCGGGCGGAGGATCGAGTTAGCCATTGGCGCAATCTCCTAAGCAAGAAGCTACATGCTTCATCACTGGATATGTGCCTGTGAAATGCGGGGTAAAAGGCGGCGCTGCGCTGACCGCAAGATGTGCGTGGTAATACCACGCCTATCTTGGCAAGGGAGACGCTGGCGCTCTCCCGTTGCATCCCTCTGGCCAACCGGCGCTCACAAACTCCCCCACTCCCACCCGCCAGCCATGACCAGGCTAGCGCTTGGTCATGTCGCCTAGGGTCGCAGGGAGAATGTTCGCGCCGGTGCAACGACTGGCCGTTGCATCACCAGTCAGGGCGCGTTCCTGCTCCCCGACACCCCATGACCATAATGGCGCATCGCCGCCCCTCTGGACACCCTCGACCAACCCTACGCGGATTGGATGCCGTCGCCCGTTAGAACGCGAACTTAGCTTGCCCTTTATCTTCGACAGGTCGGAGCCGGGCATATGCGAGAAGTTCGGCAATCGAGCCGCCCTTGTCTCGCCACCCGTAGAACGTGCCTTCACCGAGGAGGACGTAGTGCCAATCGGCTTCGCTACGATCTTCGGGCGCAAGCGCATTTATGCGGTCACACCAAGCTACCGCCGCCTTCCGCTTCCGCAGGACGTTCGGGCTGGTAAGCTGTCCTTGGGCCTTCGTCTCCACCAGATAAATGGCATCGCCCGCCCTCACCAGAAAGTCAGGCGAATAGAAGGCTGGCAAGCCATCCTCCTTGATATAGCGGAGCCGGGCGAAGGTATGTTTCTGCTCGTTGATCTTGCAGAAGGCATCAACGCTGGCATCTTTCTCGCATGTTTCCATGAAACCCTGTTCCAGTCCGCCGTTGCGGGATGGATACGGAAGCCGCAGATAGATCGCCTTTTCGACCGCCAGCGACGAGCCTTCGCGCATGGCGAGTTTCGGCACTTCGGACAGGCGGCGGTGCGCCACTTCCGCATCCGCCACAATCACACTGTCTTCCGCTTCGAGAATGGCCCGCGCCCAAACCTTGATGATATGTTCGGTCACGGGATCGAGCAGCAGCACCCGCCAATTTTCATCGGCCAGCGGTTCGAAATCCTGCTTGAACAGATATTGCCGGATGAAGCCGTCAATGCCTTCGGCCAGTTCGGCGCGGTTGATCTGGATATAGGGAAATTTGCTCGCGTTGGCGAACGCCTTGGAACTGCCGGTGGCTTCCGTCAGCGTAACCGCTTCCGTAATCCGGCGCGTGATCCGGGCCAGATAGTCATTGTAGCCGGTGGCGGTCATCACGCCCCCATGCACACGGTAATCTCCAAAACGGGTCTTCGCCTGCACATCTTCGGAGTGAAACTTCTCGCCATGCCCCAGCTGGCTTTTCAACTGATCGAGCGAAAATGACCCGAACGGCTGCAATGCCGCCGGATCAATCTGCGTGTCTTCCAGTTCCTCGACCTGTTCACGCAGGATGAAGGGAATGGCAAAGTCGTATTCCTCAAAGCCGTCCCGCAGGCCGACCGAGATAAGATCGCCGGTCGAACTGCCATTCTGATCGTCTTCATCATCCGATTCAGCGGCCAGTCCCTCTTGAATCAACTCATCATAGAAACTCTGAAAAGCCGGGTGTTCGACAATCGAAAGAATGTCGATCATGTTATTCGGGGTTTTGCCGGTGCGGATTAGCTGCCGGTTTTCCCGCTTAATGTCGTCATATTCGTTGCCGCGCCACATCAGGCGCAGGCCGCGCCCTATGGTCTGTTCGAGCAGGATGCCCGCGCCCGATGCGCGCAACGGCACGATGACGCAGATATTGTTCACGTCGAAACCTTCGCGCAGCATCAGGACACTGACGATCACACGCGGCGACTTATGCCGGTCAACATCGAACAGCCGTTCGCGAAGCACCTTCCATTCGTCGGGCTTTAATTCGCCCTTGCGGTTGGAATCGACCCGCAGCACCTCATCATCGGCAAGGCCTTCAAGCTGCATGAAATCGGCCACCAGCGGCGTGACCGTGGTATCCTCGCAGACAACCAGCATCTTCGGATGCTTGTCGGGATCGAGAGCCGCGAAATCCGATTCGAGCTTGCGGAGTTTGGTCAGCCCCGCCCGCAGCATGATCCGCTGCCCTTCCGAGAGCATCGGATTACCGTTTTCGTCACGATCCGCCTTGAAATCCAGTTCATCGTTGGAAAGCGCGCCGATTTCCGAACGCTTGTCCAGCACCAGCGACTTGACCAGCCCCGCCCGCATGGCGGTCTTTAGGTCAAAATCCACGATGATATGAGGAAAGTAGGACTTGCGGGAGTTTTTGCCGGTTCCAACTTCATTGTAAGGTGTGGCCGAAAAGTCCACTTGGACGAAACGGCTGCCCTTGGGTTCGGCAATGAGGTTAAGGCTCTTTTGCCACTCAACCTCTGTCACCTCACCTTCACGCTTGAAATCATGGATATGGTGCGCTTCGTCATTGAAGACCATTAGCGCGGGCAAATCCTTGAGATAGGACAGGATGCCGCCACGCTCATAGCGCCGGTTCAGCACATTGAGATCATTGCCCTGACTGGTTCCCGGTGTCAGCGGCAGGATGCTCTGCACAACCGTTTTCGGATCAGCCGACTGGCCCGGCGCATCAATATCCTCATCTTCCAGCGGCTCGCCTTCTTCCGAGAGAACATGCCAGTTGGATATGGCGATGATGCCGCCAGCCGTCACCTTGCGGCCAATATCCTCCTTGGGGCAGACCGCACCCTGCACAAAGCGAAAGACTTCATCCCGGTATGCGTCGGGGATGAATAATTCTTGGAAAATAGACAGGTCGGAGATTGTGAAATCGCGCTTGCCCTCGCGTTCCTTCCCCATGAACGCATCAAGGAGCCGATCATAAACAATCAGGCCGGGCGCAACGACGAGGAAATTCTTGGTGTAACGCCCACTTTCCGAAGCGCGGGCGGCATTGAGAATCTGCCAGATCATCAGGGCTTGCAGAACCCACGTCTTGCCCGTCCCGGTCGCCATTTTCAGGCAGTATTTCGGATAGCCATTCTTAGGTGCGCGGATCACTTCAGAATCGCGCGCACTTGCCAGCATCACATCCGGCGCGGCGACCTGATAAAGATCTTGCAGCGTGTTGATGCCCAGCACTTCATGGGCATAAATCACGTTCAGCAGGGCTTGCCGCTGTCCGGGGTGAAAATTGAACCGGCGCGCATCCTGAAATTCCGCCTGAAACCACCATTTGAGCAGTTCCGCCGTCATTTCCGAAACCTGATCGAGAATCGGCGCATCGCCGCTTTCCAGCCCGGCGCAGGCATCTTCAACCTTGGCCGTCAGCCCCTTGGCGAGCGACAGGTCATTGATACTCGCCATTATGCCACCTCAACCGTTGCTTCGGCCTCAAACCCGAACACATCGACAACGCGAACGCACACGTGCCGTTTGCCGTCTTTCTTGGGCAGGGCGGTAAGCCGGGCCGTTGTGACAACCCGGTAAGGGTCATCATCATTTTCAGTGTTGCCGCGATAATCCTGCCAGACGGAACGGAACACTTCCCCGTCATAGTCGGGATCGACGCTCCAATATTCGATCAGCGCCAGCGGGTCGGAATTGATGACCTTTTGCAACTTGTCGCGGTTGGCCTCATCCAGATTGAGGGCTTCGGGCGACAGCAGAACATAGTTCGCTATCGACACGGAAAGGGATTCGCCTTCCCCGGCCTGTTCCCGTTTGACCGCGCCCAGCTTCAAATATTGCAGCGACGAGAACCGCACTTCATCAGCCTTGAGCTTGTGGCCTTTCTTCTTGAGCCGGTCGAGCAGATCGGGCGGGATAACCAGCACTTCGAGGCGATCACCTTGGCCCAAGGCTTCAATATCGTGGCCGATGGTGGGCGAGAAATTCCAGCCAAGGATGATAACCTTATCCCATCCGCCCATCAGGTTTTCACGGATTTCAACGGCGCGGCGAAGGGTGGCAAGGCCAGTCATCTTGTTCGGGCTATCAGCCAGAACTAGCGTTTTGCTCCCTTGGAGCCGCCCCATGTTCTTGTTCGGATTCTCCTCAACCGGCAGCGGCAACGCCCCATAAAGGCTCAGCACGATCTCGGCCAGATCGCCAATGCGGAACTTGCTCCCCATCGTGGAGCGCATCTGTTCAACCTGATAATCACCAATATGCTGATAAAGAAATGGCTTGGCATCTTGGTCGATAAGGCGCTTGCGGGTCATCATGCAGGCTGGCTTACCAAGATCGGAAGCAAGCCATCGACGACCAAGCCTTTCCGCCACAGCCGCCGTTGTTCCTGAACCCACGAAAAAGTCAGCAACAAGATCACCTTCTTTCGAGGCAGCGGAAATAACCGTTTCCACAACGGTTTCAGGTTTCTGCGTTTTGTATCCTAGATTCTCCGTCTTATCCGCAGGCTGTAGCATCGACATATACCACACATCGTCGACGCCCTTGTCTTCCGCTTCGATATATATCAGGTTTCCTGCTTCATCTCGCGCGTTAACAAGTTTCTGTTTTTCCTTACTCCATGCGCGTTTTAATTGGCGCTGTTTCTCGGCTCGTTCTTCTTTTATCTTATTAAAAGAGAATTTATCTCCATTTCTGTACCAGTATATTACGTCATGATTTTTCGGGAAATGATTAACATTTCCCTGCATCTTGTTGTAATAATGCCAAACAATCTCATTGATAAAGTGATCTCGTCCAAATATCTCATCAAGAGCTATTTTGACATAATGGCCAACATGCCAATCCAAATGAACAAAAATTGTCCCATTTGGTGAGAGCAATTCTTTCATAAGGTAAAGACGTGGGATAATCATCTTTAAGTAAGAAGATGTTCCATCGGCGGTCGTGTCCCACGGGGTGGTGTAGGAAGGTTTCCCTGAGAGGGTGGCCACCG
>NZ_JAVHPD010000034.1:0-21635 GCF_036170395.1 Sphingobium sp.
AACCTGATCCTGACCGGCGACGGCAAGTTCGCCGAGGTGCAGGCGACGGCGGAAGGCGCGGCCTATGACGAGGAGGAACTGCTCCGCCTGCTCCGCCTCGCCCGCATCGGCTGCGCCAAGATCTTCGCCGCGCAGGATGTCGCGACGGGGCGGTAATTCCCAGCACCCGTCACTCCGGGCTTGACCCGGGGTCCCGCTTTCTTGCAGCGGCCGACGGACCAAGAAGCGGGATCCCGGATCAGGTCCGGGATGACGAGAAGGAAGAATGATGTCGGACGATTTCGGACAGGAACAGGCGATCCGTAAGCTTGCCCCCGGCAAGCTGGTGATCGCCAGCCACAATCCCGGCAAGGTGCGCGAGATCGCCGAGCTGCTCGGCCCCTATGGCATCGAACCGATCTCCGCCGCCAGCCTAGACCTCCCGGAGCCGGAAGAGACCGGCACCACCTTCATCGCCAATGCGGAACTCAAGGCGATGCAGGCCGCCGACCTCTCCGGCCTCCCCGCGCTCGCCGACGACAGCGGCCTGTGCGTCGAGGCGCTGGGCGGCGACCCCGGCCTCTTCTCCGCCCGCTGGGCCGGCCCGACCAGGGATTTCGGCCTCGCCATGCAGAAGGTGTGGGACGGCGTCGAAGCCAAAGGCCCGGACGCCAGCCGCAGCGCCCATTTCGTCTGCGCCCTCGCCCTCGCCTGGCCCGACGGCCATGTCGAGGCGTTCGAAGGCCGGGTGGACGGCATGCTCGTCTGGCCGCCGCGCGGCGACAAGGGCTTTGGCTATGATCCGATGTTCCAGCCACTGGGCTTCGACATCAGCTTCGGCGAGATGGACCCGGCCAGGAAACACGCCATGAGCCACCGCGCCGACGCCTTCGCCAGGCTGGTCGCGGCGGCGTTCTGACGCTGCCTGTCGGCTAATTTTACAGGTCTTGATCCGCCCGGCAGCCCGTTAACCTTCGCATTGCGCCGACAGGGCCGATGCGCCCGTTCTGGCACGCGCATTGCGCCCCGATCCGCATTCCCACCGTTCTACTACGGGGATGCCGATCGGTCTCCATCGGCATCCCCACCCGGTCAATGGTTGGAAATATGCCTGCCCAGGTGCCGCCCGGCGATATAGCCGAAGGTCATGCCCGGCCCCAGGGTGCCGCCCGCCCCGCCGTAGGCTTCGCCCAGCACCGCCGCCATCGCATTGCCCGCCGCATAGAGGCCGGGGATCGGCTGCCCGCGCCAGTCCAGCACCTGCGCGTCGGCATTGGTCTTCGGCCCGCCCGCCGTGCCGAGAGCGCCCGACTCCATCTTCACCGCATAGAATGGCCCCTGGTCGATCACGCCGAGCGTCCGATAGGGCGGCTCATAATCCATGTCGCCCCACATGTAGAAATTGTCGTAGCTGTTGTCGCCGCGCCCGAAATCATCGTCATGGCCCGCGCACACCATGGCGTTGAAGCGCGCGACCGTCGCGACCAGCCCGTCCGCATCGATCCCCGCCTTCGCCGCGAGGTCCGCCAGCGTATCGCCCTGCATCATGAAGCCCGGCGTCGGCCCGCCCGGCGGCACGTTGAAGCAGGGATATTTGTCGCGATAGCGCTGGTCGATAATCAGCCAATAGGGCAGGTTCGCATAGTCATGCACCCCCGCGTCAAAGGCGTGCAGCGCCTTCCCCATCGCGTTGTAATTGGCCGCTTCGTTGACGAACCGCTTGCCCCGCCGGTTCACCAGGATCGCGCCGGGCCGCGCGCGCTCGTCCGACCCCAGCAGATAATTGGGCTTCGCGTTGCGGTGCTGCGGCTTATATTCCAGCACGCTCTGCTGCCAGAAGGCGTGCTGCATATTGCCCAGTTGCGCCCCGGCCTCGATCGCCATGATAAGGCCGTCGCCCTCATTCTCCGGCACACTGACCGGACCCGTCAGCGGTCCGCGCAGGAAGGTCTTGACCAGCGCTTCATTCCACTCGAAGCCACCCGTCGCGATCACTACCCCGCGCCGGGCGCGGGCGCGAAAATCCCAGCCATCGGCGTCCTCGGCGACGACGCCGATCACCCGGTCGCCATCCTTGAGCAAGCGTCGCGCGCGCTTCTCGAACAGCACCGGAATCTCGCGGTCGATGACCGCCTTGAACAGCGCGCCGACCAGCGCCTGCCCGAGGCCACGATAGTCTCCCGCCTCGCGCTCCGCCAAGGTCGCTTCATCCAGCGATCCCCGGATCGCCTCCATCAGGCTGCCACGCAGCGGATAGGCCATTTTGCTCGGATTGACCCGGCTCGCCCATTTGCCCAGCCGCGCGAAGGAGAAGGCGTCATTGTCGAGCGACCGCCCGCCATCGGGCTTCGCGCCGGGCATATAGGGCTGATAGTCGGGGAAATCGGCAAAGGCATGGAAGCGCACGGGCGTCTCCTCGTGCAGATAGCGGATCAGCTCCGGCCCACTTTCCATGAACGCCATCAGCGTATCGGGATCGAGCTGCCCCGGCGCGAGCGCATCGAGATAGGCGACGATCGCCTCGTCATCGTCGGCGATGCCGGCCTCCTGCTGGTAGGGATTGTTGGGTATCCACAACATGCCCCCGGACATGGCGGTAGTGCCACCGACCATGCCCGATTTTTCGAGGATCACAACCTCGCGCGCGCCGAAATCCCGCGCCGCGGTCGCCGCCGTCAGCGCCGCCCCGCCCGATCCCAGCACGACGACATCCGCCTCCAGATCCCATGCGCTATCCTCGGCCACCGGCGCTCTCCTCTCTCTCTGTGGGCCGGAGCTTAGGGACGCTTGGCGGCAGGCACGACTGAAACAAGCCATAGGTGCCCGTGCGCGATGGCCTTCATCGCCGAAAGCCTCTAGGGCGAGCATCTCCCATGTCGACCGCGCCCGCCCCCGAACCGCTTGCCCTCTATATCCACTGGCCCTTCTGCGTCTCCAAATGCCCCTATTGCGATTTCAACAGCCATGTGCGCGAGGGGATCGACGCCGATGCCTGGCGCGCCGCGCTTCTCGCCGACATGGCGCATGAGGCGGCGCTGACCGGCGGCCGGCCGCTGTCCTCCATCTTCTTCGGCGGCGGCACCCCCTCGCTGATGCCGCCCGCGCTGGTCGAGGCGCTGATCGCCGCGGCGCAGGCGCATTGGCGCTTCGCCCCCGACATAGAGATCACGCTGGAGGCCAACCCCAACAGCGTCGAGGCGGCGCGCTTCGCCGACCTCGCAGCGGCCGGGGTCAATCGCGTTTCGCTCGGCCTTCAGGCACTGGAGGACGAAGCGCTGCATTTCCTCGGCCGCGCCCATGACGTGACGGAGGGGCTGGCCGCGCTCGACACCGCGCAGCGCGTGTTCGGCCGGTTGAGCTTCGACCTCATCTATGCCCGGCCGGGTCAGAGCGAAGCGGACTGGCAGGCCGAACTCGCCCGCGCGCTCGCCTTCGGCACCGGGCACCTGTCGCTCTACCAGCTGACGATCGAGCCGGGCACCCGCTTTGCCACTCTGGTGGCGCAGGGCAAGCTGACCCCCGCCGACCCCGATCATGGCGCGACGCTCTACGAACTCACGCAAGCGATGACCGGCGCGGCCGGCATCCCCGCCTATGAGATCAGCAACCATGCAAGGCCAGGACAGGAAAGCCGCCACAACCTCACTTACTGGCGCTATGGCGATTATGCCGGAATCGGCCCCGGCGCGCATGGCCGGCGCGGTGGCACGGCGACCTTGCGCCACAAAAAGCCCGAAAACTGGATGAATGCCGTCGCCCGCAACGGCCATGGCCTCCAGAACGAAGAACCGCTGCTGCCGGAAGATCAGGCGCGCGAGGCGCTGCTGATGGGCCTGCGCCTGGGCGAAGGCGTCGACTTAGAACGCATCGCCGCCCGCTCGGGCGTCCCGCTGCGCCAACTTGTCGATACAGAAGCGGTGACGCAGCTCACCAATCTCGGCCTCGTCCGCCAGACCGGCCCCCGCCTCCAGGTCGCACCCGCCGGCATGTTGCTGCTCGATGCGATATTGCCGGAAGTGGTGGCGGTGTAATACCAAGCTGCGCCGATCACGACCTATAGCCCCTCCCCTTCAGGTTCGGCGGCGTCACGCGCCGCCGCCGAAGGGTTGGGGTGGGGTCTCTCGTGGAAGAACAGCGCCAACCGGACAGGCCCCACCCCCCTCAATCCGCCCCGCTCCGCAGCTCCGCGATCGACTCATCGATGTCGCGCAGCGCCTCGGCCCGGTCCGCCTCGGGGATGGAGCGGTTGCCCGCAAGCTGCGCGCGCACGATCCGCAGATTGTTGAGCGCCGTCACCTTCGCCAGCCGGTCGGCGCGCTCGGCCTGCAATTCGGCCATGCGAACCGCGCGCTCCGCCTCCCATTCCGCCATCCGGGCGGCGCGTTCGGCCTGTCGCTCGGCCTCAGCCGCCATGCGTTCGGCCCCGACATTGCAGATGCGCACCCGCACATGCCGCTGCCCGCTGCTGTCGCTATATTCGCGATGGGTGGTGCGCTCCTGCCCCTTGTCGCAGCCTTCGCGGACATCGACCACCGGAACCATCCGGGCGATCTCGGCCTGGGTCGGCACGCGATGGGTCTCGACCCGGCCGTCCGAATGGGTGACGATGATACGCCCCTTTTCGCTGCGGACGAGCGGCGGCACGGGGGGCACCGGCGGCACCGGCACGGCCATGTCGGCAGCGGGCGCAATCGGGGCGACAGGGGCCATCGGCGCAACCGGCGCGACGGCATCGGCGGTGGCGGGAATGTCCGGAACAGCGGGCACGTCAGGAACGGTCGCTACGGCGGCCACCGCGCTGGCCTTCGCCGGCTGCGCCACCAGATCGGTCAACCGCGCAAAGTCCGCGCTCTCGACCTTTTCGGTGATCGCCGCCATCTGCTGCGCGGCGCGGCTGCCCGATGCGGTGAGCGCGAGGCCCGTGGCGGTGACGAGCGCGACCGCCGCCATGCCCCAGCTGATCCGCCGGAGCGACATGTCATGGTTCGACAGCATTTTCAGCCTCCCTTTCAAGGCGGTGATACGGGTGAGGTGGCAGGCGCCGGCGAACTGCCGCCCGCCCACCGCTTTCAGGATCGCGCGGCCATAGGCATGGGCCTGCTCCCGGCCATAGAGCGAGAGCACGCGCGCGTCGCAGGCAGTCTCCTGATCGGCGCGATAGGCGCGATAGGCGATCCAAGCGACCGGGTTGCACCAATGCACCGCCAGCAGCAGCAGCGCGATCATGTTGGCGGCCAGGTCGCCGCGTTCATGATGCGCCCGCTCATGCGCGATCGCCATGTCCTGCTCCTGCGGGTCGTAACGCAGCGCGAAATCGGCAGGTAGGACGATGAAGGGCCGGAAGATACCGAAGGCGAGCGGGCCGGACGCCTGGGGGCTGGTGATGATGCGGATGCGCCCCTCCGCGCCGATGTCCGTCGCGCCCGCCAGCATATGCCGGCGGAAGCGGGCATAGCCGACCGCCTGCACGATCAGGAAAGCGACCAGTCCCATGAACCAGACGCCGATCGCGGTCTCCAGCCAGGGGAAGCCGCCGCTATCGGCCATGCCGACCGATGGGGCCGCAACGCTCAGCATGTCGGGAAGCCCCGCCTGATCCACCGCCAGATGCAGCGGCGAGGGATCGACGTCGTGCGGCAACGCGGGCAGCAGCATCCGCGCGAGCGGCAGCGCCCAGAGCAGATAGGCCGCCCCCGCCCCCGCAAAGCGCGCCACCGGCCGGCGCAGCATCATGACGATCGCCATCAGCAATGTCGTGGCGATCAGCGTTTCGGCGATCCAGACGCTCATGATTTCAGCCCTTTCAGGATTTCCTCAAGCTCGGCGATATCCTCCGCCGTCAACTGATCCTGGCTCGCCAGCTGCGCCACCAGCGGCGACACCCGCCCGCCGAACAACCGGTTGACCAGCCTGCCCGATTCGCTCGCGACATAATCGTCGCGCGCCACCATCGGCCGATAGAGGAAGCGCCGCCCATCCTGCTCGGCGGCGATGACATCCTTGCTCATCAGCCGCGACAACAGCGTCTTGACCGTCTGGAGGCTCCAGTCCCGCTCGGCCGCGACCCGATCGGCGACATCGTTGGCGGTCTGCGGCGACTGTTCCCACAGCGCCTCCATCACCACCAGTTCCGCTTCGCTGATCTTCTCGCTCACCGTTCCGCGTCCGACTCATAGGGCTTTCATCTACAGCTGTAGTCGCATCATCTACGGTTGTAGTCAATATCCCTGAGGACGCTGCCTGTGCTTTCTCGTCCAGCTGTAACCCATGTTATTCCCGCGCCATTTCGATGCGCTCCTTTCCCCCTTCTGCTGAACCAACCGCCAACCCGTCTGTTGGCAGCGACGAAAGGAGACTCCCGATGTCCGACAATTATGAAGACATGATCCGCGAAGACGGCCTGCCCGGCCATGAATCGAAGCTGGAGCCCAAGCCCGAATGGGAGCCGCGCTATCCCGGCTCGGGCCGGCTGGAGGGCAAGGTCGCGCTGGTCACCGGCGCGGACAGCGGCATCGGCCGCGCTGTCGCCGCCCTCTATGCGCGCGAAGGCGCGGACGTCGCGATCCTCTATCTCTGCGAGCATGACGACGCGCAAAAAACGGCGCGGATTGTGGAGGCCGAAGGGCGCGAGGCGCTGACCATCGCCGGCGACATCGGTGACAAGGCCTTTTGCGACGCTGCCGTCGCTCAGGTGATCGACCGCTTCGGCCGGCTCGACATCCTCGTCAACAATGCGGGCGAGCAGCATCCCGATCAGGACATTACCGACATCAGCGAGGAGCAGCTGCGCCGCACCTTCCAGACCAACATTTTCGGCATGTTCTTCCTGACCCAAGCGGCGCGCCCGCACCTGAAATCCGGCGCGGCGATCGTCAACTGCACCTCGGTTACCATGTATCAGGGCTCGTCCGAACTGCTCGACTATTCGAGCACCAAGGGCGCGATCACCGCCTTCACCCGCAGCCTGTCGGAAAATCTGGTGAAGGACGGCATCCGCGTCAACGCCGTCGCCCCTGGCCCGATCTGGACGCCACTCAACCCCAGCGGCGGCGCGTCGCCCGAAAAGCTCGAACATTTCGGCGAGTCCACACCCATGGGCCGCCCCGGCCAGCCCAATGAAGTCGCCCCCGCCTTCCTCTTCCTCGCCTGCGAGGACTCAAGCTATATGAGCGGCCAGGTGCTCCACCCCAATGGCGGCACGATCGTGAACGGGTGAGGGGCGCGACGCAAAAGCGGGACCCCGGCTCTCCGGCCGGGGTGACGAGAGAAGCTCCGTCTTTTCCGTCACCCCGGCCCTGAGCCGGGGTCCCGCTGCCTTCACCCCCAACGAAAAAAGCCGCGCCGGAGCCCCCACCCCGCGCGGCCTTTTCTTGGCAGCGATCCAAGAGCCCCCGGCTTAGTTCGCCTTGCTCATATCCACCTTCTCGACCCATTCGGGGTAGAAGGTCGGCTCGCGATTGGACCAGCCCGCCGCCGTCGCCGCCGCTTCGCTGATCGATTGGAGCAAGGCGCGCCTCTTGTCGGGATGCAAATGCGGCAGGCTCGCCGCCGCGCAGAAAGCGCCCGGCAGCCAGGGCCGCGCCCCCGCACCCAGCAGCCGCTCGTAAAGAAAGCGATAGGCGGAAAAGCTCCCCAGCCGGTTCTGCCCCAGGTCGAAGGCGGAGATCGTCACCAGCGGCGCCATGAACGGCTCCACCTGTTCCAGGCCGCTGTCGTCGGGCACGCGCGCCTTGATCTCGTCCAGCCGGCCATAGACCCGCGCCTGCGCCCGGATCGAGGCTTCCTCCACCAGGTCGCGCGACCACAGCTTCATCGCGTCGCGACGATGCAGCCCGATGTCCAGCGATCGGCGGATATAGCGTTGCGTGGCAGACGGGAAGCTGGCGAATTCTCGCAGTTCCGCGAGGGTCACCGCCCCATCCGCCGGTCTTGCACTCGTGCCCATATTCATGCCCTCCGACTTCAAGTCGCAGAATGGAATATGCGCCTTCCATGGTTACTGAAGGCTTAAGCGCCTATTCCACCGCTGTTCAGCAAGGGAACAGATTTCGTTGTGCGGTGCAACATGAAATTTTGATGACTGCGGCGAACCGAGTGACCCATCCTCATCCGCCCCATGTCGCGCGCAGCGTTATCCCGATCGTGCGCGGCTCGTTCGGTGTGCCAACGATCAGCCCGCTATTGCCCGCCTGCACCGTCACATTCTGCATATAACCCTTGTCGAACAGGTTGCGCACGAACAGCGCGATCTCGACCGGCCCGGCGGCATAGCCGATGCTGCCGTTGACCAGAGTATAGCCCTTGATGACGGTATAGGCGGACCCCGTCGCATCGCCCAGAATGCGGGTGCGCGCGACGGCGTCGGCACGCAACCACAGCGCGCCGTCCGCTCCGCCGATCCGCACTGGCTGCCGATATTCGCCCCCGGCCGATCCGACCCATTTGGGCAGTCCCGGCATGGCCTGCCCCGACAGGTCGCAGCGCGTGGTGCCCGTGCCGGTCCGTTCGATCGGGCAGGGTCCGTTGGGATAGCGGACATAGACGCCGTCGCTATAGGCTCCCGATGCCCGCAGCGTCAGTTGCTCGCCGATCCGTGCCGCCGCGTCGAACTCCACGCCCCGCACCCGCACCTTGGGGATGTTGGCGAGATAGCTGCGCAGCGCCACGGTTGCGCTGTTGTCGACGATGTTGGCTTGAAAATCGGTCACGTCGATATGATAGGCGTCGATGTTGAGGGTCAGCGCATCGTTCAGCAGCCGCGTCTTGATCCCCGCTTCCCAACTCCTATTGGTTTCCGGCCGCACCACGGCCGTCGCCAGCACCGGCTGGTTGGCCGTGTTGACCGGCAGACCCGACATGTTGATGCCGCCCGACTTCTGCCCCTTGGCGAAGCTCAGATAGGCCATCACGCCTTGCGTCAGATCATAGGCGATGTTCGCGCGGCCCGAAAGGCTGCCGTCGCCCACATGCGCGCGATAGCTTTGCGCGCGCAGGATCGATTGCTGGTCCGCCTGCAAGGCCGCCGTCGGCGCCACCCCGCCGAAGGTCCGCACGTCATAGGCGCCGTCCTTCCCCTCATAGGTGTAGCGCACGCCGCCGGTCAGCGCGAGGCCGGGCGCCGGCCGCCACGTCGCCTCCCCGAATATGCCGAAGCTCTCGCTGCGGAAATCGGTGCGGCCGTCGGTCCGGTAGCCGTCGAGCAGCGCCGACGTCCGCGTCGGGCTGGCCGGCAACAGCCAGTAGGTCGCGAGCGGACCATAGATGCTGATCGGCCGGCCAACGATCTTCTGGTGGAAATAATAGAGGCCCGCGACATAGTCGATCGGCCCCGGCGTTGCCGAAGCGATGCGGAACTCCTGGCTGAACTGGTCCTGTCGGGACGGGATATGCTGCGTCGTCTGGATATGCAGCCCGGTATAGTCGCGGTCGTTCGCCGCGTCCCAGTTCCAGAAGCGCCACGCGCTGATCGATGTCAGCGTCACCCCCTGGAAGGTCCATTCCGCCGTGCCCGACACGCCGCCTTCATCGGTGTCCACCCCCAGCGGCGCGTCATTGTCGGTCACCCGGTCAAAGGGGTTGACGCTCGGCGGCGCATAGGGACCGCCCAGCGCATTGGCGGCGAGCGCGGCATATTGCTGGCTCGCCGGCTTCAGCGTCGGCGCGACCCGGACATGCACCTGCGCGCAGCATCTATTGCTGAAACTGGACCAGTCGCCGATCAGGCGGACAGAAAAGTCGCTCGACGGCTGGAACAGCAACTGCCCCCGGACCGCATCATTATGCACGTCGTTCTGGCGCTCGCCCCGCGCGATATTGCGGATATAGCCGTCCTGCCGCGTCACCGATCCCGACAGGCGAAAGGCGAGCCTGTCGCGCGCGATCGGCCCCGTCACCGCGGCTTTGGCCTGCACGAAGTCCCGGCTGCCGTAGGAGATTTCCGCATCCGCCCCGGCGACGAACGCCGGCCGCTTCGACAGGATGTTGATCGCACCGGCGGTGCTGTTCTTGCCGAACAATGTGCCCTGCGGCCCGCGCAGCACCTCCACCCGCTCCAGGTCGGTGAAGTCGAACGCAGCGGTGGCGGGCCGCGCATGATAGACACCGTCGACATAGAAGCCCACGCCCGGCTCCAGCCCGTCATTCGCCTGGCTCACCGCGACCACGCTCGACCCCAGACCCCGAATGGTGAAGGCGGTATTGCGCGGATTGGCCGATGAATAGGTCAGCGCAGGCACCAGCTGGCTCAGCTGATTGATGTTGACGGTGTAGGTGCGGGTCAGGTCGTCGCCCTGAACGATGCTGAGGGCAGCCGGCACGCGCTGCGGGTCTTCCGCGCGCAACCGCGCCATTACGATGATCGCCCCGCTCTCCGCGCCGGGGGCCGCACCGGCTTCTGCCGCCTTTGCCGATCCCGCCGCCGCCGCCAGATCACCATGCTTCCCGCCAGCCCCATCCACGTCATCCCATGCGCTCCCTCCTGCCGCTTGCGCGAGCGGTAGCGGGACCGCAGGCGATTCGCTATATATATTCGTATATAGCGTGAGGCAGCGTCAAAACGCCAAACAGCTGTCCCACTCACTGTTCGCTTATTGCGGCTTCGCCCCGGAACCGGAGCGCCGGCATCAGCCTCTCAATGGGGTTGGGCCGCCAACGGCTCGGTCCGCAGCCACTGTTCGATCGGCGGCAGCCCGGCCGCGCCGGCGCACAGGACGGACGCCTGCAAGGCTCGATAGTCGCGCAGCACCTGCTCGCCCATCGGCGTCAGCCGCGCGCCCTCGGTCGATGTCGCGACCAGCGGCTCGGCCCAGCAGCGGTTCATGACGTCGACCAGCATCCAGCATCGGCGATAGCTCATGCCCATCCGGCGGCCCGCGGCCGAAATCGAGCCTTCGCTGGCGATGGCGTCCAGCAGGTCGGCCTTGCCGGGGCCGATGGCGATCTGGTCGCCGCAATATATCTGAACCCGGATTTTCAGCATGACGCCGCATCGTCATGCCACAAGCGGCCCGATCCGCCAACGCGGCTTACGCCGCCGGCCGCCGCTCCAGCACCGCGCCGATCATCGCGCGCCACACCGCCACATCGCCTGCCTGCGCCATCTGCGCGTCGGGCTCGCGCAGCGTATGGAGAATGGCATAGGCATCCTCCAGATGATCGCGCCAGGCCGCATCCACCTTGTCCGCCGCATGGGGATCGCTGCCCTCGCCATTCAGGCTCAACTGCCGCCCGGCAAGCACGCGGGCGATCCGTTCGACGGCGGGGGTGGCGGATGTCGGCATGGATGGCTTCTCCTCTTGTCCGGCGGCGCGTTCGCCTGCCGCCGGTCAGCTTAGCATGGTCGCCGGGCGGGCGCTATTCATCCTCTTCGCGATAGCCTGACGAGGGCACCGGATCGCCATGGTCCCCGGCGCGCGTGGTCGACGGCGGATCGGACGCATCCATCGAATCCTTCAGCCCCTCTTCCAGCGCCTCGTCGCGGTCCAGCTTATGGTCCTGATCGTCGCTCTCGCGCCGGTCTCCGGCTTCCTCCCGGCTGTTGGGGCGCACATCCTGCTTGTCGGTCATCCTCTATCTCCTTCACCGGGATCAACGGACGGCCTTGCAGCACGGTTCCCGTTTGGCCGTTCGACCAACGTCCGCGCCGCTTCGACCAGCAACAAAGCCGGATGGAGACTCGGGGCGCGTGCGGGCGTAGAAGAGCATCATGAACAATAGCGCCGAAGACGGCGAGCGTGGCGTGGCGCCGGCGGTCGCTCTCTATTCCATATTGGGTTTCTGGTTCTTCTACACGGTCATCGTCAGCCTGCGCGCGGCCGTCATCGGCTTCGACGCGCAATGGGAATTGGCCGCGCGCCGGATGGTGGTCGCGACCATCGGCATCATCGTCACCTGGATCCTCTACCTCGTCCTGCGCCGCTTCGACGGCAAGCCGCTGCTCGTCCGCATCGTCGCCGCCTTCTCGCTCGCCGCCCCCTTCGCGCTCGCGATGGCGGCGGCCAACTATTATATCTTCAACGTCTATGATCCGGTGTCGCTCTTCGCGGACGCCGCATCGAAGGCGGAAATGGCGAAGAAAGACTATGTCTTCGTCGCCATCGTCGAAGACGCGATCAGCCGCTATTTCTTCCTCGCCGCCTGGGCGGGCCTTTATCTTGCCCTCTCCTATGCGAGCGAGGCGCACCGCACCGAACGCCGCGCCGCCCGGCTGGAACGCGCCGCCCAGCAGGCCGAACTGCGCTCGCTCCGCTATCAGGTGAACCCGCATTTCCTGTTCAACACGTTGAACTCGCTTTCGACCCTGGTCATGCGCAACCGCCCGGACGAGGCGGAGAAGATGATTATGTCGCTCTCCAACTTCTACCGCACCAGCCTGACCGGCGATCCGCTCGACGACGTGCCGCTGGAGGAGGAAGTCCATCTCCAGAAACTCTATCTCGATATCGAGGCGGTGCGCTTCCCGGATCGGCTGACGACGATGATCGACGTGCCCGACACGCTGATGAGCGCCTGCGTCCCCGGCCTGATCCTCCAGCCTCTGGTCGAAAATGCGATCAAATATGGCGTCTCGCGCACCTCCAGCCCCGTCACCATCACCATCACCGCGCGCGAGGATGGCGACCTCATGCACATCGCCGTCACCGACGATGGCGACAATCCGCCCGGCGATGGCGACGCGGGCAGCGGCATCGGCCTTGCCAATGTGCGCGACCGGCTGACCGCGCGCTTTGGCGAGTCCGGCCGCATCGTCTATGGTCCGCGCGAAGGGGACGGTTTCTCCGTGCTCCTCACCCTACCCATCATCCGCCGGGGCTGCTGACCACTTATGTCCATCCGCACCATGATCGTCGATGACGAGCCGCTCGCCGTCGAGCGGCTCCAGATGCTCTGCGCCCGCGAGCCGCGCATAGCGCTGGTCGGCACCGCCACCGATGGCGAGGCGGCGCTGCGCCTGATCGAGGGGCTGAAGCCCGACCTCGTGATGCTCGACATCGCCATGCCCCTGCTCGACGGCATCGGCGTCGCCCGCGCCGTCGGCCGCATGGGCATCCGCCCCGCCGTCATCTTCGTCACCGCCTTTGAAGGCTTCGCGGTCGAGGCGTTCGATCTTGCCGCGGTCGATTATCTGCTGAAGCCCGTCGCCCATGAGCGGCTGACCCGCGCGATCGACCGGGTGGAGGTTGCACTCCGCAACCAAAGTTCGGTGGACGCGCCAGCCCCGCCCGCCGCGCCCGCGCCCGAATGGGCCGAGGAATTCTGGGTGCCGCACCGATCCGAACTGATCCGCATCGCCGCCGACCAGATCGACCGGATAGAGGCGGAGCGCGACTATATGCGCCTGCATGTCGGCACGCACAGCTATCTGCTGCACCAGACGATCAGCAGCCTGGAGGAACGGCTCGACCCGCAGATGTTCGTCCGCCTGCACCGCAGCCATATCGTGCGCCGCGACCATATCGCCCGGCTTCGCCACGACGGGAGCGGCGTGTGGTTCGCGGTGCTGGCCGACGGCGCGGACATCCGCATCGGCCGCACCTTCCTCGCCAACGCCCGCGCAATGACGGGGCGCTGACGCTTATTCGCTGAAGCCCACCGTCAGGAATTCGGGCACGGGGCCGTTCCAGCCCTCGTCCGGGCCATCGTCCACGGCCTCGCGCCGACGCGGCACGCGCTGCGGTTCGGGCCGACGCTGGCGCTCGTCGCGGCGAGCGTCCCTTTGCTCCTCGCGCGGACGCTCCTCGCGGCGGGGACGTTCGCGCTCTTCACGCGGCTCCGGCGCGCGCGGCGCCTCGGCCTTCGCCGCTTCCCCCGGCACCGGCGCATAGGGAATCTTCGTCCCGATCAGCTTCTGGATATTGTCGATCGCCTCGGCATCAGCCTCCGACACGAACGTATAGGCGACCCCGGTCGCCCCCGCGCGGCCGGTGCGGCCGATGCGGTGGACATAATCGTCGGGGTGCCAGGGCGCGTCGAAATTGAAGACGTGGCTCACGCCCTTGATGTCCAGCCCGCGCGCCGCGACGTCGGACGCGACCAATATGTTGACCTTGCCCTCGCGGAACCGCTCCAGCTCGGCAATGCGCGACGCCTGGTCGATGTCGCCATGGATCTCGCCCGACCGGAAGCCGTAGCTCTGGAGGCTCTTGTTGAGTTCGCGCACGGTCGTCTTGCGGTTGCAGAAGATGACCGCGCTGGTCACATCCTCCGCCTTCAGCATCGCGCGCAGCGCCTCGCGTTTCTTGCGCGAATCGACCTTCACCAGATGCTGGGTGATGTTGGTGGAGGCGGTCGCGGGCCGCGCCACTTCGATCGACTTGGGATTGGACAGGAATTTGTCCGCCAGCTTCTTGATGACCGGCGGCATCGTCGCCGAAAACAACAGGGTCTGCCGCTGCGAGGGCAGCTTGGTGCAGATTTCCTCGATATCGGGGATGAACCCCATATCGAGCATCCGGTCCGCCTCGTCGATCACCAGCATCGAACAGCCGTTGAGCAAAATCTTGCCCCGGCCGAACAGGTCCATCAGCCGGCCCGGCGTCGCGATCAGCACGTCGACGCCCTTTTCCAGCGCCTTCACCTGATCGCCCATCTGCACGCCGCCGATCAGCAGCGCCATCGAAAGCTTGTGATATTTGCCGTATTTCTCGAAATTCTCCGCCACCTGCGCCGCCAGCTCGCGGGTCGGCTCCAGGATCAGGCTGCGCGGCATGAGCGCGCGGGCGCGGCCATGGGCGAGAATGTCGATCATCGGCAGCACGAAGCTCGCCGTCTTGCCCGTCCCCGTCTGGGCGATGCCGATGATGTCGCGCATCATCAGGACGGACGGGATCGCCTGCGCCTGGATCGGGGTCGGCGTATCATAACCCGACTCGGTTACGGCCTTGAGCAATTCATCGGAAAGGCCGAGATCGGCGAAAGTCATTCAAGCGTCCGGGACAGGAGGGAATCCGCCCGCGCGTCCGCGACGGAAATCGGCCGCGCCTTGCGGAAATCCTGGCCACTTGTCAAGAAATTCGCGTGGGCCGCGCGCCTCATTCTTCCTCGTCATTGCGGATCAGCCGCCGGAAACTGTCGATCGCGCAGCTAAGCCCGCTGCGCGCCTGCAATTCGTCCCGCCCCGAACAGAGCGAGCCGTCCTCATGCGGCTCGACATAGAAGCCCGAATAGAAGCCGAGGGAATCGCATCCCCGCTCCAGCCGGGCGCGATAGCGGTGATTGTCGGCCAGGATCAGATCGACGCCATTTTCCACCACGACGCCCGCCGCCCGGATCGATCGCAGCGCCACGCAGCGCGGCCCCTTTTTCTCGCGCCAGTCGTCCCGCGCTTCGGGATCGATTCGCACGGGCGCCCGCCCCTTCCGCACCGTAGGCACGCGGATGATGACGCGCTGCTGGATAGTGAGCTGCGCCAGCTCCACAGGCTCCCCCGCGGGCGCGGTCAGCAGCAACAGGACGGATGAAAACAAGTCGGACCCCTTTTGGGGACGCGACGCTATCGGCCAATGGTTGAACCGTCGATGAATTCCGGGGCATAGCATCCTCCCATGATCGCACAGCCCATCATCGACCGTTTCGCCGCCCTGCTCGGCCCCAAGGGCGTCATCACCGATCCCGCCGACATCGACCCCTGGGTCCATGACTGGCGCGGGCGCTATCATGGTGCGGCCACGGCGATCCTCTCCCCCGCCTCGACGCAGGAGGTCGCCGCGACCGTCGCCCTCGCGGCGGAGCTTGGCGTGCCGCTCGTGCCGCAGGGCGGCAACACCTCCATGGTCGGCGGCGCAACGCCGCCGGCGGATGGATTGGCGCTCATTCTCTCGCTCCGCCGCATGAACCGCATTCGCAGCCTTTCGGCCCAAGACAATCTCGCCGTTTGCGAGGCGGG
The DNA here is from genome assembly GCF_036170395.1 of Sphingobium sp. GTDB lineage: Bacteria > Pseudomonadota > Alphaproteobacteria > Sphingomonadales > Sphingomonadaceae > Sphingobium. Next base: position 15,863 of record NZ_JAVHPD010000034.1, read on the forward strand.
CGTGATCCTGAGCGTCCTGCACGACGCGGCCGAGGCCGCCGGCCGCCGCTTCCCCCTGAGCCTCGGCGCGAAAGGATCGGCCACCATCGGCGGGCTCGTCTCGACCAACGCGGGCGGCACCCAGGTGCTGCGGCACGGCACCATGCGCGCGCTGGTCGAAGGGGTGGAGGCGGTGCTGCCCGACGGCCGCATCTTCGACGGGCTCGACGCGCTCAGGAAGGATAATCGCGGCTATGACATCAAGCAGCTGCTGATCGGGGCGGAGGGGACGCTCGGCGTCGTCACCGCCGCCGCGCTGCGCCTCGCGCCTGCCATCGCCGCCCGCGCGGTCGGCTGGGTCGGGGTCCAAAGCCCCGCCGCCGCGCTCGACCTGCTGCGCCTCGCCGAAGCGCAACTGGGCGACAGCGTCGAGGGGTTCGAGGTGATCGCCGACGAGACTCTTGGCTTCGTCCTCGGCCACATCCCCGGCACCCGCAGCCCGATCGAGACGCGCACCCCTTGGCATGTGCTGATCGAGGTCGACCATCCTGACCTCGCCGAACCCGGCCCGGACGAGCGGCTGGAGCAGGCGCTCGCCGCCGCCTTCGACCGCGGCATCGCGGTGGACGCCGCCATCGCTTCCAACGAAGCGCAGGCCGACGCCTTCTGGCGCATCCGCGAATCGCTCTCGGAAGCCGAGCGGGCACAGGGACCGGCGCTGCAATATGATATCAGCGTGCCGGTGGCGCGGATGCCCGCCTTCATGGTGGAGGCCGCCGCCGCCGCGGAAGCCCGCTTCCTCGGCACTACCGCCTCCTCCTTCGGCCATCTGGGCGACGGCAATGTCCATTTCCACGTCCGCGCGCCCAAGGGGACGAGCGACGGCCCGGCCTGGATCGCGGCTCAGGGCCAGGCGATCAACGCCTTCGTCCATGACGCCGTCGTGTCGGCGGGCGGCTCCATCTCCGCCGAACATGGCATCGGCCAGATGAAGCGCGCCGAACTCGCCCGCCTCTCCAGCCCCGCACGGATCGGCGCGCTGCGCGCGATCAAGGCGGCGATCGACCCAAAGGGCCTGTTCAACCCCGGCAAGCTCATCCCGCTGCCGGACGAACTCTGAACCGGCATCGGCCGACAAACCGATTGCCTATCGCCGGCAAGGCCAGTATCGCCCTGCCGCAATATTTACCCGCGCCGGTCGCATCGCCGGCACATCGAAAGAGTGGACCCTGATCATGGCCAGCGCGCCCGCCAATACCCTGCCGATCTTCTACAATGATCTCCTGCCGCTCAGCACCAACGATCATGTCGATTACAAGGTGCGGCAGGTCGAATCGGCGCCCTTCCTGGTGACGCAACATGCGGTCCCGCTGACCGTCGACGAATTCGTGCCGGCGCAGCGCTTCGCGCCGATCATCTTCTCGTCGGGCGACGATTCGGTGCCTTTGCTGCTGATGGGGCTCAACGAAGGGGTCAACATCTTCGTCGATGACGAAGGCCAGCTGCGCGGCCCCGCCTATATCCCGGCCTATGTCCGCCGCTATCCCTGGATGCTCGCCAAGCTGCGCCCCGACAGCGAGGAGCTTTCGCTCTGCTTCGACCCCACCAGCCCCGCGGTCGGCGCGTTCGAGGACGGCCAGCCGCTGTTCGACGACGGCAAGCCCAGCGAACTGACCCAGGGCGTGCTCAAATTCTGCGAGGATTTCGAGCAGGCCGCCGCCCGCACCGGCCAGTTCGTCAAGGACTTGAAGGACATGGACCTGCTGATGGACGGCGAAGTGTCGATCCAGTCGCCGCTCAACGAGCAGCCCTTCGTCTATCGCGGCTTCCGCATGATTAACGAGGAAAAGCTGCGCGACCTGCGCGGCGACCAGCTTCGCAAGATCAACCAGAACGGGATGCTGCCGCTGATCCACGCCCATCTCTTCTCGCTGCAACTGATGCGCGACGTCTTCGAGGCGCAGGTCGCTCAGGGGAAGGGGCCGATCCCGGCTCCGGCCGGCCTGGAAGTGGCCAACGCCTGAACGCGGGGTTAACCCGAAAGGCTTGAAAAAATTGATGGACGGCTGGTCGCATTGCCCTTGAAAGGCGGCGCGGCCTGCCCTATCTTCCAAACATATGGCGCACCTGCCCCCCTTTCGGGTGTGTCATATGGGCGCCTCCCCCTTTGGAGGCGTCTCCTCCCTGAACCTTGGCCGCCCCATGCTTGCATGGGGCGGTTTTTCTTTGGGCGGTGTTGGCGCGAGCGCTTGACGGGCGCGCTGCGCCTGCTAAAGCCCCTCCCCTGCCCGGTCGCCCAAGCGGCCATATGGCCCCTTCGTCTAGCGGTCAGGACGCGGCCCTCTCACGGCTGAAACACGGGTTCGATTCCCGTAGGGGTCACCATAAATATCAATGACTTAGAGGGATACACCTCCCTTTCGTCAAATATACGTCAAATATATCCATACAGACGCGAGCGGATGCATTGCCGGGAGCAAAGCTCCAACTGGCCGAGCACGAACCCGGTTGTGCGCCCCCCACCGCCCGGACTGTTATTGAATTTAGAGGCTCAAGGCCTGGGCTGAGCGCTTACCGCGGGTGGAGCGTCGGGCCCGACGAAACGCGCCAGCCAGTCTGCTCAACCAGTCGCAACAAAGCGCACACGCGGACGGGCCCGGGCACAGAAGGATCTGTTTCCGGGCACCAGACCATCCGCAGAAGCCCCGATGGGCTGCAGAGCGGAACCACACGTCGGCGAACCGCCTGAGCTATTCAGAGACCATTCAATCCCAACGGCTAGGGTCGCGTAGGGTCTCTGCAAAAGGAATTCAAACGTGCGAAAATTTGCCTTGGTGATGGCCGCCACAATTTCCTCTTTGGGCATTGCTATCCCCGCCACGGCACATCCCGACGATGGATACCAATCGCAGCACGACTACGACCATGACCAACTCAATCGGGAACATGACGACGGTCACGACTACCTCGACGATGTCCATCGTGAGGCGCACGAGGAAGGGCTCACCTACTGGGAGCATCAACGTCTTCACCGCGATCTCAATCGAGAACACAAACGCGAACACAGCGATCTTCGCCGCGAGCATCGCGCAGAGCACAGGCAAAACGAATGGAATGCCTGGAACAGCGGCTGGAGCCGGGACCGATACTACGACGGCTATTGACTGATCATTGCCTAAGCGGGGCGGTAGCGTCTGTCCCGCGAACCAAGCAGATATCAGGCACCCAAACGACCGGAGAATTTACGTGCCGCGCCTTCTGCCATCGAACGGACGCACCACCGGGCGTACCAACTCCCCGCCACGAAACCGAGCGGACGCCAAGGCCATTCAGGACGTCCATAGTCGATGAAGAAACGGAGCCGACAGCCCTCAGCCGCATCGGTGATCTCAAACCCCATTCGGTAGTGTCCGACGACCATCAGTCGAGGCGTGCCACAAGTTTCCCAAGCCTTCCGCCAAGGTGGAACGCGTTCGGTGATTGCCTCTTCGACGGCAAGGGTCATGCCCAGGATGCGACCGGACATTTGGATGACGGATCCGACAGTCTGTCCTCTCCCCGCATCAAAACTGAAATGCATCTTGCCGCCCGCCATCATTGCGGACGAATCCATCATATGTGACGAGAGCCGCTGGTGATCATCCAAATATTCGAAGACAGCTTGTGCCCTGGCGGCGACCGAGACCGTGGTTTCAAAATGCGATGGGTATGAGCGAGATTGCATGACGAATTGATCAGCTCGCAAGCCCGTCGATGATAGGGCAATCCGGTCGATCATCTCCGTGGCAGCGCTCGGCCAATGCCAGCAAGGCATCCCGAAGCGCCTCGATTGCATGCGCCTTCTGCTCCAGTTCCGCGGCGCGATGGAGGGCAAGCTGCTTCACCTCGGCGCTGCTGCGTTCGCTGTTCGACCAGAGGCCCAGGAGTGTTCGGATTTCCTCGATCGGAAAGCCGAGGTCCCGGGCCTTGGCGACAAAAGAGAGCCGCGCGAGGTCTTCAGGGGCGTAAACGCGATATCCACTGGCCGCGCGTTCCGGACGGGGGAGCAGCTTTATCTTTTCATAGTGCCGAATCATCCGCTCCGAAACGCCTACGGCCTTCGATGCCTCCCCGATGTTCACAGCGATTGCCGATTCAGTCGCAGGGCATTGGTGACGACGCTGACCGACGACAGCGCCATGGCCGCCGCGGCGATCATCGGCGAAAGCAGGATGCCGAAAACGGGGTACAGGAGCCCCGCCGCGATCGGTACGCCGGCGGCGTTGTAGATGAAGGCAAAGACGAGATTCTGGCGAATGTTGGACATTGTCGCCTGCGACAGCCGGCGAGCCCTGACGATGCCATTCAGGTCGCCCTTGAGCAGGGTCACGCCGGCGCTCTCGATGGCGACGTCAGTACCTGAGCCCATGGCGATGCCGACATCCGCGGCCGCCAGCGCAGGGGCGTCGTTGACTCCGTCGCCCGCCATGGCCACCACCCGTCCCTCCTGCTTCAGGCGTGCGACGACCGCGCTTTTTTGATCGGGCAAGACTTCGGCTTCCACTTCGTCGATGCCTAAGCGCGACGCGACGGCTTCCGCCGTTGTCCGATTGTCACCCGTCAGCATCACCACGCGGATGCGCTCCGCTTTCAGTGCGGCCAGCGCTTCGGGCGTGGTCTGCTTCACTGGATCCGCGATCGCGATTGCGCCGCCAACTTTGCCGTCAACGCCGATGAAGATCGCCGTGGCGCCGCTGCGCCGTAGATCGTCGGCCGTGTCTGCCAAAGTGTCAGTCGCAATCCCCTCCTCGTTCAAGAACCGGGCATTCCCGAGAACGATACGATGTCCGTCGACAGTACCGAGGGCGCCTCTTCCCGTCGGGGAGTCAAAGTCACTGACCGCTGTCATTTCGAGGTTGCGCGCCGACGCGGCCTCGACAATGGCAAGTGCGAGTGGGTGCTCGGATGCTCGCTCTACCGAGGCGGCAAGCCGAAGAATCTGGCCTTCCTCGAACTCGGCCGCGGTTACGATCTCGGTTACAGCCGGCCGCCCTTCTGTAAGCGTGCCGGTCTTGTCGACGACCAGCGTGTCCACCTTTTCCAGGTGCTCAAGCGCCTCGGCGTTCTTGATCAGGACCCCGAGTCCGGCGCCGCGGCCCACGCCGACCATGATCGACATCGGAGTGGCGAGGCCCAAGGCACAAGGGCAGGCGATGATGAGCACCGCAACGGCCGCGACGAGACCGTAGGCAAAGCGCGGCTCCGGCCCCCAGATTCCCCAACCTGCAAAGGCGAGAACCGCGATCGCGATGACAACGGGGACGAACCACCCAGCCACCTGATCGGCCATCCGCTGGATCGGGGCGCGCGAACGCTGCGCTTCGGCGACCATCTGAACGATCCGCGCGAGCATGGTATCGCGGCCGACCTTCTCGGCGACGATGACAAGTGCGCCGGTCTGATTGAGTGTGCCTCCGATGACCTTGTCATTCGTGGTCTTGGTGACAGGCATCGACTCGCCAGTGACCATAGATTCGTCGAGCGAAGAGCGCCCTTCTTTGACCAAGCCGTCGACCGGTACCTTTTCGCCCGGACGGACCCGCAGCAGGTCGCCTTCGATCACACGGTCGAGGCTGACCTCTTCCTCGCTTCCATCGGCACCGACGCGGCGCGCCGTTTTCGGGGCAAGATTGAGGAGCGCCTTGATGGCTCCCGAAGTCCGTTCGCGTGCGCGCAGTTCGAGAACCTGGCCGAGCATGAGTAAGCGCCGACGGAAGGCGGCCTTGTTGCCGGCACCGGAATAGGAAAGCTCGCG
>NZ_JAVHPD010000035.1:0-20901 GCF_036170395.1 Sphingobium sp.
GGCCTGTCCTCCCTTCACGGCGAACTAACAGGACACTAGCTAAGCCCAGACCTAAACTGCACGAATGGCGCCCCAGCGAGATGCTCGGCAGCGTCGCGTTGGTGAGGACGTTGGCCAGCAGGTCGTAATAGGGCGGCCAGTGCTTGAAGCGGCGCGGCGTGTAGCGCACCGTTTCGTAAGGGATGCCGCGGGCGGCCATCCAGGCTGCGATCATCTGCTGATACGCGTAGGTTTCGGGCTTCTCGACGCCCGGGTCGCCGGTCAGGACGAGGTCGGGCGGGGTGCCGCGGCTCTCCAGCTCGACGAGCAGCGCGGTGCTGTCGACGCCGATGCCATAGGCGAGCACGACCGGCGCTGGTTCGGCGACGCGGATATAGTCGATGTCGCGGGGTTGGGCAGCCAGCATGGGGGTGCTCCGTTCTCGCGCAGTCCATCTGCGCGCCGAACGCCCTCCCTCTCTCCTCCCAGTCACTTGTCGCCGATGTCGCGACGTCAGTCTGCGTCCTGCAGGCTGGACTCACGATCGTAGAGATCGAGATGGACTCCGATCGCGGCCGCCTCGGAGGTGGTCAGATCGTGATGGTCGTCGCTGGTATCGGCGCTGGCCATTTCGATCACCGGATGAACCGACACGATCTCGCCCGTCGGCAGGCGAAAGAGGTTTGGCAGTCTCTCGACCGGCTGGGTTCCGACGGGCACCTCGAAACTCCCGTGGATTTCGAAATCGACATGCATCACAATGCTCCTGCTTATGCGATGGATAGCCGCCGGGCCGGTTGGCGAGATGGCGGCAAGGATGAGCGCGGAGAGGTCCCCCTGACGGGCACGAAATCGGGCGATCGCTCGCGCCGGAACCGTAACTCTACGTAGCGCTACCGTGTGGTTCGCGGTGTACGACACGATGCCGGAATCGATGGATCGCCGGCATCCCGGACCTCGAACCTCGGAGCGCGCAGACCATGGAGACCAAGCTGATGAGTGACATAGCCGATCAGGTGACCGAGCTTGTGGCGGATCAGCTCGGTGCCGATCGCGAGAAGGTGGTTCCCGATGCCCATTTCATCGACGATCTGGGCGCCGACAGCCTCGACGTCGTCGAGCTGGTCATGCGGATCGAGGAGGAGTTCGGGGTCTCGATACCAGACGCCGACGCGGAGACGATTCAGACCGTCGGCGAGGCGATCGCCTATCTCGAGAAAGCCAGGGCCTGAGACTAGGGTCCCGTGCTAGAATCACGCCGCCGGGAGGATCTTAGGATAGGGAAGCCTCGGCAGCGTCAGGCCACGTCGACGCGCGTCGCGGGTGAGCTCGAAGCAATAAGTGTAGAGGCCCGCGTGCCGGTGTCGGGTCAGCAGTTGTTCGGTCTGCAAGCGCTGGAGCCACGCGGCAGGATCCTCGCGGAGGCCAGGACCGGGAAGGCCGAGCCGGACCAGCTGGTCGATCGCGCCGTCCATGCCGCGCTCGCGCAGCCTGATCTTCGAAAGCGTGCGATCGGATATGGTGCGGGTGCCGGCACGAAGCACGATGCGCGACCGCGTGGTACCACGGTGCGCGCCGGACAAGGCGGCATAGACGCGGCCGATATGGCCTGCTTCGGGGTCGCTGTAGGACACGACGGCCTCGATCCCGGGCCGGGCCTGGCGCAGCAGCCGGAAGGCGTGCGCGCAAAAGAAGCTCTCGCCATTTTGCGGGACACTGTCGAGCAGGATCAGTCGGGCGAGCACGGTGCCACTGGCGGGGTCGGTGAACCCGGTGTGGCGAGCGATGACGGCAGCGGTCGCGGGCACGGCGAAGACGGCGACACCTTCGAGCCGCGCGCAGCGCCCGAAGAGGCCGACGGCAACCTGTGCCGCGGGATAAGTAGGCAGATAGTGATGCTCGGCGATGAAGGCGCGCGCCAGGCCATGATCGATGATGTCGGCGCAATAGGCTCGGGGATTGATGAGGCGAAAATCGGTGGCCCAGAGGGCGCGCCGTTCCCGCCAGCGCTGCTGCGCGATGTGTCCATGCCGGCCTCGGAGATGAGGGGGTGTCGGGGGTGCTTCGCCCCCCGACTTGTCATCCCGACCCATTCCCCTCTTCTTTCCTGTGATCGCGCAATTATTTCGGGGTCGGAGATGTTGCCGGTGTCGCCGCCGCCGATAACCGTTTCAGCAAGTCCTTTGGGAGAGGCGAACGATGTTTTAAGGGCCTGCGTGCTTCACAAGACGCCGCGATCCCGGTAGCGAATGCGCGTCCGGGGCTTTCCTGACTTCGAAGAAAGCAGATCAACATGACCGACGCGTCCGAAACCGACAGCACGCTGATTACCCTGACCGCCGACATCGTCGCCGCGCATGTGACGAACAACAGCGTGGCGGTTTCGGACCTCCCGTCGCTGATTCAGAACGTGCACGGGGCTTTGAGCAAGCTCGGCAAGACTGAGGTCGCAGCGGAGGCAAAACAGGAGCCCGCCGTAACGGTTCGCGCCTCGATCAAGCCGGATTACATCGTCTGTCTCGAAGACGGCAAGAAGCTGAAGATGCTCAAGCGTCACCTGATGACCCACTATCAGATGACGCCGATCGAATATCGGGCGAAGTGGAATCTTCCCGCCGACTATCCGATGGTCGCGCCCAACTATGCCGAGCAGCGGCGCACGCTCGCCAAGAGCATCGGGCTCGGACGCAAGCCGAAGGCAGCCGCGGCGCCGGCAAAGGCTACCAAGGCTGCGCCGGCTCGGCGTGGCCGCCCGAAGGTCGCCGAGGAGCAGCCCCCGAAGTAACCAACTGGCGGCGCTCAGGCCGCCTGAGCGGGTTTTTCGGCGACGAAGACGCGGTTCCGCCCACCCTGCTTGGCCGCGTAGAGCGCCTCATCGGCGGCCTTGAGCGCGGATCGCGGATCGGGAAAGTCGAACACGTCGGCGACACCGGCGGAGAAAGTGATCTGCCCGAAGGGTTCGTCGGTCTTGCGGTTGACCAGTTTGCGGTCCGCGAGATTTTCACGGACGTCGTCGAGCCGCGATCTAGCCTCACTGAGAGTCGCGCCGCGAAAAAGCATGACGAACTCTTCGCCGCCATGCCGCGCCACATGGCAATTGTCGTCGGAGATCTCCGAGAGCATTTCGGCGATGAGCCGAAGTACCCGGTCGCCGGCATCGTGGCCGTGGGTGTCGTTGACCAGCTTGAAATGGTCGATGTCGCAGAATGCGACGACAAGCGGGTCCAGCGCGGCGCGGGCCTCCTTATGCTCACGGTCCAGGACGGCTTCGAAGGCGCGGCGATTGGGGAGGCCGGTCAGGTGGTCGACCTCCGCATCGCGCTTCGCTTTTTCAAGGTTGCGGCGCAGCGTCTTCGCCTCGTCCTCGCTGCGGCGCATGTCCGCTTCGAGGTGGCGGGCGCGTTCGAGCATCGCCTTGGCGAGGTCGGCAAGGCTCGAAATGATGTGGCCGGTCTCCTGCACCTGAACGAGTTCGGCAACGTGCTGCTCGAGTTCGTCGCTATAGTCCGAGGTGGCGCTTCGTGCGGCCGTTGTATTCTTGGAAAAATTCTCGAGGGTCGTCTCGAGCTTGGTCATCAGGAATTCGATGCCGTCATGCTTGTCGACGATCTGGTCTGCCGCGGTGACCTCATCGAGCCAGTGTTGCGTGATTCCTATGCCGGAGGCGACCTGATGCGCGATCTGGCGGGCCAGAGCCGGGTTGGATCCGGAGAAAGCCCCATGAGCGGCCATCAAGTTGTTCGGCGTGACATCGAGCTCATAGGCCAGCAGGAACGACCCGATCTCGTCGAGCAGATGCGCGCGCGCCTGCTGGAAGATGTTGGTGCCGGGATTGCCGGCGCACGCTGCCCCCGCGGCGCCGGCCTTGTCCCCGGCGCGCGAGCCGCGAAAGCCGAGCCAGCCGAGCAACGAGCCTGATGAACTGTCTGTGGTCACTGTCCCCCCTTGAACGCGTAACTGAATGCCCCCCGTCAGCATCGCTCCTTGCGATATTGCTGCGGTGTCATGCCGACGGATTGAAGAAAGGCACGACGGAAGACGCCGGCGTTGGCGAAACCGACCGCTTGGCCGATCGCGGCGATGCCTGGTCCGTGCCGGAGCGCGAGCAGGGCGCGCGCGCGGTCGATCCGGCGGTTGGTGACGAAGCGATAAGGCCCCTGCCCGGTCGTCGCCTTGAACGCGCGCGAGAAGTGCGATCGGCTGAGGCCGGCCACTCCCGCGAGTTCATCGAGCGTGATCGGCTCGTGAAGATGAGCGTCGACATATTCGGACACGCGATCGACCTGAGCTTTCGTCAACTGGCCGGGCGCAGACGGCTGCTGAACCCCCAGTATTTCGATGGCAGCCGTCAAGCAGAGCGCCTCGGCGTAGAGACTGTCGATATCGGGCAATGAGACGATGTCTTTGATCTTCGTCATTGTTGCCGCGAGGTTGGCGTTTCGCGCATAGGCGAAGGGTCGCGGATTAGAGCGCGTGTAGCGCTCGTGAAGCTCGTCGGCGGCTTCCTCGGGTTCAAAATAGAAGGCCGTAAAGCTGTTTCGGCCTCGTCTGGGCTTTGCCCAACCGGCGACGGTGCATCCGCGCGGCGCGTAGGTGAGTGTGTCCCGCAGGTCGGTCCTCCGCACTGGCGAGAGCCCATCGATGTGAAGTTCCCCATCATCGAGGCGCATGTCGTGGAGCGCGAGATAATGGGTCTCGCCGAGCGTCCGAAATTCATAGGGCTCGTCGGATTCTAGGACGATGCGCTCGGCCCGAAACCCGCGCCAGCTGCGCGGTTCGAAGCTCACCGGGCGCCTTTGGGACCGCGCGAAATCAAGCTGTAGAGTGTCCTTGGAATTCATGCGGCCCCATAGCGCGATTATTGTGGAAAGCGACAAAAATTGCGGCCAAAGTGAGCACTATTGAACATAGAGGCGGACAAGGCGGAGGGTGTCTCCAGCAGCGCTACAGGCAGGTGTTCACACGAGCGTCAGGGCGTGACGCGGGTCTTTCACGGGGATGCGCAGGAAGCTGACCCCGTTGGCATCCGCCTTTGGAAAGCGGCCGGCCCGAATGTTGACCTGGATCGAAGGGAGGAGCAGTCGGGGCACCGCCAGGGTGGCATCGCGCGCCTCGCGCATGGCGACAAATGTGTCTTCATCGACGCCGTCGTGAACATGGACGTTGGCCCGGCGTTGCTCGCCAACCGTCGTCTCCCAGCGATAGTCGTCGCGGCCGGGCGCCTTATAGTCGTGGCACATGAACAGGCGGGTTCGGTCGGGAAGGGTCAGCACGCGGCGGATCGAGCGATAGAGGGTGCGGGCATCGCCGCCGGGAAAATCGGCGCGCGCCGTGCCGTAGTCGGGCATGAACAGCGTGTCGCCGACGAACAGGTTAGCGCCGATCCGATAGGCGAGATCGGCAGGCGTATGGCCGGGCACGTGGAGCACCTCGATGGTGAGGTCGCCGATGGCGAAGGTTTCGCCGTCGCGCAGCAGCCGGTCGAAGTCGCGACCGTCCGGGACGAGATCGTCCAGAGCGAAGACCGGCCGGAAGATATGCTGGACGTCGCGGATATGCTCGCCGATTCCCACCCACGCGCCGGTGCGGGCCTTTATGAAGGGCGCCGCCGAGAGATGATCGGCATGCGCGTGGGTCTCTAGCACCGCGATGATCCGCCAGCCTTTCTCATGCGCGCGATCGAGAATCCGCTGGGCCGATCGGACATCGCCCTCCCCGCTCGCCATGTCGAAATCGAGCACCGGATCGATCACGGCAGCCGAGCCGGTCCCGGAATCGGCCACGAGATAGCTGATCGTGTTGGTCGCCTCGTCGAAAAAGGCTTCGATGACGGGATCGACGTGCATTCGGACCTCCATTAGCTCTTGCTAATATATAAGCATCTGCTACATTAGCAACTCCTAATGGAGTGAGCTGCGATGCTGAAGCCGCCGATGGATCTCGCCAGCTTCGAGCGAAAGGCGGAGGGCGTAGCCAATGTGCTGAAGGCGATCGGCAACGGTCGCCGGCTCATGGTCCTATGTAAGCTCGTCGAGCATGACGAGCGGACCGTCGGCGATCTGGCGGTCGATGTCGGGCTGTCGCAGTCCGCGCTGTCCCAGCATCTCGCGAAGATGCGCGACGAGGGCCTGGTGAGCTTCCGGCGTGAGAGCCAGACGCTCTGGTACCGGATCGCCGATCCGCGCGTCCAGGCGCTGCTCGCGAGCCTCTACGACCTATATTGCAAGGAGTGAGACCATGCCCCTCGGATCGATGACCCCCGCTGAGGCGCGTGCCGCCCTGCAGGGCGGAGCCACGCTGATCGATGTGCGAGGCAGGGACGAATATGCGCGCGAGCGCATCGAAGGCGCCGTCAACCTTCCGCTCGCGGAACTGGGCGCGCAGGCCCTGCCAAGCGGACCACTGATCTTCCACTGCCGGTCGGGAATGCGGACGAAGGGCTGCGGACCGGCCCTGGAGGCCGCAGCAAAGGGCGCGCCTTGCCATGTGCTCGATGGCGGGCTCGACGCGTGGAAGGCGAGCGGCTTCGAGACCGTGATCGATCGCGGGCAGCCCCTGGAGATCGGACGCCAGGTGCAGCTTGCCGCCGGCAGCCTCGTCTTGCTCGGGGTCCTGCTGGGGATGTTCGTCATACCGGCTTTCCTGCTGCTGTCCGCTTTCGTCGGCACCGGACTGATGTTCGCTGGAGCGACGGGCTGGTGCGGGCTCGCCCATCTCTTTCGGCGGATGCCGTGGAACCGCGGAATGGCCTGATCCTCGTGGGACTTGGCGACCTTGCCGCGCTCGGCTCGGGCGTTCTGATCGGCCTCGTTCTGGGACTGGTCGGAGGCGGAGGCTCGATCCTCGCCCTGCCGCTCCTCGTCTATGCGGTCGGGCTGCGTTCGCCGCACATGGCGATCGGCACCGCGGCGGTCGGAGTGACGGCGAATGCGCTGGCGAGCCTCGCCGGTCATGCCTGGGTGCGGAACGTGAAATGGCGCTGCGCCGGTGTCTTCGCGGCGACCGGCGTCGTTGGTGCCGCGATCGGCGCCGAGGCCGGGAAGGCGTTCGACGGGGCGCGCCTACTGACGCTGTTCGGGCTGGTGATGATTGGGGTCGGGTTGTCGATGCTGCGCAAGCGGCGACGACCGGAGTTCCCTGGCGTCCGATTGACGCGCGCCAGCGCGCGTGAACTCCTGCCGCGTCTCGTCCCAGCCGGGCTCGGCGTGGGGCTGGCGGCAGGTTTTTTCGGGATCGGCGGCGGCTTCCTGATCGTTCCGGCCCTGATCGCTGCGACCGCCATGCCGGTCGAGATCGCGATCGGCACGTCGCTGGTGGTCGTTTCAGCGCTCGGGCTGACCACGGCCGCGTCTTACGCGCTGTCCGGCCTCGTCGATTGGCGGATCGCGGCCTTGCTCGTCGTGGGCGGGATGGCCGGCTCGGCGGTCGGCATCGCCGCCGGCCGTGGCCTGTCGGCGCACAAGGGCCTTCTCGAAAAGGTCTTTGCCGCGGTCGTGATCGCGGTCGGCAGCTATGTGGCAGCGAAGAACGCCTGGGGCTAGAACAGGCTGAGCTGCTCGCCCCGGGCAGGTGCCGGGCGCACAGGTGCGGGTGGCTGCGGGGACGGCAAGCGAGGCGGCAGGCCTGAGCGCGGTTCCACCGGCGCTTCCGAGATCGGCTCGTTTGGATGAGGCTGCGGCCTCGCAAGCCGCGCTGCCCAGCCTCCCAGGATATGGGCCGGCGTGAACCAGTGCTCGCGGACCTCGTTGCTGAGAGAGTTGCCGACCATGACATGTGCCGGGATGTGGAGCAGCGAGAATTGGATATAGGCCATGTGCACCGCGCGCGGATCGATATCGACCGCGGTTACGTGGAGGTGGCGCTGGTAATTGATGTCGGCGGCCAGCATGGCTTGTGCGAGTGCGATGACCATGGCGCCGGCACCGCAGGCGGGCTCCATAGCGCTCACATAGCCCTTGTCCGCGATCAGGGCTCGCGCGCTCTGCACATCGCCGAGCGTCACCTCCGCCATCATCTGGCAGACAGGATAGGGCGTGAAGAACTGCCCCCGGTTCTTGTTGTGGATCTCGAGCGCGGTGAAGATGCTTCCCAGAACATCGCCTGGCGCGCTCTCCTGCGCCATCGTGATCTCGCCCAGGATGCGCGGGAACATCTCGACCGTGGGGCGATCATAACGGCCGACGATCTCGAGATAGCGTGCCTCCCGATGGTCGCGCGAACGGATGTCGACGCTGTTGGAAATGCTGATCGCGATGAGTTCCATGCAATCGGAGAACAGCGTGTAGCGATCGTGGCGATGGCCGTGGGCATCGAAGAGCTTGAGGACGTTCCTGATGTGTCGATCCTGTGGCGGCATGAGGGTTTCCCGAGCGCAGGCCGGCTGGGCAAGCGGACGCGCTTTGTCTGAGTGAATGGTCCGAGAAAGCCGGCTGGCGGGGGCGGAATCACGCCGCGGCGAGCAGGCCTTCCAGCGTCACGGTGCGTCTCGGCCTGCGCCCGAACTGGTAGCCGTGGTTGGTCGCATATTTGCTGAGCGACATGGCTTTGCGGTCGAGAGCGACGGCGAGATCCGCGATCGAAACCCCGGTGCGGAAAGCGATCTCGAGGGCGCGCGTTTCCTCGTCGCTGAACGGCCGGATGTAGCCGTGGACGAGGCCGAGGCTGTTTGCCCGCGAGGTGAGCGCAGCCTTGGTCCGGCCCATGCGCGCGGCAAGAAGCTTGGTCGGAACACGACCATAGTCCGCGCGCAGCCGCGCCTCCTCGGCGTCAGTCCAGTCCGGACCGATGCGCCATCCGTTGCGGTTGGCATGACGGCCGCGCAGCTCCAGATATTCGGCGCGGTGGCGCAGCGAGCCGGATGTGCGGCCGAGCTGCCGCCGCAGCGGCGTCAGGCTGGTGCCCTCGCCATAGGCTTTCTGGAGGAGGGCGTCTTCTTCGGGCGTCCAGGCCCGGCCCCAGCCCCGGCCGTATCCGAGTTTGCGGATCGCGAGCCCGAAGCCCCGGATGGTGCGCTGCGGAAACCCCTCCCTGGCGAGCATGTCAACGATCGCGGTATAGCGGTGGCCTGCTTCGGCGAGCTCAAGCGCGCGTGCCGTTTCCTGCGCGGACCAGTCGGGCGGATGGTTCGCGTGGACGATGCCGAGAGTGCCAGCCCGGCTCGACAGGCCGCCAAAGGGTCGGCCGATCAGCGTCGCGATCTGGGCAAGCGGCACGCCGCGGCGATACCCTTCGACGAGCTGGGCATCTTCCCAAGGCGACCATTCGGGAGGATTGCCCTCGGTCAGGTCGAGAATCCGGGCACGGGCATAGACGGCCGAGCAGGATCGGCCGAGATCGGAAGCGATGGTCGCGGTCGGTTCGCCGCCATAGCGGCGGGTCAGCTCGCCATCGTCGAGTTCCGTCCACGTTCTCGTGGAGTTGCGACGAAGCCCGAGCAGCGCGATCCGTTCGGCGACCGCCGCCCTGCCCCGGCCAAGCGCAAGCGCCATGTCGGCGATCGCGGTGTCGTCGAGAAAGAGCGTCCGGAGCCGTTCGCTCTCGGCTGGCGTCCAGGCATCGGCACGATAGGCCATTTCGCGCAGCGGCTGGGGTCGGGGGAATGGGCCTGGCGCGGGGGCGAGCTCGACGACATCGGCGCCCAGATCGAGCGGCTTCATGCGAGCGCCACCACGGGTATGTCGCTGATCTTGGCCCTGAGCCGGGCGTGCAGCCGGGCGATGCGATCCTGCCCGCGCGGCATGGTATCGACCGCCGCGATCGCAGCCAGCATGTCGAGCGCATTGTCGATGGCCTCGCGTGGGCAACCGAGGTGGCCGGCAAGATCGTCGGCCGTGGTTGCGTTGGGGGCGATGCGCTTGAGCGCGCCGATGATCGAGGCCGCGTGCGGCGCGGACGGATCGAGGAGGAACGCGTCGAGCGCCCGCGTGCCCTTGAGGGTCAGCGTGGTGTCCCGGCCGCCGCTCGAAACCTCGCGCAGGGCGGAGAGATCGAGCAGTCTTTCGGCTTCGTCGCTGTCGATCGCGGCGGCGGCGGTCAGCCGGGGTGTCGCACCGAGATGCTCGGTGATCGTCTCTTCCATGTGGGCCAGGACGGGGAGCGGCGACATGGCCGGCCCCATGGCGAAGAATTCACCGGGCGCGAGTTTGCGCAGCCGGTCGGCTTCCTTGGCGGAAAATCCGAGCAGGTCGGCGGCGCGCGCGATGTCGCGGTCGAAGACGTTGAGGCCGACCAGGAAGTTTTGCAGCTCGGAAATCACCGAGGAGGAGAGCTTGGCGAGGCGCTGGGTGGCGATGACCGGCGCGATCCCGCGCTTGCGGCCGCGGGCGCAGAGGTCGGTAAGCGTTGCGACGCCGAGGCGGCGGGTCTCCGCGTCACGGGCCGATCCCGCGTGATGGGGGGCGAGCAGATGGCCCTCGTCGATGCAGACGAGGACGGTGTGGCTCCAATGCTCGCGCGGCGCGCCGATCAGCCCGGCGAACAGGGCGGCCGCCTTGATGATGCGCTGGTCGGGGTCGAGATCGGTGAGATCTACGTGGAGCGAGAGCCGGTATTGCCGGGCGCGCGCGGCGGCCGCCGTCAGGCCGTCCGACGTCAGTTCGCAGCCCTTGAGCGACGTCGCGCCGATATGCGCGGCGAGATTGCCGAATTCGCCCTCGGGATCGACGAGCACGATGGTCGTGAAGTCGAAGGCCTCCTCGATGATCTTGCGCAAGGTTCGGCTCTTGCCCGCGCCGCTGCTGCCCTGGATCAGCAGGCGGCCGGCGAGCAGGCGTTCGAGATTGAGCATGAGCGCGCCGCGGCTGTGTTTGCCGATCGGCACGGACCATTGATCGGCGGAAGGGTCGATCGAAACGACTGTTGCCATGATGGGATCTCCTGGGCTCGGCCTGTCTGGCCACCGCCCACTCGATCCCCCTTCCCTTTGCTCGTCCGGCGCCTGTGTTCGCTATCGGCGCGCCGGGAGCATCACCCGCCGGGACGCGGCGTGCGATCCTTGTTGCGCTTGTCGGCGACGTAGCTCTGTCCGTTCTCGCCTTTGAGGATCTCGAACAGCCCGGTCGCGGTGAAGAGCGCCGTGAAGTTCTTCACGCCGTAGTTGCGAGGATCGATGGGGGCCTGGCGCTTCGCAGCGCTGCCCGCCGCGGACATGAGCGCCCAGCCATCCTCGCGCGCGGAAGCTTCGACGGCACCGCGCAGGATCGTCACGAGCTTGGTATTCTGTGCCAGGGTCTTTTCCGCGGCCTTGGCGGCCGAAGGCTTGGGCTTAGCCTTGGCCTTGGCCTTGGTCTCGGTTTTTGCCGCGGCAGGCGTGTCAGGGGCTTCGCCAGGTGCCGCTGGCTGGCTCGGATCCTCGAGACCATCGAGATAGAGGAACGTGGTGCAGGCGTTGACGAAGGGCGTGGGCGTCTTGCGCTCGCCGAAGCCATAGACCTCATGACCATTGGCCTTGAGCTGCATGACCAGCGGCGTGAAGTCGCCATCGCTCGATGCGATGCAGAACGCGTCGGGCCTTTGCGTATAGAGCAGTTCCATCGCGTCGATGACGAGCGCGATGTCGGTCGCGTTCTTGCCCGTCGAATAGCTGAAATGCTGGATCGGCCTGATGGCGAAGTCGTGGAGCTTGTCGGTCCAGCCTTTGAGGCCCGGCTTGGCCCAATCGCCATAGGCACGCCGAATGTTCGCCGTGCCGTATTTGGAGAGTTCCGCGAGCATTGCCGCGATCTTCGTGTGGGAGACATTATCCGCATCGATGAGAAGCGCGATGCGCCGATCCGATGTGCCGCGTGCGCGATCCTCATTTTCCACGTCTGCAGCACCTTTCCCGATTGTGTCCGATGTTATGTTCTTGATCAGGATCATGTTTTGAAGGGGTTCAGCAGCCGCACTTCAAACCCCTCAAAATCGTCGACGTTGCGCGTCACGACAGTCAGATCATGGGTGAGAGCAGTCGCTGCTATCAGAGCATCCTCGTAGAGATGGTCCGATCGGCGATGCATCAGCTTGGCCCAGAGCCTGAAAATCGGCGCGTCTATCGGCAGGATGTTCCACACGGCCGCCACCTCATCTGCCCAGGCTTCGAGCTCGGCAGCCCTGCGAGGATCTTGCATCCGCGTTATCTCGATCCCGGACTGAATCTCGCCCAAGGTCACAGCTGAAAGGTGCAGATCCGCATCGTCCTGGGCTTTCAGCCACACAAGCACTGCTCCGTGCGGTCTGGCGCGGCGAAGCTCGGAGACGATGTTCGTATCGACCAGGAACATCTACAAAGCCTTCGGGATGCGGCGCTTGCGGGAACCTCGCGCCGGGATGGCCAGTTCGCCGCGCGCCGCATCCGAGAGCAGCAGTTGCTTCAAGGTGGGACGCGAACGCTGTTGCAGTCGGCGCCATTCGGCCGCCGGCACCAGCACGGCAGTCTCGACACCACGCTTGGTGACCATCTGCGGACCATCTTGCGAACAAGCAGCCAGCAATTCGCTGAAACGGGCTTTGGCGTCCTGCACCGGCCAGGTCTTCATTTTCAGCTTCCTTTCAGACTAGTTATATGACTAGTTTGCAAAAGGTTCAAGATCGTCGCTTCGGTTCGGAAGCCGCTTCATCCTTCTCCCGTGGTCGCATACCCCAGTCGGGCGCATAGTCGGGGCCGTAGTTCGCGCTGCGCAGATATTCCGCGTCGCCGGCCTCGTCGACGAGATAGCCGGTCACTTCCTCGGCATAGTCGGCGTCGAGCGCGCCCTCGGCGGTGGGGATCAACCGCACGCCGAACCCCCTGGCGAACAGGGCCTCGTCGGCGGCACGCATGGCGTCTTCGTGACTGGCGGCCGTGACGGCGAGCTTGACGCGAACGGTCGCATAGACGTGAACGAAATGGGTAGGCTCCGACATCATCGGTCTCCAGATGAGGAATTGGGGGGTGTGGGCCAGGGTTGAAGCGTTCGACGACCCTTGTCCCGGGAATGCTGCACTGATCGGCCTAGGATCAGAGATCCATGATCGCCCCGCCCAGGACGGCATAGAGGCCGACCTCAAAGCGAAGTGACTGCAGGGCTCGAAACTTGGCGTCGCGCCGAGCCTCGACATGGAACGCGCTGCGGGCGGTGTCGGCCTCCTTGATGCCGGTCGAGAGCGTGGGGTAGGTCTTGCCGGCACGTGGACCGGTCATGATCTGGGCCGTGGACCGGCAGTCCAGCGTGCGATCGAGCGCATAGCCCAGACCGCGCAATTGCGCTTTGATTTCGCTGAGCGTGACGGGATGCCAGCCATCGGCGGCGCGGGCGGCCAGTTCATTGGCGAGAGCGGGGTTCACGAGCGAAGCTCCTTCGCTTTTGCACCGACGGATTCCTGTAGGTCGTCGGCCAATAGTTTGGGGGTGCCGAGCGGCGAACGTCAGGCCAGGGGCACGTCGTAGGCGGGCGCGCAGCCCGGTTCGCCTGGATAGGCCCCGTCCGGATCGCACAACAGCACCTGCAGCACGTCATATTCCTCGTGGCGAAGGTAGCGCCCCGCCTGGAGCGTAAAGCGCTGGCGCGCCTGGGCCGAGGCTTGCCGAACGCGGGCAGGAAAGCGGCCGCCAACGTCGATGTCGCCTTCGAGCGGCCGGCGCGCGTCGCGCATTTTCCGGCCGAGCTCGTTGATGATCGAGCCGGCGACGCGGGGCGAGAAATTGCCGACCAGCAGAAGCTCCGGCAGGCCCTGCAGCGCGTTGCCGATGCTGTAGGCGAAGGCAGGCGTTTCGCCATCGGCGAAGATCAGGAAGAGGTGCTGGCCGTTTCTCGCGATGTTCCGGTCGATGGCCGCGTAGAAGTCTGAAGGATCGAGCATGAGAGCCTCGGCATCGGTTTTGGGGAGTTCAGGCGGCAACGGGCGGAGCCAGCACTTCGAGATAGGCCGTGTCGACGAGTTCCGTCTTCTGGCTGCGCTCGCGCGGCGTCATATCGAGCTTCACGTAGAAACCCGCGAAATGCGTTTTCACGATCACGCCCTCGCGGCCGGCGTAGCGGTCCCCGCCGATGCGCTGGCGGGGCCTGATGCGGACGCGCGATCCGATCCGGTGCGCGAGGACTGGTTCGGCCGGTACCGCACGCTCGGCGAGGAACTGTGCCAGGCACGCCGTGTCATCCCGCCTGTCCGGCTGGGCGCGGCAGGCGCGGGCGAGCATCGTCCAGGCGCGAGGTCCCATCATATCGCCGGCGAGCAGGCGGTCACGCTCCTCGTCATGCCCGGCGAGCTGCCCGGCCGAGATATGGGCGTCCGGGTCGAACGCGAGGATCGTCGCAGCATGATATTCGCTCTCGCCAAGCGCGATGGTCAGGTGGGGGAGCTTCCCGACGAGGTCGGAATCGCCGGCAGCGGGGAGACGCGAGATGACGGAGGTTTCAGGCATGAAGGGGTTCCCATAGGTGGAAGAAGAAGGAGCGCCGGCTGCTCAATCGTCCGGCACATGTCCCGGACACCCCCCTCTCCTCGCACGCACGCTGGATCAGGCCCCCGCGAGGTCGAGGAGATCGGGAGCAGGCTGTGCCGTGAGCCGGGTGGCGCCGCCGAAGGCGCGCAGGCGGACCGCCATCGCCTTGCGAAGGTGGGCGCGGTTGCCGATCACGGTTTCGGGGGGCAGCGCTTTGCCCTGGACCGTCACATAGCCCGTGGCTGGGCGGCCGTCCGGCGTCTCGACAATGATACGATGGCCTCCGCCCGGCTGCTTTCCGGCATAGCGCGCGGTGAACTCGCCGAGTTTGCCGGTGAGGCCCTTCGTCGCCTTGCCCCAGCGGATGTGTCCGGCGCCGAGACTTTCGCCCGCCACGAGACCGCGGTCGAGCCAGATGCGGAAATGTCCGCGCTGCTGAAGGACGGTATTTCGGGTGCGCTCCATGGTCCGGCACAGCGGCAGCGCGCTCGCATGGGCATCGAGCAGCGAGAGGTAGGCGTGCTGGGCCGCGACAAGGATATCGTCGAAATCGCGGCCCGCTATGAGGGCGCGCAGGTGGGCGCCAAACCTTGGGTCCGTCGGCAGGTCGACGCCGCACAGGGGCTCGCTCGCCGGCCTTGGCGCGCCGATGTCGCCAAGTGCATGAAATCCGGCTCCGGTGATCACGATGACGGTGAGCTCGTCGGATCCGGGACAGTCGCGCAGGGCCGGGAGAAGCAGAGCGGCATCGGTTTGCTGCGTGGCACTCGCGCCGAGCAACCCGGCTTCGGGCGCGCCGAGAATGAGGAGCCGCCGCGTCCATCGGGCGGGGAGCGGCTCGTCGGTCGGTCTGGGCCAGGCGCTCGGGAGGGGTCGGCCGGCTGTCGGCACCGGCGGGTCGCCAGGTGGCGGTGCCGCTTCGAAGGCGCGGCGCGCGGTATCGAAAAGGTCGTCGCGATTGCCGCCGCCATCGGAGAAGCCCTGCTCGTAGGCGAGAGATCCGGGCGTCGCGCACCCGAGCCGCCGGACTTCCGGCTCCCATCCGGCATGGGCCGCATACCAGCCCGAGGCGTAGCGAACGGCGCGGTCCCAGTCATAGGCGTGGACCGCGCGCGCCCGCAGGATCGCCGCATCGCGAGCGTCGCCCTCGCCGCGGCCGACGCGCGCCTCGGTGAACGCGAAATTGCGGAGCTGGCGTTCCTCATCCGCCGCTTTCGACATGGCTTCCATGACAGGGCGGAGCGCCAAAGCCCGCTCGCGCATGCGCGCCATCCTCGCTTCCGGGTCGGCCTGGTTCGGCAGGTCCGGAAAGCGCCGCCAGGCACCGGCGAGGATCTCCGCGTGATCCGCCCGCCGGCCGCGACCGATCCAGGTGGCCGCGTCGGCGGGGTCGAAGGGCTCGCAGATCATCGGTCGTCCCCCGTGCGAAATCCAAGGTTCGAGGGGGTGAGGCTGTCGATCGCGCGTGAGAGCGCCTCGTAGCGTCCCGACAGATTCTCGATCTCCGCGACGATGCGCGCATTGGGCGGCGCCGAGGGCACATCGAGACGAAACGGAACGGCGCGTTCCGCCATCTCTGGGAATACCGCGCCGAGCAGGATCGCGCCCAGCCGGTCGGCGACGCCATCGACGAGCTTGCCGAACCTGTGCTTGTCGAGCCCGGGTGCGGCTTCGAGGTGAGCCATCGGCGCGATCACGTCGGGGAGCCGGGCGAGGAGTCCGGCGCCGAGGCCATAGTCCGAATGCATCGCGATCAGCGCCTGCCGCTCGAGCGAGATTTCGGTGAAGGGGACATGCACCCGGTACGAATAGCTCGGCGCTTCGACGCCGATCCGGGTGCGTGTGAGCAATATGCGCATCAAGCTCTCCTGTCAGGCAACCAGCCGCGGGGCGGCGGGAACGGATGCGGGAAGGTTGAGATCGCGGCGGATGCGCTCGGCGAAGCGGTCGGGCTCGACCAGTTCGCGGACAGACGCCCAATGGTTGCGCTCGCCGATATGGTCCTGGCGGCCCTGGACCTTGCGGAAACAGACCTCGCGGTCGGGTCCGAACGGCCCGAGCGAGAACTGGACCCAGAGCATATCGGCGTGGAGCGTGATCTCACCCGACACGGCGGGGCCCGCCTTGTTGGAGCGGATGTCGAAGCTGCCCTCTTCGAGGCCCAGGGCTTCGGCAAGGCGCCGCAGCGCCGCGCGGCCTTCGGAGTGAAAGAGCCGCTTGGCGGGTTCGTCATAGGCGACCCCGCGCAGGGCGAGCGTCTTGAGCATGGGCCGGTTTCGAAGGTCTGCGATCCGGGCCATGCATTCGCGGCGCAGTTCGGCATCGGCGGGCCGATCGGAACAGACCTGCATGAGGTGGCGGGCCAGCAGGATGACGGCGGGGTCGGTTTCGACCGCGATGCCGGCGTTGCGGCAATCGGTGATCGCCGCGTGGATGGCGTGGAGCGTGGTGCCGATGGTGGAAAGGGCACTCGGGTCGAGCGCCTGGCCGTAGCGAAATGCCACATCATAGGTCATGGGGTTCTCCGGGAATCTCGAGCGGTTCCTCCGCTCGCGTCTCCGGCCCCCCTTCCCTCTCCCCGTCCGTGTCGCCGCGAAGGTTGGCGCTCAGCGCGGTCGGTCACACCCAGTCCGCCGACAGGCGCGCGGCCCGATCGCGCGCGCAACATGGCCGGCATAGACACCGCAGGCCGCCCAATATGCGGCGAGGGGAGGTTTGCGGCTGCGCCAGCTCGCCTCGGCACGCTGCCTCGCATCCTGCTGGAGTTCGAGGAGGAGGTCGTGCAGCACGCGGCGGGTTTCAGGATCGAGCGCCCGCAGCCGAGCGACCGCGGGCAATGTGAGGATCGGATTGCGCACCTCGGCGCGGTTCGAGCGTGCGGTAACCCGCTCGGTGACGATGAAGGGTTGGGGCATGGTGGCTCCTCGGGCTGCAGGTGCTCACGCGCCTGTCGATCGCCCTTCCCCTTTTCCGTCTTTTCTTTGGCTGCGCGGCGGTCGTCCCGGCAGGCATCGGCCGTCGGGGCATGCTCAGCCCGTCATGCGCTCGCGATAGATGTCGGCAGCCCATTGCTCGATCCACGGGGCGGTGGTCTCGTCATGATCGAGGTCGCCGGATTCGATGAGTTCGCGGATTTGCTGCCGCGCTTCGGCAATCGCGGCCTCCCAGGGATCGTCGGGCGGCCCGGCATCCGGCGTCAGCGGCTGCATGGGAAGCTGGCGCTGCGGCTGGCGCAGGCGCGCATGCTGGGTGTGGACCCAGTGCTCCATATGATCGGCGACGACGGCGTCGGTCTTCGCGAGGTTATGGCGCCTAGCCGCGGTCCTGGCTGCGACCCCGTAAGCCTGGCTGTCGATCGAGGCGACGCGGTGGCGGAAGGCTGAAAGATAGGGGAGCGCTTCCCCTTTCACGCCGAAAAGGTGCAACCGCGTAAGGCGCGGGAGCACGCGGTCGAGATGATCGACGACTGCCATCAGACCTTCGGGCCCGTGGATAGGGCGCCTGCACATGGATCCGACGCCGACCAGTCCTGCCCGCTCAATCGTCAAGGACAGGGCCTCGGCGCAGCGCTCATAGTCGGACGGCAGGCGCCCCTGGATAACCGGCATGGAGGTGTCGAGAATCCCTTCGTCGTCGCCGCGCAGGCGGCACTCGATATTGGCCCGGACGGTGCGCGAAATGCGGTCGAGCACCTCGTCGCGGTCGCCGGCGACCTGATGCTCGACGCAATAGTCGAGGCTGGCCCACCAGCCGAACGGATACGCCGCCGCAAGGCGGATATAATCGTCCACGGTCCACGGATAGCCGCCATAGGTGACCATCGCGCTGAAGCCGGCGCTGTCGAGGCACAGGCTGTGAAGGCCCGCCGCGTTGCCGAGCGGGCGAAGCGACCAGCCGGTCCATTCCCCCCAGCCGCGGCGCCTCGACCAGCGCGACAGGGCGTTCGCCGAAATCAGGACGGGCTGCTGGAGCCGCCTTGCCCGATCGAGCAGCTTTCCCTCGGACAGATGGGGCAGCCCGATCATGACCGCGATCGTACTCGGCTTGACCCTCACCGTGTTCATATTATGTTCCTTGCGAAAGGAGATTCCCGATGACCGATTCCGCCGCCCGCTATCTTGACCATTTCGATCTGGACGTGACGCTGCGCGATGCGGCCCTGGACGAGCAGAACCGCCCGACCCGGCGGATGATCGCCAACGCGGCGATCGGCATGCATGTCGAGGACGCCTTTTATTCGGTCCGCGAACTCCGCGAGGCGGTGAGCTGGATCCATGAGGGCGAACAGGGCGGCAAGCGCAAGCTGGCCTCGATCCTCAGCAATCCGGCCGGCGATGACTTCCAGCGCTGTATCTATTTCTGCCTTGCGGGCCGCGGCGTGGTCGAGATGATCGACGATCTGCTGTGGCTGGAAGAGCTGCTCGAGGCGCGCGGCCGGATCGCGGGGGAGATGCATCGCCGCAAGGTCAAGGCCCGCCCGCTTGTTCGGCCCTATGTTGCGGACGAGCCGGATGGCCCGGTCGTGTCCACATCCGACGATTTCCAGCAGGGCCAGTCATGGTGGGCCGATCCCGCCCTGCGTGCCTGAAATTCGGATCGATCGGGCAGAATGTGGCTCCGGTCGATCCAGGGTCAAATTTCGCGCCGGAGGCACGTGCTGCCGACCGGCCCATAGGCTTTACTTGACCCTTTGACGGGTGCCGGGTGCATAATGACGGCGTCAGTCGAATCGAGGTTGGCGCGATGGCCGGTCATTGCTGCGGTGGCGGATGTGGCTCGGACCGCTCCAGGGACGAAAGGTGGGAACGCGTCCTGCTGATCGCGCTCGGGATCAACGCCGGCATGTTCGCGATCGAGATGATCGCCGGCGTTTCCGCCCAGTCTGCGTCGCTTATGGCCGATGCGCTCGATTTCCTCGGGGACGCCGCAAATTATCTGATCAGTCTTGTCGTCGCGGGGCTCGCCTTGCGCTGGCGGGCGCGGGCAGCCTTGCTGAAAGGATTGACCCTTCTCCTTGTCGGACTTTGGGTGCTCGGGAGCACGCTCTGGATGGCCTATGCCGGAAGCCTCCCCCAGGCCGAGACGATGGGCGTAATCGGAGTGATGGCCCTTGTCGCCAATCTTTGGTGCGCGCTACTGCTGTGGCGTCACCGCGAGGGTGACGCGAACCGCCGCTCGGTGTGGATCTGCTCGCGAAATGATGCGATCGGCAACGTGGCTGTCGTCGTCGCCGCGGGCGGGGTGTTCGGAACAGGGACCGCTTGGCCCGACATCGGCGTCGCCATCATCCTGGCCGGTCTCGGCGTCAGCGGCGGCTGGCAGATCATTGGTCACGCCATGCGCGAGCTCAAGACGCCTGCAGAGGTGGTCGCGTCTGAATGAAGGGAGCGTAACCGGCCTTCAGCGTTCGCAGGTTAGCCGCTCGCCGCGCCGCCACCGGGCGGGTTCCAGCCAGCTTCCGGCGAAGGCACCGGCGCGCCGCCGCTGCGCTTCGGCGAACGCGGCCGTGTAGCGCGCCGAGCGTGCGGGATCGGACCGCAGATATTGCGGCTGCGGAATGGCGAGGCCGGCGGAGATCATGACTTCGCCGAGGTCTCTCCCATCTATCGAGACGGTGGCGACCGGGCGGCCATAGCTCGAGCGCGAAGAGAGATGGATTTGCGCGTCGCCGCCTCGCAAGGTGCGCGCGGCGAGATCCTGCGCGGCCTTCCCGCATTCCCAGCAGGCGCCGGCGCGTTCGCATAGCTGATGCCGTTCGAAGGCATCGACGCCGAGCAGGCGGAAGTCGGTGGCGACGGTATCGCCATCGAGGGCGCGCGCCTTGGCGCTGAACGAGGTGTCCTCGGCGGCATCGCTGGGCGTGCAGGCGGCTGACAGCAGGAGCGCCAGGACGACAAGGCGGTTCATGCGACCATTTCGAGTACGATGAGGCCCGGCGGAGCCGGGTCGGTCGACACACGGAAGGGTTGCAGCGGGTCCGCGGTGCGCAGGATGCTGACCCGTTCCTGCGAATGATCGAAAATCCGGCCCGCGACGCGCATGGCGTTCTCGCGGCTGCAGAGCAATCCGCGCTTGGACGACAGGCTGTTCCTTTCGATGGCGATTGTCATGACATGATCCACTTCATCACGAGGATATACGGATTGATGCTCAGGCGAACACCGTCGTGTGGATTTTGGTGACGGGCACGATCGACCAGGCTCGCTCCATCAGCCGGCTGATCCGATAGAAGCAGCCGTTGTCCGGGTCGCGCAACATGAGGCTGCGTTGGCGTTTGCAGACGACGAACTCCTGGGCGACGTGGCCGTCGGTGAAGGTGACCGGCTGCTCGAGCCGGATGCGGTCGCCGTCCGAGAGCTTGCGCGTGCGCCGGGCGATGTTGGCGCGGCACCGTTCGCGCCAGTCGAGCGCATGCTTGTTGTCGGTCGGCGAGAGGAGGTCGAGGATGGAAGCGGGACAGTCGGCTTCGCACGGTCCCATGTTTTCGCTCAGTCGGGTAGGATTGGTGCTGCTCATGGAGT
>NZ_JAVHPD010000036.1:0-77461 GCF_036170395.1 Sphingobium sp.
CGGATCACGCGGTTGTCCCGGTGGCGGCCCTTGAGCGACTTGAGCGAGTTGCGGATCTTCATGGCTATCGGCCTTTGATGAATCAGGTGTCGTCGGAAAATCGAAGCGCAGCCCCTATGGGCGGGGCAGGCCAAAGTCAAGGGCGACCGGCCGCATTTCGCCGCCGTTCATCGCCGGTGCAGCCAGTCCATGGCTTTGCGCGTTGTGCGGGATTATGCCGGCCGCGCCGTTACACAAGGCCCATGCCCGCTGGAGAGAAACCATGTCGAAGCGCCTGATCCTCGCCGCCGCCCTTGCCTTCCCGCTTGCCGCCTGCACGACCACAGCGCCGCCGACCGAAGTTACGCGGTTCCATGTCGGCAATCCCGCCCGATCCGGCACCATCGCGGTCGAGGAAATGCCGGGCAATCCCGACATCAGCCTGGAATTCCGCACCTATGCCGACGCGGTCGCCCAGCAATGGCGGCAGATCGGCTTCACGCCCGTCGCCGCCGGGAGCCCAAGCGACTATGTCGCACTGGTCAGCTTCCGGCGCGGTTTCCGCCCGTCGGGCGTCGACCGCAGCGGCCGCCCCGTGAGCGTCGGCGTCGGCGGCGGCATCGGCAGCGGCGGCTACTCCGGTCTCGGCCTCGGCATCGGCATCAACCTGTCGGGCAAGCCCAAGGACATCGTGACGACCGAGTTGCAGGTCCAGCTGCGCCGCCGCGCCGATTCGGCGACCGTCTGGGAAGGCCGTGCCACGACCGAAGCGAAGCAGGGCACGTCCGCCGCCCAGCCCGCCATGGCCGCGCAGAAACTCGCCGCCGCTTTGATCCAGGGCTATCCGGGCGAGTCGGGGCGCACTATGATCGTCAAATGAGCATTTCCATTTCGAGCGGCTTTGACGGCGGCAATATCCGCGTCCTTTCCATTACCGACAGCGCGGACGGCGGTGTCCGCGCGGAACTGGAGATCGTCACCGATCATCAGAGCGATTTCTACCAATGGTTCCATTTCCGCGTCGCCAATGCGGCGGGCCGGGACGTCGAGCTGGCGATCGTCAATTGTGCGGGGGCGGCTTACCCCGACGGCTGGAAAAACTATCGCGCGCGGGTCAGCGAGGATCGGGAGAACTGGTTCCTCGCCGACACCGGCTATGCCGACGGCACGCTGACCATCCGCATCGCGCCCGACAGCAATGTCGCCTGGGTCGCCTATTTCGCGCCCTATTCGATGGAGCGGCATCACGATCTGATCGCCTGGGCCGCGACGCAGCCGGGCGTCGCCCACCGCGAACTCGGCCTGACCCTCGACGGCCAGCCGCTCGACCTGCTGACAATCGGCGATGGCCCCAAGCAAGTGTGGCTCTACGCCCGCCAGCATCCGGGCGAGACGATGGCGCAATGGTGGATGGAAGGCGCGCTGGAGCGCCTGTGCGACGAAGAGGACGCCGTCGCCCGGCTGCTGCGGCAGAAAGCCACCATCCATGTCGTTCCGAACATGAATCCCGACGGCAGCCGGCGCGGTCACCTCCGCACCAACGCAGCGGGCGTGAACCTCAACCGCGAATGGCATGATCCGACGCCTGAGCGCAGTCCCGAAGTGCTGCTGGTCCGCAAGGCGATGGACGCTACCGGTGTCGATTTCGCCATGGACGTGCATGGCGACGAAGCGATCCCCGCCGTGTTCCTTGCCGGGTTCGAGGGCATCCCGTCGCTCACCGAAAAACAGGCACGGCTTTATGCCCGCTATCGCGACACGCTGGCTGCGCGGACGCCCGATTTCCAGACGCGACTAGGCTATCCGACCACCCCGGCGGGCAAGGCCAACCTCTCCATGTCGACCAACCAGCTCGCCGAACGCTTCGGCGCGGTGGCGATGACGCTGGAAATGCCGTTCAAGGACAATGACGACCTGCCCGACGCCGACTATGGCTGGTCCCCCGCCCGCTCGATCCAACTCGCCAAGGATTGCCTGGCGGTGCTGGCCGAGATGATCGACGAGATTTGAGCGACAACGAGTTCATCCCACCCCCGTTCGTGCTGAGCCTGTCGAAGCACGCGCGCGCCCTTCGACAGGCTCAGGGCGAACGGGTGGACGGCATTGCTACTTCCAATCAAACGCCAGCGGCGCTTCCTTGAAGGCGAAGCGGTCGAGATGGTCCGCGACCACCTGCTGGAACCGGGCGACATCGGCCTCCGGCGTCGGCTCCAGCGTCACGACCAGCGCCTCGGGCGCGGCTTCCATGCGGAGTGTTCCCATCGGAAAGGCGATCTCGCTCTTTTCCGCGTCGAAGCGGACCTCGAACTTGTGACTCCAATGCTTTGAAAGTTGCTGGAGATAGCGGCTGGCGTTGGCGGTGGGGACGGTTGCGGTGACGGTCATGGGTTACAGCCTTTCGATCTTGGTGGCGGCTTCGTCGATCAGGGCAGCGACATCGAACAAAGTCTGTTCGTCCGCCCCTTCCTTCTCCAGCCGGTTCTGGAGCGCGAAGCGCAGATTGTGCATCGCCCGGCGCACCGGGCCGCCATCCATCCGCTCCGCCTTCTCCGCCAGCGCCGCGAGCCGGCCGAGCGCCGCCTCCAGCTCCGCCTGGCGCTCTGCAAGCTGCGCCAAGCCCGCGTCGGTGATGGCGAAGCGTTTGCGGCTGCCCGAGCCCGTGTCGGTTGGCGTCTGCTCGGCGATCAGCTCCATGTCCGCCAGCAGGGTGAGGGTCGGGTAGACGACGCCGGGGCTCGGCGCATAGGTCTCGCCCGATAGCGCCTCGATCGCGCGGATCAGCTCATAGCCGTGGCGCGGCTCGTCGGCGATCAGCTTCAGCAGGATGAGCCGCAGCGCGTCATTGTCGAACAGGCGGCGGCGTCCGCCGCCAGACCCGCCCCGGCCGCCGCCCCGAGTTCCATGCCGGCCGAAACCGTCGTCGCCCATCGGTCCCGATCCGAAGCCATGGGGGAAAGCGAAATGGCCGTGGCGGCCGTGAAAAGCGCGGTGATGGCGCATCATCTGGATAAGTCCTGTCTGTTTCATGATGCGTCTAGATATATCTTAAAAATGTCGCTCGTCAAGAGATAAGATATATCTTTATCGATCTTGCGATAATCCGCTATTCGATCGCCGTCAGCACCGCGACTGCCCCGCCCGAAGGCGCAAGCGTCAGCGCCAGCGATCCGCGCGCCTCGACCGTCCCGACGCGCAGGCTGTTCATGTCCGCCCCGTCCTGCCAGACCCGCGCGCGCCAGCGCTTTCCCGCTCCAAGCGCATCGAGCGGCACGCGAACCGTCCGCCCGCTTTCATTGGTCATCGCGCCGATATACCAGCTCGCCCCCTTGCGCCGCGCGATCACCACATGCTCGCCGATCGCGCCGCCCAGAAAACGGGTTTCGTCCCAACTCGCCGGCACCTCTTTCAGGAAATCCGCCCCCGGCGTCAGCGCGCCATCCGCGCCGATATAGGAATCCGGGCTGTCCGCCAGCATGACGAAGGGGCTGTCATAGACGACATACATGGCGAGCGCCTGCCCCCGCGTCGTCTGGACGAAGGGCCGCTTCAACCGCACCCTGCCCGCAAATTCCGCCGGCGCAACCGCATGGAAGCCACCCGGCGTATAGTCCATCGGCCCCAGCAGCCCGCGCGTGAAAGGCAGGGTGACATTGTGCGTCGCGGTAATGCGCGTCCCGAACTTGTTATATTCCGCGCCCAGCACCCCTTCCTGCGTCATATAATTGGGCCATGTCCGCGCCAGCCCATCGGGCGGGTAAGCGCCGTGCAGGTCCACCATCAGCCGATGCTTCGCCGCGGTCGACAGGATGCGGTGGTAGAAACCAACCATCTCCTGGTCGTTGCGGTCCATGAAATCGACCTTGATCCCCCTGATTCCCCAGGCTTCGTAGAGGGCAAGCGCATCGTCCATCTGCCGCTCCAGCTGCTTCCATTGCAGCCAGACCCAGATGCCCACCCCCCGCTCCTGCGCGTAGCGGACAAGGCCGGGCAGATCGACCGCCGGGATCGGCACGGTCACGTCGGCGGGCGTCGGCGCTTCGCTGCTGCCCTTGTACCAGCCCTCGTCGATCAGGACATAGTCCAGCCCCATCTTCTGCGCGAAATCGATATAGGCCTTGTAGGTGGCGGTATTGACGCCCGGTTGCGGCACATCGACCGCCCAGCCGTTCCACCAGTCCCACGCCGCCTTGCCCGGCCTGATCCAGCTTGTGTCGGCGATCTTGGACGGCTCGGCGAGCAGGCTGATAAGGTGCGAGGGTATGAGGTCGCCCGGTGTGTCGCCCAGCATCACCACGCGCCAGGGCGTCACCAGCGGCCCTTCGCTGAACGACGCGCGCACCGCCGTCTTGAAGCCCGCGCTGTCCTGCGCATTGTCGGTGCGCGTCGTCAGGCTGATATTGACGCCCAGCCCCCCATCGCCCCGCCGCCGGAAATAGGCCCCCGCATAATCGCGCTTGTCGGCTTCGGCGAGCGCGAAGGTCGCCCCGCCTTTTCCTGTGCTGCACAGCAAAGGCGCGTCATAGAGGTGGAAGCTGCGCATCCGCGACGCCTTGACCGGATCATATTCGAACTCATGGCTGTTGGCATGGACGCCCGCATTCGCCCCCCAACAGTCATAGTCCGCCGGAAAATAGAAGCCCGTCGTTTCCCAATAAATATCGATCGCCTTGAACCGATCCTGCGGCGGCACGACGAAGCGGTAGGCGACCCCGTCGGCATAGGCGCGCGCGACCAGATCGAACGCCACCCCATCGGTGCGGCGCTTGAGGTGCAGCGTCACCTGCTCGTAGCGGTCGTGCGCCTCCGCCGCCTTGCCGACGACCGGACGATAGACGTCGTTCACTCTGGCGCGGTCGGCACCGACGACCTCCAGATCGGCCCCGCCCAGCGGCCCCTGGCTGGTGAACATGCCGATCGGCGAAGGCGACAGCACCGCCCGCCCGTCGCGCCAGACAGTGTAGCGCAGCTTGCCCTCGGCAACGCTCAGGTCGATGCGGTTGCGCTGATCGGGGCTGGCGAGGCGTATATCGTTAGCCGGCTGCGCCGAAGCCGCGTTGATGCTGGCGACCGCAGCCGCGGCGTAAAGGATGATACGCATCGTCTCTCCCATCTTGTTAGCGCTATCGTAGCGGCGGCGGCACGGCTGGCAAGAGGAAGCGATCGATAGAAAATTGGCGGCGGCGCGTGGCAGGTCCAGTGTCGGCTGGACCTGGCGCGCACCACCGCCAGTTAAGGGGAAGGGCGACCCCGCAAGGGAGGGCCGCCCTTCATCATTATGCCGTGCGTTTAGAAGTCGATCTTGGCCCCCACCCGCATGAAGCGGCCGATGATGTTCGGACCGGCAAAGGCAGGGTTGTAGTTGAAGATGCCATAGGCCGCGTTCACGTCCACCGGCGCCTTGATATCGAACACGTTGAGAACGTTCGCATAAAGGGTGAAATGGTCGTTGATCTTCTGGTTGATCGTCAGATCGACGTTCCAGATATCCTTGGTCCTGCACTGGACCGGCGTGCCATCCTCATAGGAAATGAGGCCGTCCTCGACATTGCCGACGCAATCGCCCTTGGTCATGCCATAGTCGATCTGCGCGGTGTCCACCCCCTTGGTATAATAAGCGGTGACGGTGACCGACGTGTCCTTGTAGGTCAGCGTATTCTGCCAGTTCGCCCGCAGCTTGGGCGCGCCCGAGCAGCTGGTGATGTTGCAGGGGCTGAGCGTGCCGTCATAGCGCAGCTTGCTGCCGCCATCGTTCAGCTTGTATTTCAGCAGGTAGGACGCATCCAGCGCGCTGGTCCAGTTGACGTCGGGCGACAGCGCATAATTGGCGTTGATGCCGAAATCGATGCCGCTCACCGTCTGCGAATTGGCGTTCTGGTAGGATGTCTGGATGAAGCCCAGCAGCGGCAGCGCGCCCGGATTGTCGTTGCTCGGCGTGCCCGCCACGACCGTCGCGCCCGGAATGTCGACCACGCCATTGTTGAGATAATAGGCGTTTTCATAGGGCGACGTATCGGTGATGCCGACGATCAGATCCTTGATCTTGATGTGCCAGAAATCGACGTTGAACGACACGTTGCGGATCGGCTCGAACACGAAGCCGGCCGTGAACGACGTCGACTTTTCCGGGTCCAGCTGCGCGTTGCCCGTCTGGGTCAGGCCGACGCTGTAGTCGCCCGTGACATAGGGCGCATTGGGTCCGCCATGCGCGGCGCAGAACGCCGCGTAGGTTTCGCAATTGATGCGCCGCGTGACATAGCCCGTCGTCGGCAACCCGAAGGCTTCGTTGAAGCTCGGAATGCGGAAGCCCTTCGAGAAGGTGCCGCGCACGACCAGTTCGGGGATCGGCGTGAACTTGACCCCGATCTTGGGCGAGAAATTCTCTTGGCCCGTCGAATATTTGTCGTACCGACCCGACGCCGTCAGCTCCAGCTGGTCCAGAACCGGGGCCTGAAGCTCGAAGAAAGCCGACTTGACGTTGCGCGAGCCTTCCGCGCCCACCGCGTTGATCGAATAATAGCGATCATAGGGATTTTCGTCGTTCGCCGGGTTGGCCGACGGCGAGTCGATCGACTCCTTGCGGTATGCGATGCCGACCGCCGCCTGGAAAGGACCGCCGGGCAGCTGGAACAAGTCCTTCGCCAGCGTGCCCTGCACCTGCCACAGCTTCGACTTGGAGGTGGTCACGCTCTGCGGCGCGATATAGTCCCAGACCTCCTGCGAATTGGACATCGGATCGAGGAAGTTGAACGCCCCGGTCGCGGCCACGTCCATCACCCGCTGCGGGATGATATAATTGTCCTGGAACCGCTTCAGCCGCACCTCGGACGCGGTGAAATTGACGCCATAGCGCCAGTCGTCGGCGAAGCTGCCGTCGATCCCGGCGACCGCACGCAAGGCGCGGGTGCGGGTCTCGTCGGTGCGGGCATAGGGCGAGCGGATCAGCACCTGCGCGCGCTGCCCCGCGGCTGCATAGGGGTTGTTGGGGTTGAGCACGCCATTGGCTGCGGTGCAGCCAGTATTGAGCGCATCGAACGTCCCCTGCCCCGAAGCGCAGGTATAGACCGGCAGCAGCACATTATAGGCAGCCGGCGTCAGACCGCTCGGCGAAGCGGCCGGCGTGCCGTTGAAGCCCAGCGGCGTCAGGGTCGCCAGCGTGTTGGTCTGATAATAGGTGCCCATCGCGTAGAATTGGGCATTGTCGCCCAGGGTGGCGGTGATGCGGCCCGTGAGGCCATAGCGCTCGATACGCGGCTGGAGCATCTGATAGTCGTTCTGATAATCGACCTCGCACACCCCCTGCGCCGGCGCCGAAGGCGACGTGCCGATATTGGGATTGAGCGGATAGTCACCGCAGCCCAGCGACGGGTTGAGATAGGAGAAACGGCCTGAACCGACATTGGAGCCGGTCGCAACCGGCCGCACCAGCCCGATGCCCGGAATGGAGAACAGCCCGTTGAAGGTGCCCGATTCGGCCGTGTAGCCGTTCCAGTTGTGGTTCGCCATGCAGCTGCCGGACTCGTTGCAGATGCCTTGCAGATCGGTCGAGTTATAGGGATAGCCCCGCTCGCGCGCATAGAGCGCGTCCGACTTCTGATATTCGCCCGACAGATAGACGTTGAACCCCTGGTCGGCGAGGTCGCCATAGCCCACGGTCAGGTCGATGCGGCGCTCGCCCGCGTCGCCGCGATCGGAAATGCCGGCCGACGCATTCGCGTGAATGCCCCGGATTTCCTTTTTCGTGATGACGTTGATGACGCCCGCGATCGCATCCGCGCCATAGGTGGACGACGCACCGTCGCGCAGCACTTCGATCCGCTCGATGATCGCATTGGGGATGCTGTTCAGGTCGACGAAGTTGCGCTGCCCGTCGTCCGCCAGCGGATAGGGGGCAAGCCGCATTCCGTCGACGATCGACAGCGTGTTCTGCACGGTCAGGCCGCGCAGCGCCGGCGCGTTCGCGCCCGCCGCGAAGTTGCTGCCGGTATTCCAGCCGCTGGAAATGGTGCCCGCGCCGTTGGCGCTCAACCGCTGGAGCGCTTCGGACGCGGTGTTGAGGCCGCGCTGCTGGAGGCTTTCGGCCGACAGCACGGTGACGGGCGAGGCCGTCTCGCGCGCCGTCTGGCGCAGGATCGATCCGGTGACGACGATCGTGTCGCCTTCTTCGGCATCGGCTGCCTGTGGCGCCTGATCCTGCGCGTAGGCCGCGCCATGCGCCATCATGGCGCCCAGGATGACAGGCGCCACGCCCGCGCGCAGACGCGCGCTGATCTTCGTTTTTTTCAAGGTCCAGTCCCTTTTCTGGATGGGCCGGCAAGGCCCGTTTGCAACCCGTGCGACCGCGAAGAAACCGCGGATAGGGACAGACTGCTCCGCCAGCGGGACCGGGTAAACTGATGCAGGTTATCAAAATTAGCCCATAAATTCAGATAGTTGTAATTTTACAACAGTAAAATAGACGGTTAATGCGCCGCTCATATCCTGCAATTGCGAAACACCCTGGAAACAGAGCGGCATCATCTCACGGGCGCGGCACAATCCGAAAATCGGCGTCGCCACGACCACGCCTTGAACAGGTCAAGTCAATCGCCGCGCACCACTTGCCGGTCAAAAGCGGCTTGACCTGTCAGCGATCGCTTTCGGTCACCCCATTGCGGTTCTCATCATCATCGACGGTGCGTTCGCCAAGATGACCGGGGCCGTGATAGGCGATCTCGCTCTGCCCGCCATGGCCCATGAAGGTGCCGAACTGACCGTCACCCTTCTTGCCGTCATAGGGATTGGGATAGGCCGCGCCAGCGCTCTGCCCGCCCGGCGTCTCGCCGCCATCGACCAGATTCTGCACGCCGTCGCCATGCCCCGCCTTCTTCACCGAAGGCGAAGCGGGTTCAGCCTCCGAATCCCGCTCTGCGCTGCCCAGCCCCTGCGCCTCGGCAAAGGCGACGCCGGACGCATATTCGACCTCGGCGTCGCTGCCGGGCAAAGGCTGGCGCTGCGCCTCACCTCCATCCGCTGGCTCGGTCGCGACCGCCTCGCCGCGCCAGCCCTGGGTCGGCGGCGGCGCATCATCCTTGATCGGCGATCCCTGCCCTTGCAGGAAGGCGTTGCGGTCGTTCATGCGGACACTCCTTTGCCCCCATGAACGCCCGCCCGGCGGCTGCGGTCCCCGCCGGTCGCCAACCTGGGTTAGGCAGGGGGTTCATTACGCCGGCTCACATGCCCGTATGCGCGCCATGATCGCCTGATTGCAGCGCCTGCGCGGCCTTCAGATGCTGCTCGACGATCGGCAACGCGGCCTTGGCCGACATGCGCAGCGGCGCCTGGTCGCCATTGGCCGAATAGCTGCGATGCAGGTCGAGCGCCGCCTGATGCGCCGGCACCTGCTGCGCCAGATAGAGCCGGTTGAAATCGGCGGCCGACGCGCTCTGCAGCTCCGCGATCGAGGCGCTGTGCCCTGCGTCCAGCGCTGGCGGCGGCGGGGTCAGGCCGGCTTTTCCGGCCGCTTTGACCGTCGCCGCCGTAGTCTGCTGATGATGCCGGATCAGCATCTCAGCCAGCCTGCGAACAGCGGGCGACTTCGACTTCTGAACCGCGATCTTGCTCGAATCGATCTCGTAAAGATCGCTCATCCCGGCGGCCTTCACATAGGCCGAGGCGGTGGTTTTCGCCTCTGCCGGCGGTGGCGGCGGCGGGGTCTGGCCCCCGGCGGGAAGCGAAACCGCGCTAAGCGATCCGGCGAGCAGCAGCCCGGCAAGCATTTTCATGGCACATCCTCCTGACGATTGTCACGCTGCGCCCAACGCCAGGCCCCTGCTCCGCGTTCGCCGCCCTGCGCGTCAATGCGCTCGGATGCTCACCGGCTTTACCGACGCCCCGCATAGGTTAGCGGGGCACCTTCACCTCAATGCGCCTCGAAACTGTGCAGCCCGCGCGGGTAGGGATTGATCGCCACTCGCGTCGCCATCACGCCCGGCGTCCCGCCGAAGCTCGCCCGGTGCCATCGCCCCTGCGCGGCCGTCACCACGTCACCCGGCTCGGCGGTGAAGAAGGGCACGCCCTCGATCTGGTAATCGATCTTCCCCTCCATCACGAACCAGAATTCGTCATAGCCGAAATGGAAATGGCCCAGGTTGCTGGCGGGCGGGGTCGGCGTGCCTGGCCCACGGATATTGTTCACGAACAGATGGTCGCCCGCGATAAACGCCCCCGCGCGCTGGCCGCCATTCACCACATCCTTGTAATAATCGAGATAGGGCCGATCCTCGGGACGATAGACCCCGTCCCCACCCATCAGCGCCGCCTTCACATAGGTGAAGCCAGCCACGTCCTTGGGTTTCTGCGACATGGTTGCGGTCGGATAGAGCGGCAGGTCGCCCGCGCCATGCACTTCGAGCCACAGCGCTGGCTCCGGCCCGACGCTCTCCAGCGTAAATGGCAGGCGAAAGGGGATATGCACCTCCCCGCCCTTTACCGCGACGAACGGCTCCTGCCCCTTGATGCTGACGCGCAACTGCCCGCCCCACACGATCAGCGCGGTGGCATTGTCGGGATACATCAGCGGCTCGGTCTTGCCGCCCGCCGCCATCTGATGCCAGTCCGCTTCCAGGTCGCGGTTGCGGACGATCGGGTGGACCCAATTTTTCTGCCCCTTATGCCGTGCCAGGATGTCGGCCAGCTTCCAGTGCGGCTTGTTGGGCGCGTCATAGGCGCGCACCGGGGTCCGCTTGGGCGACCAGCCCGTCTCCATCAGCGGGCGTGCGGGCGGCGGGCCTTTGGGCGGCGCAGCGGCCGGCTGAGTCTGCGCCGCGCCGCCCAGCGCCAGCAGAACGGGCGCGCACAACAACAAGGCAGCTTTGGCGGGGGTCATGTCTCTCTCCTGCGGATTTTCTACTCTAACAAATCTTGAGCGGTTTCACACCGCTACCGCCGTGCCCGGCACATCGCCATCGACAGGCGCGGGCTGCTCCAGCAGCCGGTTGGGATCGACGATCACCCAGGCGAGCACGCCGGCCAGCACCACCGCTGACCCGGCGATGAAGGCGGCGGTCCAGCCGAACTGCGCCGCGATCATCGGCGTCAGCGTGGAGGTCAGCGCGCCGCCGATCTGGCATCCCATGTTCATGAAGCCCGACACGACCCCGCTATGCGGCCCGGCGATGTCGGCCGTCACCGACCAGAAGCTGCTTTGCGACAGATAGATCGCGCCCGCGCCGCCCGCCAGGATCAGCACCGCGAGCGGCGCATTGTCGACCATCGATCCGCTGGCCAGGAAAATGCCGGTCAGGATGAAGGACACCACGCCCAGCCCCGATCGGCCCCAATAAAGGCCGTAGCGCGCCGACACCCGATCGTTGATGACCCCGCCCAGCAAACAGCCGAAGGTCATGCAGAGAAAGGGCAGCATCGAGAAGACGGCGCTCGATTTGACGTCCAGCTGCCGCGCTTCGGCGAGGTAGATGAAGAACCAGCTGAAGAAGATCCAGATGACATAGCCGAACGCGAAATAGCTGACGAACAGGCCCCAGACATTGCGGCTGGAAAAGATCGCGCCCCACGGGATCGGGGCGTTCGATACGGCCTTTGCCGGCGGCAGTCCCGCTTCGATATGCGCCAGTTCGCCGGCATTGACCGCCGGATGATCCTGCGGCCGGTCGCGCGCCAGGAGGAACCAGATGGCGGCGGCGACAAGACCGATAACCGCACAGACATAGAAGGATGCACGCCAGCCGCCCCATAGGATGATCGCGGTAATCAGCGGCGGGGTGATGCCCGATCCCGCACCCACGCCCGCAAAGATCCAGCCATTGGCCTTGCCGCGCTCCTGCGCCGGGATCCAGCGCGACAGAAACTGGTTGCCGCACGGATAGACGACCGATTCGCCGATGCCGAGCGCGAAGCGGGTCAGCGCCAATAGCAGCAGCCCGCCGCTCGCCTGCGGATGGATGAGCGCGGTCGCGGCGGTGAACAGCCCCCACCAGACCAAAGCGCCGGTCAATACAAGGCGCGGGCCGTAGCGCGCGGCAAGCCATCCGGCCGGCACCTGGAACAGCGCATAGCCGATCAGGAAGGCGCTGAAGACCCAGCCGAGCTGGACCTGGTCGATGCCATATTCCTTGCGCATCTCGACGCCCGCCACCGAGATGTTGGTGCGGTCAAGGAAGGCGATCGCGCTGATGACGAACAGCAGGAAGATCAGCCCCAGCCTAACCCTGGATCGCGCAACTGCCGTCATCACTCATCCCTCCACGCCGGCTTGCGCGCCGGACAATATAGTATATGATTTTTCTACGACGGATATTAGTCCGTGTAAACAGACAAGAAACGAGGGGATGATCGATGCGGTTGGGACGGGCGATTATGGCGATTCAGCTGTTCCACTCGCTGTTCGCTTTAGCCCATGCAGCACCCCCGTCCGCGCCTCCCGTGGCCGACCGGATCGGCCATACCGACCCGGCCAAAATGCGCGACCTGACGGCGGTCCATGGCGGCGCGGGATCGATGCGCTTCGGCCCGTTGCTGGGGATGGATGCACTCAGCACCAACCTCATCTTCATCCATCGCGGCGTGATCGCGCCAAAGAGCGGCATCGGCCAGCATTTCCACGACGATTGCGAGGAGATGTTCGTGATCCTGGATGGCGAGGCGGAATTCACCATCGATGGCCGTACCTCGCGCATCGCCGGCCCTGCTGGCGTCCCCGATCGCAAGGGGCACGCCCACGCCATCTACAACCCGACCGACAAGCCGCTGCAATGGCTCAACATCAATGTCGGCATGACCAAGAGCTACGACAATGTCGATCTGGGCGACCCGCGCACCGGCGTCGCGCTCGATCCCATCCCCCAATTCGTCACCATGCGGCTCGACCGCAGCCTGCTGAAGCCCGCCGGCCCTGCGCTCCCGGACGCCAGCGCCGGCGCGCTTTACCGCCGCGCGCTCGGCCCCACCATCTTCTCGACCCCCTGGGCCTATGTCGATCATATCCTGCTGCCGCCCGGATCGACCCTCGGCAACCGGACCCAGCCCGACATGAGCGAAGTCTATTATGTCATCGGCGGCGCGGGCGAAGCGACGATCGGGCAGGAGCGCGCCGCGATCAAGGAAGGCGACGCCGTGCCGGTCGATCTCGGCGAAGCCCGCGCCATCCGCCAGACCGGCGACGCGCCCCTCGAACTCATGGTCATCGGCGTCGCCCGCGACCTCGCCGCCAAGGCCCGCTACCGGGCCGAGACCGAAGCGCGGATGCGCCCCGCCCGCTGACACCCCCTTTCCCCCTAGGAGACTGACACCCCATGCCCTTCCCCCTTCGCGCCGCCCTGCTCGCCGCGACGCTCCTCACCGCAGCCCCGCTGGCGGCCCAGCCCCCCGCCCCGGTAGCCGCCCCGTCGATCGAACGGATCGACCCGGCGCTCGACGCGATCATCGCGCCCGGCACGCCGATCGAGCGGGTCGCGACCGGCTTCGGCTTCACCGAAGGCCCGATGTGGCGCGAGGGGCGGCTCTGGTTCTCAGACGTGACCGGCGACAAGATGCGCGCCGTCTCGCCGGACGGGATGATCGAAGAACTGGTCGCCAATTCCGGCGGCCTCCCCGGTGCCCCGCTCGGCAAGCCGATCGGCTCCAACGGCATGGCGCCTGCCCCCGACGGCACTGTCCTGATGGCCCAGATGAGCGGCCGCCGCATCGCCAAGATCGGCAAGGATGGCAAGCCCCAGCCCTTCATCACCGACTATCAGGGCAAGCGCCTCAACAGCCCCAACGACCTCGTCTATGACAAGGGTGGCGCGCTCTGGTTCACCGATCCGCCCTTCGGCCTCATCAACGGCATGGACAAGGAT
The DNA here is from genome assembly GCF_036170395.1 of Sphingobium sp. Classification (GTDB taxonomy): domain Bacteria; phylum Pseudomonadota; class Alphaproteobacteria; order Sphingomonadales; family Sphingomonadaceae; genus Sphingobium. Next base: position 13,815 of record NZ_JAVHPD010000036.1, read on the forward strand.
CCGGCGAAGGAACTGCCCTTCAACGGCGTGTTCCGCTATGCCGATGGCAAGCTCACCGCCGTCATCACCGACATGACCCTGCCCAACGGCATCGGCTTCTCGCCCGATTTCAGGACGCTCTATGTCGGCAATTACGGCCCGGACAAATATATCCGCGCCTATGACGTCGCGCCCGACGGCGCGCTCTCCGCACCCCGCATCCTGATCCGCTTTGCCGAACCGGGCGAAGGGCCGGACGGGCTGAAGGTCGACAGCGCCGGTAATATCTGGATGACCGGCCCCGGGGGCATCCGCATCGTGACGCCAAAGGGCAAGATACTCGGCCAGATCAAACTGCCCGAAGTCGCCGCCAACCTCGCCTTCGCGGAAGACGGCCGCACCGTCTATATCGCCGGCAGCAGCAGCATCTATCGCCTGCGCACCAAGGTGAAGGGGATGCTGCCCCTCTACGCCAACGCAAAATGAGGACAGGCGTGCGGCACTACGCCAGATGCGCTCGTAACGCTGTATAAGAAAGACTCGCGTTCCCCAGCGAAGGCCAGGTCCAGTCCCACGCTCCGAACTGGCCCCTTGATGGGAGTCACGCGCCTCCCATCAACTGCGCCGGGGAACAAGCTGTAGCGTTATGAAAATGCTGACTTCCCCTGGACGCCATCCTCTCAGCGCCCGCCCGCAGGCGGCGGCGCAGCGGCCGCAGCCCCCGGCGCAGCCGCATAGTGCGCCGCCAGATAGGCGGTGATCGTCTTGATCTCGTCGGGCGAGACTTCCGCGCCGCGATCGGCCATGCCCTGCACCGTCGCCGCCCAGTCCGCCTCGCTCCGCCGCTTCTGGAAGACCTGCGCGGTGGTGTGGCAGAAACCGCACCGCTCGTTGATGAGGTCCAGCCCCGGTCCCGGCGGCGGCGCGGCGGCAGCGGTGGGGGCCGGCGTCTGCTGCGCCCATGCGCCCGCCGCGCCGAGGGGCAAAGCGAGCGCCATGATGATCCGTCCGAACTTATGCATGGTCATTCCTCAGGGCAGGGCATAGGCCACCACCGCATCGCTGGTGGCGGGCGAGAAAGCGAAGCCCCCGGTGGCGACCACCGCGACCATCTGCCGTTTCCCCATGGCATAGGTCATGGGCGTGCCATAGCTGGAACCGGGCAGTTCCGCCGTCCACAGCAGCTTGCCCGTCCTGGTGTCGAAGGCGCGAAAACGCTGGTCTTTGGTCGCGCCGATGAAGGTCAGCCCGCCCGCGGTCGTGAACGGCCCGCCGGCGCTGGTGATGCCGGCATCCTTGAGCAGCGGGTGCCCCGTGTCGCCCAGCGGCCGCCGCCAGGCGACAGTGCCCTTCACCACATCCACCGCGACCAGCTCGCCCCATGGCGGCTTGTGGCAGGGGAAGCCCGTCTCCATGTCCGCGAAATAGGCATAGCCGCCCTTCATCCCCCAGCTGCCGTCGGGCTGCTGCTCCAGCTGCTGCGGGCTCGCCAGTTCGTTCAAGTTGATGACGTAGAGATTGAGACTGGGGTCGAACGCGCCCCCGCCCCAGTCCGCGCCGCCCAGGCTGCCGGGGAAGAAATTGATCGCGCTGTCGGCCCTCAGCGGCTGGAAGGGCTTGCTGGGCGTGACGTTGAGCTTCTTGACCAGCGCCTCGCACCGTTCCTTCAGCTCGGGCGTGATGTCGAGTATGTCCTTTTCGGTGTAGGCAAGCCGCGTCAGCGGCGGCGGCGCGACCGGCATCGGCTGGGTCGGCCATGGCTGCTCGCCCGGCACGTCGGTCTCGGTCGGCACCGGCACTTCCTTGACCTCGAACAGCGGCTTGCCGGTCACCCGGTCGAGGATGAACATGATCGCGGTCTTGTTCATCGCCACCAGCGCCGGCGTCGTCCGCCCGCCGCGCTTGATGTCGATCAGCGTCAAAGTCGGCAGGTCGAGATCCCAGATGTCGTGATGGACGGTCTGGAAATGCCAGAGATATTTGCCCGTCGCCGCATCCACCGCGACGACCGAATTGGAATAGAGGTTGGCGCCCTTGCGATCCGCGCCCCAGCGGTCGAAGGTCGGCGCGCCGATCGGCAGATAGGCGATGCCACGCTTCTCATCGACCTGGACGAAGGTCCAGACATTGGTGCCCGACCGGCTCTTTGCGCTGCCCGGCTCCCAAGTCTCCGCCCCCGGCTCGCCTTCGCGCGGGATGGTGTGGAAGGTCCAGACCAGCTTGCCGGTCCGCGCGTCCCAGGCGCGCACGTCGCCCGCCGCGCCCTTGACCGGCATTTCCTGCACCCGCGATCCGGTGATGACGAGATTCTTGTAGATGGCCGGCGGGCTGCTCATGCCGAGCGGCGCGGCGCGCAGGCCGTTCATGACCTCCGGCGTCTTCATATTGACCATGCCCGCTTCGCCGAACTCGGTGGCGAGCTGGCCCGTCGCGGCATCGAGCGCGATCAGCTTGCCCGACCGCGTGCCGAAGAAGATGCGCGCGCCCTTCCCCTTGACCCCGGGCCAATAAGCGACGCCGCGGGTCGGCGCCTGATCCTTGTTGGCGAGCGTGTAGGCCCAGCGCTCCTGCCCGGTCGCGGCATCGAGCGCGACGACGCGATTATAGGGGGTGGAGAGATACATGACCCCATCGACCACCAGCGGCGTCGCCTCCGACGCCGAGAAGCCGGTGGCGAACTTGGCGCGCATCCCGTCGGGCATCGGCCCTGTATCGGCGGTGACGCCCGGCGGGCGCATATGATAGACCCAGGCCTGGCGCAGCGTGCCGACATTGACCGGCGTGATCTGCTTAAGCGGCGAATGGCGCGCGCCGCCGGGATCGCGGCCATAGCTGGCCCAGTCCGATTCGGCCGAGGGCGCCGCGCCCGCGATCGGCGCGACCGTCAGCGACAGGAGCGATGCCAGTGCGGTCGACCGGCGGAAGAGGGAGGAAAATTGCAACGACATGCCTCTCCGGTAAAATGCGGGTCCGACCTTCATCGACAAGCCCGGTTGTTCTTTTGTAGGAGCAATGCTAGCAAAGGGTGAAATCATATACAATATGATCTGAAGGATTTTTGGCGTCGCCTATGTCGGCGCTCAAGGGAGATGGAATATGGCTAATCTGCCCCTGGCCGGCATCAGGGTTCTCGACATTTCGCAGGTGATGGCAGGCCCCTTCTGCTGCATGTTGCTGGGCGACATGGGCGCGGACGTCATCAAGATCGAGCCGCCCAAAACGGGCGATTCGACCCGCCATTCGATGGGCTTCCGCCTCAAGGGAGAGGACAGCCCAGGCTTCCTCGCGCTCAACCGCAACAAGCGGAGCATTGCGCTGAACCTCAAGGACGATGCCGACCGCGAAGTGCTGTATGCGCTGGTGAAAAGCGCCGACGTGCTGGTCGAAAATGCCCGCCCCGGCGTCGCCGCGCGCCTCGGCATCGACTATGATACGTTGGCGAAGATCAACCCGCGCCTCGTCTATGCCAGCATTTCGGGCTTCGGCCAGACCGGCCCCTGGGCGCAGCGCCCCGGCTTCGACCTGATCGCGCAAGCGATGTCGGGCATCCTGAGTTCCAACGGCTTCCCCGGCATGGAGCCGGCGAAGAACAGCATCGCGGTCGCGGACCTCGGCGCCGGCCTCTTCTCGGCCTATGCGATCCTGTCCGCCGTGATCGGGCGGGAAAAAAGCGGCCAGGGGCAGTATATCGACGCCTCGCTACTGGAGGCCGCGCTGGGCCTGTCGATCTGGGAAACGACCGAACTTTGGGGCACCGGCAAGTCGCCCACCCCGATCGGCTCGGCCAACCGTATGTCCGCCCCCTATCAGGCGGTGCAGGCGTCGGACGGCTGGTTCGTCATCGGCGCGGCCAATCAGGGGTTGTGGCTCACTTTCATCCAGGTGCTCGGCCGCACTGAGCTTCAGGACGATCCGCGGTATTCCACCAACGCCGCGCGCGTGACCAATCGCATCGCCCTGATCGAGGAACTCGCGCCAACTTTCCTGACCCGCACCCGCGAAGAATGGATCGACGCGCTGCTGGCGGCCGGCGTCCCCGCCGCCCCGATCCTCGATTATGGCGAGGCGGTGACGAGCGAGCAGGCGGTCGCGCGCGACATGGTGCAGATGGTGCCGCATCCGGTGGAGGGCGAGTTCAAGGCGCTCGGCTTCCCGGTCAAGATGCGCGGCACCCCGCAGGAAGTCCGTCTGCCCCCGCCCCTGCTGAACGAACATAGCGATCTGATCCGGCAGGAACTGATCGACAAGGGCCTGCTCGCCGCGCCGCAGGAAGCCGCGCAATGAGCGAGGCTCGGCTGATCTACGAGAAGCGCGGCAACCAGGCGCATATCCGCTTCTCCAACCCCGCCGCGCATAATGCGTTGACCAGCGCGATGTGGCACGACCTGCGCGACGCCGCGCGGGACATCGCCGCCGATCCGTCGATCCGCGTCGCGGTGTTTCGCGGCGTCGGCGGCAAGGCGTTCATCTCCGGCACCGACATCTCCAAATTCGCCGATTATGAGACCGGCCAGCAGGGCGTCGATTATGAGCGCGACATCGACGAATGCATGGGCGCGGTCGACGCCATCCCCTGCACGACCATCGCGGTGGTGGAGGGCTGGGCCGTGGGCGGCGGCATCAATATCTCGTCGGCCTGCGATTTCCGCATCGCCACGCGCGACGCGCGCTTCGGGTCGCCGATCGGTCGCACCATCGGCAATTGCCTGTCCGCCGCCAGCCTGGCGCGGATCGGCGGGGCGGTCGGCGTGCAGCGAGCCAAGCGCATGGTATTGCTGGGCGAGATGCTGACGGCGGAGGAACTGTGCGCCAGCGGCTTCCTGCTCCGCATCGTCGAGCGCGAGGCGCTGGACGCGGAGGCCGAGGCGCTGGCGGTGCGCGCGGCGGAGAACGCCCCGCTCACCACGCGCGCGACCAAGGAGATGCTGCGCCGCATGACCTTCGGCGCGCTGCCCGATGTCGAGGATCTGATTGGTGAGGTCTATGGCAGCGCCGATTTTCGGCAGGGCGTTGCCGACTTCCTCGCGCGCACCAAGAAGGTGCCGGAGTGGACCGGGCGCTGAAGCTGAAGGCGCTCCGACATTACGTTGTCGCGTTCCCCGGCGAAGGCCGGGGCCCAGTTCCACGCTCGGGACTGGGCCCCGGCCTTCGCCGGGGAACAACAAGCTATCGGTTCCAGTTGATGCAGTTTCGTTGAAGCGGCCTCCGGCTCCGCTCCATCAATTACATTTGCATGGCCCGTCGGCCTTCGCGGGCTCTGGCTTCTGCGCCACGATGCGGACATTGGGCATCAGCGCGGCGTTGGGCGGCAATGGCAGGTCGCCCGCCGGAAATCCGTTCGCCTCGAACATGAAGGCTTCGATATCGGCCACTTTCCGCCCGCCCAGGCTTCCCGGCGCATTCAGGGGCATCGTCATCTGGATGCGCGCGAACAGGTCGCCGGCCGACGTATTGTTCCAGTTGTTGAGGAAGGTCGGCCCGACCAAAGCCGGCGCGACGTCGATACCGGCCAGCGTCTCGCCATGGCACGCGGCGCAGTTTTCCGCATAGGCGGTCTTGCCCCGCTCCGCCTGCTCCTTGGTATAGACGCCGGTCCACACATGGCGATCGGGCGCCTGTGCGCGGGTCACCACCGCGCCGCCGGCGCCAAGCAGCGCCGCGCCCGCGATCCATCCAGACATCCGCCGCATCACGCCACTCCCGGAAGGCGGAACGCGATCAGCTCCGCGCTGTAATTGCCGCCGCCCACCGCCACGACGATATATTGGCGGTTATTGAGCATATAGGTCATCGGCGATCCGCTCTGCGGCGCTGGCATGTAGACAGCGCCCCTCTCCTCGCCGGTCCCCTTGTCATAGGCGCGCAGCATCGCGCCGCGTATGCCATATTCGTTGGTGTAGAAGCCCGCCTCGCCACAGATCACCAGCGTTTTGGTGCACAGCGGCCCGAGATTGCCGGCGCGCCCGGTGCGCGGGATTTTCAGCCCCCTGAGCGCGGGATGGTTGCGGACGTTATCAGGCGTCTCGCCATGCGCGACCTGCCATTTGAGGTCGCCCTTGCTGAGGTCGATCGCAGTGATGCGGCCATAGGGCGGCTTGAGCAAGGGCAGGCCGTCCATCACCAGGAAGCCCGGCGGCGGCCCGGAGCCCGGCCGCATTGCGGGCGGACGACGCGGCTCGCCCGATCCGGGCGCGCCCATCGCCGTCTGGGGCTTTACGTCTGCCCCAGCAATGCCGTGGACCTGGGGAAATTCCGACACGCTCGTGTCGTCGTTGGGGATGATGCCGATGACCGACGGCTGGGTCTTGGAATAGACGAAGACGGTATGGCTTTCGGGATCGTAACAGCCGCCCGGCCAGTTGGTCCCGCCCTGAATGCCCGGCACGGAGATTGTGCCCCAGCGGCCCGGCTTGCTGACCGTCGGCGGGGTGTAGAGCGGCCCGATCTTATATTGCTTCACCATCTCCACCGCCTTGGCGCGCAATTCGGGCGTGAAGTCGATCAGGTCATCGATGCCGATCCCCTGCACGTCATAGGCGGGCGGCTTGGTCGGGAAGGGCTGGGTCTTGGCATACCATTCGCCCGGCACGTCGCCCTTCTCGACCGGCCGTTCGACGATCGGCCAGATGGGCTGGCCGGTGGTGCGGTCGAGCACGAAGAGGAAGCATTGCTTGGTCGGCTGCGCCAGCGCCTTGACCGTGCGGCCATCGACCGGGATGTCGCACAGGATCGGCGCACAGGGAATGTCTCGATCCCAAAGGCCATGGTGGACCAATTGATAATGCCAGCGCCGCTGCCCGGTCTCGATATCGAGCGCGACGAGGGATTCGCCGAACAGCGCGTTGCCGCGCCGGAACATGCCCATCTCGTCGCCGGTCGGCAGCTCGACCGGGACATAGACGAGGCCTAGTTCCTCGTCGGCGGACATTTCCGCCCAGACGCCGGCATTGCCGGCTTCGTCGGCATCCTTGTTCAGCCAGCTGTCATAGCCATACTCGCCCTTTTTCGGGATGGTGTGGAAAATCCATTTGCGCTTGCCGGTCCGCACGTCGAAGCCACGGACATAGCCCTTCACATTCTTCCGCACCGCCGGCACGTCGCCCGCTGAATGGGCCGCGCCCACCACCACCGTGTCGCGCGCGATCAGCGGCGTGGCGTGCAGCCCGACATCGGCGGTTTCGGGATCGAGTTCCTGATCGAAATCCTGCTTGAGGTCGACCACGCCATTCACCCCGAAAGCCGGATCGGGCAGGCCCGTGTCGGCGTCGAGCGACACAAGCTGATAGCCGATGGTCACGAACAAGATGCGCTCGGCCTTGCCGTCGGTCCAGTAGGAGCAGCCATGGCCCGACAGCTGGCGCGGGGAATTGAGCGCCCGCTGCCCTTCATCCTTGCGGAACATCCAGAGCAGTTCGCCGGTCGCCGCGTCGATGCAGACGCAGTCGCGCCGCGATCCCGCCGTCAGGAACAGCCGCCCCTTGATGAGCAGCGGGGTCGGCTCGAACTGATATTCCTTGCGCGCGCCCAAAATATCGGTCTTGAAGCTCCACGCCATCTGGAGGTCGCCGAAATTATCGGCATTGATCTGTTCCAGCGGTGAATAGCGCGTATTGGCCTGGTCGGCCGCATAATGGCGCCATTCGGTGTCGGGTCCGCCGGGCAGCTCATCCTGCGCCACCGCCCGCCGCACCGGATTGACCCCGATGACGGCGGCGGCGGCGGCCGTTCCGCTCAACAATGTGCGTCGGCTTAACTTCTGCATCGCGCTTCCGGCCCTCTCCCAGCTCTGTTGCGCCTCTATGGTCGGTCGTGTCACCAGCTGACCGCGATATATTTGGCCTCGCAATATTCCAGCAGGCCGTGATGCGCGCCCTCACGCCCGAGCCCGCTCTGCTTGACCCCGCCGAAGGGCGCGGCCGCATCGGAGACAAGACCCCGGTTGATCGCGACCATGCCCGCCTCGATCTTCTCCGCCATCTGAAGCCCGCGCTTCAGATTCTCGGTATAGACATAGGCAGCGAGCCCATATTCGGTGGCATTGGCGAGCGCGATCGCGTCTTCGGGATCATCGAAGGGGATCACCGCCGCGACCGGGCCGAACACTTCGGTGCTCAGGATTTCCGAATTGAGCTGCACATTGGCGATCACCGATGGCGGATAGAAATAGCCCGCCCCTTCCGGCGTCGTGCCGCCGAGCTTCACCTCCGCCCCGCGGCCGACCGCATCGGCGACCAGATGCTCGATCTTGTCGATGGCAGCGCGGTTGATCATCGCGCCGCACTGGGTCGCGCTGTCGAGGCCCGGCCCCATCCGCATTGCGCCCATCCGATCGACCAGCTTGGCGACGAAGGCGTCATGAATGCCGCGTTGGACGTAGAAGCGGTTCGCCGCTGTGCAGGCTTCGCCGGCATTGCGCATCTTGGCGACCAGAGCGCCTTCGATCGCCTCGTCCAGATCGGCGTCGTCCAGGATCAGGAAAGGCGCGTTGCCGCCCAGTTCCATCGACGAGCTGATGACCTGATCGGCCGCCTGGCGCAGCAGGATGCGGCCGACCTCGGTGGAGCCGGTGAAGGACAGCTTGCGCACGCGCGGGTCGTGCAGGATGTCGCCGCACAGCGGCCCCGGATCGCTGGTGTTGACGACATTGACGACGCCCGCCGGCACGCCTGCGCGGCGCATGATCTCCGCCACGGCGAGCGCCGTCAGGGGCGTCTCCTCGGCGGGTTTCAGGATGCAGGTGCAGCCCGCCGCCAGCGCGGGGGCGATCTTGCGCGTCGCCATTGCCGCCGGGAAGTTCCAGGGGGTAATCAGCAGGGCGATGCCGATGGGCTGATATTGCACCATGATCCGGTTCGCGCCAGACGGTGAAAGGGACAGTTCTCCGTTGATGCGGACGGCTTCCTCGGCATACCAGCGGAAGAATTCGGCGGCATAGGCCACCTCACCCCGCGCGTCGGCCAGCGACTTGCCATTTTCCAGCGTGATGAGCTGCGCCAGCCATTCCTGTTCCGCCATCATCGCATGGAAGCAGGCGAGCAATATGTCGGCCCGCTTGCGCGGGGGGGTCGCGGCCCAGCCCGGCGCGGCGGCGGCAGCGGCATCGACCGCGGCAATGCCCTCGGCCGCGCTCGCGTCCGCGACCGATGTCAGCACCGTTTCCGTCGCCGGGTTCATTATGTCGATCCGCTTGCCGCTTGCCGCCGCCGTCCAAGCGTCGCCGATCAGCAGGTCGGTCGGGATGGCGAAGGGGCCGTTATGGCCGTCGGTCGTGGTGCAGGTATAGCTGTGCGTCATGGGAACCTTGTGCGAGAAAATCAGGCAGTCCGCAGCGCCGCGCGCTCGCCGGAAAAGGCCGCGCGGGTGATGTGCTGCATCGCCACCAGATCGAGGGGACGGGGGTTGTTCTTGACCAGGCGGGCGGCGTTCAGCGCATTCTCCGCGACGAAATCCTGCTGTTCGGCCTGAAGGCCCAGCGCCGCCAGGGTGCGCGGGATGTTGACCCGGCCGAGCAGGTCGGCGACCGCATCAATGAAGCCCTGCGACATCTGCTCCGGCGGCGCATCGGGCAGGCCGATGGTGCGCGCCAGTTCGGCGAAGGCCGGCGTGCAATAGGGCTGATTATATTGCATCACGAAGGGCAGCAGCGTCGCCACGCCGTCGCCATGGGCGGTGTGGGTCAGGTTGCCGACCGGATACTGGATGGCGTGCGCCGCCGCCGTGCCGGCGGTGCCGAAAGCGCAGCCCGCCGCCAGCGACGCAAGCATCAGCCCCTCGCGCGCCTCGATATCGCTGCCGTCGCGATAGGCGCGTTCCAGATAGAGGAAGATGTTGGCGACCGCGAGCCGGGCGAAATGATCCGACAGCAGATTCTTGCCGACAAACACATGTTCCTGCGTCAGCATCGGGTCGGCCGGGCGCGCCAGCGTCGTATATGCTTCGACCGCATGGGTCAGCGCGTCCGCGCCCGAACAGGCGGTCAGGCTGGGCGGGCAGGTGACGGTCAGGTCCGGGTCGCAGATCGCGACCAGCGGCACGAGGTGCGGGCTGGCGATGCCGACCTTCGCGCCGCGCTCATCGTCGGACACGACCGCCACTGGGGTCACTTCCGATCCGGTGCCGGCGGTGGTCGGCATGGCGATCAGCGGCATGACCGGGCCGGGCACAGCGAACTCGCCATAATAGGAGCGCAGGTCGCCGCCATGGGTCAGCAGCACCGCCACGACCTTCGCCATGTCCATCGAACTGCCCCCGCCGATTCCGATGACGACATCGGGCGCGAAGCCCCGCACTTCCTCGACACACGCCTCGATCGGGCCGATCGGCAGGTCGGGTATGGTGCGGTCGAACACATGCACGTCCATCCCATGGGCGCGCAGATCGGCGACCATGGCGTGGAATTCCGGCTGCGCGCCCTGGCGCTCGTCGGTGCAGAGGAGCGCGCGCTTGCCGAGCTTGCTGGCGGCCGCGCCCAGCGCATAGCGCTGCCCCCGCCCGAACAGGACCGAGCGCGGCAGGCGCAGCGCGCCGAAGGCGAAGGGAAGGTCGCTCATTTCTTGCCGCCCTTCGCGTCATATTGCTTGAGATAAGCGATCACGTCGGCGCGGTCCTGCGCCGCCGTCATGCCGGGGAAGATCATCTTGGTGCCGGGCACCTTCTTGGCTGGCCCCTGAAGGAAGCTGTCCAGATTGGCCTCATCCCATTTGATGCCCGACGCCTTCATCGCCGGCGAATAGCGAAAGCCCGCGTCGCTGCCCGCCGCGCGACCCACGACCCCGTTCAGCGCCGGTCCGATCGAGCGGGCGGCGTTCGGCCCGACCTTGTGGCAGGCGGCGCAGCGGGCGAAGACCTGCTGCCCCTTGGCGGGGTTGCCCTTGGGCATGGCGGCGATGGCGGACCCCGCCATGGCGACCGCGCCGATCCCGGCGGCAAACATCCAATATTTCACGTCTTGCATCTCCATCTCAGGCGCGGCGGCGCGCCTCATTCTCAAACCAGTGCGCCGGGGCGCTTCAGATATTTCTTGGTGATCGCGTCGGCCGCCCAGAAGGCGAGCGCACCGACCGGTCCGGTCGGGTTGCGCCCCGCATTTTGCGGAAAGACGCAGGAGCCGAGCACGAACAGGTTGGGCACGTCCCAGGATTGGCAATATTTGTTGAGCGCGCTGGTCTTGGGATCGTCGCCGAACACCACGCCGCCGGTATTATGCGTCGTCTGATAGAAGCCGCTGTTGAACCGGCCGAAGCTGCGCGGCATTCCTGCCCCGCCTTCCTTGCGCCCGGTAATCTCCTCGGCGATCCGCTGGCAGATCGCGCTGTGCGCGGTCATCAGCTTCTGCTCGTTGGGCTGCCAGTCGAAGGTCAAGCGCAGCAGCGGCCGGCCGAACGCATCGCGATAGGTGGGGTCGAGGTCGAAATAATTCTGGCGGTAGCTCATCACCGCGCCCTGATGGCTGATGCCGGCGACATGGTGGTAGGCGTCCACCATCGCCTTCTTCCACCCCTTGCCCCAGCGCGGCTGGCCCGGCATGGTCGGGTGGTAGGTCAGCGGATCGCCGCTATTGCTGCCGATGCTGATGCCCCCGCCACCGATATAGCCCGCCTTGGCGAAGTCGTAATTGTCGCCGTTGACGTCATCGATCCAGCTACCGAGCGCGCCCGATCCCATGAACGGGTTGGTATAGGTGTCCTTGTCCAGCAGCATCCGCGCTCCGCCGCCGCCCTGAAAGGCATAGTTGCGGCCGATGACCCCGCTATTGGTCTTGGGATCATAGGGCTTGTCGATGCCCGAATGCAGCATCAGATGGACGTTGCCGGTAACGAACGCGCCCAGCACGACGAGGTCGGCGGGCTGCTCGATCTCCCGCCCGCGCGCGTCGACATAGGTGACGCCGGTGGCCCGCTTGCCATCCGAATCGAGGTTGATCTTCACCACGGTCGCATTGGTGCGAAGCTGGAAATTGGGATTGTTGCGCGCCAGCGGCAGCATCAGGAAATGCGGGCTGGCCTTCGCGTTCGCCTCGCAGCCGAAGGCGGTGCAATGGCCGCAATAATGGCATTGGCCGAGCGCGATGCCGTCCGGGTTCACATAGTCGCCCGAACAATTGGCAGTCGGGATCGGAAAGGGATGATAGCCAAGGTTCGCCGTCGCCTTGTCGAACAGGGTCATAACGTGCGAGGGGGTCATCGGCGGCAGCGGATATTCGTTGCGGCGCGGCGCCTCGAACGGATTCCCGCCTGGCTGCTTGCGACCGCGGATATTGCCGGCCTTACCCGAAATGCCGCACACCTTCTCGAACCTGTCATAATAGGGTTCGAGTTCGTCGTAGGAAATCGGCCAGTCCTGAAGGTTCATGTCCTCCGGGATGATGCCCGCGCCATATTTGGCGATCGTCCCGGAGCGCATCTTGTGCTCCCACTCCGACCAGCGCCAGGTAAGGCCCGACCAGTGCGCGCCCGACCCGCCGACATTGGTGCCGGGCCAGTAGAAGCCATGCTGGCGGATCGGCAGAGCGACCTGGTCCATGCTGTTGCGGAAGGTGATGGTTTCCTGCGACAGATCCTGCACCATATGCAGGCGGCGGCTATATTTAAGCGAGTCATGCGCCTGCGGCCCCGCGAAGTCGGGCACCGTGTCCTGCGGCCGGCCGCGCTCGAACATCACGACCTTGAGGCCGGTGGGCGCGAGTTCCTTCGCCACGATCCCACCGGTCCAGCCGGACCCGACGATGACGACATCGACGGCAGGCAGTTTCATCGCCGCCATCACATCATATCCTGGATCGAAAGCGGCTCATCGACCCGGTAGGGACGATTGCGCCATTCGGCGATCTTGTCGGCATACATTTCGCCGACGCCCGGATAGCCGATCATCTTCCACGACGCCTTGCCCCGATTGCCGCCATAAATGGGGTCGGCGAAGAAACCATCCATCACGAGCTGGAACAGGGTGTTGAAGAAGGCCCGAGTCGGCACCGAAGGAAGCTCTACCTTCGCCTGTTCGAGGGCGGTGACGAGCGTGATCCGGTCGCCTTCCTCCAGCGTATCGAACGTGTTGCCGCCATGGGCGGCGCGGACCTGATCGTTCACGTCGGCAATGCCAATGCGGACAAGCTGGTTGGGCGTGAATTTGAGCTGATAGCCCTGTTCGGGCGTGCCCTCCTGAAACGGGCCTTGCAGATACATGCGATCGCCATTGCCCCAGCCGCTGTACAGCTGGCGATCGACGAAGATGGCGACGCCCAAGTCCGTGCCCTTGGGCGTGAACTCGTCCTGCGGGATCAGCGTGTCGACGAAGGCCTCGACAAAGGCGGCTTCGTCAGGATTGAGGAAGATATAGCCGGGCGATGGCGCTGCGCCTGCCGTCGAGGCTGCGGCGGGGGCGGGCATGGCGTGGCCGCCATGGCTTTCCTGCGCGGCGGCGAAGGGCGTCGCCGCCATTCCGACGCCGAACCCGGCGAGCTTCAGCAGCGTGCGGCGGTCGGTGGCGGGCTTTTCGCTCATGCCGAAGCCTCCTGTCCGTCCCGCAGCTTGCGCGAAGCGTCGATCCGCAGGAACAAAGCGGCCGCGATCAGGCAGAGCACCGACAGCACGGCGAAAGCGGAAAACCAGCCGCTCATGCTGACGATATAGCCGGTGACGGCGGCAGCCACCGCCGCGCCGCTATTGCCCAGCGTGTTCATCACCGCTGAAACCGACCCGGCATATTCGCCGCCAATATCCAGCGTCACCGCCCAGGACACGCCGACCGTCAGCTCAAGCCCGAACAGAGCGACGCAGAAGAAGGCGATGCTCGCGACATGGCCCTCTGCCGCCGCCGCCAGCGGGATCATCACCGCCGCCACCAGAAAGCCGACGATCGCAACGCTGCGCCGCGCCATCTTCAGCCCCGCGCCGCGCTTGACCAGCACATCGGAGAACCATCCGCCCAGCAGGTCGCCGATGACTCCGGCCATCAGCGGCATACTGGCGAACAGGCCCATCAGCGCGATGTCGAACCCGCGCGCGTCGTGCAGATATTTGGGGAACCAGGTCAGGAAGATGTTGATGCAATAGGCGTAGCAGAAGTACATCGCCGACAGCAGCCAGAGCTGGCTGTTGCTGAGCAGATGCCGCCATGGCACGCTGACCCGCGCACGACCCGCGCCCAGCGCGCCCTCGATCATCTCCAGCTCCGCCGCGTTGACCGAAGCATGTTCGCGGGGCGTGTCGCGATAATACCAAAACCACAGCGCCGCCCAGCCGATGCCGATCAGCGCGAAGGCGAGGAAGGGCATCCGCCAGCCGAACTGCACGATCAGCAGCGCGACGAACACCGGCGTCACCGCCCCGCCCAGCCGCGCGCCCGCATGGGTGACGCCCTGCGCCCAGCCGCGTTCGGACGGCAGCATCCAGCGAGACAAGGACCGAGTGGCGATCGGGAAAGCGCCCGCTTCCCCCATGCCGAACAGGAAGCGGCACACCATCATCGACCCGGCCGACCAGGTCAGCGCCGTGGCCGCCGTGAAGGTCGACCACCAGAGCACCACCCCAGTCAGCGCCCGGCGCGGGCCGAAGCGGTCGCCGAGCCATCCGCCCGGTATCTGGAACAGCGCATAGGCGATCGAGAAGGAGGCGAAGATCCAGCCCATCGTGACAGGGGTGAAGCCATATTCCTTCTCGATCACCGGCGCGGCCGTCGCGATGACGACGCGGTCCATATAGGTGATGAGATAGGCGAGCACCGTCAGCCACAGCACGACATGGCGCGCGCGCGTCGGGCGCTGCACGGCGACGCCGCTCTCCGTCTGGTCGATGGCCGTCGTATCGCTGCTCACTTACCTGTCCCGCACGCGTCGGCGGCGCGGCCGGCGCAGGTCTGCCAGATGGTCGGCACCTTGGTTCCGCTGATATAGACGGCGTGGATGGCGCGGGTGTTGCGGATGTCGGCGGTGGGATCACGGTCCAGCACCACCAGGTCCGCCCATTTGCCGGGCGCGATCGTGCCGATGTCCTTCGCGCCCATGAACTCGGCGTTGGCGCTCGTCGCGGCGGTCAGCGCCTGCATCGGCGTGACCCCGGCCTTCACCATCAGTTCCAGTTCCCAATGGGCGAAATAGCCGGGGAAGCGCGCCGTCGGCCCGCTGTCGGTGCCCATGCCATAGCGGATGCCGGCCTTCGCCTCGCGCCCGAAATTATCGAGCGCATATTGCAGGGTCGGCGCATATTTGGGGAAGTTGGGCGCGGCCGCCAGCTTCGCCGCGCGCTCGGGGCTCTTCAGCTCCGTCAGCACGGCTGGCGTCACGCCGCGCGCAAAGAAGGGGTCGTCGAGGAAGGGCAAGGTCGCATAGGTGAAGGACGCTTCGCGGCTGAGCGTGGCGGCCATCTGCCACACGCCCTTGGCCTTCATCGCGCCCAGCAGCGTGTCGTCCACGGCGCGGTCGCGCACCGAATGGGCGAAGGCGTCCACGCCCTCGCGCGTCAGTTCGGCGGCATTGTCATAATAGAAGATGTGCGCGACGGTCTTCTTGCCGTCCTTGCGCGCTTCGTCGATCACCGCCTCGCTGATGCGCGGAGGCATCCGCTCGTCCAGCATCCCGAATTCGTCATCGACCCAGAGCTTGATGAGGTCCGCGCCCTTAGCCGCCTGCCGATCGACCATCGCGCGCGCTTCTTCGGGCGTAGCGACCTGCTGGTCAAGCCCCGGAACGCCGCCATAGCTGCCTTTGAAGACGACCCCCTGCCCCACCGTATAGACGCGCGTCGTTGCGCTGCGTTCGTTGCGGCGGCGCTGGATCGGGAAGATCAAATCCTGCTCGGTCCCCAGCGTCTGCACCGTCGTCACGCCATAGGCTGCGTAGGTCCGAAGCTGGCTCTCGATATTGTCGGGTGTCTGATATTTGAGGTTCTGGGTGATGCCGTCGACCAGGCCCAGATGGACATGGCTGTCGATGAGGCCGGGCATCAGATATTTGCCCTTTAGCCGCTCGACCATCGCGCCGGCCGGAATCCTGACGCGCGCGGACGGGCCGACCCAGCGGATGCGGCCATCGGTGATGACGACCGCCTGACGCGGAGCCGGCGCCTTGCCGGTGCCGTCGATCAGGGTGACGTCGCGCAGCACTACCGTCTCAGCAAGAGCCGCGCCGGGCAGACCCGCCACCAGCGCGACCGACAGGCTTAACAAACCGGCTTTTCGCATCGAACGCATTGACCATCCTCTCCAGACCGTTTCATATCATATATGATCTGGTGAGATAGTGGTAATTGCTCCTACAAATGCCGTCAAGGCATTTCGGGCAGGCCGACGACCGGTGGCTGGAGCGCGGAAATTTACCGCAGCTGCGCGCTGGCGCGATCCATGCGGCGTTGTGAGCGGGTGAGATGCTCACGCACCGATTCTTCGGCAGCGACCGGATCATGCGCTAGCAGCGCGGCGATAATCTGCTGATGCTCGCGCGCCGCCGTCTCGGGCGCGTCGGGCTGCGCGCTATTCTGGTAGAGCGACCGGAAAATCTGGAGATGCGAATGCAGCCGCTCGATCGTCTCCTCGATCAGGCGGTTGCCGCTACCCTTGGCGATCAGCCGGTGAAGCTGAGCGTCTGCTTCGGCGATGCGGGCAAAAGCGCGCTCGTCGCGCTCGACCACGGCGTCCATGTCCGCCTGGATCGACTGGAGAATGGCAAGCGCCTCGTCGTCCATATGCTTGGCCGCCTGCGCCGCTGCGTAGGGTTCGATCAGAAGGCGAAGCGTGTAAAGGTCGTGCACCTCCTCGGGCGTCATCTGCGGGCTCGCGCGGTAGCCGACATTGGTGGTCTTGTAGACCAGCTTCTCCGCTTCCAACTGGCTCAGCGCCTCGCGGATCGGCGTCTGCGATATGCCAAGCTGGCGCGCTACGGTGTCGATCGGAATGCGCTCGCCCGGCGCGATCTGGACAGTCATCAGCATGGAGAGGAGATGCTGATAGGCGCGCTCGACCAGAGTGGGGCCGGATGTCGGCCGCGCGGCGGCGCCGGTGCCGGATGGAACGAAGCTGTGCAGTTCAGACATGATGATGCTGGCTTACAGGGTCGAGGGCGAAACATATAGGATATTTTAATTTGCTGCGCGGATTTCCCTTCGGCGCGCGCGTGACCGGCTGCGCCGATGCCCGAACAGCGATAAGGGCCGGGTGGCTAAGAGGTTCAGCGCCGCGCCAATTCCAGAAAGTCGGCGATCGCGGCTGCGGCGCGCCCGGAACTGTCGCCAGCCCCCAGATCGAACGTATCGGCAAAGGCCTGCCGCTGCGCGTCGGCATAGGCGGCATGATCGCTATCAACTCGCTCGAGTCGCTGCATCAACTCGTCCACGGTCCGGGCGACCGGGCCAAGATGCCAGTGCGCATAATTGGGATCGTCGCGCCATTCGACCCCATGGCTGTTCACGAACAGCGCCGGCCGGGACCGCCGCAGAAATTCGTAAATCTGGCTGCTGACATCACCGATATAAATGTCCGCCATGCTGGTGTAGCTCATGTCGACCAGCCGCCTGCTACCCAGATCGACATGGACGTGCGGCAGGCCGGCATAAGGCGCGAGCTGCCGCTCCACCGCCGCGCGGGTCGATCGCCGATCGCACAGGCGGATATGGGGTGCGACGATCAGGTTATAGCGGTCGGTCGCCGCAATGCGGCCGACGATCGCCGGGCCGTCCCTGCCCCAGCTGCCGAGCTTTTCGGAGAAATGCGGATTGTAGAGGATCGTCGGGCGACGCTCGGCGAACGGATACCAGGCCGCGTCGCGCAGCCGGTCGGCCGCGTCGAACTTGGGATAGCCGATGATGCGATAGGCGCCGGGGCGGATCAGCCCCTCTTCCAGCATCCGGCGCTCCTGCTTGCGCCCGGCGAGCAGCGCGAAGTCGAACCGAGCGATGCGCGGGTCGAAGCCGGCGGCGCGGTCACCCGCGCCATGATCGATATGGATGAGCCTGGGTCGGCGCACGCCCAACGCGCGGATGATCGTCGAGGTGCGTTCCGGCAGCGCGATAGCGTCATACCGGTCGAGCTGGCGGCTGACGGCGAGCAAGGTCAGCAATTTAGGTGGAACGGCGCTTGCCTGCCGCGCCGCCAGACGATTGAGCATCGGCACGCCCACCTGCCTGAAACGCAGCTCCTCCCCGCCCGCCAAGCCGCGCGCAAAATCGAGATGGGCGGAGGAAGGCGAAAGTATGTCGACCTGCGCGCGCCATCCCTCAGCGAGCGCCTGCGCCGTTGTAGCGCCGTGTAGGATATGATGGGACTGCGCGTTGAACAGAAAGGCGATGCGGGGCAGTGGCATCGCGCCATCCACCGGCTGGGCCGGCGCGCGACGCGGCGTGGCGCTGCCACTTTTCGTGAGGCGCAAAAAAGCAAGCGGTTGAGCCATGGACGCCTCTTCTATCAGGTCTGTAGCCGGCGCGCCGCTGCCCACGCTGGCAGCAACTTGTACATTGATCCATGTTGGCCGCGTATCGGCCATGTAAGTTGGCGCGTCAACGCCGTGGCCTTATCGGTGAAATATTTGTGACAATTTCGTGTCAGCCCCTTATGGGGGCGCGCCATGCGCCGCTCCCTCCTCCCCCGACTCCGCCATCCGTTCGGGCTGTTCCCGGCGGCGGTAGGCTTGTGCGCCGCCCAGCCGGCTTTGGCGCAGCAGCAGGACGAGCAGCTTTGGCTGCAACTCAACACCAATGTGAAGCTGACGAAGAAGGCGCGGATCACGCTGGAGCAGATCGCGCGCTTCGGCGATCGACCGGGCGGATTGTTCCAGACCGAATTTGGCGCGGTGCTCGGTTATCGCGTGGCGGACAATGTGGAACTGGGTTTCGGCTATCGGCGCGTCGGCTTCCACAACCGCAACACCGCCGACGACGAGGATCGGATTCGCCAGCAGATCGTCGCGACCTTCGGCCGCGTCTTCACCCGCTTCCGGGTCGATGAGCGCTTCCATACGCAACAGTCGGGCGTCGGCATCCGCATCCGTCCGCTGCTGCGCTACAATCTGCCGATCGGCGAGCGCAAGGGGTTCGGCCTGTTCGCCAGCCATGAGAGCTTCTTCCTGCCCAACAGCACGCACTGGGGCCAGCGCAGCGGCTATGAGCGGATGCGCAACATCATCGGGGTGACTGTCCCGCTCGGCCGGGCGATCAGCGCGGATATGGGCTATCTCAACCAATATCGCTTGGCGCGCGGCGGCTCTTCGGCCCAGATGGACCATGCGCTGACGATCCAGCTCACGCTTAACTTCAGCGACCTGGTCGCGCCGCATGCCGACGATTGACCGCGGAGCCACGCGATGCGCCAGATAGCCGCCATTCCCTATCGCACCGAAGGGTCGGCGATCGACGCGCCGGTCATGGTGATGCTGGTCACGTCGCGCGGCACCGGCCGCTGGGTCGTCCCCAAGGGCAATATCCCGGTCGGCCTGCCGCCGCACAGCGCGGCCGCCCGTGAGGCGATGGAGGAGGCCGGGGTGGAGGGCGCGATATGCCCGACGCCGATCGGCTCCTATCGCTACCGCAAGCGGCGCAGCAACGGCGCGTCGCTGATGGTGGATGTGGATGTGTTTCCGCTCGCGGTGACGCAGGAACATGGCGCTTGGAAGGAACAGAATGAGCGCGAGCGGCGCTGGTTCTCGCTGACCGAGGCCGCCGAAGCGGTGGACGAACCCGACCTGCGCGAACTCATCCGATCGTTCGATCATGCCGAATTCAATGCCGCCGCGCGCCGCACGGGAATGCTTCAGACCGTCGCGCGAAAATCGAGGATAAGTGCCATGTTCGCCTGGTTCCAACGGCTGCTGCCCCGCACCGGCAACTTCTTCGACCTGTTTGAGGCCCATGCGCTCAGCATCGTCGCGGCCGCCGA
This sequence comes from Sphingobium sp., assembly GCF_036170395.1. Taxonomy (GTDB): domain Bacteria; phylum Pseudomonadota; class Alphaproteobacteria; order Sphingomonadales; family Sphingomonadaceae; genus Sphingobium. The sequence goes on from NZ_JAVHPD010000036.1 coordinate 33,651, forward strand.
CGCGCTGGCGCGGCTGCTCCAGGGCGGGCCGGCTGCCGCCGACCATATCCGCGAAGTCACCGAGCGGGAGAATGACGCCGACGATGTGACGCGCGACGTGCTCAAGACCGTCCGCAAGACCTTCCTGACGCCGTTCGACCGGGGCGCGATCACCAGCCTCATCAGCGCTATGGACAATGCGGTCGATGAAATGCGGGCGACGGCGACGGCGGTCAGCCTCTATGAGGTGCGCGAGTTCGACCAGGAAATGCGCGACATGGCGGCGATCATCGTCGATGCGGCGCGCCTGACCGCCACCGCCATGCCGCTGCTGCGTGACGTGGCGCGCAACGGCGGGCGGCTGCATGAGCTGACCGAGCGGCTGATCCGCATGGAGGGCCATGCCGACGAGATCCACGACGCCGGGGTCAAGCGCGCATTCCAGCGCGACGGCGCGGACAATACGCTCCAGTTCATCGTCGCGCGGGAAATATACAAGCATCTCGAACGCATCGTCGACGCGCTGGAGGATGTGGCGAACGAGATTGACGGCATCGTGATCGACCACGCCTGATGCACGATCTTGCCCTGCCCCTGCTGATCGGCCTGATCGCCGTCGCGCTGGCATTCGACTTTCTGAACGGCCTGCATGATGCGGCGAACGCCATCGCGACCGTCGTCGCCACCCGGCTGCTCGCGCCGGTGCAGGCGGTGCTGTTCGCCGCCGTCTTCAACTTCGCCGCCTATTTCCTCAGCATCGCCTTCCCCAGCCTGCACAAGGTCGCGGAAACGATCGGCCAAGGGCTGATCGACCGGGACGTAGTGACGCCGGCGGTGATCTTCGGGGCGCTGGTGGGTGCGATGTTCTGGAATGTCGTGACCTGGATCAAGGGCATCCCCTCCTCCAGCAGCCACGCGCTGGTCGGCGGCCTCATTGGCGCGGGCACCGCCCATGCCGGATTCAACGGGGTCCAATGGTCGGGGCTCAACAAGACGCTGATCGCGATCGTTCTCTCCCCGACGCTGGGCATGATCCTGGCGATGCTCATCATGCTGGGCACCAGTTGGATATTCCGCAACGCCACGTCGCGGTCGGCCGAAGGCGCGTTCCGCATCCTCCATCTCATCTCGTCCGCCGCCTATTCGCTCAGCCACGGCCTCAACGACGCGCAGAAGACGATGGGGATCATCACCGTGCTGCTCTATTCCACCGGCTATCTGAACGGCGCGTTCGAGGTGCCGCATTGGGTGGCGTTCAGCTGCTATGCCGCGATCGGCCTCGGCACCCTGTCGGGCGGGTGGAAGATCATCGAGACGATGGGATCGCGCATCACCAAATTGTCGCAGCATCAGGGCTTCAGCGCCTCGGCCGGCGGATCGATCATGATCTTCGGCGCGTCGTTGATGGGCATCCCGGTGTCGACGACCCATACCATCACCGGCAGCATCATCGGCGCGGGCACGGCGCGGCGCGCGTCCGCCGTGCGTTGGGGCGTGGCGCAGAATGTTGTGCTCGCCTGGGTCATCACCCTCCCGGCGTCGGCCACGGTCGGCGCGCTCTTCTACTGGCTGACGCGGCTGGTGTGAGGGCGGGCGGATAGGGACTGGCCGAAGCGCCGTCCCGCGCCCATATCAAGCCGATGGATCGCCCGACCGAAAGCCGTTCGCTCACGCCAGCCGAGCGCCAGCTTGCCCGCAGCATGTTCGGCGACGCGATCGACCTGGACCAGGTGCGCCTGCACCGGCGCGCGTGGTGGCCGTTCCAGCCGCGCCATGTGACCATGGCTCCGCGCGGCGCGATCCACTTTCATCCAAAGGGCGATTCCTATTGCGATTGCTTCGCCAGCCGGACGGTCGGCTGGCAGGGGCATCTGATCCATGAACTGGTGCATGTCTGGCAGCATCAGCGGGGGATCAACCTGGTGCTGCGCCGGCATCCCTTCTGCCGCTACAGCTACAGCATCAAACCGGGCTGGATGCTCGACCGCTACGGCATCGAGCAGCAGGCGGAAATCGTCCGCCACGTCTTTCTGATGCGCCACGGCGTCACCGTCCCCGGCGCACCGCCATTGGCGACGCTGGAAAGCATTCTTCCCTTCAAACCCTAGCAGTTGCCGGGCGGCTCAATCGTCCCAATCGGCCAGCTTGCCGCGCAGCTTGTCGAGCGCCGCCTTCTTGATCTGGCACACGCGCGCCGCGCCGATGTCCAGCGTCCGGCCGATTTCCTCGAGGTTCAGTTCCTCGACGAAATAGAGTTGCAGAACCAGCGCCTCGCGCTCGGGCAGTTCGCGGATGCAGGCGGCGAGCGCCTTCTTGAGCGATTCGCGTTCCAGCACCGCGTCGGCGCGGTCCTCGACATCGGCGAACCACATCGACTGGTCGGAATAGACCTCGTCCATGCTGCTGTGCTGGACCATCTCGACGCTGTCGGCGATTTCACGGTAAGCGGCGGGCTCTAGCCCCATCTCTTGCGACATCTCCGCTTCGGTCGGCAGGCGCCCCAGCTGCTGTTCCAGCCGGTTGCGCACCGCCGTCAGTTCCTTGCGCTTGCCCATAGCCGACCGGCACAGAGTCGCCTGCCGCCGCAGATGGTCGATCATCGCACCGCGCACGCGCAACTGCGCGTAGGCTGCGAAGCCCAGACCGCGATCCTCGAAGCTGTTCGCCGCCTCCACAAGCGCGACCATGCCGATCTGGAGCAGATCCTCCACCTCGATCGCGGTCGAGACGCGGCCATGGACATGCCAGGCGATCTTGCGGACCAGCGGCATATATTGGCGTGCCAGCCGCTCCGGGCTCTGCTCGCCGGGACGGGCATAGGTGTGAGCGCCAGCCGCGATCTTGTTCATATACATGGCTCAGCCTCTCCTCAGGCTACTCGCTCGCGCTGCGGCAACGGATCGTGCCTCGGCGTCGGGCGCGGCTCGTTGCCTACCACGGCAACTACTTCCACTCCCTTACCGTCGGGAATTTCCAGAAAGGACAGCACCGGCGTTTCCGGCAGGTGCGGCTTGAACAGCCGGGCGAGCGCGCGCCGTGCCGCCGGCGAGGTGACGATCGCGAAATTGCGCGCCTGCCCGAGCAGCGGCCGGGCGGCATGAATGACCGATTCAACGATGCGGTTGGCAAGGCTAGGCTCGATGGGATGCCTGGCGTCGCCCGCAACGCGCATCGCCTGCGCCAGCATCGCCTCCAGATCGCCGTCGAGCGTGATGACCGGGAGCGGCATCTTCACCGGCACCAGACCCTGGATGATGAGCGCGCCGATCCGCTGGCGCACGGCCTCGACCAGTTGCTCGTGCGTCATGTCGGGGCGGGCTGCGTCGACCATCGCCTCGCAGATGCGGCGGAAATCCTTGAGCGCGATGCCTTCGGACAGGAGCGCGCGGCAGAGCGCGCTGATCTGCGTCAGGCTGAGCAGGCCCGGGGTGAGGCCGTCGACCAGCTGCGGCGCGGCGTCCTTGAGATTGTCGAGCAGCTTGCGCGCTTCGTCGAGGCCGAACATCTCGGCCGCGTTCATGGCGATCAGCTGGTTGAGATGAGTCGCAACCACCGTCGGCGGATCGACCACCGTATAGCCGGCGACGACCGCCTCGCTGCGCTTCGCTTGGGTGATCCAGACGGCGTCGAGACCGAAGGTCGGGTCCTTGGCGATGCGGCCCTGCACCGTGCCCTCCAGCGCGCCGCTGTCGAGCGCGAGCAGGTCGTCGGGCCAGATTTCGTCCTCGCCCACGACGACGCCGGCGATGGTGATGCGATACTGGTTGGGTTCGAGCGCCAGATTGTCCTTCACCCGCACCATCGGCACGACGAAGCCCAATTCCTTGGAGAGCTGGCGGCGGATGCCGGTGATGCGCGCCATCAGCGGCGCGCCCTTGCGCTCGTCCACCAGGGAGATGAGGCCATAGCCGATCTCCAGCCCCAGGATCGCGCCGTCCGACACATCATCCCATTCGATCAGCGCGGCATTGGGCGCGGGCGGCATCGGCGCAGGCTCGGCCGCCTTTTTCTGGCTCGCCTTGCGCAATTGCCAGGCGATGCCGCCGGCGACAGCGGCGGCCGGCAGGATAATCATGTGCGGCATGCCCGGCAGCACGCCGAGGAAGCCGAGAATGGCGGCGACAGGAACCCAGGCCCGGCCAGTGCCGAACTGGCCCGCGACTTGCGCCGACAAATCCTGCTCGCTCTTGACGCGGGTGACGATGGAGGCGGCGGCGATCGACAGCAGCAGCGCGGGAATCTGCGCGACCAGCGCGTCGCCGATCGCCAGGATGATATAGGTCTGCGCCGCCTCGCCGATCGCCAGTCCATGACTGACCACGCCCAGGATGATGCCGCCGACGATGTTGATGACCAGGATCAGGATACCGGCGACCGCATCGCCCTTCACGAACTTGCTCGCGCCGTCCATGGAGCCGTAGAAATCCGCTTCGGTCGCGACTTCCTGCCGACGGATCTTCGCTTCTTCCGGGGTCAGCAGCCCGGCGTTCAGGTCCGCGTCGATCGCCATCTGCTTGCCGGGCAAGGCGTCCAGGGTGAAACGCGCGGACACTTCGGACACGCGGCCCGCGCCCTTGGTGATGACGACCAGGTTGATAATCATCAAGATCGCAAAGACGAAAATGCCCACGACATAGTCGCCTCCGATCAGGAAATGGCCGAACGCCTCGATCACCTGCCCCGCCGCGTCCGCGCCTTCATGCCCCTGCACCAGCACGACGCGGGTCGATGCGACGTTGAGCGCCAAGCGCAGCAGCGTCGCGAACAGCAACACCGTCGGGAAGCTGGAGAAGTCGAGCGGCTTGGCGGCGTTCAATGCCACCATCAGCACCGCGAGCGAAATCATGATGTTGGTGATGAAGCCGATGTCCAGCATGATCGCGGGCACCGGAACCATCATGAACAGCACGACCATCAGCGTCGCGAACGGCAGCACCGCGCCCTTGGCGGCGCTCATCCAGATCTTCGCTTTGACTTGGGCAGGGGACATTGCGGCCGGTTACCTTCCGAGGGTGGCGAGCATGAGATAGGCGAGGCGGGCGGTCTGGGGCTGTGGCTTGACCATCACGTCAGGCTGCTGCTCAAGCCGCTGCGTCTCGATCCGAACATAGTCGGCGGGCTGCACCGTCTTCGCGCCATTAGGGAGCGAGGCGTCGGCATATTGGACCGGGCCGCCCAGGCTGTCCGATCCCTTTTGCAGCTTGGCAGCGAAGCGGTCGCGGATTTCGGCGAAGCTGCGCGCATTGCCCTGCTTGTCGTAGAAGATCGAGCGATTGGCGCGCGCCGCTGCTGGAAACAGCGAAGCCGCCGTCGCGTTAGGCGCGCGATCATGCGACGAGAGGAACTTGCTCGCCCCGCCCACACCCAGGAAATGGGCTAGATAAAGATCGACCGGCTCCGCCTCGCGACCGAGGCGGCCTTCCAGATAGGTCTTGTTGTCGGCGGCGTGCGCGGCCGCCATCACCGATGCGGTCTCGGGGTGCTTGCGCAGGTCGAGTATCTGGCGGCGCAGGTCAGGATCGGCGACATAATAGCGCCCGCCGCTCTGCTGGATCGCGTCCGCCGCCCAGCCCAGGCCATATTCCCCGCCATGCTTGTCGATGACCGCGAGCCAGCTCTGGTCGATGAACTGATAGAGGCCCGTCGCGGAGGATGTCGTCGCGCGCGCCGTGGGATTGAGGCTCGATTCGATCTTCGCCTGCCCCAGCAGATAGCTGAAGTCGACGCCGGTCCGCCGGCTCGCCATCGCGATCGCGTTGGTCACGCGATTGCCGGCCGATCCCGCCGTTGCCGATATGTCTGCGAAAAGCGACACGAAAGCCAAAATCCCCGATTGCTAGCGCGGACATTAGAGCAAGGCTTGTGCCAAGATTTGGTTAACGCCGCCGCAGGAAAATGCGCGCAACACGAAGAACGACGGGAATGGGCGAAGGTTTAGCGCCAATTTTATCGCAAGCGTGGATCGCCCGCCCCACCTACATCGTCATCCCCGCGAAAGCGGGGATCCATCTCCTGCCCTATCGGCCGGACGTTAGGTTGGGAGATGGATTCCCGCTTTCGCGGGAATGACGAGGAATAGCAGGGTGGCTTACCGTTGCGATCTTCCTCCGAGGGGAGGATGAAGAGCACTCACCGCCCGTAGGTCAGCGGCGCGGCGCGCGATCCGTGGGCGGCGAGGATGGAGAGGCGCTGGCCCGCATGATCGGCCAGCAGATTGACGCGCACGCGCGCGCTTTCCAGCAGCGGGAGCATCGCGCTCAGCCGTTCGACTACCTGCGGATCGGCGCGCCATGCGCCGATCGCCCGCACGGCCGACGCGGCATGGCTCACGCGGTTGCTGGCGGCTTCGATGGCGAGCGCGTCATGGCCGTCGAGGACATCGCGCAGATCCTCGAACGCATCGAACAGTTCGTCCAGCGCAGCGAGACCCAGCGGCATGACACCCTCTCCTTTTTTTGTTTCTACCTGCCGTCGGGCAGGTCGAGCGCAATCATGCGCTCGGCAATCGCGTCCGCGTCCACGGGATAATTGCCCGAAGCGATGGCGGACTTGATCGCGGCGATGCGGTCGAGATCAACCGGCGCGCCTTCGGCCGCCATGCGGGCGGCCGGGCTGGCCGACGCGCCGCTCGCGCTCGACATGCTCACCGAGCCGCCGGTCGCGGATGCGCGCGCCTTGCCGCTTTCGCGCAGGCTGGTTCCGCCGATCGCGCTGCTGATGCTCTGGCCCACGGAGTTGATCATTGGGGTAAATCCTTCACTCGTCCCTACCGCTTATAACGGACAAGTTCAAAAATCCTTAAATCCGGGAATCTGCACAACCCCCATTTCCACGACCTGCGCGAAAATCGGCGTGCTTTTCTTGTCCTCGCGCACGCGGATGGTCTGCCCAACCGCGCCATCTTCGTCGGCGATCATCATGCGGGAGACGCTGAAGACGGCATTGCCGGCGGTCAGCTGGACCGGGTCGCCCTTCCGCACGGCGGTTTGCCTGGGCGCGGTCGGAGCGGCCCTGACGAAGCGGCTGGCGCCCGGCACCGACCCGGATGCGGCAGCCGCAGCGCCCGCGACCAGCGGCACGCGAATCCGCCAGCCCAGCGCGTCGCACTTCACCATCGCCGCGCCGAACACTGGTCCTTCGACCGTGGGTGTCGCGGGACAGGCGGCCAAGCGCAGGCGGCGATCGACCGGCGCGGCAGGGCCGCCCGGTTCGCCGAGGTTGGCCCCAACGGTCATCGCCACCAGGCTATCGATCCGGTCGAGATTCTCGAACTTCTGCTGCGCCTGTCCCGGCGTGGCGGCGATCGTCGCGGCGGCGGCAAGGAGGATCGAGGGGGTGCGGAACACGGCAGGTCTCCTGACAGGAAGAACGTCTTTGCCGAGATTATTCAGCAAGAGCCGTGCCAATCGCGGTTAATGCGCCTTGCCCCGCGCGGGCGCGATATGGATCATCTGCCCCTGCCCCGCCTTTGCTTCGGCCTGATCCAGCCCCCGGATCGTCAGCCGGTCCTGCGCAATGCCGCCCGCCCGCAGCGCGCGCGCGACCGCGCCCAGCCGCGCTGCCGCCAAGTCCCATTCGTCGAAGCGATGCTGCGCCCGATCGGTGCCATCGCTCCGCAATTCGATGCCGGCGGCTCTGTCGAACCGCCGCGCGACCTCCGCCAGCCGCGCGCCACCCGCGGCGGTCAACATTGCCTCGCCCGGAACGAACAAGTCGGCGGCGCGCAGTTCGACCCCCTGCGCCATCGGTCGCCCGCCGAACTGCTGGCTCACCTGCGAGAGCAGCGCATCGCGCCGCCCGCCGCTGGCCTGCAACAGCACGAAAAAGCCGAGCAGCAACAGCAGCAGGTCGGCGAAGCTCACCGCCCAGCGATTGCGCCGCGCGGCGGAAGCGGATGCGGCCGTGGTCATGCGACTTCGCGGATGCTCGCCCGGCGCAGCGGCGCATTTTCGCGCCGCGCGATCGTCAGCATCCGGTTCGCCGTCTCCCGTTGCCAGGCGAGTTCACGCTCCGACAGGTCGGCAAGCCGTGCGGCAATGGGCGCAGCAATCATGTTCGCGATGACCACGCCATAGAAAGTGGTAAGCAGCGCCAGCGCCATTGCGGGGCCGAGTGCGCCGGGATCGTCCATCGCCGCGAACATACCGACAAGGCCGATGATCGTCCCCGCCATGCCCAGCGCCGGCGCTGCGTCGGCGACCGACAGCCAGAGCTTGTGGACCGCGCCATGGCGCTGCGCCCGGTCGGCCAGCGTCTGCGCCGCCCACAGCTCGAACTGGTCGGATCGCTCGCAATTGGCGAGCTTGCGCGCCGCTTCGGTCAGGAAGGGACTCGCCGTCTTGACCCGGTCGGTGCAGGACAGGCCGCGCAGCTGCGCCACCTGATCGATCTTCAGCATCGCCGCGCGCGCCGCGTCGCGGTCGCGCGACGGATCGGCGGTCAGCAGCGGCCCCAGTGCGGCAAAGGCGCGACCGAAGGCGTTGAGGCCATTCTGGAACAGCGCGACCAGCGCCACCCCGCCGATCATCAGCGCCAACGTCAGCGGATCGAACAAATGGCTGAAAATCGCGGTCATGTTGCGCCTGTCCCCATCAATCCCTCGCCGCCCGGCAACGCCCTGCCGCCGGCCGGCAGAAATTTGCCGCCCTTGCCGCCTCCCCTGCGGAGCGCCCGCTTTTCCGCCGATTTCCACCTTGCCCCTGCGTCACCCACGCAAATTGGCACGGCTCTTGCTGCTTACAGGCTGGATCACCCGCACGGGACGCCATCAGGCTTCAGAACGGCGGGGATAAGCGAAACTTTAGAGCGAATTTTGAGCATGTCGGTCGAAGACAATCTGTTCGGGATCCATGGCACGGCGCTGGCGCTCCGGTCGCAGCGGCTGTCCCTGCTCGCCTCCAACATCGCGAACGCCTCGACGCCGGGCTACAAGGCGCGCGACATCGATTTCGAAGCGGCGCTCAAGGAAGCGACCGCCCGCAACGGCACCGACCTGTCGAAGGCGGCCGATGACGCCATGGGCTATCGCGTCCCGCTCCAGCCCAGCCTCGACGGCAACACCGTCGAACTCAGCACCGAACAGACCCTCTTCGCGGAAAATGCGGTCAAGTACCGCACGACCCTCTCTTTCCTCGAAGGCCGCATCAACACCATCAACCGCGCGCTCAAGGGAGAATGACCATGGGCAACCCGCCGATGAACCTGTTCGACATCGCCGGCCGCGCCATGAGCGCGCAGCTGGTGCGCCTCAACGCCACCGCCTCCAACATGGCCAACGCCGGCAACGTCACCGGCAGCGCGGGCGAAGCCTATCGCGCGATCAAGCCGGTGTTCGAAAGCGTCACCGACACGCCCGGCGTCGCCACGGTCAAGGTCAAGAATGTCGTCGCCACCAGCGCGCAGCCGACCAAGCGGCACGACCCCAACCATCCGCTCGCCGATGCGAACGGCGACGTATGGGAAGCGGCGGTCGATGAGAATGCCGAACTGGTCGACATGGTGGAGACCGCCCGCATGTACCAGAACAATGTCCAGGTGCTCAACACCGCCAAATCCCTGATGCTGGAAACCATAAGGATCGGCAAATGACGACCACGACCGCCACCGACGGCGCGGGCCTCTCGGTCTATAATGCCAACAAGAGCGTCGGCATCGGCAACAACACGCTCGACCAGTCGAGCTTCCTTACCCTGCTGACCGCGCAGATGCAGTTTCAGGATCCGTTCGAGCCGGTCAAGAACAGCGACATGGTGGCGCAGATGGCGACCATCACCAATTCGAGCGGCATCGCCGAAATGAACGCGACGCTCAAGAATCTCGCCAACGAGATGTCGGGCACGCGCCTCGGCGATGCAGCGAGCTGGATCGGCAAGTCGATGTTGGTCGAAAGCAACGTCGCGGTGCCGGACGCCGCCGGCACCTACGCGGGTCAGGTCACCCTGCCCGCCGCCGTCGACGGCGCGTCGATCGACCTGATCGACGGCGACGGCAAGACGCTCAAGACCATCGACATGGGATCGCAGCAGGCCGGCGACGTCACCTTCTACTGGGACGGGAAGGACGACACGGGCAAGACCGTCACCACCTCCGCCCTCCAGGTCAAAGTCAACGGCGCGACCCCAACCAAGGTCGCGACCTGGGCCACCATCGCCGCCGTCCAGTCACCCGCGGACGGCTCCTCCTCCAAACTCATCACCGCGCTCGGCAGCTACAGCCCGTCCGACGCGATCAGCCTGATGTAATCCTACTCCCTCTCACCCACGGAGCAACGCCATGTCCTTCTATATCTCCCTGTCCGGCCTCAAGGGCGCGCAGACCGATCTCGCCACCATCTCGAACAATGTCGCCAACGTGAACTCGACCGCCTTCAAGAAGAGCAAGGCGCAGTTCGGCGACATCTTCGCGGCCGCCCCGATGCAGAGCACCAACCAGATCGCCGGCCAGGGCGTGCGCGTGCAGGGCGTGGCGCAGCAGTTCACGCAAGGCACGATCGAGACCACCGACAAGACGCTGGACCTCGCCATCACCGGCGAAGGCTTCTTCACCGTCAAGAATGAGGACGGCACGGTCAGCTACACCCGCAACGGCGCTTTCGCCGTGGACGACGACCGCTATGTGGTCGACACCACCGGATCGCGCATCCAGATTTTCGCGGTCGATCCAGATACCGGCACTTCGACCGCGCCCGCCAACGCCACCCCGGCCGACCTTACCGATCTTCAGATCCCGACCACCTACAAGGGCCAGGCCGACGGCGCACAGCTCACCAGCGTCGGCGTGTCGAAGGAAGGCATGATCTCGGCCGTCTATGCCGATGGCAGCACCGTCTATCTAGGCCAGGCCGCCATGGCCGCCTTCAACAGCCAGGAAGGGCTGCGGCAGGAGGGCGACGCCCACTGGTCGGCCACCGTCGCCAGCGGCAATCCGATCCTGGGCACCGGCAACCAGGGCCTCTTCGGCGCGGTCAATTCGGGCACGCTCGAACGCTCCAACGTCGACATCACCGACGAACTGGTCGCGCTCATCGCCGCCCAGCGCAATTTCCAGGCGAACAGCAAGGCGATCGAGGCGGCCAACACGCTGACCACCACCATCGTCAACCTGCGCACCTGATTTCGGGAAGGTAGAAGGGTCAGCCCATGGACCGGCTCGTCAATACGGCACTTACGGCAATGCGCGGCGCGATGGCGCGGCAGGCGTCGATCGCGAACAATCTCGCCAACGCCAACACCGTCGGCTTCCGCGCCGAAATCGCCAATGCCGAGACGCGCTGGATCAAGGGCGACACTTTCGACACCCGCGCCCAGGCGTCGGAGCAGGTGATCGCCGCCGACATGACGCAGGGCGCGGTAACCGAAACCGGCAACCCGCTCGACGTCGCGATGAACGGCGACGCGCTGCTTGCGGTGCAGGCGGCGGACGGCAGCGAGGCCTATACCCGCCGCGGCGACCTCAAGGTCAGCGACAGCGGCCTCCTCACCACCGGCGACGGCCTTGCCGTGCTGGGCGAAGGTGGCCCGATCGTCCTGCCGCAGATGGACAGCGTCTCCATCGCGCAGGACGGCAGCATCTGGGGCGTGCCGCAGGGCGGCGACCCCGCCAACCCGCAGCAGGTCGATAAGCTTAAGCTCGTCAACGCCACCGGCTCCAGCATCATGAAGGGCAATGACGGCCTGTTCCGGGAAGCCAATGGCGGCGCGCTGCCCGGCGATCCGCTGGCGACCGTCACCTCGGGGTCGATCGAAGGATCGAACGTCAACGCGACCCAGGCGCTGATCGCCATGATCGAGGCGAGCCGGGCGTGGGAAACCCAGGTCAAGATGATCGACACCGCCAAACAGCTTGACGACAGCGGCGCGTCGCTGATGCGGCTGGATGGTTAATTTGGCACGATAGTTGCTTTGAATGACGCATGAGGCGCGCCCGCGCCGCACGGAGAAGTGAGAGATGAGCAACGCCGCCCTTCATGTCGCCCGCACCGGCCTCGACGCGCAGAACACCAAGATGCGCGTCATCGCCAACAATCTGGCGAACGTGAACACCACCGGGTTCAAGAAGGACCGCGCCGATTTCGAGACGCTGGCCTATCAGCAGATAATCCAGGCGGGCGCCAACAGCGATAGCGAAAACAAGTTCGCCAACGGCCTGAACCTCGGCTCGGGCGTCGCGCTTCAGGGCACCAGCAAGATCAACACCCAGGGCACGCTCAACCAGACGAGCAACGTGCTCGACATGGCGATCGAGGGCTCGGGCTATTTTCAGGTGCAAAAGCCCGACGGCTCGATCGCCTACACCCGCGCCGGCAATTTCAGCGTGACCGCCGAAGGCACCGTCGTCACCGCGGACGGCCTGCCCCTCATCCCGCAGATCACCGTGCCGCAGGGCGCGACCTCGGTCGCGATCGGCAATGACGGCACTGTTTCCGCGACGCTTCAGGGCGAGGCGGAACCCAGCCAGCTCGGCCAGATCGAGCTGGCGAGCTTCATGAACCCATCGGGCCTCCAGTCGATCGGCGGCAACCTGCTGGTCGAAACCGCCGCCAGCGGCACGCCGCAGGTCGGCGTCGCGGGTCTGGAAGGACGCGGCGTCATCCGCTCTGGCTATCTCGAAACCTCGAACGTCAACATCGTGGAAGAGCTGGTCGACATGATCGAGACCCAGCGCGCCTATGAGGTCAACAGCAAGATGATAAAGGCGACCGACGAGATGCTCCAGTACGTCAACCAGAATATCTGAGGCTGACGATGCGTCTCTCCTTCCTCCTCGTCGCCGCGTCCTTGATCGCGCTGGTCGCTTCGCCCGCCGACGCGGGCCGCAAGAAGCGCGACATCGAGCGCGACTATTATGCGCCCACCGTCATCGCGCAGCCCGCCGCGCCACCGGCGAACGGCTCGATCTTCCAGGCGTCGATGGGCTACACGCCGCTCACCAGCGGCGCGCGCGCCACCAGCGTAGGCGATATCATCACCATCGTGCTGGTCGAACGCACCCAGGCGACCAAGACCACCAGCGCCGACACCGCGCGCAATGGTTCGATCGGCCTGACCCCGCCCAGCACCGGCATCCTGTCCAAGCTCTTCTCGGCGAGCGATGTCGCCATGGGCGGCACCAACAGCTTCACGGGCAAGGGCGGCGCCAGCCAGTCCAACGCCCTGTCCGGGGAAATCACGGTGACAATCGCGGCGGTCTATGCCAACGGCACGATGCTGGTGAAGGGGGAAAAGGCGCTCACCCTCAATCGCGGCGACGAATTCATCCAGCTGAGCGGCCTGGTCCGCCAGGCCGATATCGCGCCCGACAACCGCATCGCCTCGACCCGCGTCGCCGACGCCAAGATCATCTACAAGGGCAAGGGCGAGATCGCCAACGCCAGCCGCCAAGGCTGGCTCCAGCGCTTCTTCTCCGCGATCAGCCCCTTCTGATGGAGACCCGCTTGACCCTCCTCGCCCGCCTCAACTTCATCCTCCCCTTTAAGGGGAGGTGGCTGGCCGCAGGCCAGACGGAGGGGTATCCCCCTCTCGCTAGCGGGACACCCCTCCACCACCGCCTACGGCGGCGGTCCCCCTCCCCTTGCAGGGGAGGATGGGCGTTGGGCATCCTCGCCGCCCTCTTCACCCTCGCCACCCCCGCCCATGCCGAACGCGTCAAGGATCTCGGCACGTTCCAGGGCGTGCGTCCCAACCAGCTCACCGGCTACGGCATCGTCGTGGGCCTTGCCGGCACCGGCGACGACAGCATCCAATATGCGACCGAAGGCATGAAGGGCGTCGTCTCGCGCTTCGGTCTCACGTTACCGCAAGGGGTCAACCCCGCGCTCAAGAACGCCGCCGCCGTGCTGGTGACGGCGGACCTCCCCGCCTTCTCCAAGCCCGGCCAGCGGCTCGACGTCACCGTCTCTGCGCTGGGCAAGGCCAAGTCGCTGCGCGGCGGCACCCTCATCATGACCCCGTTGCGCGGCGCGGACAACGAGATTTACGCGATGGCGCAGGGCAACCTCGCGGTGGGCGGCCTCGGGGTTTCCGGCGCGGACGGCAGCCAGGTGTCAGTCAACATCCCCTCGGCCGGGCGCATCCCCGGCGGCGCGACGGTCGAACGCGCGGTCGCCACCGGCTTCGACACCGCGCCGACGCTGACCTTCAACCTTGCCGAAGCCGACCTTACCACCGCGCTCAGGGTCGCGGACGGCATCAACCGCACCTTCGGCGACCGGCGCGCCCGCGCTGTCGACGCCGTATCGGTCGCGATCGACGCCCAACCGGGCGCCGAAGAGCGCATCATGATGATGGGCATGATCGAGAATATCGAGGTCTCGCCCGCCGATGCGCCCGCCAAGGTCATCGTCAACGCCCGCACCGGCACCGTCGTCATCAACGGCGCGGTGCGCATCCATCCCGCCGCCGTCGCCCATGGCAAGCTGACCGTCAGCGTCAACGAAAGCCCCCGCGTCGTCCAGCCCGCGCCCTTCAGCCAGGGCCAGACCGCGCTGGAGCAATCGAGCGGCATCAGCGTCGACGAAGAGAAAAAACCTATGGTTAATTTTAAAGGCGGGGCGTCGCTGGCCGATATTGTGAAAGCGGTCAACGCGATCGGGGCTTCCCCGGCGGACATGGTCGCGATCCTCGAAGCCTTGAAACAGGCGGGCGCGATGAAGGCCGAACTGGTGGTGCTGTGATGCAGATAACGACAAACCTCGCCGCCCCGGCTGCCCCCTCGCAAAAGGCGCAGCTTCAGAAAGTCGCGCAGCAGTTCGAGGCGGTGTTCCTGCGCCAGATGATCGGCGCGATGCGCTCGGCCAGCCTCGCCGAGGGCATCACCGACTCCAGCGCCACCCAGCAGTTTCAGGACATGGCCGACGCTCGCACCGCCGACGCGATGGCGGGCAAGGGCGCGATGGGCATCGCCGAGCTTCTGATCCGGCAGTTTGGCGACCGGGTGAAGGACGATCCGCCCCCCGCCGCGCCTGACGGCCCGCATCCGGCGCAAGGCGCATGAGCGACCTCTTCATCATAGGCGCTTCGGGGACGAAGGCTTATCGCACCGCGATGGCCGCCATCTCGGAGAATATCGCGAACGCCGCGACGGCAGGCTATGCGCGCCGATCGGTCCGCACGATCGAATCGGGCGCATCGACCGCGACCATGGCGACCTATGTGTCGCGCGCCAATTTCGGCGGCACGCAAGTCGCCGGCGTGGGGCGCGAGACCGATCCCTATCTCGACGCGACGATGCGCGCCACCGGCACGGCGCTCGGCAGCGCGGCGGCGCGGTTGCGCTGGCTGACCGACTCCGAAAATGCGCTGAATGACACCGGCACCGGCATCGGCCAGCTGATGGCGGGCATGTACCAGAATATGGAGAAGCTGGCCGCCAGCCCGACCAACACCTCGCTGCGCGTCACGACGCTCGACAGCATCAGCCGCGTCGCTCAAGCGTTCAACCAGACCTCGACCGACCTCCAGAACGTGTCGAAGGGCATCGCGACCGAAGCGCAATCCTCGGTCGATACGATCAACCGCGCGCTGACCTCGCTCGCCGACATCAACAACAGCCTGCTGCGGGCGCAGCCCGGCACTTCCGCCTACGCCCAACTGCTCGACAGCCGCGACGCTGCGTTGCAGGATTTGTCCGAAAATCTGAACGTCACCGTCAATTTCGGCGCGCATGACAGCGCCGAGATCAGCTTCAGCGGCCAGACCCTGGTCAGCGGCAACAACGCGACCACCCTGTCCATGACCGCCAATGCGGACGGCACGCTCGCGCTCGCCACCTCGGATGGGACCGCGCTGACCGCCCCCGCCAGCGGCGCGCTTGGCGGGCTGTTCGCATCCGCCGACGTTGTCGCCAAGCAGCGGGTGGACCTCGACACCCTCGCCGCGCAGTTCGTGACCGACGTCAACGCCTGGCATCGGCAGGGCATCACCGATGGCGGGGCGGCGGGCGGCGATCTCCTGTCCGGCACCACCGCCGCAACGATGGCCGCGCTCGTCACCGATCCCACGCTGCTGGCGGTCAAGTCGCCCGACGGCGTAGCCAACGGCAATCTGCTCAAGGTCACGTCCGTCCTGCGCGGCAATGGCAGCGTCGAACAGAATTGGACGACGCTCGTCACCAACCATGGCTCGCTGCTCGCCTCGACCAAGGCCGAATATGACACCGCCACCGGCCGCCACGACCAGGCGGTCGCCGCGCGCGAGGCGGTAAGCGGCGTCGATCTCGACATGGAGGCCGCCGATCTGCTCCGCATCCAGCAAGCCTATTCGGGCTGCGCCAAGGTGCTTCAGATCGCCAAGGAAACCATCGATTCGATCCTCAACATCATGTGACCGGCAAAGGGCTGACTTATGGTAGGCATCACCCACAAGATCATGCTCGCCGAAATGCGCCGGCAGCAGAAATTGTCGCAGGACATTATGAAGGGTCAGACGGCGATCTCGACCGGCGTGACCCTCAACCGGGCGTCGGACGATGTGCTCGCCTGGGTGCAGGTGTCCGAAGTCGGCCGCGCCCAGGCGCAGCAGGCGGCATGGGCGGCGAATGTCAGCTACGGCACCGCCCGCGCCGGCAATGCGGAAGCAAATCTGTCGGAAATCGACAATCTCCTGACCCGCGCGCAGGAACTGGCGACCTCGGCCCGCAACGGATCGCTCAACGACACCAGCCGCGCCGCGATCGTCGAGGAAATGACGACGATCCGCACGACCATCAACGAGTTGCTGAACCAGAAGGATTATCAAGGCACGCCGGTGTTCGACGACCAGCAAAGCACCCTGGTCCCCGTCAGCCGTGGCCTCAACCTCGCGGTCGTGGGTACGCGGCAGGAGGTGTCGGAGGGCATCGACGTCAATGGCACGCCGATGTCGCTCGACGCCATCATGGCGCAGACTATCGCGGCGGTCGAGGCGAAGGACGACAGCGCCATCGCCGCCTCGGTGGATGCGGTGAAAGCGGGGCAGTCTCACATCGTCGTCGAGCAGGCCAGGCAGGGTGTGCGCGGCGACCGGCTGGAAACGATCGGCAATCGGCTGACCGAAATCGACACGGATTTGACCGAACGCCGAGCGGACCTTGAATCCACCGATCTTCAGGAGGTTATCTCGCGCTTGCAATCCAACCTGCTGCAACTCGACGCGGCACAGTCGGCCTTTGCGCGGATCAACCAGAAGACCTTGTTCGACCTCATCAGCTGATCGCAAATCGGGCGGGCAGCCCTAAAGCGGGCGCCCCTCGGTCCGTATTAACCATCTGACAGGCATAGTCTGCGATGTTGACGATGCGGGGCGCCTTCGGGCCATAATTTTCGGGGATAAGCATGTTTCCAATCATCGGCCTGGTCGTCCTGCTCGGCATGGTGTTCGGCGGCTTCGTCTTCACCGGCGGCGACATCGGCCCCGTGCTGCACGCCCTCCCCCACGAAATGCTCATCATCGGCGGCGCGGCCGTCGGCGCGCTCATCATCGGCAATTCGGGCGCAGACCTCAAAGCCCTGGGCGGCGGCCTTGCCAAAGTGTTCAAGGGGCCGGCCTACAAGAAGCAGGATTTCCTCGACTGCATCTTCCTCGTCAGCAAGCTCATGAAGACGTTGCGCGTCGAAGGGCCGGTCGCGCTGGAGCCGCATATCGAGGATCCGGGCACCTCCCCCATCTTCGCCGAATATCCCAAGCTGATGAAGGACAAGACGCTGATCCATCTCATCAGCGACACGTTGCGCCTCGTCGTCGTGTCCTCCGGCACGCTCGATCCGCACGCGGTCGAGGAGGTGATGGACAACAGCCTCAAGACCCATCATCACGAAGCTCTGAAGCCCGCCGACAATCTGCAAGGGCTGGCGGACGCCCTCCCCGCGCTCGGCATCGTCGCGGCGGTGCTGGGCGTGGTCAAGACCATGGGCTCGATCGACCAGCCGCCGTCGGTGCTGGGCGCGATGATCGGCTCGGCGCTGGTCGGCACCTTCCTTGGCGTGCTGCTCGCCTATGGCATGGTCAACCCCTTCGCCAATCGCTGCCGCGCGGTGATCGAGCAGGACGGCGCCATCTATCATGTGGTAAAGCAGATCATCATCGCCTCGCTCCACGGCCACCCGCAGCCCTTGGTAATCGAGGCCGCTCGCTCCAGCCTGATCCATGCCAACCAGCCCGGCTTCGCCGAGGTGTTCGACGGCATGCGGAACAAATAAGCCATGGCCGAGAAGAAGCGCGGCGCGAACGAGCCCGAACCAAGGCCGATCATCGTCAAGAAGATCATCGTCGACGGGCATGGCGGCCATCATGGCGGCGCGTGGAAGGTCGCCTATGCCGACTTCGTGACGGCGATGATGGCCTTCTTCCTGCTGATGTGGCTGCTGGGCGCGACCACCGAGAAGCAACGCAAGGCGCTTGCCGACTATTTCACGCCCACGCTGGTGGAACTGAAGATGGCCTCGGCCGGATCGACCGGCCTGCTGGGCGGCGACAGCCTGACGGGCAAGGAAAATTATCCCACCACCGGCGGTCAGGGCAACCTCTCCATCACCATTCCGCGCGACGCCACCGGCACGAAGGAGCAGGGCGGCAAGGCGATGCGCGCCGTCGACCGGCAAAGGTTCGAGGCGATCAAGAAGGGCCTGGAAGACCGTATGACCAAGAAGGGGCTGGCGAAGCTGCGCAAGAATGTGCGCTTCACCGAAACCCGCGAGGGGCTGCGCATCGACCTCATCGACGAAGCCGATTTCGCCATGTTCCAGTCGGGCACCGACCAGCTCGTGCCGCAGGCGCGCGCGCTGATCGCCGAAGTGTCGCAGGCGCTCCAGACCATGCCCAACCCGCTGATCGTGCGCGGCCATACCGACGGCCTGCCCTATGCGGCGGGGCGGACGATGAACAACTGGATGCTCTCCTCCGCCCGCGCCGAATCGACGCGCAAGGCTTTGGCCGAAACCGGCATCCCCAATGCACGCTTCGCCCGGATCGAGGGCGTCGCCGACCGCGAGCCCTTCATCAAGGCCGATGCCTACGACCCGCGCAACCGCCGCATGTCGATCATCCTGGGCTGGACCCGCGGCGGCGGAGGTGGTGACGACGACCTCGACGCCGAAACCCAGGCGGCGATCAAGGAACGCGACGATCCCGTCCGCGCCGCCCACGCAGCCGCGCAAAAGATCGACATGGGCGGCACCGCCCTCCCCACCGGCGCACAGCTCGTCAACCCGACCGCGCCCGGCACGTCGAGCAAGCCCGGCAAGCACTGACCCTCTGCGTGAGGCGACGTGGGGACGCGCTGGCCGCATCGTCACCGCGCAATCACCCCGCCGAGGCTGGCGAATGGCGGTAAAAACGGCGGAGTCAGGAAGGAAAAAGCTGGAGCGGGTAGCGGGGATCGAACCCGCATCACAAGCTTGGAAGGCTAGTGCTCTACCATTGAGCTATACCCGCTCGGCAGAGCAGCGCCCTGCCATTTCCGGGCAGGGTTCGTCAACCCGGCTTCGCGCGCCCGGCGCAGAAACGCGCTTACGCCGTCCGCTGCTTTCCTCTATCACATGCCCCATGGACAGCCCATCCCTGCGCCAGTTGGACCTTTTCGCGCAGATGATGGCGGCGGGCAGCGCGGCGCGGTGCGCGGACGATCTGGGGGTCGGGGTCGATCAGGTGCTGGCCGAGATCGCAGCACTGGAAATGCGCCTGGGCTATCGTCTGTTCGACGATCCGGCGGGCGCGGCGCGGTTGACGGCGGCGGGGCGCAAGACGGCGCAGGCGATGACGTTGCTGGGGGAGGATTCACCCGCGCTGGAAAGCGTTGACGCGGCGCCTGCAGCCCCTCTCCGCCCGGCCGAGCTGCCGCGCGCGGCGCTGGTGCTCGCCGCGCCGGCGCCGGTGTTCGGCCATTTGCAGGATGCGCTCGCGGCGTTCGAGGCGGCGAACGAGGACATTGCGATCACGCTCGACCTGCATGTCCACACAGCGCGAGACGCTGCGAACGCGCTGGCGGCGGGGCGGGCCGACATCGTCTATTTCTATGCGCTGGAAGAGCCGGACGACCTCCCCTCCCGCTATGGCTGGTCGGAACCGCTGAGCCTCTATGCCGGCAGCGCCCATCCGCTCAGCCGAGCGGAGACGGTGAGCCGCGATACGCTGGCGATCACGCCGGCGCTGGCGCTGGAGCCGGGCGGCGGGTTGCGGCAGGTGACCGATGCCGCGTTGACGCGCGGGCGGGCGGCGCTGGGGCCGCTGCTGCTGGAAAGCGACGACATGGCGGCGATCGTCGCGGCGCTGCGCGAGGGCGTGGGGTGCTTCCCCGCTTTCGGCCCGCTGGCGCGCGACCTGGGGCGAATGCCCGGCATCGCGCGTCTGGCGCTCGATATGCCGCTGCCGGGAATCGAGGTGAGGCAGGCGGTCGGCCCGCGCGCCAAGGAGAAAGCAGCCGTCGAGGCGCTCGCCGACTTCCTGTTCCTCTAACAGCAACGTCCTTGATGCGCCGCAGCGAAAATGCGGCGAATCGATGTTGATATGATGTAACATGCGGGATACAGGGTCTCATCCAGACCAGAACCACAAAGGGTTGATCCTCCATGTCTCGCCTCATGATGCTCCGCGCCGGCTGCGCCCTGCCGCTCTGCCTCGCTTTGCCCGCTCTCGCCCAGGCGCCCGATGCCGCTGCCGACCAGAGCGCCTATCATGACCAGCGCGCCGACATCGTCGTCACCGCCCTCATCCCCCGGCGGCAGGGCGATATCCTGTCAGGCACCACGGTGGTGTCCGGCGATCAGCTGACGCGCGAGCTGCGCCCCAGCATCGGCGAGACGCTGGCGCGGCAGCCGGGCGTCTCCGCCACCTCCTTCGGCCCCAACGCCTCGCGCCCGATCCTGCGCGGCTTTCAGGGCGAGCGGGTGCGCATCCTGACCGACGGCATCGGCAGCTTCGACGTGTCGAACACCTCGGTCGATCATGCCGTCGCGATCAATCCGTTGACCGCCGACCGGATCGAGATTTTGCGCGGACCTTCGGCGCTGCTCTATGGGTCGTCAGCAATCGGCGGCGTGGTCAATGTGATCGACAGCCGCATACCGCGCCGCGTGCCCGACGAGCCGGTGCATATCGACGCGCTCGGCACTTATGGCAGCGCCGCCAATGAGCGCAGCGGATCGGGCGAGATCGAGGTGCCGCTGACCAACAATTTCGTCGTCCATCTCGACGGCAGCTACAGCAAGACCGGCAATCTCGACACCGGCAGCTATATCCTCACCCCGGCGCTGCGCGCGCAGGCGGCGGCGAGCGACGAGGCGGAGATACGCGACCTTGCCAGCCTGCGCGGCAAGCTGCCCAACAGCGCGGCGCGGAGTTGGGAAGTCGCAGGCGGCTTCGCCTATATCGGGACGGGCGGTAATCTCGGGGTTTCGGTCGCCCATACCGACAGCCGCTACGGCGTGCCGTCGCGATACGAGGTGGCGGAAGAGCATGAGGATCATGAGGGTCATGAGGAAGAGGAGGGCCATAGCCACGAGGATGTGACGCTGGCGATGAAGCAGACCCGCGTGGACCTGCGCAGCGAGGTGGCGGTCAATGGCGGTTTCCTCGACAGCATCCGCTTCCGCGCTGGTTATGCCGACTATCAGCATGAGGAGATCGAGCCGTCGGGCGAGGTCGGCACGACCTTCGACAATCAATCGATGGAAAGCCGGCTGGAGTTCGTGCAGGCCAAGCGCGGCGGATGGGACGGGGCGTCGGGGGTGCAATATTTCACCCGCCGGTTCGAAGTGGTGGGCGAAGAGAAATTCCTGCCCCGCAACCAGACCGAGCAGTTCGGCGTCTTCACCCTGCAATCGCTGGACCTGGGCGCGACCCGGATCGAGGGCGGGGCGCGCTACGAGCATAGCAGGCTGAGCGCCGACGCCGACGACGCCCTCTTCTTCGACGGCCGCAACCGCAGCTTTGACGCTGTCTCCGGCTCGCTGGGCATCAGCCAGGCGATCCTGCCCGACTGGCGCATCGGCCTCAACCTCTCGCGCAGCGAGCGCGCGCCGTCGGCCGAGGAATTGTTCGCGCGCGGCAATCATGCCGGCACGCAGGCGTTCGAGCTGGGCAATCCCGATTTCGGCAAGGAAAAGAGTTGGGGCGTGGAAGGCACGCTGCGTGGATCGGGCGCGGGCTACAGCCTCAGCCTCGCGGCCTATCACAACTGGTTCAGCGGCTATATCTACGAAAGCGTTGCGGACGACAGCGTCTGCCAGGCGGTGAATGGCGGCGAGGAACTCGAATTCCCCTGCTATGCCTATGCGCAGGCGGACGCGCGCTATTATGGGTTCGAGGCGGAGGCTTCGGTCACGCTGGCGACGATCGGCACGACGAAGATCGCCGCCGATGGCCTTGCCGACTATGTCCGGGCGACGATCAAGGGCAGCGGCCCCGCGCCCCGCATTCCGCCGCTCCGCCTGCTGGGCGGGGTCGAGGCGCAAGGCGAGCGCTTCTCCGCCCGCGCCGAGGTGGAGCATGTATTCGATCAGGACCGTGTGACCGGCTTCGAGACCCCGACCGACGGCTACACGATGGTCAATGCGTCGCTGTCGTTTAAGCCGCTCATGGGCAACGACCGCACCACGCTGATGCTGTCAGCGAACAACCTGTTCGACGTGGAAGCGCGGCGGCACGCCAGCTTCCTCAAGGATTATGCGCCGCTCGCCGGGCGCGATATCAGGCTGACGGCGCGCTTTTCGCTCTGACGAAGCGGCCGGGGCCTCCCCGCCCCGGCCGCTTCGCCGGCTCAGGCCAAGGCGTCAGGCGACGCGGCCGAGCCGGTGATAGAGATTGGCATATTTGACCGATTCCGGCTGGTCCTGCACCTCGCGCAGATAATGGGCGATGGCGGTGCGGATCAGGCCGAAATCCTCCTGGCTGAAAACCGCCCGCGAACGGGCAGGTTCGGGCTTCGTCATCGTGTCGCTGGTCATGGTGGCGTCCTTTCCGTCTGCGGCCTTGCGGCCTAAGTGGAACAGCGAGTGGAACAGCTGTACGCACTTTGGAAGGCCGATGAGTGGCCGATAGTCACGATAAGATTTGGTCATAATGTCATAGTATGACATTATGACCAAATGGCAGAGATCAACGACCGTAAACTCTATCTGGGGCCGAAGCTGCGCGTGCTGCGCCGCGAATTGGGCCTCAATCAGACCCGCATGGCCGAGGGGCTTGGGGTTTCTCCCAGCTATCTCAACCATCTGGAGCGCAACCAGCGGCCGCTAACGGCGCAGATGCTGCTGCGGCTCGCCAACACCTACGACATCGACATTCGTGACTTCACCGCGACCCCGGCCGAGGGCGGGCCGGGCGAATTGGGCGAGATATTGTCCGATGCGCTGGTGCGCGACATCGGGATCGCGCGCGACGAAGTACTGGAGGTCGCGGAAAATTACCCCGGCGTCAGCGAAGCGATCGCCCGCTTCTATCGCGCGCTGACCGATTTGCGACGCCTGCCGGGCGACGCCGCCGCCGCCGATCGCGCCCCCGCCCCCCTGGTCGCGCCGCTCGACTGGCTGCGCGAGACGATCGCGCGCTCGGGCAATCATTTCGCGGAAATCGATGCAGGCGCGGAAAGCCTGGCGAGCGAACTGCCCGACGATCCGGCCCTCCTCCAGACGGCGCTGCGCGCGCGGCTGAAGGACCGGCACGGCATGGCGGTGCAGCTCGTGCGCGCCGAGATACTGGCCGGAACGCTGCGCCATTATGACATGCACCGCCGCCGGCTGATGCTGAGCGAGCGGCTGGCGGCGTCGGGGCGACTGTTCGCCATCGCCTATCAGCTCTGTGCGCAGGAACTGGCCGAGGCGATCGCGGCGCAAATCGCCCGCGCCGCCCCGCCCGACGAGGACAGCCGCCGGCTGGCGCAGATCGCGCTCACCAATTATGCCGCCGCTGCGCTCATCATGCCCTATGACCGCTTCCGCCAGGCGGCCGAGCAGAGCCGCTACGACCTGCCGCTGCTGCGCGACCGCTTCGGGGTTTCGGCCGAGCAGATCGCCCATCGCCTGACCAGCCTCAACCGCACCGGCGCGCGCGGCATCCCCTTCTTCATGGCGAAGATCGACCGGGCGGGCATCGTCGCCAAGCGCTTCGATGGCGAGGCCTGGCCGTTCGCGCGCTATGGCGGCATTTGCCCGCGCTGGGACGCAACCGACGCGCCGGCGGACGGCAGCATCGCGGCGCAGCTCATCGAGACGCTGGAGGGGCGTCGGTTCGTGACGCTGGCGGTGGCGCTGCCGCGTGGGCGCGCGCGGGGACGGTCAATGGTGGCGCTCGGCTGCGAGGCGAAACATGCGGGGCGGATCGTTCATGCGGACGGGCTTGATGTGGAAAGGGGCGAGGCGACCGGCGTCGGGCCGACCTGTCCACTGTGCGAGCGGCGCGATTGCCCGGACCGCGCCCTGCCGCCCGTTACACGGGCGCTGGACCTGCATAGTTACGAGCGGACGGCTGCGCCGTTTCCGTTTAGGCGGGTTTGAAGTCCAACCGTCATGCTGAATCTGTTTAAGCATCGCCCTTAGTAGCTGTTCCCCGGCGCAGTTGATGGGAGGCGCGCGACTCCCATCACGGATCCAGTTCAGAGCGTGGGACTGGACCCCGGCCTGCGCCGGGGAACAGCAATCAATATGACTGCGCCTTCGGACACCCCTGTTTATTGCGGCTTGAGCGTATCCATCACCTGCCGCACCGGGCTGATATCATAGCCCGCCGCCGCCGCCTGCGCCGCCAGCACATCACCATTGTCGCCGGCGCGGGCGCGGGTCAGCGCCCAGAGCAAAGTGCTGCGCGTGCCCGACCGGCAATAGGCCAGCATCTTGCCGCCCTCCGCCTGTTCCAGCGCCTGGGCCATGCCGTCGAGCTGCCACGGCGCGAAACCGCCATGCGACACCGGCACGGCGACATAGGCGATCCCCGCCGCTTTCGCCGCGGCCTCGATCTCCGCGCCGTTGGTCTGGCCCGGCTCCTCGTCGTCGGGGCGATTGTTGACGATGATCGTCACCCCTTGCGCCTTGGCCTCCGCCACTTGCTCCACGCTGATCTGGGGCGATACGAGGACGCGGTCGGTGAGCTTGCGGAACATGGGGCTTCTCCTTTGCGCGAGCCATGCGACGGCGGGGCGAAGGTTTCAAGATTTTGTTCGCGCAGAGGCGCAGAGGGCGCTGAGTGTGTGAAGAAGCGGCTGCGCCGCAGGCGTTAAAGGAACGGCCGGATCGCGGCGAGGAAGGCATCGCCATAGGCGTCGAGCTTCTTCTGGCCGATGCCGCTGATATGGCTCAGCTCGCGGATGCTGGACGGGCGCTGCTCGGCCATTTCTCGCAGGGTCGAATCGTGGAAGATGACATAGGGCGGCACCCCCTGCTCCTGCGCCAGTTCGCGGCGGCAGGCGCGCAGCGCGTCGAACAGCGGATCGCCGACCGGGTTCGCTTCCGCGCCGGTGCGGGCGTTGCGGGCGCGGCGCTCGCGCTTTGGGGGCATCAGGATGCGCACCACCTCCTCGCCGCGCAGGATCGGGCGGGCGTTGGGGCCGAGCATCAGCCCGCCATGCTCGGTGGTCTCCAGCGCGTCGCGCACCAGCAGGGCGCGCTGGACCGGGCGGAGCAGCGCCGCCTCCTCGCCGCCGACGATGCCGTGGACGGAAATCTTGTCATGCCCGCGCTCGCGCACCTTGTCATTGGGCGCGCCGGTCAGCACCGCCTCGATATGGCCCGCGCCGAAGCTCTGCCCGGTGCGATAGACGGCGGAGAGATATTTGCGCGCGGTCTCGGTCGCGTCGACGCTGGCGGGGGGTGACAGGCAATTATCGCAATTGCCGCAGGTGGGCGGCGGGCTTTCGCCGAAGTGGCGGAGCAGGATCGCCCGCCTACAGGTCGCCGTCTCGACCAGCGCGCCCAATGCTGCGATCCGCGCGCGCTCGCCCTGCTGGCGGGACGGCTCCAGTTCGGCGATCCGCATCCGCGCGCGGGCGAAATCCTCCGCGCCCCAGAAGAGATGGGCGACCGCCGGCTCGCCGTCGCGCCCGGCGCGGCCCGATTCCTGATAATAGCCCTCGATCGATTTCGGCAGGCCTGCATGGGCGACGAAGCGCACGTCGGGCTTGTCGATGCCCATGCCGAAGGCGACGGTGGCGACCATCACCATATCCTCGCTGGCGATGAAGGCGGCCTGGTTGGCGGCGCGCTGGGCCGGCTCCATGCCGGCATGATAGGCGCGCACCGGGCGGCCGCTTCGCCCCAGCGTTTCGGCCAGCTTCTCGGTCGCGGCGCGGGTCTGTGCATAGACCACGCCCGGCCCCTTTTCGGTGGCGAGCAGGTCGGCGAGCTGATGGCTGAGGCCGTCCCGCGGATGGACGGCGTAGCGGATATTGGGCCGATCGAAGCCCGAGATGATGAGGCCGTCTTCCGGGATGCCGAGCTGGACGAGAATGTCCGCGCGCGTGTGCGCATCGGCCGTGGCGGTGAGGGCGAGGCGGGGGACGCTCGGGAACTCGTCCAGCAACGGACGCAGCAGGCGATAGTCGGGGCGGAAGTCATGGCCCCATTCGGACACGCAATGCGCTTCGTCGATAGCGAAGAGCGCGATATTCGCCGAGCGGAGCAGGCTGCGGAACCCCTCCCCGCTTGCCCGCTCGGGCGCGACATAGAGAAGGTCGAGGTCGCCGTTGCGCAGGCGGTCCTGCGTCTCGCGCCAGTCGGCGTCGACGCTGGTGAGGCTGGCGGCGCGCAGGCCAACCGCATTGGCGGCGCGCAGCTGATCGTGCATCAAGGCGATGAGCGGCGAAACGACCACGCAGCAGCCGTCGAGCGCGGCGGCGGGGAGCTGATAACAGAGCGACTTGCCCGCGCCCGTCGGCATGATCGCGAGCGTCGGCCGCCCCGCCATGACGCGGCCGACGACCTGTTCCTGAACGCCGCGAAAGGCGGTGAAACCGAATATGTCGTGGAGAAGCGTCGGGATGTCGCGCGGCATCGGGCGGCCTTAGCGGGTGGGGGGTGATGGGGCCAGCCTCTTCATCCTCCCCTTGAAGGGGAGGTGGCTGACCGTAGGTCAGACGGAGGGGTGTCACGCTATCGATAGCGGGACACCCCTCCACCACCCGCTACGCGGGCGGTCCCCCTCCCCTTACAGAGGAGGATTTTTTGAAGCATCACCTCACCGGCTCAAGCAGACAGCCCCAGCCCGCCTTGAACCGCGCGGTGCGGGTGGCGAGGAGGGGGACGCTGGCGCGCACCGCCTTTTCTTCGGGTACATCCTCCAGCCGGACCAGCGCCATGCCGGGTTCCTTGTCGTCGGCGCAGCTGCCCATGGCCCGCCCCTCGACATAGCGGCAGGAGCAGCCGAGCCGCGCGCCATAGGCGGCGCCGAGCCGCGCGCGGGCGGCCAGGCTCGCGCCCTGCCAGGCGACAAGGCCAAGCAGCGCCAAAACGAGCAGCGCCGCTATGATCCACCATCTCCGGCGAACAGCCATGGTCCTTTTCGATCCCATTCTATAAGGGCGCCGGCTTATGCAGATCGACAGCCGAATCGTAAAGCGCCTTGGCGCGGGCGCGGGGATCGTCGCGCTTCTCGCCGTCGCGGGGCTGGCGGTGCGCGCGGAGCAGCAGCCTGCCCCGCTCTATCAGGTCGCGGCCGATGCGGTAGTGGGGGAGAGCGCGCTGCGCGGCGCGATCGACCCGTTGTTCGACGACGAGACGATGGGCCAGACCCGCGCGCTGCTGGTGATGCGCGACGGCAAAATCGTGGCGGAACGCTATGCGCCGGGCTTCGGGCCGGAGACGAAGCTGCTGTCCTGGTCGATGGCGAAGAGCGTGACGGCGGTGCTGGTCGGGCTGATGGTGGCGGACGGGCGGCTGGCGCTCGATTCGCCGCTGCCGGTGCCCGCCTGGAGCCAGCCGGGCGATCCGCGCGGGCGGATCACGCTGCGGCAGTTGCTGACGATGCGTTCGGGCCTCGACCATGTCGAGGATGGCGAGCCAGTGACCGACGGAGATACCGTGCGGATGCTGTTCCTGGACGGGGCGCAGGACATGGCGGCTTTCGCCGAAGCGAAGCCGCTGGCCCATCCGCCGGGCGACCGCTTTTCCTATTCGACCGGCAGCACGCTGATCCTGGCCGACCTGATGACCCGGATGCTGGCCAACAGCGCCGATCCCGACGCGCGGCGGCGGGCGATGCAGATGTTCATCGACGGGCGGCTGAAAGGGCCGGCGGGGCTGTCCAGCCTGACGGCGGAATATGACGCCGCCGGCACGATGATCGGCGGCAGCATCCTGCACATGACCGCGCGCGATTATGGCCGCTTTGGCGAACTGCTGCGCCGGCGAGGCCGGGGACCGAGCGGGCACCAGATATTGCCGGAAAAGTGGATCGACCTCATGACCACGCCGTCGGCCAGCAACCCGGCCTATGGGCTGCATCTGTGGCTGAACCGGGAGAGTTCCGAAAGCGCGCTGATGCCGGGGCAGGCGCCCGCGAGCCTGTTCGGCTGCGTCGGGCATAATGGGCAATATATTCTCGTCTCGCCCTCTCAGCGGCTGACGGTGGTGCGGATCGGCATGTCGCCGGAGAAGGAGCAGCGCCGCGCGGTGCGGACGGCGCTGGCGAAGCTGGTGGGGCTGTTTCCGGGTTAGATTACCGCCACCTTTCGAAACATCGTCACCCCGGGCTCGACCCGGGGTCCCACTTCTTCGCAGCTGTCGCAAAGGCAGCGGGACCCCGGATCAGGTCCGGGGTGACGGAACAGGTTTTGACACGACTGGTTCGGGCTACAGCAAAAAGCGGCCCTCGATCACGGTGCGGCACTGTCCGGTCAAGACCGCGCGGTCGCCGTCGATCCGGCAGCCCAAGTAGCCGCCGCGCGCGGAAGCCTGATAGGCGCTAAAATCCTCTCGCCCCAGCTGGTCGGCCCAGAAGGCGGTGAGCAGGCAATGGGCGGAGCCGGTCACCGGGTCTTCGTCCACCCCGCCGCCGGGCACGAAGACGCGGCTGACGATGTCGGTCTCCGTGCCCGGTGCGGTGGCGATCAGCATCACGTCGCCGTGACGCTTCAGCGCGGCGAAGTCCGGTGTCAGGGCGCGCACCGCCGCTTCTTCGGGGAAGAGGAAGAGGCTGTAGCCGCCCTCGCGCCAGAAGCTCTCGACCGGTGCGCCGCCCAGCCCCTCTGCCAGATGAGGCAGCGGGCGCGGCTCCATGCCCCAGGCGGGCAGCGACAGGGCATAGCCCTCCCCCTCGCGCGTCACGGTCAGCACCCCGGCATGGCGGGTGCGGAAGCGAATCGTATCCCCCTGCATCAGCACATGGCCGCTCGCCAGCGTGGCATGGCCGCACAGCTTGACCTCGACCGCGGGGGTGAACCAGCGCAGCGCATAATCCGCTTCCGGGTCGTCGAGAGTCGGCACGGTGAAGGCGGTTTCGGAGAGGTTGTTCTCCGCCGCTATGGCCTGAAGCGTGGCGTCATCCAGCCACGTATCGAGCGGCATGACGGCAGCCGGATTGCCGGTGAAGGGGGCGTCGGCGAAGGCGTCGACCTGGGTGAAGGGCAGGCTGGTCATGGGATCGGTCCTCATAGCGTCGTCGCCTCCATGCCCGCCCCTGCG
The DNA here is from genome assembly GCF_036170395.1 of Sphingobium sp. Taxonomy (GTDB): domain Bacteria; phylum Pseudomonadota; class Alphaproteobacteria; order Sphingomonadales; family Sphingomonadaceae; genus Sphingobium. Next base: position 63,208 of record NZ_JAVHPD010000036.1, read on the forward strand.
CCTGGGCGACAGGGCCGGCGGCGCGGCAGTGGCCGTTCAGCCGATCAGCACCAGCGCGCTGCACACCGCCACCCCGACGATGATGTTGAGCGGCACCCCGATCCGCACGAAATCGGAAAAGCGATAGTCGCCCGCCGCATAGACGAGCGCGTTGGTCTGATAGCCGATCGGCGTCGCGAAACAGGCCGACGCGCCGATCATCAGCGCGATCACCAGCGGGCGCGGATCGGCGCCCAGCTGATGCGCCAACGCGATGGTAATGGGGGTCAGCAGCGCCGCGACCGCATTGTTGCTGAGCAGTTCGGACAGCAGCAGCGAGAAGAAGTAGATCAGGAAGATAAGCGCCCAGGGCGGCGCATGTTGCAGCAGCGGCGTCACCCACCCGACCATCAGCGCGACGCTGCCCGCCTGCTCCAGCGCCAGCCCCACCGCCAGCATCGCGAAGATGAGGATCAGCACGTCGCCGTCGATCGCGGCCCAGGCTTCCTCCGGGTCGATGCAGCGGGTGATGAGGATGAGGCCGACCGCCAGCACCGCCGCCATGCCGATGCCCATCACGTCGAAGGCCGACAGCAGCACCGCGCCCGCCATTGCGGCGACGGCGATCCACGCCTTTTGCCGGCGAAAGGCGCGCACGCGGCTGACATCGACCCCGATCAGATGCGGATTGTCGCGCAGCGCGCGCATCGCGTCGATGCCGCCGGCGATCAGCAGCCGGTCCGCGCCGCGCACCCGCGTCGTCGCGAGATCCGGGCCGGGAACATGGCGCGCGCGATGGATGCCGATGATGCGGACTCGCAGCGCATGAAGGAAGGGAATGTCGATCAGCCGTTCGCCGATCGACGGATGGCTGGGCGCGATCATCGCCTCCACCACCGTGCCGTCCTGCGACGAGAGCGCCGAGTCCGACGCGATGCCGAGGTCGAACTGGTGCGATTCGCGCAAAGTCATCAACGCCGCGCCGTCGGCCCGAACGATCAGATGATCGCCGGCGTGGAGTTCCTCCGCAGCGATATCCTTCCGCCGTATCTCGCCGCCGCGCTTGAGGCCGAGCAGCACGACCGACCGGCCGAACAGCGCGAGCGATCCGATTTCCCGCCCCACAAGGTCGCTATCGGCGCGCACGACCAAAGTGGTGAGATAGTCCTGCACATTGCCGCCATTCTCCCCGGCGATGGTCGGCGGGTCGCTGGGCAGCAGCCAGCTGAGCCCGAGCAGGCCGACGATCCCCGCCGCTACCCCCGCCAGCGCATAGGGGGTGATGTCGAATATGCCGAAGGGCTCCATCCCCTGATCGCGCGCGATGCCGGCGACGACCAGATTGGTCGACGTGCCGATCAACGTCAGACACCCGCCCAGCACCGCGAGCACATTCATGGGGATGAGCAGCTTCTTGACCGGATAGCCGGTTGCCTGCGCCAGGGTGAACATGATCGGGATCAGCAGCACGACCACCGGCGTGTTGTTGAGGAAGGCGGACAGCAGCAGCCCGCCAGCGGTGACTTCGGCAAGGGCAAGGCGCGGATGCCGCTCCGCCCGCGCCATGATGCGGTCGGCGACCCGGCTGATGACGCCGGTGCGGATCAGCGCGCCCGACAGCACGAACATCGCCCCCACGGTCAGCGGCGCGCTGTTGGAAAAGACCGAGAAGAGGCTCTGTTCGTCGATGAGGCCGAGCAGCGCGAAGGCGCAGGCGCCCACCACCGCGACGACGGTGGGCGAATAGCGTTCGCGCACGAAGGCGAGGAACATGGCGGCGAGGATCAGCAGGCCGATTTCCGCACGATAGATGCCGATCAGTGCGGTGAGGAAATGCATATGTGGTCAGCCCCCGAAGATCGCGTGGTCGCGTCTCTTTCCTGGCGCAACGAAGCGCGCGCGCCATGGTTGCCATACTGCAACGAAATGGGCCAGCCATGGGTGCATGGCTGGCCCGTGTCGCGGCGATCAGGGGACGCTTTGACCGTCAGTCCGCGTGATACGCGGTGACGCTCCCCAGGCTTACGCTCTGCCGCACGCCCTCCCGCGGGCGTTGATCGTCATCCTATCGTAGCATGGCTGAGTCGTCTCGCGCTTTTCGACGCGACCGGCTCGATTCGGCGCATCATTGCCCGCATTGGGCGCGATGGAGCAGTTTCTGGTCGGCGAGCACCAGCGCCATCATCGCTTTGACCACCGGCACGCCGCGAATGCCGACGCAGGGGTCGTGCCGCCCCTTGGTGATGATGTCGGACGCTTCGCCCTCGCGGGTCACCGTCTCGACCGGGATCAGGATGGAGCTTGTGGGCTTGAAGGCGACGCGGACCTTGACCGGCTGTCCGGTCGAAATGCCGCCCGCGATCCCCCCGGCATGGTTGGCCAGGAATACAGGGCCATCATTGGGCCTTTCGGGATTGGGCCGCATGGGATCAGCATTCTGTTCGCCGCGCAGGCGCGCGGCGGCGAAGCCGTCGCCAATCTCCACGCCCTTGACCGCGTTGATGCTCATCATCGCGCTGGCGAGTTCGCTGTCGAGCTTGGCGTAGAGCGGCGCGCCCCAGCCCGCCGGCACGCCGGAGGCGACGCACTCCACTACAGCGCCCAGCGACGATCCGTCGAGCCGCGCCTCGTCCACCAGCGCCTCCCAGCGCTTCGCCGCTTCCGGGTCGGGGCAGAAGAAGGGATTGGCGCCGATCTGCGACGGATCGAAATTCGCATAGTCGATGGCGTCGCCGCCGATCTCGCTCACATAAGCGAAGATGTCGACCTCCGGGATGACGAGCCGCGCCACCGCGCCCGCCGCGACCCGGCTGGCCGTCTCGCGCGCCGAGGATCGCCCGCCGCCGCGATAGTCGCGAAAGCCATATTTGGCGTCATAGGCATAGTCGGCATGGCCGGGGCGATAGGCCTTGGCGACCTCCGAATAATCCTTGGACCGCTGATCGGTGTTCTCGATCATCAGGCTGATCGGCGTGCCGGTCGTCTTCCCCTCGAACACGCCCGAGAGGATGCGGACCTCATCGGGCTCGCGCCGCTGGGTGGTGAATTTGGAGGTGCCGGGTTTCCGCAGGTCGAGCCAGGGCTGGATGTCGGCTTCGCTGAGGGGCAGGCCCGGCGGACAGCCGTCCACCACCGCGCCAATGGCGGGACCATGGCTCTCGCCCCAGGTGCTGAAGCGGAACATACGACCGAAGCTGTTGAAGCTCATTCCGCCGCTTCGCTGTCCCAGTCGCGGCCGAACCGCTCCGCCATATAGCGCGCGCTGCCGAAGCGGCCGGCGAGCAGCCCCTCAACCGTCAGGTCTGCGTCCAGCTCTTCCCAATGGAGGCCGAAGCCCGCGCCGGCGATCTCGACCGCCTCCAACTGCTCGGCGGTTGCCTGCTCCAGACCTTGCGCAAGTGAGGCGGGGAAGGAGAAGGTCGCGCCATTGACGAGGTCGATCACCACCCGGCCGCTGTCCCGATCATAGCGCGCGGCGCGGGCGCGCGGCTTGACCGCGAGATCATGATCGCCGCGCCGCACCGCTCCTTCAAACTGCGCCTGGGTCAGCTCACCCATGGATCTCGTTCCACCTTTCGATCAGATAGTCGCGCTTTTCTCGCACGATTGTAAGAGCGCGTCGACTCTCCCGCCAGTCAGCGCTGACAACCCGCACTACTTCCGGCTCTATCAGCGCGATCTTCGTCTCGCCGTCACCGAAAACATGGACATGGGGCGGCGGATGGTCGTCGGTGTAGATGACGACCCGCAGATTGCCGTCGCGCCAGACCGTGGGCACTAGGTCACTTCTCCAGCGCGATGTCGGGCGCGTCCTCCGCCTTCATGCCGATGACATTGTAGCCCGCGTCGACATGATGGATTTCCCCGGTCACGCCCGACGCCAGGTCCGACAGCAGATAGAAGCCCGCGCCGCCCACATCCTCGATCGTGACGTTGCGGCGGAGCGGCGAGTTTAGCTCGTTCCACTTCAATATATAGCGGAAGTCGCCGATGCCGCTCGCCGCCAGCGTCTTGATCGGCCCGGCGGAGATAGCGTTCACCCGGATATTTTCCGGCCCCAGGTCCATCGCCAGATATTTGACGCTGGTTTCCAGCGCCGCCTTGGCGACGCCCATGACGTTATAATGGGGGATGACCTTCTCCGCGCCATAATAAGAGAGCGTCAGGATGCTGCCGCCGTTCGGCATCAGCGCCCGCGCCCGCTTCGTCACGGCGACGAAGCTATAGGCCGACACGTTCATCGTCAGCAGGAAATTCTCCAGGCTGGTGTCGACATAGAGGCCGCGCAGCTCATTCTTGTCGGAAAAGCCGATCGCGTGGACGACGAAGTCTAGGCTGCCCCAGCGGCTCTCGATCTGCGCGAAAGCGGCATCCAGCTTCTCCATGTCCGTGACGTCGCAGTCGATCAGAAAGTCCGACCCGACCTGTTCCGCCAGCGGCCGCACGCGCTTCGCCAGCGCGTCGCCCTGATAGGAGAAGGCCAGCTCAGCCCCCTGCGCATGCAGCGCCTTGGCGATGCCCCAGGCCAGCGACTTGTCATTGGCCAGCCCCATGATGAGGCCGCGCTTTCCTGCCATCAAGCCTGTCATTCTATCGTCCCGTTCCCTTGGCCTGCGCCCTCTTCCTCATCGGGGAATTCCGCGAGCGCCGCATTCAATTCCGCGCCAATTACCACGCCAAGCCCGACGAGAAAGAAAAAAATGAGGGTAATCATGACCCCCGCCAGGCTGCCATAGGTGCGCCCATAGCCGCCCAGCAGCGACAGCGTCGGCGGCAGCAGCAGCACGCTGCCATACCACCAGAGCGCGGTCGCGACCGCGCCGGGCCATTTGGGAAAGCGCCGGTCCTTATAGGCGGTGGGGGTCAAGGCCACGAACAGCGACCAGAGCGCCACGCACAATATCCCCATCGGCACCAGCTTGGCGGAGGCGACCAGCGCGATCGCTTCGTCGGCGAAGGGGAGGATGCGGTGGAGAAACTGATCGACGCCGGTGATCGCGACCTGGAGCGAGAAGGCGAACATCACCGCGAACACGCTGACCAGCGTGATGCCGATCGCGCCGAGGCGATAGCGCCAGAAGGGCTTGGTGCTCTTGGTCCCATAGGCGCGGCGGAGAATGTCGCGGATCGTCTCGATCAGGCTGCCCACGGTCCAGAGGCCTACCAGCCCACCAAGCCAGAGCAGCGGGCCGCTGCGCGCGCTCAGCACGTCGCTGATCGGCTGGCGCACCACGTCGGCCACCCCGCGCGGGACGGTATAGAGAAAGGCGTTGACCGCCTGCACCCCGTCCTGCGTCCGCCCGAAGATGCTCGCCACCGCCGCCGCGACGATGAAGAAGGGGAAGAGCGTCATCAGCGACAGATAGGCAAGGTTCCCGGCATGGATGAAGCCGTCGCTATACGTGCCGACCGCGACGCGCTTCAGCACCTCGAAGAAATGCGATCCGGGCCGCACCCGCTCCATCTGCCGATGCCAGCGCGCCCGCGCATCCTGCGCCATCCGGCGGCGCTGTTCGGGCGAGAGGGGGGATGGCATCGGCATCAGCCGCTGCTAACGCCTCACACGCCCAGATGGGCGCGGACCGGGCGGCTGTCCTGCCAGCTTTCGACCAGCGCCTTGATCGCTGGATCGTCGGCCGGCACATCGATCTGGAGCGTCACCAGCTGGTCGCCGCGCTGGCCGGTCTTGGCGGTGAAGCCCTTGCCGCGCAGCCGCAGCGTCTTGCCCGACGACGCGCCGGCCGGCACACCCAGCATCACCGGGCCATCGACGGTCGGCACCTTGACCTTGCCGCCCTTCACCGCCTCGTCGAGAGTGATGGGCAGGTCGAGCAGCACATTGTCGCCGTCGCGGGTGAAGAAGGGATGCGGCTTCACCTCGATCGTGACGATGGCGTCGCCAGCGCCGCCCGGCCCCGGCTGGCCCTTGCCCGACAGGCGCATCTGCGTGCCGCTCTCCACGCCGGCAGGCAGCTTGAGGTCGATCGTCTTGCCGTCCTGAAGCGTGATCCGCTGAGGGCTGAGGGTCGCGGCATCCACGAAAGATACCGCCAGCCGATAGGCGACGTTCGCGCCCTTCTGTGGCGGCGCCTGCCGGCCGAAACCGCCGCCGCCAAAGCCGCCCCCGGCGCGGCGACCCGCGCCGCCGAACAGTCCTTCGAAAATATCGCCGAAGTCCGCCCCGCCCGCGTCGAACCCGCCACCCGGCTGGCCGCGGAAACCGCCGCCGCCGCCCGGTCCGCCACCGCCGAAGCCGAACGGCGCGGTCGGATTGCCGTCGCCGTCGATTTCGCCTCGGTCGAACCGGGCGCGCTTGTCCTTGTCCGACAGCAGGTCATAGGCGTTGGTGACCGCGGAAAACCGGTCCGCCGCCTTCGGATTATCCTTGTTCTTGTCGGGGTGCAGTTCCTTCGCCAGCTTGCGATAGGCGGACTTGATTTCCGCCTCGCTGGCGCTGCGCGCCACGCCCAGAGTGGAGTAAGGATCGGCCATCTGCTCTACCTGTTGCACAAAAGCATCACTTGATGACTATGTGGACGATAGGAAGGCCACATTCAAGACGCTTGCCCGCCCCCGTCGCCCATATCGACAGCGCCGTCCCGCCGGCTTAGGGATACGCCATGACCGATCCATTCGCCCTGTTCGACAGCTGGTATGCGGAGGCCCGCGAGACCGAGATCAACGATAGCAACGCCATGGCGCTCGCCACCGCCGACGCGCGCGGGCGGCCTTCGGTTCGCATGGTGCTGCTGAAAGGCCATGGGCCGGACGGCTTCATCTTCTACACCAATTTCGAGGGGCGCAAGGCGGGCGAACTGCTGGAAAACCCCCATGCCGCCCTGCTTTTCCACTGGAAGTCGCTGCGCCGGCAGGTGCGGATCGAGGGGCCGGTCGGCCCGGTCGAGGATGCCGCCGCCGACGCCTATTTCGCGACGCGCAGCCGCGACAGCCAGCTTGGGGCCTGGGCATCCGACCAGTCGCGGCCCCTGCCCGACCGCCAGACCTTCATGGATCGCTTTGCCGAGGTCAGTGCGCGATTCGCCGGCGGCCCGGTGCCGCGCCCGCCGCACTGGTCTGGCTTCCGGGTGACGCCCGAACGGATCGAATATTGGCAGGATCGCGAGCATCGGCTGCACGAACGCCGCCTGTTCGTGGTGGACGGGGACGGCTGGACCGAAGGGCTGCTCTATCCCTGACAATTGCCGTTAGGACCGCAATGGCGCGATCGGGCGGGGGCGGAAAGCCCGCCCTGCTTCGTCTAGCATGAGGCGGCAGGGCGCGCGCCGATTGCGGCCGGCCCGGCCGCCTGTTAGGTGTCGGCCTGACGGACGTTACAGGATCGGGGGCCGACGTCGGCCTAAAGGGATTTGATGCGAAACAGACTGACGGCCTTCATCCTGATCGGCATGGCGCTTGGGGTGATTACGGGCTTTGTGGCCAATCTCTGGGTCGGCGGCGACGAGGCGCTGGCGAAGGATGTGGCGGGCTATTTCCATCTGCTTGCGGACATTTTCCTGCACCTTATCAAGATGATTATCGCGCCGCTGGTCTTTTCCACGCTGGTCGCGGGCATCGCCCATATGGGCGACAGCGCGGCGCTGGGGCGGATCGGCGGGCGCGCGCTCGCCTGGTTCATCATTGCATCGCTGATCTCGCTGACGCTGGGCCTCATCTTCGTCAATTTCTTTGCGCCGGGCGAAGGGCTGAATCTCGTTCGGTCGGGCGCTGACAGCGGCGTGAACACCGAAGCGCTCAACTTCCGCGACTTCATCCTCCACGTCTTCCCGACCTCGATGGTCGGCGCGATGGCGGAAAACTCGATCCTCCAGATCGTGGTCTTCTCGCTCTTCGTGGGCGTGGCGCTGACCGCCATCGGCGAGAAGGGCAAGCCGATCGTCACGGTGATCGAGGCGATGGTCGAGCTGATGCTGCAAGTGACGGGCTATGTCATGCGCGTCGCTCCCTTCGCGGTGTTCGGCGCGCTCGCCTCGTCGGTGACGGTGCAGGGCCTCGGCGTGCTCAAAACCTATGGTGAGCTGGTCGGCGAATTCTACATAGCGCTGGTCTGCCTGTGGGCGCTGCTGTTCGCGGCGGGCTCGATCTTCCTCGGGCAGCGGATGCTGAAGCTGGTGCGCTATGTGCGCGAACCGATCCTGATCGCCTTTTCGACCGCCTCGTCCGAAGCCGCTTACCCCAAGATGCTGGAGCAATTGGATCGGTTCGGCGTGCCGCGCCGCATCTACAGCTTCGTGCTGCCTTTGGGCTACAGCTTCAACCTAGACGGGTCGATGATGTATTCGACCTTCGCCACCATCTTCATCGCGCAGGCCTATGGCATCGACCTGCCGATCGCGACGCAGATCACCATATTGCTGGTGCTGATGGTGACCAGCAAGGGTATCGCCGCCGTGCCGCGCGCATCCCTCGTGGTGGTTGCCGCGACGCTCGGCCAGTTCGACCTGCCGGTGGAGGGCGTCGCCTTCATCCTGGCGGTCGATCACTTCATGGACATGGGCCGCACCGCGACCAACGTGCTGGGCAACGCGATCGCAACATCGGTCATCACCAAATGGGAGGGGATGCTGGAGGTCGAGGAACCGGTGGATGTCGCCCATCCCAAGGCGCCGGCGCATACGCCCGCTGACGGCCGCGCCGGCCTCCAGCTCGCATCCGACATGGTGGACGACGACCGCAAAGGGTGATGCCGGTCGCGCGCAGGCTTGCATCCGCCTCGCGCTCGTTCAGATCATCCGCCCGTAAATCTCCGCATGGCGCTTTTCCGCATAGCGGTCGGTCATGCCGGCGATGAAGTCGGCGATGTGGCGGCTGCGGGCGGGTTCCTCCAGCGCGCAGTCGGCATGCCATTCGCCCGGCATCAGCGCGGGGTCGGCGTGGTAGGCGCGGAACAGGTCGGCGACGATCACCCGCGCCTTGTCCGCCGCCGCAATCTGTTCGGGATGATGGTAGAGCGTCGCATACATGAAGCGCTTGAGCACCCGCTCCTGCTCGGCGAGGTCGGGCGAGAAGCCGACCAGCGTCCGCCCGAGCGCACGGACATCGGCCGCCGTCTGCACCCCCGCCTCGGCGATGTTGCGGCGGGTTGCGGCGATGAGGTCGTTCGCCATCACGCCGATCTGCTCGCGCACCAGTTCGCGCAGCAGCCGCTCCTGCGGCACGTCGGGATAGCGCGCCCGCACCCGGTCCCAGCATCCCCGGATCAGCGGCACGTCCAGCAACTGGTCCAGCGTCAGCAGCCCGGCGCGCAGGCCATCGTCAATGTCGTGATTGTCATAGGCGATGTCGTCGGCAATCGCGGCAAGCTGCGCCTCCAGCGAGGCGTGGCTGCCAAGGTCGAGCGGGAACATCGCGTCCAGTTCCCGCATCGCCCAGCCGGGATGGATAACCGGACCATTATGCTTTGCCAGCCCTTCGAGCATTTCCCAGCTAAGGTTCAGTCCCCGGAAGCGCGGATAGGGACTGTCGAGCAGCATCAGAGTCCGCAGCGTATGGGCATTATGGTCGAACCCGCCATGATCCTCCATCGCCACTTCCAGCGCATCCTCCCCGGCATGACCGAAGGGCGGATGGCCGATATCGTGCGCCAGGCACAGCGCTTCGGTCAGATCCTCGTTGAGGCCGAGCGTGCGCGCGGTGGTGCGGCCGATCTGCGCGACTTCGAGGCTGTGGGTGAGGCGCACGCGATAATGATCGCCGTCGGGCGACACGAACACCTGCGTCTTGTGCCGCAGCCGGCGGAAGGCGATCGAGTGGATGATGCGGTCGCGGTCGCGCTGGAACATGTCGCGTGGCCCCCGCACCTCGCCGCCCGGTTCGGGGTGCAGCCGGCCAAAGCTGGCGTCGGGATGGCAGGCATAAGGCGCGAGGCTGGTCATGCCCCGCCCTTACTCGCCGCCGAGCCTTTCGACCACCTCCCCCGCTTCGCTTTTCCAGGCGAACACGTCGGCGCCATCGGCCTTGAGCTTGCTCTCCACCTCCTTGGCGCGGGTGAAGCTGGCGAACGGGCCAACCAGCAGCCGGTTGGTGCGGCCCCAGCTTGCGCTCCAGGCATCCTGCGCGGCGAGGCTCGCATATTTCTTGCGCAACCCCTTCATGGTGAAGCCGAGCGCGGACTTGCTCTGCCCCACCCCGACCTGGAGCCAGTTGCGCGAGGGGTTGGCGGCGAGGCGCTTCTTCTCCTCGGCCTCCTTCTTCGCCTTGGCGTCGGCCTCCGCCTTGGCCTTGGCGGCGGCCTCCTTCTTCGCCTTGTCGGCGGCGGCCTTGGCCGCAGCCTGCCGCTCGGCGCGGCGCTGCGCCTGGAGCGCGGCGACTTCGTCGAGATTGACGGCGGCTATGCTCGTCGCCCGTTCCGCTTCGGGAACGTCGATCGCCCGGATGATGTCGGCGAGCGTCCGGGTCGCCTCCGGGTTGGGCTGCGGCGTCGGGGCCGGCGGGGGTGGCGGCGGCGCAGCGGCGGGGAGCGGCTGTACGGTGGGAGTTACCGGAGCGGCCGGCGCGGCAGCCTGCGCGAGGGTGATGGCGTTGAGCTGCGACCCGGCGGAGGGTGCGGCGGATGCCGGGGCGGCAGGCGGTGCGTCGATCGTGTCGAAGCCCGGCGCGGGCGGCCCCTGGACCTGCGCGGGCAATGTTTGGGATGGGGCCTGGGCTGGGGTTTGAATTTGGGCCTGCGCTTGGCGGGCGGGCGTATCCGCCGGCGCGGCGGGTGCGGCGGGAATGGACTGGACGGTTTGCGGCGCGGGTCTCGGAGGGTTCGCCTGCGGGGCTACGGGCGGCAGAGGCTGCGGCTGGACCGGCGCAGGCTGGGGCGTCGGGACTGCCGGCTCGGCCAGCGCGACCTGCCGCTGCGGAACAGGCGTTGGGGTCGGCGTCGCCGCAGCAGTGCGGACCGGCTGCTGCTGCGCTTGCGTCCGGGCCAGCCGCGCGGCTTCGCGCCTCTGGCGGCGCTGCTCGGCCCGGCTGAGCGGATTGGCCTGGCTCGTCGGGGCAGCGGCGACGGCGACCGGCTGCTTGGCTGCGACCGTGATGCCCGGCGCTGGCGGCGTCGGCGTGACGGCGGCGATGGTCGTGCCGATCTGCTGCGGGAAATGCCCGAAATGCACCGCCGCCGCCTTCTGCGCCGCCGTCAGATAGGGCATTTTCTGCATATAGGGCGCGATCGCGGCGGCGAGCTGCGCCGGCATCGTCTGGTCCGCGACCTTGCGCGCGTCGGCCTGCCGGTTGTTCATCGCCAGAATGAAGGCGCGATAGCGCCAGGCGGCCCGGTCGCTCTTGTAGAGCAAGGGCTCCAGCACCTTCTCCGATGCGTCCACTTGCCCCGATATGCCGAGCGAGGCGGCATAGCGGCGGACCAGCTCATCGTCCCTCGGCGACCGGGCGAGCGCCGCGTAATAATCCCGCTGCGCCCCGGCCTGATCGCCAGTCATGTCCTTCGCAAGTCCCCGATCGGCAAGGACGGAAGCGTCGGGATAGCCGAGCCGCGCCGCCTGGTCGAAAAGCCGCAGCGCTTCGGCCGGATTCTGGAGCTTCAGCATCACCCGCGCAAGGCCCGCCTTGATCCGGCCATTGCCGCTCTCGATTGCGTCCGCCCGCGCGAAGAATCCGGCGGCGGCGCGCGCATCGTCGAGCGCCAACGCCGCCTCCCCCGCGCCGATCAGCGCACTGGTGTCCCGCGGGTTGCTGGCGAGCCGGGCGAGGTTGCTGTTGAGATCGGCGGCGGCCGCCGGCCGGACCAGATCGGCCTGGTCGGACTGGGCGTGGGCAGCGCCGGAAAGCAGAAGGGCGACGATTATCCATGGGGCGGTGCGCATCACGTCCGGGCTTTAACCGATGCCGGGCTGAATGGGAAATTGACCGCAGCAAAAAGCGCGCCGGACCGCCTTATGGGACGGACGGCGCGCTTTATAGTCGGGCAAGCCGTTTACTGGTTGCTCTGGCGGTTGAGGAAACGGGGAATATCGACGCCCGGCGCGCCTTCGTCCACGCCCTTCTCGCTACCACGGGTCAGCCCCGCCATACGCTCGAACAGGGTGCCGCCGGTGGCGACGCGCGGCGCGGGCTGGGGTGCGGGAGCGGTCTCGGCATTATCGGCACCCAGGACCAGCTCATCATCCTCCGGCCCCTCGTCCGAGAACACCGCCGCCGGCTTGGGCGCGGCGAAGGGTGCGGGTGCGGCGGCCTCGGCCGGAGCGGGCGCTTCGGGCACATCCAGTTCCAGCGTCTCGGGCTCCGGCTGCGGCGCGACCGGTGCGGGCGCGGCGACCGGCGCAGGCTGGGGCGCCGGCGCAGCCTTGGGCGCCACCGACTGCGGCACGGCGACGGCGGGGCGGCTGGCGAAGCTGAACGGCTGGGTCAGCGGCGCGGCTTGCGCGCCCACATCATTGTCGATGCCGGTGGCGACCACCGAGACGCGGATCTTGCCATTGAGATTGTCGTTGAACGCGCTGCCCCAGATGATGTTCGCGTCGGGATCGACCAGTTCGCGGATATGGTTCGCGGCCTCGTCCACTTCCATGAGGCGCATGTCCTCGCCACCGACGATCGAAACGATGACGCCCTTCGCGCCGCGCATCGACACGCCATCGAGCAGCGGGTTGGCGATAGCCTTCTCCGCCGCCTGGAGCGCGCGGCCGTCGCCTTCCGCCTCGCCCGTGCCCATCATCGCCTTGCCCATTTCGCCCATCACCGAGCGCACGTCGGCGAAGTCGAGGTTGATGAGGCCTGGCATAATCATGAGGTCGGTGATCGAGCGCACTCCCTGCTGCAACACCTCGTCCGCCATCTGGAAGGCTTCCTTGAAGGTGGTGTTGGGGTTGGCGATCAGGAACAGATTCTGGTTCGGGATGACGATAAGGGTGTCGACATGCTTTTGCAGCTCCTCGATCCCCGCCTCGGCCGACTTCATGCGGCGATTGCCCTCGAAGGTGAAGGGCTTGGTGACGACGCCCACGGTCAGGATGCCGCGATCGCGCGCCGCCTTCGCGATGACCGGGGCAGCGCCGGTGCCGGTGCCGCCGCCCATGCCGGCGGTGATGAAGCACATATGCGCGCCGTCCAGCGCCTGCTCGACCGAGGCGATGGTTTCTTCCGCCGCCGCCTTGCCGATTTCAGGGCGCGATCCCGCACCCAGACCTTCGGTAATCTGCGGGCCAAGCTGGATGCGCCGTTCGGCTGGCGAGCTGTTCAATGCCTGCGCGTCGGTATTGGCGACGATGAAGTCCACGCCCTCGACGCTGGCGGCGATCATGTTCGCGATGGCATTGCCGCCCGCGCCGCCGACGCCGATGACCGCAATGCGCGGCTTCAGTTCGTCCACATGGGGCGGGCTGATCTCAATGCTCATAATGTCTGCTCCCTCGGCTTCCTCGTCAGGAAGCATATCGTCACATATTGTTAACACCAGAAATCGGCGGATTTCACCAGCTAATTTCGTTATAGTCCATTTTCATTCAATAGTTGGTCTTGATCGCCCGGATCATCCTTTGCCACCACATTGGCGTGCTCAAACGATGGACGGTCTGCGGCGCGGGCGCCATGGTGCGGAGATCAACCGGGTTGGAAGCGCCGTAAAGCGCGAGGCCCGCCAAAGTCGCGAAGGCCGGGCCGCTATGCGCTTCGGGCATCGCCGAAAGTCCACGCGGCCGACCGATCCGCACCGCCCGGCCGAGCGCGCCCTGGGCATAGTCCGCGACCCCCTTCATTTCCGCGCCGCCGCCCGTCAGCACCACCTGCCGCCCCGTCGAATGGAAGCCCATGCCGGCGAGCGCCGCATTCACTTCGGTCATGATCTGGTTCAGCCGCTCGCAAATGACGCCCACCAGCGCGGCGCGGGTGATCTTGCCCCCTTCGGCATTGGGGCCGGCCGCCTGCCCGCTTGCCGCGGCATCGCCATGGGGGGGCGCGATCTCGATCATCTCGCGAAAGTCGCGCGGGTTCTGCATCGCGGAGCCATAGAAGCATTTGATCCGCTCCGCCTGGCTGCGGCGAATGCCGAAGGCGGACGCGATATCGTCGGTGATGTCCGACGCACCCATCGGAATAGAGTGCAGCCCGACCAGCATCCCGCCGGCATAGAGCGACACGTTGGTGACGCCCGCCCCCATCTCCACCAAGGCGACGCCAAGATCGCGCTCCTCCTCCGACAGGCAGGCGAGGCCCGTCGCGATCGGCGAGGCGACGATCGAATTAACGTTGAGATAGGCCCCGCGCACGCACAGGTCGAGATTGGCGAGCGGCGCGCCATCCGCCAGCACGACATGGA
>NZ_JAVHPD010000037.1:0-4027 GCF_036170395.1 Sphingobium sp.
TCGTCCAGCATAACTGGAAGGAAATCCGCCGCTTCATGTGGGACTATGTCGGCATTGTCCGCACCACCAAACGGCTGGAGCGCGCCCAGCACCGCGTCGCGCTGCTGGCGCAGGAGGTGGACGATTATTATGGCAATTTCCGCGTGACCCCCGACCTCATCGAACTGCGCAACCTGCTGGAGGTGGCGCGGCTGGTCGTCCGTTCCGCCCTCCACCGCAAGGAAAGCCGGGGGCTTCACTACACGCTCGACTATCCCGAAACCCTGGCCGAAGCGGTGGACACGGTGCTGGCACCGTAGGCATGTGGGAGAGCTGCCCTAAAGCTCTAGCCCGATCAGCGTACCGCTGCCGATACGGTCGATATGGCGCTTGCCGTCGATCTCCAGCCAGTCGGGGGTGATTTCCAGGCGGCGGCCGCGGATCGTGGTGCGCAGATGTTCGACCGCGATGCGGTTGCGGGCGACGATGCGCAGGACGCATAGCCCGTCGCCGCGCGCCGCCATCATCGAATAGCGGTCACCGCGCAGCAGGAAATGCCAGCTGCCGTCGGTCGGCTTCCATTCATTGCCGTCGATGATCTGGGCTGCATCGCCATTGGCGTCGCCCATCCTGACGCTGATGCGGGTCGCGCCATTGGTGCGGCGCGGCGGGGCAAAGATCAGGATTGGCTCGCCGTCGAGCGTGACAGGGATGGGCGTGTCGCGCAGCATCCGCGCGCCACCGATGACGAGATGCGGCAGCTCGGCCGAAAAGGGCAGCCGGTCGCGGGCGAAATGGCGCTGGCGCACCACCGGATTGGCGTGAAAGCTGTGCACCTGGGTCGATGTCAACCGGCCTTCCTCGACCAGGCCGTGGCAGGTCGGGCACAGCAGGGTCGCGCCGGGACCGTCGGGCAGGCGCAGATAGCGGTAGATGGTGACGCCGCAGCGCACGCAGGCAAAGCCGCACGCCTGGCGGATATCGGCGCGTTCCTCCGCGCTCAATTCCGGCAGGGACGGCATTACTCGCAAGCCAACCATGGGACACCCCTATGCAGCGCCGCCCGCCCCTTTGCGGATCGACGGTCCTGACATGGCGTCCTCTTTGGCGTGGCTGGCGGCTCTCATCGGCCGCGTCTCCCCGCCCATCGTTGAAATATATGCGCCCAAGTCAAGGGGCTGGACGAAACTCTCTATCTTTGCGGCAGCAGGTCCACATTGCGTGACGCGGCGATCGCGCGAATGCGGTCGGGACGGGGCATGTTCTTGATCGCGATCTCGGCAATGTCGCCGGCGCTGAACAGTTCGACATGGCCGACCCCGAAGATGCGCTGGCCCAGCGACTGGGTGATGCGGACCGATCGGATCGAACTCAACGCCACCTCTGTGCGCTGCTTGGAGAGGAGGCCGCGTTCCAGCAGGACGTCGCGCTCGGACAAAGCCAGCCGTTCGCCCTTGTGCATCACCCACCATATGCCGATGGCGAGGATACCGACGACCGAGACCAGCAGCAGCGTGAACAGCAGCGGATGCGCGCGGAACATCGCGGGATGCTCGTCATACAACCAGGTGTCGCTCACGCCGCCTCCGCCCTTTTGTGCGGCTGCGAATTGACCATGCCCCTGCCGGTCCGTCAAGCACCGGCTGCGCGGCGCCGTTAACCAAATTTTTTGCTGACCTATGTTAATTACGCGCAGGACAGAGGCTTATGGCACGCAATCTCTATGATCTTGGCGATCAGTGCCCCGACCCGAACGGGGCCTGGTTGAACGAAAGGGAAGAAGGGCGATCGCGCATCGTGCCGATGGGGATGCTCGTGGTCGCGCTCGCCGGAGCGGGGCTGGCGGTGGTGCTGCTCAAGGACAGCCTGCCCGATCCCAATGGCCCCGCTGTCGAACCGACCAGCATCTCCGACCGCTTCGCCTTGTGCGACGATCCGCAGGGCGACGCCTGCGTGCTGAGCGGCGATGCTTATGCCTGGCGCGGCAAGCGCTACCATGTCGCTGATATGAAGGCGCCCGATGCTGCCGATCCCGGCTGCGCGCAGGAGGCGGAGCGGGCCGCCGCCGCGCGGATCGCGCTGGCGGCGATGATGAACGGCGGCGCGTTCGAGGCGCGGCGCGATCCGGCCGATGCCGATCCGTCCGCCCGCCTGCTGCTGCGCGACGGCGTGTCGATCGGCCAGCTCATGATCCTGAAAGGCCACGCCAGGCCCTGGTCGGACACTGCCCCCGACTGGTGCGCCGCCTGACGCATCACGCATCCCGTCGCCCGATCCCCTTTTCGATGAGGGCATTGGCGATGGCGGCGATCTCCTGAGCGGGACGGCTGTCGTCCCACACGCCGAAGCGCAGCCCTAAAAACACGTTCATGCCCATGATCGCCCAGGCATGGACTTCGTCGACCCCGCCGTCGATCTCGCCCCGATCGGCGGCCCGGCGCAGGCGCGCCTCCATGCGAGTCGCGGTATTTTCATAATGGGCGCGGTAGGCAGCCTGATCGACAAACTCCGCCTCGTCGATGATGCGGTAGATTTCCTTATGGTCGCGCGCGAATTCCAGAAAGCTCGTCAGGCCGACCCGCTCCGCCTCGATCGCGTTGCGCGCCTCGGCGATGCGGGGCGAGACATAATCGCGCACCTGGTTCGACATGTCGTTGACGAGCGCGCGGAAAATATCGTCCTTGCTGTCGAAATAGGTGTAGAAGCTGCCGAGCGCGCAGCCGGCGCGGCGGGTGATGCCGCTGATCGATCCTTCATGAAAGCCCTTCTCGCCGAACTCGGCGGCGGCGGCGGTCAGGAGCGCGCGGCGCGTCCGCTCGCCGCGCGCAGTGCGCGGCGTCTTGTCGTCCTTTTCGGGCGCTGCCTCGGCCATTCCCACTCCTGATCCTGTGTTCTTTTTGCAGCGTTCGACCGCCTTCGTCACGCCCTCTCTTATTTGAAGTTGAAAGCCGGTTCAACTTTCATTATCGATAGGAGCAACGCAAGCGATCCGGCAGACCGGGCGCTGCTCATTTGTTCAGGAGAGGACCGATCCGATGAAGGCCCATCAGACTTTTCGCGCCCTTGCTCTCGCCTCCGCCGCGTGGAGCGGCATGACCGCCCTGCCCGCGCTGGCGCAGGACAGCGCGCCACCACAGGCCGCCGCCGAGGAGGAAGGCGCAGCGATCGTCGTCACCGCCCGCCGGCGCGAGGAGACGCTGGTCAGCGTGCCGATCGCGGTCAGCGCCTTTTCCGGCGCGGCGCTGGAGCGGGGCGGCGCGATCGACATCACCGAACTCGCCAACGTCACCCCCAACACCACGCTGGAAGCGTCGCGCGGGACCAACTCCACTCTTACCGCCTTCATTCGCGGCGTGGGCCAGCAGGATCCGGTCTCCGGCTTCGAGCAAGGGGTCGGCATCTATCTCGACGATGTCTATCTCAACCGTCCGCAGGGCGCGCTGCTCGACATTTATGACGTGGAGCGGATCGAAGTGCTGCGCGGGCCGCAGGGCACGCTTTACGGGCGCAACACGATCGGCGGCGCGGTCAAATATGTGACCAAGATGCTGCCACAGGAGTTCGCGCTTCGGGTGAAGGGCACTTTCGGCACCTACGATCAGGCCGACGGGATCATCAGCGCGTCGGCCCCGATCGGCGATATCATCCGCGTCGGCGGTGCGGTCGCGCGGCTGTCGCGCGGCGGGTTCGGCGATAATCTCACGACGGGCCAAGAGAATTACAACAAGGACATCTGGGCCGGGCGCGCCACCTTCGAGATGGGCGGCTATGGCGAGCCGGTGCTGATCCGAATCACCGGCGACTACGCCAAGGACAAGAGCAATGCCCGCGGCGGGCACCGGCTGATCCCCGGCCAGGTGTCGGGCGCGCCGGTTCTGGACGATGTGTTCGACACACGCGGCGGCCTGTCCGATCCCAGGCAATATGTGAAGTCCTACGGCCTTTCGATGAACATCACCGCCGAATTGAACGACATGTTCACGCTCAAGTCGATCAGCGCCTGGCGCAAGGATGACAGCGCCTCGCCGATCGACTTCGACGCGCTGCC
>NZ_JAVHPD010000038.1:0-19439 GCF_036170395.1 Sphingobium sp.
CGGGCGAGCAGCGCCAGATGGAATGGGACAGCCCCTGGGGCAAGGGCGCGCCGGGGTGGCATCTGGAATGTTCGGTCATGTCGCAGGCGCGGCTCGGCCAGCCGTTCGACATTCATACCGGCGGCATCGACCATCGCGAGATTCATCATCCCAACGAGATCGCGCAGAATCAGGCGTTTCATGCCTGCTGTGGTGGGGGCGTCGGCGCGACGATGGCGGGCTTTACCGGCGCGCGCTGGTGGATGCACAACAACTTCCTCGTCGATCGGCAGGGGAAAATGTCGAAGTCGAAGGGCGGGTTCACCACGCTCTTCACGCTGATCGACGCGGGCGTGCACCCCCTCGCCTATCGACTGCTGTGCCTGGGCGCGCATTATCGCAGCGAATTGGAGTTCAGCGCGGAGAATCTCGCGGCGGCGCTGACGCGGCTCAAGCGGCTGGTTATGGGGGTCGAGGGGCTGAAAGCGCGGGCCGAGGGGGTGACGTGGCAGTCGCCCCGGCTCGACTATCTGCGCGCCAACCTGCACCCCAGGCTGGTTCCGCTGCTAGAGCAATTCGACGCGGCGATCAGCGACGATCTAATGACGCCGCGCGCGTTGCCGTTGCTGGAGGAGGTCATCGGCATCAAGAAGGTGCCGGTGGACGAGAAGCTGTGCCTGATCGCGGCGTTCGACCAGGCGCTGGGGCTGAACCTGATGACCCTCACCCGCGCCGATTTGCGGCTGACGCCAAAGGATGCGGCGATCACGCCCGACGAGATCGAGGTGGAACTGGAGCGGCGCGCGGCGGCGCGGGCGGACAGGGATTTCGCGCTGTCGGACGAGATACGCGACGCCCTGATCGCGCGCGGCGTGGAGGTGATGGACGGCGATCCGCTTCGCTGGGACTGGCGGCTGGCGCTGGGCTGATCGGCAAGCGGCTTGACCTGCATCAACACCGGACCCAAGAGGGAGCCGGGTCGAGTTGATGTGGGGGCGGGATGCGACTTTCCACGGCCATTTCGGCTGTCATTCTGGCATTCATGGTGTCGCCATTGCTGGCCGCGCCGTCCGGCTTTTCGCCCGACGATCCCCGCCATGCCCGGCTGCGCGCGCTGAGGGACGCCGCGACGGCTTTGTTCGACAGCGACGATTATGCGCTGTCCATGTCGCAGAAGACGCGGGACGCCTGGACGCGGCTGCACGATGCGGCGATCCGGGTGAAAGTGGGCGGGCGACCGCATCCGCTTGCCGGAATCGCGCTCATCAACCTGTCGTCGATGGACCAGATTGACGGGCGCAATCCCGACGCGCTGACCCATGCGAGCGCGGGGCTGGCGCTGCTGGAACCGTTCGCCGACGCCTATCCGATCGGGTGGATGCAGGGGCTCTCGATCAAGGGCTATGTCCAGACCGCGCTGGGCGACGTGGCGGGCGGCGCAGCGACGCTGGCGCAGGCAAGCGCCTATATGGACGGATACATCGCGCGCACGCCGGCCGAGAAGCTGGACAAGGACGCGCATATGCTGCGGTCCAACATCGCCTTCTCGCACGCGCAGGCGCTGTCCCGGCTGGGCCGCAATGCCGAGGCGGTGGTGGCGCAGAAGGCGAGCATGGAGGCGCGGATCGCGGCCGTCGGACCGGACAGCGCGGACGCCATCGGCGCCTATTACACCTATTCGCAGATGCTGATGCGCGCCGATCATGACGCGGAGGCGGAGCGCTATGCCCGGATCGCGGTCGACAAGGCGACCGACCATGTCGACCGGAAGCATCCGAGCTATGCCCGCGCGCTGGAGCAACTGGGCCTGCTGCTGTCGCGCACCGGGCGGCGGATCGAGAGCCTGGACTATCTGCAACGATCGATCGCGATCAAGCGCGAGACGGTGGGCACGGACAGCCTCTATTTCCAGTTCGGCCTGCAGAATCTGGGATCGGTGCTGATGCCGCTGGAGCGGTACGCCGATGCAGAGCCGCTGTTTCTGGAGGCCGAGCGCGGCTTTCGCAAACAGGAGGGCGACAACAGCCCTCAGAGCGCGCGGGCTTTGGCCTATGCGGGGGCGGCGGCTCTGGCGGAGGGGCGGCGAGGCGAGGCGATCGATCGACTGACGACCGCGCTGGCGCGGGTGCGCGCGGGGTCGGACAAGGACCGCGACATGGGCCAGCGTGTCTATCCCTATCTGATCCCGGCGCTGATCGTGGCGGGGCGGCGGGAGGAGGCACGGACGGCAGCGGCCGATTTTGCCGCGCAGACGCGCGATCTGGACAATGCCCCGCCCTTGCCGCTTGCGCTCGCCGCGACGCTTTCGGCTTGGGCCGGAGACGATCGGGCAGCGACGGGGGAGAGCGCGCGGCGGCTGGTCGGGGTGTTGCGCGACGGCGCGACGATGAACGACAATGGCGAACTGACCGAGGATCAGCGGGCGGGGCTTGACCTGGCGCTGGCGGTGGCGGCGCAGACGCAGGACGGCGCCCTGGCGCTCGACGCGATGGCGGTGCTGGCGGGATCGCGGATCGCGCAGGCCAACCGGCTGGTGGCGCAGCGGCTAGTGGAAGACCCGGCGCTGGCGGCGCGGGTGCGGGGCTTGCAGGACAAGGTCAAGGCGCTGGGCGCGGCGGACAGCCGGTTGCTGAAAGCGCTGGCGACCGACAGCGGCATCGCCGACGCGCGGGCGGCGCGCGCGGCGCTGGCGGCGGCGGTGGAGGCGGAGCGCGCCGGCATTGCCCGCGACTATCCCCGCTGGGTGGAGGCGCAGGGCGGCGAACGGCCGGACCTCAAGCGGCTGCGCGCGGGCCTTGCCAAGGACGAGGCGCTGCTGGCGGTGATGCCGGCGTTCGACGGCGTGTATCTGCTGGCGGTGGGCGCGGGCGGCGTCAGGGTCGAGCGGGCGGCGATGGACCGTGCGGCGCTGGTGGCGCTGGTCGGGCGGCTGCGCGGGTCGTTGAGCCCGGCCGGTTTCGACCGGGCGGCGGCGGAGACGCTCTATGCTCAGATTTTCACGCCGGGGGTGCGAGCGACCTTGAGCAAGGCGCAGGTGCTGCGGATCGTGCCGACGGGGGCGTTCGCCTCGCTGCCCTTCGCCATGCTGCCGCAACGGCCGATCGCGGCGGGCCGGCCCGACTGGTTGGTGCAGCGCTTTGCCGTCGAGGTGCAGCCGGGCTTCGGCGAGAGCGCGGCGCGACCGGTGCGGGTGGCCGCGCGGACGCAGACGTTCCTGGGTGTGGGCGCGCCGCAGGGCTATGCAAGCGCCGAGGCTGTTCCTGCTGTTCCCCGATTCCGCAGCGGCGCGAGCGCCTTGGCCGCGCTGCCGCCGCTGCCGGGATCGCTGGCGGAGTTGCAGGCGGTGGCGAAGCGCTATGGCCCGCGCCATGCGACCTTGATGATCGGCGCGGAGGCGAGCGAGGCGGCGCTGCAAAACCGGGATCTGTCAGCTTATGGCGTCATCCTGTTCGCCACGCATGGGCTGGTGAGCGGCGAGATGGAGGGGGTGAGCGAGCCGGCGCTGGTGCTCGGCGATGGCCTGCTCACCGCGTCGGAAGTGGCGGCGATGCGGATCGGGGCGGACTGGGTGATCTTGTCGGCGTGCAATACGGCGGCGGGGGATCATGCGCAGGCGCCTGCTTATTCGGGGCTGGCGCAGGCGTTCCGCTACGCCGGGGCGGGATCGCTGCTGGTGTCGCACTGGCCGGTGCGGGACGATGCCGGGGCGTTCGTCACGCTGGAGACGGTGAAGGGGGCGCGGCGCGGCCTGCCGAGGGCGGTCGCGCTCCAGCGGGCGATGCTGAAGCTGATGCGATCCGACCGGCCCGATGCGGCGCAGCCCTATATCTGGGCGCCGTTCATCCTGATGGAGCGCTGAAAACCTCCGTTCGCTTCGAGCGGATGGTTATGCCTCTTCCAGCGCGGCGCTCGCCTCCATCCAGACCTGCTCGGCGGCTTCGAGCTTCTTCTCGATCTCGGCGCGTTTGACCATCAGCTGGCTGGTGGTCATCTTCGCCTCGGCACCCGTCGCGGCCTTGGGATCGAACAGCGCCTGGTCGATGCGGCTGCGTTCGCTGGACAGGGCAGTCATCTCGCGCTCGGCCTTGTTGAGCGCGTTTTTCAGGGTCTTCTGCTTTTCGCGCCATTCGGCGGCGGCGCGCTTGTCGGCCTTGCGGTCGACCTTCGGCGCGTCGCCCCCTCCTCCGTTTCCGTCGGCCTTGCGCAGGATGATGTCGGTATAATCGTCCAGCGATCCGTCGAAGGGCTGGGCCGTGCCATTGTCCACCAGCACGAGGCGGTCGGCGACAAGTTCGATCATGTGGCGGTCGTGGCTGACGATCACCACCGCGCCTGAATAGTCGTTGAGCGCCTGGACCAGCGCCTCGCGGCTGTCGACGTCGAGGTGGTTGGTCGGTTCGTCGAGGATGAGGAGGTGCGGCGCGTCGCGGGTGATGAGGGCGAGCGCCAGGCGGGCGCGCTCGCCGCCCGACATGGAGCCGACCTTCTGCGTCGCGCGCTCGCCCGAAAAGCCGAAGCGGCCGAGTTGCGCGCGCACCGCGCCCGGCGTCGCGCCCTTCATGACGCGGGTCATATGTTCCAGCGGCGTGTCGGTGACGTCGAGTTCCTCCACCTGATATTGGGTGAAATAGCCGACATTCATCTTCGGACTGGCGTTCATCTGCCCTTCCATGGGCTTCAACTGCGCCGCGATGAGGCGGGCGAGCGTGGTCTTGCCGTTGCCGTTGCGGCCGAGCAGCGCCAGCCGGTCGTCGGGGTCGATCCGCAGGTTGATGCGCTTCAAAATCGGCGTGTCGGTATAGCCGACCGAGGCCATGTCCATGGTGATGAGCGGCGGGCGGAGTTCGGCGGGGCTGGGGAAGCCGAAATGCAGCGTCGGGTCTTCGATCGCCGCGGCGATCGGCTGCATCTTCGCCAGCGCTTTCGCACGGGACTGGGCCTGCTTGGCGGTCGAGGCGCGGGCGGAGTTGCGGGCGACATAGTCCTGGAGCTTCTCGCGCTCGGCCTGCTGCTTGGCGCGGGCGGCCTCCTGCTGGGCGAGGCGCTCGGCCCGCTGCCGCTCGAAGGCGTCATAGCCGCCCGGATAGAGCGTCACCTTCCCGCCTTCGAGGTGGAGGATGTAATCGACCACATTGTTGAGCAGGTCGCGTTCGTGGCTGATGACGACCACGGTGCCGCGATAGGCCTTGAGGAAATTTTCGAGCCAGAGCGTCGCTTCGAGGTCGAGATGGTTCGAGGGCTCGTCGAGCAGCAGCAGGTCGGGGTTGGAGAAGAGAAGCGCGGCGAGCGCCACGCGCATCTTCCAGCCGCCCGAATAGCTGTCGAGCGGGCGGCCCTGCATTTCCTCGTCAAAGCCCAAGCCGACGAGGATGCGGGCAGCGCGGGCGGGCGCGGTATAGGCGTCGATCGCGGTCAGCCGCTCATAGATATGGCCGAGGCGGTCGGGATCTTCGGTATGCTCGGCCTCCGCCATCAGCGCGGCGCGTTCCTTGTCGGCTTCGAGCACGGTCTCGAAGGGGGTGGCGGTGCCCGAGGGGGCTTCCTGCGCGATATAGCCGAGGCGGGTGTCGCGCGGCATGTCGCAACTGCCTTCGTCGGGATCGAGCTGGCCGATCATCACCTTCATGAGGGTCGATTTGCCCGCGCCGTTGCGGCCGATGAGGCCGACGCGGCTGCGCGGCGGGAGCGAAGCGGCGGCGCGATCGAGGATGGTGCGGCCGCCCAGGCGCACGGTGATGGCGTTCAAATTGAGCATGGGGCGGGCCTGTAGCAGAGGCGCAGCGCGCGGTGAAGGCGCTGGCGCGGCGTTTTGCAAGGCGCGATGCGGCTGCGAAGTATACAGCGTGGCAGGCGTCGGCCATCTGCGGCGGACGCATGGGTGGCGTGGATTTCGCAATAGGAGAATTTTTGCGAAATGCGGTGCGGCGCGAAGGGGCGCTTGAGGCAGACGGTGGGAAAGAGCCGGCGGGCGCTATAGCATTGCCGGCGGGGTGTAGGACAGATCAGGCGGCGGCGGGCGGCGGCATGAGTTCGCGGACGACGCCGCGATAGCCATAAGTGATATGGGCGTGGGCGGCATAGTCCGGGTCGGTCATCAGGTGCCGGTGGAGGTGGCGCAGATTATGCCAGGGCACCGAGGGGAACAGATGATGTTCCAGATGATAGCCGACATTGAGCGGGCCGATGAAGAAGCGATCGACCAGGGTCGGGATCACGGTGCGGGTGCCGTTCAGTTCACGCTCGTCGGGGACGCCGACATGCTCGGCCATCGCCCGTATCCGGTTGAAGATATTGGCCCAGATGAATTGGGGGATCAGGAACAGCCCCAATATCTGCCAGCGCCAGGGCGAGGCGAGGACGAGGCCATAGACCAAGACCGCCCAGACGACATAGCGCAGCCTGAGCGACAGGCGGTAGTCGAAGCCGAAACGGCGCGGATTGTGGAAATTGGCGAGGGGCGACCAGACCCGGCCGGCACGGGCCACGCGGTAGAAGTTGAGGCCGAAGAGGCTGCGCAGCAGCAGCCGGATCATCTGCCGGCCGGACTTCGGAAAATGCTGATCGGGGTCTTTGCGCTGGACGCGATAATCATAGTCGCGCGCGGTGTTCGTATGACGGTGATGGACCAGATGGGCGACGCGGTAGAGGTCGATGCTCATGCCCAGCGGATAGGCGACGAAGATGTCCCCGATCAGGTCGTTGACGCGGCGGTTGCTGAAGAGGAGGCCATGGCAAGCCTCGTGCATCAAAACGGCGATGCACTGGATGCGCGATCCGATGACGATCCCGGCGATGAGATAGACCGCCAAGCTGTCGAGCCGGATCGCGATGACCGTCGCGGCGATCATCACGATCCACTGGAAGGCGAGGATGAGCGCGTTGCGGCGATCGTCTATCGCCGACAAGCGGCGCGCGAGCGCGACGCTGGCGTTGCGGGAATAGCGATAGCCGGGCGGGCGATCCTGCGCGATGTCATTCATGGAAGGCCGGTCCCCGCTGCCCGCGTGACGATCCGGCCGAGGCTATGGAGGCGGCGGGCGGACGTCAAGCGGACCTTAAATCTCGATCTGGGAGCCCAATTCCACGATGCGATTGGTCGGCAGGCGGAAGAATTGCATCGGGCTTTCGGCGTTGCGGATCATCCAGGCAAAGAGCTTTTCGCGCCAGATCGCCATGCCGGGACGGTCGGAGGGGATGAGCGTCTGGCGGCTGAGGAAATAGGTGGTGTCCATCACGCCGATCGGCCCGCCGCAGTCCTGCACCGCCTTCATCGCGGCGGGAATGTCGACATCCTCCATGAAGCCGTGGCGCAGGCGCAGGCGATAGAAGCCCTCGCCGCAATCCCATGCCTCGACCCGGCCATCGGGCGGGAGTTGGGGCACGGATTCGGTCACGACGGTCAGGATGATGACGCGCTGGTGCAATATCTTGTTATGCTTGACATTGTGGAGCAGCGACGGGGGCACGCCGTCGCTGCTGGAGGACAGGAAAATGGCGGTGCCCGGCACGCGCTTGATGGAGCCCGTGGTCGAGCGGATGAAGAGATCGAGGTCCATCGCCCCGACCGCCAGATAGCGGCGCATCAGCTTGCGCCCGGTCGACCAGGTGGTGAGCAGGACGAAGACGATCAGCGCGACCAGCAGCGGAAACCAGCCGCCGTCGGGGATTTTGGTTGCGTTGGACAGGAAATAAGCGCCGTCGATCACCAGGAAAAGCCCGGTGACGCCGCCCGCGAGCAGCGGGTGCCAGCGCCAGACGCTGAAGGTGAGGACGCCCAGCATACAGGCGGTGATGACCATCGTGCCGGTGACGGCGATGCCATAGGCGGCGGCGAGGTCGCTCGACGTGCCGAAGCCGATCACCAGCAGGATGACGAGGATCAGCAGCATCCAGTTGATGAGCGGGACGTAGATCTGCCCCGCCGCCGACGCGCTGGTGTGGAGGATGCGCAGGCGCGGGAGGAAGCCCAGTTGCACCGCCTGGCGCGTGACCGAGAAGGCGCCGGAGATCACCGCCTGGCTGGCGATGATCGTCGCGAGCGTGGCGAGGATGACGAGCGGCAGCCGCGCCCATTCCGGCGCCAGCAGGAAGAAGGGGTTCTGCGCCGCGGAAGGATCGTCCAGCAGCAGAGCGCCCTGCCCCATATAGTTGAGCAGCAGGCAGGGGAAGGCGGCGTAGAGCCAGGCGATGCTGATCGCTTTCCGCCCGAAATGGCCCATATCGGCATAGAGCGCCTCCGCCCCCGTCACCGCCAGCACGACCGAGCCGAGCGCGAGGAAGGCGAGCCGGGGATCAAGCGCGAAGAAATGGACGGCCCAGAGCGGATTGACGATGCCGATAATTTCGGGGTGGCGCAGCAGGTTGAGGATGCCGAGCACCGCCAGCGTCACGAAATAGACCGCCATGACCGGGCCGAACAGAATGCCGACCCGGTCGGTGCCATGTTTCTGGATGAGGAACAGGCCGATCAGGATGGCGATGGCGATCGGCAGCACGAGGTCGGCGAACGACGCCTCCACCACCGCGAGGCCCTCGACCGCCGAGAGGACCGAGATGGCCGGCGTGATGATCGCGTCGCCGTAGAAGAGGGCGGTCGCGACGACGCCCAGCATCGTCACCAGCGGAGTCCAGCGCCCCGGCTTCATCGTGCGCGAGATGAGCGCGAGCAGCGCCATGCTGCCCCCTTCGCCGTCATTGTCGGCGCGCATGACGATGAACACATACTTGACCGTGACGATCAGCGTCATCGTCCAGAAGATGAGCGAGAGGACGCCGTAGATATGCGGCTGATCGACGGCGAGCGGATGATGGCCGACGAAGCTCTCCTTGAGCGCATAGAGCGGCGAGGTGCCGATGTCGCCGAAGACGACGCCCAATGCGCCGAGCGTGAGCGCCGGCAAGCGGCCATGGGCGTGCGAATCGGCCTGGGCCGGGGCGGCGTTGGTCATGAACGTCCCTGTTCCTGTGTCGGCAGCAGCCATGGCATGGAATCCCATGCGATTGCCATGTGGGAAAAGGGGGCACGGCGTAGGATTGGCGTATGATTCTACGCAAATGCTATGCGGCGGCGCGCCCGACGATCTCGAAAGCCTATGCGCCGGCGAATAAAAACAAGGCGTGTCGATAGAGACGTCGTGTTCCCCGGCCTGCGCCGGGGAACGAACTGGTGGGTCGGATCAATGAGTTTTGGGGCGATTGAAGCACCTTCCAGGGGAGGCACGCCATGATGGCATGGCATGATGGGTGGCTTGCGGACGCGGCGCTGCGGATCGGCGGGCTCGTGCTGCTGGGGCTGGTGGTGCCGGGCGGACGATGGGACGGGGCGCTGGTTCGCGCTGGCGATGTCCTGGCCTATCCGGTGAGCGCGCTGCTGTTCGTGGGCGCGAGCGCTGGAGTTGCCTTGTTGCTGTGGGGCGGGCGGCTGTGGGCGCCGGTCACGCTGTCGGCGCGGTGGGAAAGCCGGGGCGACTGAGCGCTACGGATAGAGGAGATGCGACGCTGCGAGACCGCCCGGCACGGCGGCGAGGGCGAGGAAGGTGCCGAGCGGGACGCGGGCGGTGGCGCTGCGGGCACGGCCGAGGGCGAGCATGACGGCGAGGCCGAGCAACGCGGCGAGGAGCAGGATGAAGGGGAGAGCCTGCCAGCCGAACCAGGCGCCGAGCGCGCCGAGCAGCTTGGCGTCGCCCAGGCCCAGCCCCTCGCGGCCCCGGATGGCCTTGTAGCCGATTGCAATGCCGAGAAGCGCGCCATAGCCCGCCGCCGCGCCGACGATGCGATCGGTGAGCGCCGCTTCGCCCGACCAGAGACCGATGGTGAGGCCGAGAAAGGCGAGCGGCAGGGTAAGCGCGTCGGGAAGCCAGTAATGCCGCCAGTCGAGGATGGCGAGGGTGAGCAGCAGCCAGCCGAGCAGCGCCCAGCCGATGCCGGCGAGGTCAGGCGAAAGGCCGAGCGCGGCCCCGCCGATCAGCGCGCAGCCCGCCTCCACCCCGCCATGCAGCGGGTCGATCCCCGCGCCGCAGGTGCGGCAGCGGTAGCGGCTGGCGAGCGCGCTCAGCATGGGCACGAGATCGCGCGCTCCGAGCGTCCGGCCGCAGCCGTCGCAGGCGGAGCGGCCACGCAGCACGCTGCGCCCCTGCGGCCAGCGCAGGATGAGGGTCGCAAGGAAGCTGCCGAGGATCGCGCCGGCGAGCGCGCCGAGGATCACCCCGACCGGATCGATCACAAATTGCCTTCAATCTTCAGCAGTTGGGCGTTGCCGACGCCGGCGAAGCCCGCCTGCCCCAGCGCGGCGGCGAGCGCGGGATCGGCGGTCTCGACGCGCATCTCGGCGGTGTAGCGGCCGGAGCGCCAGATGCGCAGGGTGATTTTTTCGAGGCCCGACTGGCTGACCAGAGGCAATAGCAGCGCGTCGCCATCGCAGGCCGCCGCGCCGACGAGGCCCTGGGTCAGGTTCAGGCCGGGGAACTGTCCGGCCATGCGGGCGCGCACCCGCCCTTCGGCATGGCCGCAGCGGTCGCCGGCGAAATAGCCGCTGACATCCTCGAAGATCAGGCTGCCGACGGGGAGCGGCGCGAAGCTGCGGCCGAGCGGGATCGCGCCGGTCACATCGTCGATGCCGATGCGACCGAAGCCGACGGTCAGCGCGCCTTCGATATCGTCGGGCAATCCCTTTTTCCGCGCGATGTCGAACCGAGCGCGGCCGGTGAGCAGGGCAAAGGGCGAGAGGCCGGCGCGCACGGTGCCGAGCGGCATGTTGCCGAGCATCAAATGGTCGATGCGCCCGCTCCAGACGGTGCCGCGCACTTCGCGGGCCGATGCGCCGAGCCGCTCCAGCCCGGAGAGACCGAGCGCGACGCGCATCGGCAGGAAGGCGATGAGCCCGAGCAGCAAAGCGGCCAAGAGGAGGAGGCGCATCCGGCGCGAGAGGGTAAGGCCCATCATGGCGCGTCTCCGCGCACCAGCACCGCCTGCACCGAAATGCTGCCCGACGTGGGCGACGGGCGCGCGCTCATGGTTTCGACACGGACGCCCTGCGCCTCCAGCGCGGCGAGCCAGGAAAAGAGCGCGACAGGGCGGACCGAGGCGATGGCGATCTCCATGCGATTGTCCCCCTGCGCCTGCGCGCGTTCGAGGGTGAGGCCGGCTTCGCCCGCGCCCTGGCTGACGGCCTGATCGAGCGGAGCGGCGGGGCCGGTGGTGACAGGGGCGCGGGGAAGCTGCTTCAACTGGCGCACGGCGGCGCGGATGGCGGCGTTGCGGTCGGTCGCGGCGCGCAGATCGTCGCGTGCGCTGCGCTGCGCCCGGTCGAGCGGCAGGGCGACCCCGAACCAGAGGAAGGTCGCGGCGAGCAGGGCCGTCATCACGCCCAGCATTCCCTGCTCGCGGGGCGAGCGTTCCGCCCAGAGGCTGGCAATCCGTTCCATCATGGGCGCACCGTTATGTCGGCCAGGGTCCGTCCGCCGGGATCCTGCGACGGGGTGGCGGTGATGGTAAAGCCCGCCGCCTGAAGGCCAAGCAGCACGGCGTTGATGTCGTCCGCTTTCGCCGCCGCGAGCGTCGCGCGGACCATGCCGTCGGGATCGCGCGTGAGGCTAGTCAGCGCAACGCCAGGCGCGTCCTGCATCGCGGCGAGCAGGGCGGCGACAGGCGCGGTGAAGGCGCGCGCGCCCGCGCCGCGCTGGGCAAGCTGCGCTTCGAGCGCGATCTGGGCCTGGGCGGGGTCGCTGGCACCGGACAGGACTTGCTGCGCCAAGGCGAGGCTTTGCGCGTCGAGGCGGCTTGCCTCTACGCGCTGTTTGACGATGCCGATGAGGGCGATCAGCAGCGCGATGAGGAGGATGAGGCCGCTCCAGAGCGCGATGCGGCGGAGCAGCGTCTTGTCGGGCGCACGGCGCACGCGCTTGGCGAAGTCGCCGACGCGCAGGTCGAGCGGCGGCGCGTCGAGCGCGGCGATGGCGCGGCCTTCGATAGTGCCGGCGGACACATCGGCGATGGTGGCGTCGCCGATGAGCGCGGGCAACGCCATGTCGGCGGGGAGCGCCATGTCGACGCCGCGCAGTACCGTTTCCCCGCCCACGGGGCCGCGCGTGAAGCCGGCGTCAGGCTCGGGCAGCAGCAGGGCGGCGGGCACGATGAGGTCGGGATCAAGCCCATGATGCTGCGCCCGGAGCAGCCAATGCTGCATGTCGGCGCGGGCGGCGAGCGCGACGATATGCGGCCGGGCGGGATCGTCATTGGCGTCGGTCGCGGCGAACAGCTGGTCGGCGGGCAGGATGCCGCCCGCGAGCGCGGCGAGGCGTGCCGCCGCCCTGCCCTGGCGCGGCGGCAGGTCGGGGTGAGCGATCCAGTGCAGTGCGACCCGCGCGGCGGGCGCGACGAGCATCACCCGCGTCTGGGCAGGCAGCGCGGCAATGCCGCAGGCGGCGAGCCAGTTCGCCCCCTCCCCCGCCTGCACCGGCGCGCCGTCGATCACGCGCATCCAGCGCGGGGCAGCGTCGTCCGCTTCGGGCAGGAAGAGGATCAGGGCGTCGCGCCTGCTCATGCGCCCGCGCCCCAGCTGCGCCGCACGAGCCTGGCCGGGCTTTCGCGCGCGTCGATCAGCGCCCGTTCGACCAGCTGCGTCTGCCCCACATTCACCGAAACGCTCACTCCGAAAAATCCGGTCGTCATCTTGACCTGCTCGGCCACTTCCGACGCCGGGGACAAGCCCGCCAGCGACGGGGCGGTCCAGAACATATTGACGCTGCCGTAGCCGTCCGCCGGGCGCTGCGCCAGATATTGCCGCGCCTGTCCGACGCTCAATTGCCCCGGCAGCAGCATCGCGAAAAGCGGCGCCTGATCCGGCAGCAGCGTATTGATGTTGATCGGCGACAAATCCGTGACCGGCAGCGCGCAGACCCAGGGGCGGGCAAGATCGTAGATGGCGGGAGTGACGCCGGCGACCGCGCGCAGTTCGCTCGGGTCCACCATCAGCCGGTTGGCGGCGCGATAGGGGCGCTGCGCCTGGGCATAGGTCTCGTCCTCCGCGCCGCCGGGCTGGGGCACGGAGTCGCTGTCGATCCAGTCGGCAAGGCCGGCGGCGGCGGACTGGGCCTGCCGCGCGTCGATTCCAAGGGCTTCGAGCAGCGCCTGGAACTGGGCGACGCCGACGGGGCGGGCGCGCAGCGCCGCCTCGCTCTCGCCAGCGACGACGCTGTTGAGGTTGAAGCAGTTGCCGCCGTCTATGACCTGCACCGTCGCAAGGCCGCCGGGGACGGGGATGCTCTGCGGCGTGCCGAGCCAGTTGCCGGCGAGGGTGATCTTGGCGGGGCTGGCGGCGGTCATGTCGCCGATCCGCAGCCGGGCGATGGCGAGGCCGGCGTCGGCAAAGGCGCGCGCCTGATCGGCCGCGCCGCCATTGCCGGTCATCCGGGTCGCGAGCGCCACCCGTTCGAGCGCGGTCGAGGCGACCACCGCCATGACCGCGACGAGCAGCAGCACGGTGAGGAGCGCGACGCCCCGTTCCTGCGGATTGCGGGTATCAGGCACCGGGAGCGCCCTCCTGCTTCTCAGGTGGGCCGGGCGCGACGAGGAAGGCCATGGTGACGGGCGGCTCGCCGGTGCGGGCGATGGTGAGTTCGACCGCGCGGGGCAGGAGATCGGGCTGGGTCGGGGTCCAGTCGTCGCGCCAGTCCCCTTGCGCGTCGCGGAAGCGCAGCGTGACGCTCTCCACATTCTCCAGCAGAGCGGCGGGATCGTCGCCGGCCGCGCCGTCGAGTTGGGCATAGGTGCGGCGTTCGAGCCGGCCCTGGCGGACCCAATATTCGACCTTTTGCAGCGAGGGACGCGGCAGATCGCCGAGATTGTCCCAGCCGCCGCGCACGAATTGGAGGACGGGCTGCCCCTCCCCTTCGCTATGCGACCAGAAAGCGGGCGCGAGCGTGCCGGCCTCCGTGCGGGTGATGCGGGGGACGGCCTGGCCGAGGTCGCCGGCGAGCGCACCGGCCGCGCGCTGGACAGCGGCCATGTCGTCGAGCCGCGCCTTGACCTGCGCCTGCGCCGAGACGCCGTTGCCCAGCAGCAGGACGCCGGCGGCGGCGAGCATGGCGAAGATCATTAGCGCGACGAGCAGTTCGATGAGGGTGAAGCCGCGCGCATCTCCAGATGCGCGCGCCCCGGCGTAGGCCGGGGCCAATTCCGGCCAGCGTTGCGTGGGGGAATCTGGACCCCGGCTTTCGCCGGGGAACAGCACATCGGGGGGCGAATTGTACAGCGAGTTGTACAGTTGTTTAGCGGTTTCAAGAGACAGGGTCGGCTTCATTCGACCACCCGCACGAAGCTGAGCACGGCGGGCGATGCGCCGGGCTGGCCCTCGACGCTGAGATCGACCTGGAGCAGGCGGCGGTCGTCGCTGGGCTTGACCGTGCGGCGCCAGTGCCAGCGGCGGCCGCCATTGTCGATGTTGCCCTCCGCCGCACCGATTGCGGGC
Source organism: Sphingobium sp. (assembly GCF_036170395.1). Taxonomy (GTDB): domain Bacteria; phylum Pseudomonadota; class Alphaproteobacteria; order Sphingomonadales; family Sphingomonadaceae; genus Sphingobium. The sequence goes on from NZ_JAVHPD010000038.1 coordinate 14,447, forward strand.
GGGGCAGGATCGGTCTGGAGTTCGACCATGAGGTTGCGGGCGACGATCTGGCCCATCGCCTTGCTGTCGAGATCGGCGGCGGTGCGCAGCGTCACGCCCTGAAGCCGGACCAGCGCGAGCGCGGCGAGGCTGAACACCGCAAGGGCGACGAGCATTTCGAGGAGCGTGAAGCCGCGCGCATCGCCAGATGCGCGCGCCCCGGCGGCGGCCGGGGCCCAGGGGACCGGGCGTTGCGCGTGGGACTCTGGACCCCGGCTTTCGCCGGGGAATAGTATTTCGGGTGTCCAATTAGCCACCGACCACGACCTTTCCGGCCATGTCCACGGTCACGGAGATGCGCTCGCCTTCGCGGGCGAGGGTGACGGTCAGGGGGTCGGTGGGGAGGCCTGTGCCGTCGAACGCGATCTGCTGGCGGCCATCCTTGCCGACGAGCGCGCGGGTGCCGCTTTTCCAGTTGGCGGTGGCGAAGGGTTTCTCGTCCAGCGGGGTCCAGGCGTCGCCGTCGCGGCGCTGGAAGCCGTAGCCGGAGGCCGAGACCCAGAGGCCCATCGGGCGCGCGGTGACGACCGCTTCGTCGCGCGCGGCGGCGACGCGCGCGGCGAAGCGGTCGGCATCCTCCACCACTCGCCCGCGCGGGTCGGGGATGGCGAGGACGACGGCGGCGGAGAGGAAGCCGATGATGGTGAGGACGACCATGAGTTCGAGGAGCGTGAAGCCGCGCGCATCGGCAGATGCGCGCGCTCCGGCGTAGGCCGGGGCCCAGGGGACTGGACGCTGCGCGTGGGACTCTGGACCCCGGCCTTCGCCGGGGAACAAGGGATAGGGCTGCGCGTGACGCCCTGGACCCCGGCTTTCGCCGGGGAACAGGAACTTAAAGAGCGCTGGAGACGATGTCGGCATTCTCATTCTCTCCGCCGGGCTGGCCGTCGGCGCCGAGCGAGCTGATGTCGAAGGCGCCGTTGCGGCCGGGAACGGTGTAGAGATAGGCGCGGCCCCAGGGGTCTTCCGGCAGCTTTTTGATATAGCCGCCGCGGCGGTAGCGCTGCGGCTGGGCAAGGCTGGCGGGGGGGCTGAGCAGCGCCTGGAGACCGTCGGTCGCGGACGGGTAGGTCAGGTTGTCGAGGCGATATTGTTCGAGCGCCTGCTCGATGGTCGAGATGTCGGCCTTCGCCTTTTCGATACGGGCGGTGTCGGTCGCGGGAATGACATTGATCGCGACGATGGTGGCGAGCAGGCCGATGATGACGATGACGACCATGAGTTCGACCAGCGTGAAGCCGTGTTCGGCGGAACGCCTCAAGGGGGTGAAGCCACGCTCGTCAGAGCGTGCTCCGGCGGAGGCCGGAGCCCAGGGTTCCGGGCGCTGCGTGTGAGACTCTGGACCCTTGATGGGAGTCACGTGCCTCCCATCAATTTCGCCGGGGAACAAGGACGAGATCAACTTCATAAACACTCCTTCAAGCCCCGGTGAGGCTTTGCAGCTGCAGGATCGGCAGCAGGATGGACAGGATGATGACGGCGACGATGCCGCCCATCAGGATGATGATGACCGGCTCCAACAGGGCGAGCGCGGTCGAGGTGAAGGCGTCGAACTCGCGCTCCAGATAGTCGGCGGCGCGCTCCAGCATGGTGTCGAGGCGGCCGGCGCTTTCGCCGCTGGCGGCGAGATAGACCAGCAGCGGCGGGAAGACGCCGGCGCGGCGGAGCGCGGCCGACAGGCTGCCGCCGCCCCGGATCGCCTCGACAATGTCGTCCGACGCCTTGCGCAGGACGCGGTTGTGGACGGTGTTGGCGGTGAGCGACAAGCCCTCCATCAGCGGCAGGCGGCTTGCGACCATCGTGGAGAGGGTGCGGGCCATGCGGGCGGCGTGGAGATCGCGGATCAGGCGGCCGAGCAGGGGCAATGACAACATGAAGGCATCGAAACGATAGCGGAACGCTTCGTTCCTGAAGGCGCTCCAGAAGCCGAGGACGGCCGCGACCAGCAGGAGCAGCAGCATCCACCAATAGCCGGCGAGAAAGGCGGAAAGGCCCATGACCATGCGGGTGAGCAAGGGCATTTGCTGGCCGACCGTGTCGAACTGCTCCACCACCTTGGGCACGACGAAGATCATCAGCGCGGCAACGACGCAGACGGCGAACACCGCGAGGACGCTGGGATAGGCGATGGCGGTCAGCACTTTGGAGCGGATCACCGCCTGCCGTTCCATGAGGTCGGAGAGGCGCTCCATGATGGTGGGCAGGCTGCCCGAGCTTTCGCCGGCCGAGATCATGGCGCGATAGAGGGGCGGGAAGCTTTTGGGCTCCGCGCCCAGCGCGTCGGCGAGGCGGCGGCCTTCGAGCACGCCGCCATGGACCTTCGCGACGATGGCGCGGACGTGGAGGCTTTCGCTCTGGCGGCCGATGGTGCGGAGCGATTCCTCCAGCGGGCTGACCTGGATGAGCGTCGACAATTGGCGGGTGAAGAGGGTCAGTTCCTTGGGGCTGAGGCGCGGCGCCCGCAGCGACAGGCCGGCCCTCTTGCGCGCGGTCTGCACCGCGCCGGGTTCGAGCCGGACGATGAACAGCTTGCGCGCGTCGAGTTTCGCGCGGGCATCCTCGATCGTGTCGGCCTTGACCGAACCGCCCTTCTCCCGCCCCACAGGGTCGATCGCGACATAGTCGAAATCAGCCATCGGCGATGGTTTCCACCTCGATCGCGTCGCGGCGGGAGACGCGGATCGCTTCTTCGGCGGTGGTCTGACCGTCACGCACCAGCGCGCGGGCGGCCGAGCCGAGATTGGGCGCGTTCAAGAAAGCGTGGCGCGCGATCAGCGATTCGTCGCCGCCATCGTTGATGAGGCGGCGGATCGTGTCGTCCACGCGGATCGCCTCGAACACGCCGATGCGGCCTTTGTAGCCGGTGCCGTTGCACTCCTCGCAGCCGCGCGCGCGGTAGATGATGGTGCCGGGGTCGAAGCCGAGGAGCGCGCTGGCCGACTTGTCCGCCTGCACCGGCTCGCGGCAGTGCTGGCAGAGGCGGCGGACGAGGCGCTGGGCGATGACGGCGCGCAGGGTGGAGGCGAGCAGGAAGGGTTCGACCCGCATGTCGCGCATCCGGGTGATCGCGCCGACCGCATCGTTGGTGTGGACGGTCGAGAGGACGAGGTGGCCGGTGAGCGACGCCTGCACCGCGATTTCGGCGGTTTCGCGGTCGCGGATTTCGCCGACCATGACGACATCGGGGTCTTGCCGCAGGATCGCGCGCAGGCCGGCGGCGAAGGTCAGGCCGACCTTGGCGTTGACCTGGGTCTGGCCGACGCCCTCGATCGCATATTCGACCGGGTCTTCGACGGTCAGGATGTTGCGCGACCCGTCATTGAGCGTGCGCAGCCCTGCGTAGAGCGTCGTGGTCTTGCCCGATCCGGTCGGGCCGGTGACGAGGATGATGCCATTGGGTTCGCTCAAGGATTCGCGGAAGATGCGGTCCGGCGCACCGGTCATGCCGAGCAGGTCGAGGTTCATGCCCGCATTCTCCTTGTCGAGAATACGCAGCACGACGCGCTCGCCGGCCCGGCTGGGGAGCGTCGAGACGCGCACGTCGAGCAGCTTGCCGCCCAGCGTCAGGCCGATGCGCCCGTCCTGCGGCATGCGGCGTTCGGCGATGTCGAGTCGGGCCATGACCTTGATGCGGCTGACCACCACGGGGGCGACGTGGGGCGGCATCCGCAGCGTTTCGCGCAGCACCCCGTCGATGCGCATCCTGACGATCAGGCCGGTTTCATAGGGTTCGATATGGATGTCGCTGACGCCCTGCCGCGCGGCTTCGGCGATGATGCCGTTGATGAGTCGGATGGCGGGCGCGTCGTCGGCGCTGTCGAGCAGATCGTCGGCGGTGGGGAGGTCGGCGGCGAGAATGTCCAGTTCGTCCGCACCGACCTCCAGCGATCCGGCCATGGCGGCGGCGCTGCCGTCCATGGCGTAATGGTCCGACAGATGCCGGTCGAACTGCGCGGGATCGACGAAGCGGACGTCGAAACTCTTGGCGAGATGGCGGCGGACTTCGAGCAGGACGCGCGGATCGCTGCCTTCGCGCACCGCGATGGTCAGCCGGTCGCCCTCGGCGGGGAGCAGGACGACGCCGTGCTTGCGGGCGAAGGCGTAGGGGATGTCGATGGGGCGTGGGGGGATGGGAAGCGCAATCACGCCAAGATCAGAACCGGGCTTGCTCATAGCACCCTCCGTTCGGGCTGAGCGAAGTCGAAGCCCATGACTGAGCGGAGCGAAGTGGCTTCGCTTCGCTCCGCCGAGCCCTTCGACAGGCTCAGGGCGAGCGGGTGCGTAAAGTGGGTCACTGTTTCCCCCGGCTCGCTGGAATTTCGACCGGGCGCACGACGCCGCTCGACTGGCGCACGGTCGGTTCGATGACTTGCGCGGGCGCCGCCGCCTGCGGCTGCACAACCGCGTCGCCGGGCTGGGGCGTCGTGACGGGCGGGACCGCGCCCATATAGTCGCGCACCAGTTCGTCGATGCTGGGTTCGACGTCGGGATTGCGCTGGAGCTGCATCCCCCGGACATAGCCGTAGCGCTGCTGCGTCAGCTTCTGCGCATCCTCCTTGGAGCGCAGGATGGTCGGGCGGATGAAGACCATGAGGTTGGTCTTGGTCCGGCTTTTCGACCGCGACTTGAACAGTTCGCCGATGCCGGGGATGTCGGACAGGAGCGGGATGCGCTCGATCGTGCGGCGTTCATTGTCGTCGAGCAGGCCGCCCAGCGCCAATATCTCGCCATCGTCCACGGTGACCGTCGTCTCGATCTCGCGCTTGTTGATGATGAGATCGCTATTGTCGTTGCTGACCGGGCCGGCGACGCTCGACACTTCCTGCTTCAGGAACAGCTTGATCGCGCCGCCGGTGTTGATCTGCGGCTTGACCTCCAGCTTGATGCCGACATCCTGCCGCTGGACGGTGCGGAACTGGTTGTCGAAATTCTGGCTCAGCGCCTCGCCGGTGGT
>NZ_JAVHPD010000039.1:0-70063 GCF_036170395.1 Sphingobium sp.
CCAGACGGCGGGTCAGGTAACCCGAGTTCGCCGTCTTGAGCGCGGTGTCGGCCAGGCCCTTGCGAGCGCCGTGGGTGGAGTTGAAATATTCAAGGACGGTCAGGCCCTCCTTGAAGTTCGAGATGATCGGCGTTTCGATGATCTCGCCCGAAGGCTTGGCCATCAGGCCGCGCATGCCCGCGAGCTGCTTCATCTGCGCCTGGCTACCACGGGCGCCCGAATGCGCCATCATGTAGATGGAGTTGATCGGGGCCATGCGGCCAGTCTCGTCCTTGGGCTGGGCGCGGATTTCGTCCATCATGGCGTTCGCCACCTGGTCGCCGCAACGGCTCCAGGCGTCGATCACCTTGTTGTACTTTTCCTGCTGGGTGATGAGGCCGTCCTGATATTGCTGCTCATAGTCAGCCACCAGCGCCTTGGTCTCATCGACATAGGTCACCTTGCTGTCGGGGATGACCATGTCGTCCTTGCCGAAGCTGATGCCGGCCTGGAACGCATGGCGGAAGCCGAGGCTCATGATCGCATCGGCGAACAGCACCGTGTCCTTCTGACCCGTGTGGCGATAGACCTGGTCGATGACGTCGCCGATTTCCTTCTTGGTGAGAAGGCGGTTGACCACGTCGAAGGGCACCTTGTGGCTCTTGGGCAGGCATTCGCCCAGCAACATGCGGCCCGGCGTCGTTTCGAACCGCTTCATATATTGCTTGCCGGCTTCGTCGGTCTGCGGCACGCGGCTGATGATCTTCGAGTGCAGCGTCACCGCTTTGGCGTAGAGCGCCTGATGCACTTCCTGCATGTCGGCGAGCAACATGCCTTCGCCCGGCTCGCCCTCGCGCTCCATCGACAGATAATAGATGCCAAGCACCATGTCCTGCGACGGCACTATGATCGGCTTGCCGTTGGCGGGCGACAGGATGTTGTTGGTGGACATCATCAGCACGCGCGCTTCCAGCTGGGCCTCAAGGCTCAGCGGGACGTGGACGGCCATCTGGTCGCCGTCGAAGTCGGCGTTGAAGGCCGAGCAGACGAGCGGGTGCAGCTGGATCGCCTTGCCTTCGATCAGGACAGGCTCGAACGCCTGGATGCCGAGGCGGTGCAGCGTGGGCGCGCGGTTCAGCATCACCGGATGCTCGCGGATCACCTCGTCCAGGATATCCCAGACTTCCTTGCGCTCCTTCTCGACCCACTTCTTCGCCTGCTTCAGGGTCATGCTGAGACCCTTGGCGTCAAGGCGGGCGTAGATGAAGGGCTTGAACAGTTCGAGCGCCATCTTCTTAGGGAGCCCGCACTGGTGCAGCTTCAATTCCGGCCCGGTCACGATGACCGAACGGCCCGAATAGTCGACGCGCTTGCCGAGCAGGTTCTGGCGGAAGCGGCCCTGCTTGCCCTTGAGCATGTCGGACAGCGACTTGAGCGGACGCTTGTTCGCGCCGGTGATGACGCGGCCGCGGCGACCATTGTCGAACAGCGCATCGACCGCTTCCTGCAGCATGCGCTTTTCGTTGCGGACGATGATGTCCGGCGCGCGCAGTTCCATCAGCCGCTTCAAGCGGTTGTTGCGGTTGATGACGCGGCGGTAGAGGTCGTTCAAGTCCGAGGTCGCGAAGCGGCCGCCGTCCAGCGGCACCAGCGGACGCAGTTCGGGCGGGATGACCGGCACGACGTCCAGGATCATCCATTCGGGGCGGTTGCCGGATTCCAGGAAGGACTCAACCACCTTGAGGCGCTTGATGATCTTCTTGGGCTTCAGTTCCGACTTGGTGACGGCCAGCTCGTCCAGCAGCGCCTGCTTCTCGCCCTCAAGGTCGAGGTCCATCAGCATCTGCTTGACCGCTTCCGCGCCGATCCCGGCGGAGAAGGCGTCCTCGCCATATTGGTCCTGCGCGTCGAGCAGCTCGTCCTCGGTCAGCAGCTGGAACTTCTCCAGCGGGGTGAGGCCCGGCTCGGTGACGATGTAGGACTCGAAATAGAGAACGCGCTCAAGCTGCTTCAACTGCATGTCGAGCAGCAGGCCGATGCGGCTGGGCAGCGACTTCAGGAACCAGATATGCGCGACGGGCGCTGCCAGTTCGATATGGCCCATCCGTTCGCGGCGGACCTTCGATACGGTAACCTCGACACCGCATTTTTCGCAGACGATGCCCTTATACTTCATGCGCTTATACTTGCCGCACAAGCACTCATAGTCCTTGATCGGACCGAAGATGCGCGCGCAGAACAGGCCGTCACGCTCGGGCTTGAACGTACGATAGTTGATCGTCTCAGGCTTCTTGATCTCGCCGAAGGACCACGACCGGATGCGCTCGGGCGAGGCAAGGCCGATCTGGATCTGATCGAAAGTCTCGGTCTTGGCAACCGGATTGGCGAAGTTGGTCAGTTCGTTCATTTTTCTGTCTCCGGACCGTGCAGGTCGTTCAATCTTCAGGTTGCGCTTCGATCGTCCAGCGTTCGTCGGCCTCGCGGTGTGCCACCCAGTTAACGGGGATGTCGGGCACGTCGTTCAAGCCGGGTCGATCAATCACGCAATCTAAACACAGCACCTGGGCTAACTTCGGGTCGTCGTCAGTCGAACCGCATTGGAAGCAAAGTCCATCTTCGTCCACTTGGACCGTGCGGACCTCGCTTCCATCCGCGACATGAATACAAACAACTACCGAGGCTTTTTCACTCCATTCATGTCCCGCGAACGGGATCACTCCGCCGCCTGCGCGAGGCCGTCGTCGTCGTCCGCGACTTCGTCCATCGCGGCGAGTTCGACGTTGAGGCCGAGGCTGCGCATTTCCTTGACGAGCACGTTGAAGCTCTCCGGGATGCCGGCCTCGAACGTGTCGTCGCCCTTGACGATCGCCTCATAGACCTTGGTGCGGCCGACCACGTCGTCGGACTTCACCGTCAGCATTTCCTGGAGCGTGTAGGCAGCGCCATAAGCCTGGAGCGCCCACACCTCCATCTCGCCGAAGCGCTGGCCGCCGAACTGCGCCTTACCGCCCAGCGGCTGCTGGGTGACGAGGCTGTAGGGGCCGATGGACCGCGCGTGGATCTTGTCGTCGACCAGGTGGTGGAGCTTCAGCATATAGATGATGCCCACCGTCACCTTGCGGTCGAACTTGTCGCCCGTCCGGCCGTCATACAGGTCCGACTGACCCGAATTGTGCAGCCCGGCCAGTTCCAGCATCTTCGACACGTCGGCTTCCCGCGCGCCGTCGAACACCGGTGTCGCCATCGGCACGCCGCGGCCCAGATGCTCGGCCAGATCGATGATCTGCTCGGCATCGCGGCCCTCGATCTGGTCCGCATATTGCGGGCCATAAGTGTCGAGCAGCCGCTGCTTGACCGCGTCGGGCATTGCGCCCGCTTCCGCATTCGGATTGGCCTCGCGCCAGTCTTCCAGAGCGTGCTTGATCTGCTCGCCGAGGCCGCGCGCGGCCCAGCCCAGATGCGTCTCGAAGATCTGCCCGACATTCATGCGCGACGGCACGCCCAGCGGGTTGAGCACGATGTCGACATGGGTGCCGTCCTCCAGGAACGGCATGTCCTCGATCGGCAGGATGCGGCTGATGACGCCCTTGTTGCCGTGACGGCCGGCCATCTTGTCGCCCGGCTGCAGCTTGCGCTTCACCGCGACGAACACCTTGACCATCTTCAGCACGCCCGGCGGCAGTTCGTCGCCGCGTTGCAGCTTGTCGACGCGATCCTCGAACTTCTCGACGATCAGCTTCACCGCTTCGTCATACTGCGCCTTGACGGCTTCGATGCCGGCCTGGCGCTGATCGTCCTCGACCGCGAACTTCCACCATTCGTGGCGCTCGACCTCGCCCAGCAAAGCCTCGTCGATGACGACGCCCTTCTTGACGCCCTTGGGCGCTGCCGAAGCGGTCTGGCCCAGCAGCATTTCCTGCAACCGGTTGAAGGTCGCGCGGTTGAGGATCGCGCGTTCGTCCTCGCGGTCCTTGGCGAGCCGGTCGATTTCCTCCCGCTCGATCGCCATGGCGCGCTCGTCCTTGTCGATGCCGTGGCGGTTGAACACGCGCACTTCAACGACCGTCCCGGCAACGCCCGGCGGCAGACGCAGCGACGTGTCGCGCACGTCGGACGCCTTTTCACCGAAGATCGCGCGGAGCAGCTTTTCTTCCGGGGTCATCGGCGATTCACCCTTGGGGGTGATCTTGCCGACCAGAATGTCGCCCGGCTCCACTTCGGCGCCGATATAGACGATGCCCGCCTCGTCGAGGTTGCGCAGCGCTTCCTCGCCGACGTTCGGGATGTCGCGGGTGATGTCCTCCGGCCCCAGCTTGGTGTCGCGGGCCATGACCTCGAACTCCTCGATATGGATCGAGGTGAAGACGTCATCCTTCACGATCCGCTCGGAGATCAGGATGGAGTCTTCATAATTATAGCCGTTCCAGGGCATGAACGCGACCAGCGTGTTGCGGCCCAGCGCCAGCTCGCCAAACTCGGTCGACGGGCCGTCGGCGATGACGTCGCCGGCTTCGATCAGGTCGCCGACCTTCACCAGCGGACGCTGGTTGATGCAGGTGTCCTGGTTGGAGCGCTGGAACTTCTGGAGCGTGTAGATATCGACGCCCGACTGGCCGGGTTCGACATCGCCCGTCGCGCGGATGACGATACGGGTGGCGTCCACCTGATCGACGATGCCCGCGCGCTTCGCCGCGATCGCCGCGCCGGAGTCGCGCGCGACCGTGCCTTCCATGCCGGTGCCGACGAACGGCGCTTCGGCGCGGACCAAAGGCACCGCCTGGCGCTGCATGTTGGAGCCCATCAGCGCGCGGTTGGCGTCGTCATTCTCCAGGAAGGGAATGAGCGAGGCCGCGACCGACACCAGCTGCTTGGGGCTGACGTCCATCAGCGTGATATGGTCCTTGGGCGCCATCAGGAATTCGCCGGCTTCGCGCGCGGAGATCAGGTCTTCCACGAAGCTGCCATCCTCGTTCAGCTCGGCGTTGGCCTGTGCGATCGTGTGCTTGGCCTCCTCCATGGCGGACAGATAGACGACATCGTTCGTCACCTTGCCGTCGATCACGCGGCGATAGGGCGTCTCGATGAAGCCGTACTTGTTGACGCGGCTGAAGGTGGCGAGCGAGTTGATGAGGCCGATGTTCGGGCCTTCGGGCGTCTCGATCGGGCAGATACGGCCATAATGGGTCGGGTGAACGTCGCGCACCTCGAAGCCCGCGCGCTCGCGGGTCAGGCCGCCCGGCCCGAGCGCCGACACGCGGCGCTTGTGGGTGACTTCCGACAGCGGGTTGGTCTGGTCCATGAACTGCGAGAGCTGCGAGGAGCCGAAGAACTCGCGCACCGCGGCCACGGCGGGCTTGGCGTTGATGAGGTCGTTCGGCATGACCGTGGACACGTCCACGCTCGACATGCGCTCCTTGACCGCGCGCTCCATGCGCAGCAGGCCGACGCGATACTGGTTCTCCAGCAGCTCGCCGACCGAGCGGACGCGACGGTTGCCGAGATTATCGATATCGTCAATCTCGCCCTTGCCGTCCTTGAGGTTCACCAGCTCCTTGACCACGGCGAGGATATCCTCGGTGCGGAGCGTCGTCACCGTGTCCTCGGCGTCGAGGTCGAGGCGCATGTTCATCTTGACGCGGCCGACCGCCGACAGGTCGTAGCGCTCGGGGTCGAAGAACAGGCCGGCGAACAGCGATTCTGCCGTTTCCTTCGTCGGCGGCTCGCCGGGGCGCATGACGCGATAAATGTCGGCCAGCGCCTGGTCACGATCCTCGGCCTTGTCGGCCTTCAGCGTATTGCGGATCCAGGGACCGGTGGTGACATGGTCGATGTCGAGCAGTTCCAGCCGGTCGATGCCCGCCTTGTCGAGCTTTTCGAGATTCTCCGGCGACACCTCGTCGCCCGCCTCGATATAGATTTCGCCGGTGCTCTCGTTGATGAGGTCATAGGCGCTGTAGCGGCCATAGACTTCCTCGGTCGGAATGAGCAGCGTTTCCAGCCCGTCCTTCTCCGCCTTGTTCGCGGCGCGGGGCGAAATCTTGTGACCGGCGGCGAACACGACTTCGCCCGACTTGGCGTCGACAATGTCGAAGGCGGGCTTCAGGCCGCGCCAGGCTTCGGCGACATAGGGAATCTGCCAGCCGCCTTCCCCGCGCAGGAAGGTCACCTTGTTGTAGAACTGGCCGAGAATGTCCTCGGCGTTGAGGCCGAGCGCATAGAGCAAGGCCGTGACCGGCAGCTTGCGCTTGCGGTCGATGCGGACGTTGACGATGTCCTTGGCGTCGAACTCGAAGTCGAGCCACGAGCCGCGATAGGGGATGACGCGCGCGGCGAAGAGATATTTGCCCGACGCATGGGTCTTGCCGCGGTCATGGTCGAACAGGACGCCCGGCGAACGGTGCATCTGGCTGACGATCACGCGCTCGGTGCCGTTGACGATGAAGGTGCCGTTCTGCGTCATGAGCGGCATGTCGCCCATATAGACGTCCTGCTCCTTGATATCGAGCACGGAACGGGTTTCGGTGTCGGCGTCCACCTCGAATACGATGAGGCGCAGCGTCACGCGCATCGGCGCAGCGTAGGTGATGCCGCGCTGGCGGCATTCTTCCACGTCATATTTGGGGTCTTCCAGCTCGTAATGGACAAAGTCCATTTCGGCGGTGCCGGCGAAGTCGCGGATCGGGAACACGCTGCGCAGCGTCTTTTCCAGGCCAGACACATAGCCGATCGACGGATCGGACCGCAGGAATTGTTCGTAGCTCTCCCTCTGAACCTCGATCAGGTTCGGCATCTGCACCACTTCGTGGATGTCGCCGAACACCTTGCGGATGCGCTTCTTCGCGCCGGTGTTGCTGATGGGGGGGAGAGCTTTGGTCGCCATGCGGTTCCTGCCTGTAACGGTTCGTCGTGTTTTCCCGCATTGCAGCGGAAATTCAGTCCGGTTGCGGCGTTATGACAGGTGATTCGCGCCTGTCATATCACGCAAAAAAGTGCGGGCCGGGACTGTCCGATCCGCACTGTCAGCGTCTTGAAGACCCGCCGATTTCCGCCCAATCCCGCCGGTTTCGTGAGCTACGCGACACCGGACCCCGGGCGGACCGGGGGACGATCTCCTCTTGCCGATGGCAGAAGGCAGATCGGTTTGGAACACGCCATATAGGCGCGGAATAGGATTTTGTGAAGGGGGTCAGTCCGATCCCCTGTGCCGGACCATCGCAACGAGCGGCGCCGCCAACACGGCCAACGCCGCATAGACGAGGATAGCGAGGGTGTAGCCGCCATCGGCGCCGCGCAGCGCATCGGTCAGCACCGGCGCCAGCGCGCCGATGAGGGCGATCGACGCCGTCACTACGCCGAGCATCCGGGGGAAGGCGGCTGGCCCCACCACATCGGCGAGCAGCATCGATCCGGCCTGCCCCGGCAGCGCGCTCGCCACCCCCCAGAGCAGGACGAAGGCGGCGAGGCCCGCCAGCCCCATCGGCCCGGCGCTTGCCAGCGCCGCGCTGCCCGCCGCCAGCATCAGGCTGATCGCGACCATCGCCTGCCGTGCGCCGACCCGATCGGTCACCAGCCCCGCCATCAGCAGCGCCGGAAGTCCGACGAGGTTGGCGAGGCTGTAGGCGGCGACAGCGCGCCCCTGACCGAGCCCCTGGTGCATCAAGGCGTCCACACTGGCGAACAATATCCCGTTGATCGCCAGTTGCAGCAGCGTCATCGCGCCCGCCACCAGCAGGAAGTCCCGCTGCGCAAGCGCCACGCGGGAGGGGCGCACGCTACCCTCCGTCACGCCCGCCGGCCCGCGCGTCACCAGCAGCACAAGGGGCAGGCCCAGCGCCAGCATCAGGCCCGCGCCGCGCGCCATGGCCCCGCGCCAGCCCCAAAGGTCGATCGCCCAGGCGCTCGCCGGCGGCAGAGCCGCGCCGGCGACAATGGTCGCGCCCAGGAAGATCGCCAACGCCGTCCCGCGCCGCGCGGCCATGTCCCGGGTGATGATCGCGATTCCCGGCACGATCGTCGCGGCGGCGACGCCGACGCCGGCGATCGCCATGGCGCAGAGCAGCGCCAGCCGATAATGGCTGGCCGCCGCTCCCGCCCATCCCGCTGCGCTCAGCAGCACGCCGGCCGCTACGATCCAGCGCGCGTCCATCCGGGTCAGCGCCCAACCGACGGGCAGGCTGGCCAGGCTCATCGCGGTCAGCAGCGCGGTCCCGGCCCATCCGGCATGGCCGCCGAAATCCCGCGCCATGGCCGGCATCACCAGCCCCAGCGAGAAGAGCGTGACCCCCTGCGCCAGAAAGGCAATGATCGACAAGGCGGCCACCGATAACCAGTGGCGGCCTGTCCGGCTCAAGTTCTGCGTTCCATCATGGCAAGGCCCATCTGGTAACGCACGCCGGCATGCACAATGGAAATCGCAACCATATCATAGGTTAAAATAGAAAATGACCGATTTGTCCAATGCTCTTGTCCGGGTAGACGTGTAAGCAGGGCGCCCCGCAACAATCGGTTGGTCGGCCGAGGATGAAGAATTGATCCGCACCGAGGAGATTTACGACGCCGCGACCGACGACGCCGCGTTCGATCGGCTGGCGGCGCGCTTGGCGGAAGCGGTAGGTGCGCGGTCGGGCGTGCTGCACTGGGGTCTAGGGCCGGCGCATGTCGCTGAGGTGAGCTATTCGGGCTATTTCTCCGGCGAGCAGATGGCCCTTTATGACGAGGAATTTCTGGGCGACGATCTGTGGGGGGAGGCGCTGGAAGGGCTCGCCCCCAACCGGGTCTGGGATGTCGAAGCGCTGGTGCCCGACCGCGCCTATGAAGGCAGCCGCATCTATAATGAATGGATTCGCCCGATGGGCGACGACACTTTCCGCTGCCTTGGCGGGATCGTTCAGCATGGCGAGACGATCGGCCATGTCGGGCTGCATCGCGGCAAGAGCCAGGCGCCCTTCGACGATCGGCAGCGCGCGCTGGTGCAGGACAGCGTCGGCCATATCGGCCGCATGTTCGACATCCGTCGCAAGCTCGATCGGGCCTCTGGCCAGGGCAAATCGCTGCGTGCGACGCTGGACCTGGTCGATCATGCGGTGTTCCTGCTGGGTGCGCAGGGCAGGCTGATCGACGGCAACCGCGCGGCCGAGGCCATGCTGCGCCGCCAGGACGCGCTGATGCTGCGCCACCGCCACATTGCCGCTCGCCGTGTGCAGGACGATATGCTGCTCCAGGCAGCGCTGCGCGCGGCGGCGGACCGGGAGTCGACGGAAGCCACCGCCTGTCTGATCCAGCGCGCGGGCGGCTTGCCGCTCGCCGTGTCGGTTGCCGCCATCTGGTCGGGCGATCAGCGGCAGATCGTCCTCATCGTCACCGATCCGCAGGCAGGCGACCCCGGGCTCGCCGCGCGCGTCCGGGCGCTTTACGGCCTCACCCGCGCGGAGGCGGAGGTGGTGGTGGGCCTGAGCGAGGGCAAGCCGCTGGAGCAGGTGTCGCAGGAGCGCGGCGTGGCCCTCGCCACCGTCCGCACCCAGATGAAGACCATCTATCTGAAAATGGATTGCAGCCGCCAGTCCGAACTGGTCGCTCGCGTCGCCCGGCTGCCCCGGCTCAACGCCCCGGACTGACGGCGTTCGCAGCGGCGGGCGGGACCGGCGGCGCGATCTTCACCGTCTCGAACCGCTCCTTGCGCCGCACCCCGGCAAGCCCCGGCTGCGCGGACGGCGCGGCGGCAGCCCTCGGCACGCGATCGCGCATACAGTCGCGGGGCAGGGCGCGCGGCGTCTGCGCGCAATTCCACAGCGCCCGCTGCAAGCCGCTGCCGAGCGCATGGATATAGGCGAAGCTCATCGCGGCCATCTGCGGCTCGGTCAGCGGCAGGCCGGCGGGCGCGCTCCCCGCCTTCCATCCCATGATCCGGCAGTCGGGCCGCCCCGCGCAAAAAGTCTGCGCGATGGCGGGCCAACTGTCGGGCGCGCTGCCGCGTGGCAGTTCGACCAGAAACCCCTTGCCGTCGGGCGCGATGCCCACCAGCCGCGCGCCGCTGATGCTCTTGCCCAGCGACTCCGCCCCGATCGCCTGCTGTGGCTTGGCGGCGAGTGCCGCCAATCCTTCCACCGGCGGCGTCGCGGCTGGCAGGGGCGGAGCGCCCGGCGACGCATCCCCATGGGCGAGCGAAAGCCCGGCGATCTTCGGGATCAGCGGCTCGCCGCCGGAGCGGCTCAGGCGAAAGGCCTGCGGCGTGCCCCACCATCCGCGCCAGCGGAAGAAGAGGTGCGTGCCCACCGCCACGATCTTGTCCAGGCTGCCGCTCCAATAGGGCACCACCCAGTCGGTATGATAATGGGTGGCATGGCCGACCGGCCTGAAAACCTTACCCGCCAGCGCGGCGCGGGCGATCTCCCGCGCGCGGTTCCAAGCCGCCTCGCCGGGCGTCCGCGCCAGCGCGCCGTCGCAGGTGAAGGTGAACTGGCATCCGGTGGCGCGCTCCTGTCCCTGGAACACCACGCCGCACACGGTCTTGGGAAAGGCGGGATGGCGGACCCGGTTCAGCACCACCTGGGCCACCGCCTGCTCGCCGACAGCATCGTCGCCCGCTTCGTACAGTTCGGCCGCTGCCAGGCAATCGGTAGCCCGCGCCAGATCATCCTGCGACCCCTCAAAGACGAACGGCCGCGCCGCCGGATTGGGATCGCGCGAGAAGGGGATGGCGGCGTTGAGCGCCCGCGCCTGATCGGCGGGCAAGGCATAGACCTGGACCGGCTCGACCGGCGGCGGCGGGGTGGCAGGCCGGCGCAACCGCGCGGCGGCAACCGCATCAAACCGCGCCGTAGCCCCGTCGCGCGGCCGGCTTTCCCAGGACGCCACCGCCATCGGCAGGCCGATCAGGATCAACGCCCAGACCAGCCAGACAAGCGGATGCGGCCGGTCGCCAAAAACGGGAGATGTCATGCGACCGGCGCTTCGCCCTTACTCCGGCAGGAAGTCGGGCACGGAAAGATACCGCTCGCCCGTATCATAGTTGAAGCCCAGCACACGGCTCCCCGCCGGCAGTTCCTTCAGCTTCTGCCCGATCGCCGCCAGCGTCGCGCCAGACGAAATGCCGACCAGCATCCCTTCCTCACGCGCGGCACGGCGGGCATAGTCCTTGGCGTCGGCGGGATCGACCTGGATCACCCCGTCGAGCAATTGCGTATGCAGGTTCGCCGGCACGAAGCCCGCGCCGATGCCCTGGATCGGGTGTGGTCCCGGCTGGCCGCCGCTGATGACCGGGGACAGCGTCGGCTCGACCGCGAAGACCTTGAGGTCGGGCCACGCCTTCTTCAGCACCTCGGCGGTGCCGGTGATATGCCCGCCGGTGCCGACCCCCGTAATCAGCGCGTCGATCGGCGCGTCGCCGAAGTCGGTCAATATCTCGACCGCCGTCGTATGGACATGCACGTCGATATTGGCGGGGTTCTCGAACTGCTGCGGCATCCAGCTGCCCGGCGTCTGCGCCACCAGCTCCAGCGCGCGCTCGATCGCGCCCTTCATGCCCTTCTCGCGCGGGGTCAGGTCGAAGCTCGCGCCATAGGCGAGCATCAGCCGCCGCCGCTCGATCGACATGCTCTCGGGCATGACCAGCACCAGCTTATAGCCCTTGACCGCCGCGACCATGGCAAGGCCAACGCCCGTATTGCCCGACGTCGGCTCGATGATCGTGCCGCCCGGCTGCAACGCGCCCGACGCCTCGGCCGACTCGATCATCGCGAGAGCGATTCGGTCCTTGATCGACCCGCCGGGGTTCGACCGCTCCGACTTGATCCACACCTCTGCGTCGCCGAATAGGCGCTGCACGCGGATATGCGGGGTGTTGCCGATGGTTTCGAGTATCGAGGCAGCTTTCACGAGGTCTTCTCCTGATGGGGGTCCGCTCGCCCGATGTCGGGTGGATCGAAACTACGTGCAAGGCGCAATTCTGGAAAGAGCCGCGCCCAAATGAGCGTGATGACGATCGCGCCGATGCCGCCGCCGATCACCGCCGCTACCGGCCCCACCAGCGCCGCCAGGAAGCCGCTTTCCGCCTCGCCCAGCTCGTTAGAGGCGGAAATGGTCAGCTGCGACAGGCTCGACACCCGTCCGCGCATCGCGTCGGGGGTATGCAGCTGCACCAGCGACTGGCGGATGAACACCGACACCATGTCCGCCCCGCCCAGCACCACCAGCGCGCCGATGCCCACCTCCATCGCGATGGAGCGGGGCAGAAATGCGGTGCAGCCGAAGACGATGGTGGCGATGCCGAACAGCACCACCGCGCCCAGCATCTTCAATCCGACTTCGCGTTTCATCGGCCGGAACGAGAACCAGAGCGCCATCAGCCCCGCGCCGATCCCCGGCGCGGCGGCGAGATGACCGAGGCCCGCCGATCCCACATGCAGTATGTCGCGGGCATAGACCGGCAGCAGCGCGGTCGCGCCGGCCAGCAGCACAGCGAACAGATCCAGCGTGATCGTCGCGAGCACCAGCCGGTTGCCCTTCACATATATGAGGCCGTCGACCATCTGCCGGATCGGATGGCGGGTGAGGTCGCGCGCCGGCTGCGGCACCCTGCCGATGAAGAACATTGCGCCGAGCGCCAGCGCATAGAGCGCGCACGCCAGCGCATAGGCGCCCCAGGGCGTCGCCGCATAGGCATAGCCGCCGAGCGCCGGCCCGGCGATCATCCCCGTCTGCCACGCGACGCTGGAAATCGCGATCGCATTGGGCAGCACGGCTGCGGGCACCAGATTGGGCGCGAGCGCGCCATAGGCCGGCCCGTTGAACGCACGCGCAATGCCGACGATCACGGCGATGCCGAAGATCAGCGTGAGGCTGACCCAGCCCTCATAGGTCGCGAACGCCAGCAGCGCCGAAGCCGCCGTCAGCAAGGACAGCGTCAGCCGGGTAATCATCCGCCGGTCGAAATGGTCGGCAACCCACCCCGTCACCGGCGTCAGGAAGAAGAGCGGCAGGAACTGCGCCAGGCCGATAAGGCCAAGCTGCGCCGAAGCGCCCGCCGTGCTCATCGTTTCCCGCGCGATATTATAGGCTTGCCAGCCCAGCACGATCATCATGCTATACTGCGCCAGCACGGCCGCGAACCGCCCCACCAGATAGGCGCGAAAATTGGCGAAGCGCAGCGGATGGCGCGGCGGGGGAGGGGCCGTCATGGGAAGCGGCTTAGCCGGCCCGCCACCACCAGCGCAATCGCGCGAGCGCCCCCACCGCGCTGCTTTTCCTTGTCATGTCCAAAATCGCCCTATCCGGCCGCGCTGTCCTGCGTCGCCAGCCCGGCCTGATAGCCCTGCAATTCCGGCGCGACATAGGCCATGTTCGCCTCGCGCAGCCGCGCGCCTTCGTCATCGTAGAAGAAGGGCAGGAAGGCGTAGCGCCGGCCCCGCGTCACCGGCGTCGCTTCGTGCAGCATAGAGCAGGAGAAAAGCACCGCACCGCCGGTCGGCGCGCGATAGAGGCGCTGGCCATATTCGGGAAAGCGCAGGTCGCCGCCTTCATAGTCCTCGGCATTGAGATTGATGGTGCAGGCGAATTTCCGGTGGGCCGTGCCCTTGGTGCTATTGTCGCGGTGCGGGCGGAAATGGCCGCCCACCGCGCCGTCATAGCAGGCAACCATGAACCGCTCGATCCGGGTGGACTTGAACTGGAAAGCGCGCTCCAGCATCGGCCGGATCGTCCGTCCCATCAGCGCTTTCAGGCCATCGACCAGCTTCATATCCTCGATATGATAGTCGGCGCGCCTTTTGTGGCTATGGTCCATCTTGTGGACGGTGATGCCATTCTCCTCGCGCATGAAGCCCGATTCCTCGCCGCCATGCCCGTCATAGAGGCCGATCAGCCGGCGGCAGAGGTCGGGCGGCAATATGCCAGGCAGCACCAGCACCGGCGCGGTCGGCAGCTCCACCGGACGGTCCACCAGCCCGCGCAATTCCGCCATGATCTCAGCGACTTGGTGCAGCGGCGCCTGCCGCCGGACCCGCAGCATCGGATCGACCAGCAGCCAGAAAGGGGTATATTCCGCCTTCGTCCCGTCCAGCCGGGCCGCGCCATATTGGCTCGACACCGTCCCCTCATAATCCAGGAACCAGCGGATGCCCGGCAGGCTCTGCGCGATCCGCTGCTGCGCCGCGTCCTGCGGGTCGATCGTGACGCCGAAGAAGCAGGCGCGTTCATCGTCAAACAGGTCGCGGTACGCGGCCAGCGCGGCGAGCGGCCCCGCCGCCGCCTCATGCCCGGCCGACCCTATGAACAGCATCACCATCCACCGTCCAGCGGCGGAATCGAAGGCGTAGCGCGGGTTGCCATCCAGCGCCGGGGCGCGGAACCAGGGCACAGGCTCGCCGCTGACGAACAGCTTCTGCATGGCGCGGATGCTACACGCTCCGGCGCGGCGCGCCAGCTATTTGAACAGGCTGCCCAATATGCCGCGCACCAGCTGGCCGGCAATGCCGCCGGACGAGGACCGCCGCCGCGACGATCCGCCGAACACGGCGCGGCCCAGTTCATTGGCGACCTGCCGCCCGACCGACGATCCCGCTGCCCGTGTCGCCGACTGCACCGCCCGATCGAGGGCGCTCGGCTTCGCCGCTTCCCGCGCCGCCGCCGCGTCCCGCCGCGCCTGCTCTTTCAGGTCCGCCTCGCGCTGCTTCGCCTCGACCTTGGCCTGCGCCGCTGCCGCCTTGTCGGCCTCGGCCTGCGCCTTCTGCGCCTGCGCCGCCGCAGCCGCCGCCTGGCCGCGCGCGGCGAGAATTTCCTCAGCCGACTCCCGGTCGACCGCCTCGTCATATTTGCCGGCGCAGGGCGAGATCGACTGGATGATCGCCCGTTCCTTCGGCTCCAGCGGACCCAGGCGCGAGCGGGGCGGGGCAATCAAAGTGCGCTGGACGATGCCGGGCGATCCATCCTCCTGCAACAGCGACACCAAAGCCTCGCCCACCTTCAATTCGGTGATCGCGGTTTCGACATCAAGGTCGGGATTGATGCGGAAGGTCTCGGCCGCCGCCTTGATCGCCCGCTGGTCGCGCGGGGTGAAGGCGCGCAGCGCGTGCTGCACCCGGTTGCCGAGCTGGCCCGCCACATCCTCTGGAATGTCGATCGGGTTCTGGGTGACGAAATAGACGCCCACGCCCTTCGACCGGATCAGCCGCACCACCTGCTCGATCTTGTCGGTCAGCGCCTTGGGCGCATCCTCGAACAACAGGTGCGCCTCGTCGAAGAAGAAGACGAGCTTGGGCTTGTCGGGATCGCCCACCTCGGGCAGCGTTTCGAACAGTTCGGACAGCAGCCACAGCAGGAAGGTCGCATAGAGCTTGGGGCTCTGCATCAGCCGGTCGGCGGCCAACACATTGATATAGCCGCGCCCCTTTTCGTCCACCTGGATCATGTCGTGGATGTCGAGCGCGGGCTCGCCGAAGAAATGGTCGCCGCCCTGGCTTTCCAGCTGGAGCAACTGCCGCTGGATCGCCCCGACGCTGGCCTTGGTCACATTGCCGTAGCGGGCGGACAGCGTATCAGCATTCTCCGCGCAATAGGCCAGCATCGCCTGCAAATCGCCGAGGTCGAGCAGCAGCAACCCTTCCTTGTCGGCATATTTGAAGGCGATCGTCAGCACGCCTTCCTGCGTCTCGTTGAGACCCATCAGCCGCGCCAGCAGCAGCGGCCCCATCTCGCTGACGGTGGTGCGGACCGGATGGCCCTGCTGCCCGTACAAGTCCCAGAAGATCGCCGGATTGTCAGCATAGCTGTAGTCGGCGATGCCGACTTCCGCCGCGCGCGCGACCAGCTTCTCGGCGTTCTTGGCCGTGGGGGAGCCGGCCATCGAAATCCCGGCGAGGTCGCCCTTCACATCGGCCAGGAACACCGGCACGCCGAGCGCCGAGAAGCTCTCCGCAATGCCCTGCAAAGTCACCGTTTTGCCAGTTCCTGTCGCGCCGGCGATCAGGCCATGCCGGTTGGCGCGGCGCAGGTTCAGATATTGGGGCAAGCCGCCATCCTTCTCCGGCGCGCCCAGACCGATGAAGATGCCGTCACTCATGCCACCATCCCTCCCCAAAACGCCGTCATCCCCGCGAAGGCGGGGATCCATCTCCTGACGTCACCAGATCGGATGGCGTGGGAGATGGATTCCCGCCTTCGCGGGAATGACGAGTCTTCTAGCAACAATCGCTGCGGCGGAAAGGGGCGGCAAGCGCCCCCTTACTTATCCCGCAACCGCACCGGCAGGAAGATCGCCGGCTGGCCGCGCCGCAGAACCTGGAGCAGGATGGCGTTGCGGCCCTGCGCCGACACCGCCTTCACCTGCGCGTCAAGGTCTGCCTGGCTCAGGACCGGGCGGTTGTTGGCGCTGATGATGACATCGCCGCGCCGGAGCCCCTTGGCCCCCGCGTCGGTCGATCCGTCCACTGCGGTGATGACGATGCCGCGCGTGTCGGCGGCGATGCCGAGCTGGCGGATGATCGTCGGCGTCAGCGGGATCGCCGAAATACCGAGCGACTGCTGCGCCGCCTGGCCCGGGGCCTGGTCCTGCTGGCTGAAATCGTCGCCATCCTGTTGCTGGGCGAAGCTGTTCAGCTCATCCTCGGACGGGCGCTCGCCCACCACCGCCGTCACCGTCTGGCGCTGGCCGTTGCGGATGAGGACGATCGGCACGCGCGACCCGATCGGCTGGCTGGCGACGATCGAGGAGAGATTCTGGTCGGGGCTGACTTCCTGGCCGGCGACGCTGACGATCACGTCGCCCGCCTTGATCCCGGCCTTGTCCGCGCCCTTGCCTGGCTCCACGCCCTGGACGAACTCCCCGCGATTCTTGGCCAGCCCCAGCGAGTCCGCAAGGTCTTCGCCCAACGGGCTGATCTGCACGCCCAGATAGCCGCGCTTGACCGACTGGCCCTTCATCAGCGTGTTCACGATCGGCGCGGCCTGCTCGGACGGAATCGCAAAGCCGATGCCGACATTGCCGCCCGAGGGCGACAATATCTGACTATTGATGCCGATCACATTGCCGCGCATGTCGAACATCGGGCCGCCGCTATTGCCCTGGTTGATCGACGCATCGGTCTGGATGAACTTGTCATAGGTGCCGCCGGTGCCGCGATGCAGAGCGGAGATGATGCCCGCCGTCACCGTGCCGGAGAGGGCGAAAGGATTGCCGATCGCGACCACCCAATCGCCCACCCGCGCCTTGGTGCTGTCGCCGAACTTGACGAAGGGCAATGGCTTGCTGGCCGTGATCTTGAGCACCGCAAGGTCGGTCGCCGGATCGCGGCCCACCAGCTTGGCGGTATATTCCTCGCGATTGGTGAGCGTCACCGTGATCTGCTCGACGCTCGCACCTTCCGCGCCCGCCGACACCACATGGTTATTGGTGACGATGTAACCATCGGCCGAAATGATGAAGCCCGAGCCGAGCGACTGCGCCTGCCGCGTCTGGGGCTGGCCGCCCTGGCCCTGGCCGAACAGGTCGCCGAACGGGGTGCCGGCAAAGGGGTTCTGCACCTTCACCCGCTGCTTGGTCGAGATGTTGACCACCGCCGGCTGGAGCTTCTCGACCATGTCGGCCAGGCTCGCCGGCGCGCCCGCCGGGGCTGCGGCCTGCAAGCCTTCATTCTGCGCGACCTGCGCGCCGACATTGGAAGCGGTGGTGACGGCGATGGCGGTGCCGCCGAGCAGCAGGGCGCCGGTGATGGCATAAGCGTAACGCACTCGTGACGGTCCTCTCATGGATCTTCAGGATGGGAAGGCGGGACTCTGAACAGGAGCCCAGGAAATGCGCCGCCTTGCCTTAACCCTCATTGAATGGCGCTGGTTCCGTAACGAAGCCGGCCCGGATCAGCGCCTTCCCTGGAATTGCCGCAGGAATTCATTGTCCGGCGACAGGATGATGTTGGTCTGCCCGTTCCGGTCGGGGGAGAAGGTGTAGCGATAGCTCTGCATCGCCCGGTAGAAATCATAGAAGTCCGGGTCTTTGCCATAGCTTTCGGCGTAGATGCGCGCGGCGTTGGCGTCCGCCTCGGCGCGGATGATCTGCGCCTGCTTGGTGCCCTGGGCGCGGATCGTCAGCGCTTCCTGCTCGCGCGCCGTCCGCATCCGGGTGAAGGCGCTGTCCAGCGGCGTGCCGTCGGGCAGGTCGGCGCGTTTGATCCGCACATCCACGATCTCCGCGCCATATTGGCGGGCGACGCGGTTGAGGCCGGTCTCGATATTCTGCATCACCTGCCCCCGCTCGGGCGAAAGCAGCGCGGCGAAGGGCCGCTTGCCCAGCTCGTTCCGCAGCGCCGACCCGAGGATCGGGCGCAATGCGTCGGATACGCGCTCCTCGCTGCCCGCCGCGATATACATGCGCAGTGGATCGACAATGCGGTAACGCGCGAACGCATCGACCTGCAAGCGCAGCTGATCGGTCGAGAGCACCTGCTGCCGATCCATTTCCACCGAGAGCACCCTTTTGTCGATCCAGACGATCTGATCGACGAAGGGCGCACGCACGATGACGCCCGCGCCGGTCTTGCCGAACGTCTCGTTGGGGCGATAGCGGTTGATGATATATTCGGGATTGCCGAAGCGGACGATCACGCCCTGCTTTGTTTCGGGCACGATCGCGACGGTGCTGCCCAGCAGGATCAGCGCGAACAGCACGATCAGCGCCAGGGCGACGGGGTGGCGGAGCGCGCCCATTACTGCGCCTCCGTCGCGCCGGCGGCCGCGCCCTGCGCCGCGCGCCGCTTGATTTCGGGCAGCGGCAGATAGGGCGTCACATTGCCGCCCTCCACGATGGTCTTGTCGACGCCGGACAACACGCCCTCCATGGTTTCATAATACATACGGCGGCGGGTGACGTCGGGCGCGAGCCTGTACTGCTCATAGACCTTGTCGAAGGCGGCGGCCTCGCCCTGTGCTTGCGCCGTCACCTGCTGGGCGTTGGCGCGCGCCTTGTTGAGATAGCTCTGCGCTTCCTGCTGCGCGGCGGACACCGCCTTGAAGGCGTCGTTGACCGCGGCCGGCGGGTCGGCCTGCTTGATCGCCACGCCCTGGATGCGGATGCCCGAACGGTATCCGTCCAATATCTCCTGCATCCGCAGTTCGACCTGCTGCTCGATCGTGGTCCGCCCCGCGCCCAGCGCGTCGTCCAGGCTGACGCTGGCGAGCACGGACCGCATCGCGCTTTCCGCCACTTCGCGCACCGTGTCGTCCGGCTCGCTGAGCTGGAACAGATACAGCTCGGGATTGCGGATATTCCACCGCACCGAATAAGCGAGGTCGATGATATTCTGGTCGCCGGTCAGCACCAGATTCTCGCTCTCCGCGCTCACCGATCCAATGTCGATGGTGCGGATTTCCTCGACATCGACCGTCGTCACCGCCTCGAACGGCGCGGGCAGCGTCAGGCTGATGCCGGGTGACAAGGTGCGGCTATATTTGCCCAGCATGGTGACGACGCCGCGCTCCTGCGGCCCGACCCGGTGGAAGCTGGTGAGCACCAGCCACAGCAGCACGACGATGCCGACCGCGATCGGCCAGATCGCCCGGCCGGTGGCGCGCGGCGGAAGACCGCCGAAACCGCCGCCGCCATTGCCGAAACTTTCCCGGCCCCGCCGCAGCAGTTCCTCGATCGCGGACGGGCCTTTCTGCCCGCCGGCGGGCTTGCCCGGCTGGGTCCACGGATTGCGCGGCCCGGCGTCGCCGCCTTTCTGTCCGTCGCCGTCCGGCCCGTCATTCTTGCCGCCCCAGGGGCCTTGGACCATCGCTGTTATCGCGGGCATCCACCCGAAGTGTCGTTTCATGCCTCTTCTATAGGTAGGCTCGGTACCGAAAAACAGTGCAAATGGGCGCGATAATTTCCTAGAGCGTCGCACCATGACCGATCTAGCCGATTTCGCCGCCCGCCTCGCCGCTCTTACCGACGGCCGCGCTAGCGCGCCGCGCGTGCGCGACGGGGTCATGACCCTGACGCTCGACGTCGCCGGCCTGTCCGCCCAGCAGCGCGAAGGGCTCGCTGCGGCGATCCGCGAAGGGGCTCTGGCCGTGGACAATGTGCGCGAGGTGCGCGTCATCGAAACCGCCGAGCGGCAGAGCGCCCCCACGCCGCCGCGCATCCTCGCCGTCGCGTCGGGCAAGGGCGGCGTCGGCAAATCCACCTTGTCTGCCAATCTCGCCGTCGCGCTGCACCGGCTGGGGGTGAAGGTGGGCCTGGTCGATGCCGACATTTACGGCCCCTCGCAGGCGAAGCTGATGGGCAGCGAGGACAGCAAGCCGACCGCGCAGGACAAGAAGCTCAATCCCGTCACCGGCACGCTCGGCATCCCGATGCTGTCGATGGCGCATCTGGTCGAACCGGGCAAGGCGCTCGCCTGGCGCGGGCCGATGGTCGGCAATGCGCTCACCCAGTTGATCGAGGCGGCGTGGGGCGACACCGACCTGCTGGTGGTCGACATGCCGCCCGGCACCGGCGACATTCAGCTCACCATGATCCAGAAGCACAAGCCCGCCGGCGCGTTGATCGTCTCGACCCCGCAGGATCTGGCCCTGATCGACGCGGCCCGCGCCGTCAGCCTGTTCGCGCAGGCCGGCGTGCCGATGGTCGGCCTGGTCGAGAATATGGCCGGCTATGCTTGCCCCCATTGTGGCGAAATTTCCGACCCCTTCGGCCAGGGCGGCGCGGAACGCGAAGCGGAAGCGCTCGCCATGCCCTTCCTCGGCCGCATCCCCCTCGCCATCGACATTCGCCGACGCTCCGACGCCGGCGATCCCCCGGCGGCGGGGGACGGGGTTCATGCCGATGCGTTCATGAGCGTCGCGCGCAAAGTGGCGGACTGGTTGAAAACGGCGGGATAAATATCCCTCTCCCCTGGGGGGAGAGGGCTGCGAAGACTTGGCAGCTTGCTGCCTAGTCGTAACTGGGTGAGGGGTCTGGACGCCACGACAACGCGCTGCCCCCTCATCCAACGTCGCCTAGCCGCGACGCGGCAAGGCTCCGTATCCTTCTCCCCCCAGGGGAGAAGGAGCGTGTCAAGGCTGCGGCAGGCGCGCCTTCATCGCGTCGATGCGGTCGTTCTGCTGGTCCACAAGCGACAAAGCGGCGGCGCGCGCGGCGTCTATGTCGTCCAGGCCGCCCGTCGCCTTGCCGTCCGCCACCGCATTGCTGCGCTGGACATAGAGGGTGTCGAGGCTGGCGAGCGCCGAGACGCTGTCGTTGCGCGCCGCCTCCAGCGCGCTGATCGCGACCTGCGCGGCAACCCAGGCGTCGCTCGACACCGCCGCGCCGGCTGCCGCGCGCACCGCGCGGTCGGCCTTGTCATGCGCCGCATCGAACGCCGCCGCGCCCTTGTCCGCCTGTTCGACATAGCTTGCGATCTCGGCCGACAGCGCCGCATCGGCGGGGACAGGCGCGGGCGGCGGCGCGACATCGGCCACCGGCGCGCTCTCGATCGGCCGCTTGGCGAGCGAAGGGTAGGTTTCCGGCGCGCCGGCGCAGCCTGACAGCAGGAGAGCGAGGGCGGCAAGGAGGCGGCGCGGTGTCATGCCTGCCCATCTAGGGGGCTGCCGCGCCGCGCGCAACCGGATCAAACGCCGGCGCGGGGCAGGGCGGCGGCGTCGCGCGCCAGCGCCTCGATCCGCGCCGGATCGACCGGCCCCTTGGGCACCAGCCATGTGCCGCCCACGCATTTGATGAAGGGCTGGGCCAGCCAGTCCGGCGCATTGTCGAAGGTGATGCCGCCCGTAGGGCAGAAGCGGGCTTCGTACAGCGGCGCGGCCAGCGCCTTGAGCGCCGGCAGCCCGCCCGATGTCGCCGCCGGGAAGAATTTGAAATGGGTCAGCCCCATGTCCATGCCGCGCATGACGTCGGCGGCGGTCGCGGTGCCGGGCAGGAAGGGCAGGCCAGCGTCGATCGCCGCGCGCCCCAGCGGCTCGGTAAGACCAGGGCTCACGGCAAAGCGCGCGCCCGCTTTCATCGCCTCGTCCAGTTGCCGGGGGTTCAGCACTGTGCCCGCGCCCACCACCGCGCCCTCCACCTGCGCCATCTCGCGGATCACGTCGAGCGCGGCGGGCGTGCGCAGAGTCACCTCCAGCGCCGGCAGCCCGCCCGCTACCAGCGCGCGCGCGATCGGCAGTGCGTCCTCGACCCGCTCCACTACCAGCACCGGGATCACCGGGGCCAGTTCCATCACCTGTGCTACGGTCAGGTCGCTCATCTCACTTCTCCCGGAAAGCTGCTGCGGCCCCGAACAGGCCGATTTCGTCATGGATGGCGCAGCGGATCGGCACGGTCGCCATCAGGCTCTCGAACCGGCCCTTCGCCGTGAAGCGGGCGTGGAAGCCGCTCTGCGTCAGAAAATCCTTCATTCGCTGGGTGAGGCCACCGGCCAGCACCACCGCATGAGGGCCATGCGCCAGCGCGAGGTCGCCCGCGACCGATCCATAGCACATACAGAAGCGTTCCAGCGCGCGGCGCGCGAAGGGATCGCTACCGTCGAGCGCGGCCTGCCACAATTCGGGGTCTTCCATCAGCACGACCCGCTCATGCCCGATCGTCGCCAGCGCCTTGTAGATATAATTGAGCCCCGGCCCCGACACGATCCGCTCGGTCGAGACGCGCAGGAACTTGTCGCGCAGATAGGAGAGGATGCGCTCCTCGATATGGTCGAGCGGCGCGAAGTCGAGATGCCCGCCTTCGGTCGCCACGACATGCGGCTCGCCATTGTCATAGGCGATCATCGCGACGCCCAGGCCCGTGCCCGGCCCCAATATGGTGACGCCGCCATCATAGGGGAAAGGCCGGTCCTCGCCGAACAGCAAAGGCAGATTTTCCGGCGGCAGGCGCGAGACCGCAAAGGCCACTGCCTCGAAATCATTGACCAGCCGCACGGTGCGCACGCCCAGATCCTCCGCCAGTGTGTCGGCGCGGATCACCCAGTTGCTGTTGGTGAGCTTGATGACCTCGCGCCCGATCGCTGTTGCAAAGGCGATCGACGCGGCGTCGGGCAGAGGACCGGCGCCGGCCGCTTCCTCATCGGCGGCGAAGGCGGCCCAGCAGGTCTGGAGGCTGGCATAATCCTCCACCTTATATTTGCGCACCGTGCCGAGCGTCGGCACGCCCTTGTCGTCGAGCGACGCGCGGGCGAAGCGGGCATTGGTCCCGCCGATATCGGCGGCGATGATGTCGGTCATAGTCAGGCGCCTCTGATTTTTTTGTTCGTCATCCCCGCGAAGGCGGGGATCCATCTCCGGCCGTGCATCTTGTCGCATCGTTGGGAGATGGGTTCCCGCCTTCGCGGGAATGACGTTTGTTTTGGATTTAAAGCTCGCTCTCCATCGCCGCCAGCATGGCCGACGCGCCCTGTTCGGCAAGGTCGCTGTGATGGCGGAACAGGGCGAAAAGCTCGCGGCCCGTGTCGTAGGGCGGGGGCGGGGCGGAGGGCTGCTCGCGCGCGTCCCATTCCGCCGCCTCGACCAGCGCCTCGACCACGCCGCTTTCCGCGCAAACCCGGACCATATCGCCATCGCGCAGCCGGCCGATCGGGCCGCCGCCCAAGGCTTCCGGCGACAGGTGGATGGCCGCGGGCACCTTGCCGCTCGCGCCGGACATACGGCCGTCGGTCAGCAGCGCGACCTTGAACCCGCGATCCTGGAGCACGCCCAATGCCGGTGTCAGCTTGTGCAGTTCGGGCATACCGTTGGCGCGCGGCCCCTGGAAACGGACCACCACCACCACGTCGCGCTCCAGCTCACCGGCCTTGAAGGCGCGCAGCACATCGTCCTGATCGTGGAAGACGGCGGCGGGCGCCTCGATCGTCCATCGCTCCTTGTCGACCGCGCTCACCTTCATGACGCAGCGGCCGAGATTGCCCTGGAGCAGCTTCATGCCGCCATCGGGCTGGAAGGGATTGGACGCCGGCCGCAGCATATTTTCGTCGCGGCTTTCAGGCACATCCTTCCAGGTCAGCGCCTCATTCTCCAGCACCGGCTCCTTGCCATAGTCGGTGAGGTCCGCCCGCGCGACCGTCATGATGTCGCGGTGGAGGAGGCCCGCGTCGAGCAACTCGCGGATCACGAAGCTGATCCCGCCCGCCGCATGGAAATGGTTCACGTCGCCCGACCCGTTGGGATAGACGCGCGCCAGCAGCGGCACGACATCGGAAATCTCGGCAAGGTCGGTCCAGTCGATACTGATCCCCGCCGCGCGCGCGATGGCGGGCAGATGGATGGCTTGGTTGGTCGATCCGCCCGTCGCCATCAGGCCGATCATGGCGTTGACGATGGCCTTTTCATCGACGCAATGGCCGAGCGGCCGGTAATCCTCGCTATCCCAGCCGATCGACGCCACCCGATGCACCGCCGCGCGGGTCAGCTCGGTCCGCAGCTTCGTGCCCGGATTGACGAAGGAGGCGGCGGGCATGTGCAGGCCCATCATCTCCATCATCATCTGGTTGCTGTTCGCCGTGCCATAGAAGGTGCAGGTGCCCGCGCCATGATAGGAGGCGCTTTCGGACTCCAGCAGTTCCTCGCGCCCGACCTTGCCCTCCGCATAGAGCTGGCGGATGCGCACCTTTTCCTTGTTGGCGAGGCCCGAGGGCATCGGCCCGGCGGGGATCAGGATGGTCGGCAGATGACCGAAGCGGAGCGCGCCGATCAGCAAGCCCGGCACGATCTTGTCGCAGATGCCGAGCAGCAGAGCGCCCTCGAACATCGCATGGCTGAGCGCCACCGCCGTCCCCATCGCGATCGTGTCGCGCGAAAACAGCGACAGGTCCATGCCCGCCTGCCCCTGGGTCACGCCGTCGCACATCGCCGGCACGCCGCCCGCGACCTGCGCCGTCGCGCCGACTTCGCGCGCGGCGATCTTGATCTGCTCGGGGTAGCGGCCATAGGGCTGATGCGCCGAAAGCATGTCGTTATAGGCGGTGACGATGCCGATGTTCATCGCCTGGCCGGTGCGGATCACCGGCTTGTCTTCGCCGCTCGCCGCAAAGCCATGGGCGAGGTTGCCGCAGGAGAGTTGCGCGCGGTTGGTGCCCGCGTCGCGGCCGCGCTCGATCAGGTCGAGATAGTGTCGGCGGCGCAGTCGGCTGCGCTCGACGATGCGCTCGGTCACCTTGGCGATGGTCGGGTGAAGATCAGTCATGCCAGCTTGCTCCGTCGCGTTCGATCAGGGCAATGGCCGAGGATGGCCCCCAGTTCCCCGAACTATAGGGGGCGGGCTTCATATTGGCGTCCTTCCACCCTTCGATGATGCTGTCGATCCAGGTCCATTGCGCCTCCACCTCGTCGCGGCGCACGAACAACGTCTGGTCGCCGGCGAGCAGGTCGAGGATCAGCCGTTCATAGGCGATGCGGCGGCGCTGCCCCGCGAAGGCGGCGGTCAGGGAGACGTCGAGCGTCACTTCCTCCAGCCGCACTTGCCGTTCGAGGCCAGGCCGCTTCGACATGATCTGAAGCCGGATATATTCCTCGGGCTGAAGGCGGATGACCATGGTGTTGGGTTCAAGCCCCGTGCCATGCCCGTCGCGACCGAAGATGCTGTGCCGCACCGGCTTGAACTGGATCACGATCTCGGACTGGCGCGCGGGCATCCGCTTGCCGGTCCGCAGGTAGAAGGGCACCCCCTGCCAGCGCCAATTGTCGATATGCGCCTTCAACGCCACGAAGGTCTCCGTGTCGGACGGCTGGCCGAGTTCGTCGGCATAGCCGGTGACGATCTGGCCGCAGACGGCGCCCGGCGTATATTGGCCGCGCACGCTGTGGGTCTTGACCGTTTCGCCGGTCATCGGGCGGAGCGAGCGCAGCGCCTTCACCTTCTCGTCGCGCACGGCGGTCGGGTCCATGCGCGCGGGCGGTTCCATCGCGATGATCGACAATATCTGGAGCATATGGTTCTGCACCATGTCGCGCAGCGCGCCGACGCCGTCATAATAGGAAACGCGGCCCTCCAGCCCCACCGTCTCCCCCACGGTGATCTGCACATGGTCGATCGCGGTCGCGTTCCACAGCGGCTCGAACATGACATTGCCGAAGCGTAGCGCGAGGAGGTTCTGGACCGTTTCCTTGCCGAGATAATGATCGACCCGGAAAATCTGGCTTTCATCGAACAGCGCGCCGATGCCGTCATTGACCGCTTTTGAGGAGGCCAGATCCTTGCCGATCGGCTTTTCCATCGCGATCCGCGTGTCGGGGCGGATCAGGCCCGCATCGGCCAATCCTTGAGCGGTCGGCGCGAAGAGCGAGGGCGGGGTGGAGAGATAGACTGAGAGACCGCGCTCGGCCCGCCCATCGATCCGCTCGGCCAGCGCCGCCAGTTGATCGGCATTGCCCGCCTCGACCGGCTGATAGCAGATCATCGGCAGGAAGCTGCCCGCCAGCTCCGCCGTGTAGCGATCGCCCAGAAACTGCTGCAACGCCGCATCCACATCCTCGCGGAAGGCGTCATCGTCCATCTCCGAGCGGCCCGATGCGACGATCAGGAAATCCTCGGGCAGCAGCCCGTCGGCATGAAGATTGTAGAGCGAGGGAAAGATCATCCGGCGGGCGAGATCGCCCGTGGCGCCGAAGAGCAGGAACGTGGCAGACGGTTCGGTCAAGGGAATCCCCCCTCCGTTTGGAAGTTGTCTATGTCTGCACGATGGCGCTCTTATAGCGCGCGCCGATCGTTACGCAAGAAGGCTATCGGCGATGCGCGCCGCCCGCAACGCCGCTGTGCCGCAAGCGGGAACATGCGGCTCGCTGCCGCGCTTGGAGCCTTGCCAAACCCAAGGAGATTCCATGCTGACAGTCCAGCCCCTCAACTGCACGCTCAAGCGCGGCAGCGGGCAAGCCAGTTCGACCGACGCGATGATCGGCCTGCTCGCCACCGAATTTCGCGGACTGGGGGTGAGCGTCGCCGACACCATCCGGGTCGCCGCGCATAATGTCCTGCCCGGCGTCACATCGGACGAAGGCGAGGGCGACGAGTGGCCCGCGATCCGCGCGAAGATTCTCGCCGCCGATATCCTGATCCTGGGGACGCCGATCTGGATGGGGCAGGCGGGCAGCGTCGCCAAGCGGGTGCTGGAGCGGATGGACGCCTTCCTCTCCGAAACCGACGACAAGGGGCGGATGCCGAGCTGGTCGAAGGTCGCCGTCGCCGCGATCGTCGGCAATGAGGATGGCGCCCATGCCGCCTCCGCCCAGATGTTCCAGGCGCTCAACGATGTCGGCTGGACCATCCCCGCCATCGCTGCCTGCTATTGGGTGGGCGAGGCGATGGGGAAGACCGACTTCAAGGATCTGGAGCAGACGCCCGACAAGGTGCTGGAAACCGCGAAGATGGTGGCCGGCAACGCCGCGCATCTCGCCGGCCTGCTCAAGGCCAATCCCTTCCCCGGCCTGCCCTAAGAATGACTCTTGCCTTTTCGTATCTTGTTCCCCGGCGGAAGCCGGGGTCCAGGGTTCGAGACGGAGTGCGTGGGGCTCTGGGCCCCGGCCTTTCGCCGAGGAACAAGATTGATTTGGCTTCGTGTTTTCAAAGACGCATCTCGGTATCGCCAGATGGGAACCGGGGCCGGCTGGCGACCGTTCTAGCAGCGAAATGAAAAAGCTGCTGCCCACCGCCTGCCTGCTCCTCCTCGCCTGCGACGCCCTGCCGCGCGATCCGGAAGGAACCAGCGAGCGGATCGCGCGGAGCCACGTCATCCGCGTGGGACTCGCCACCGGCGGCACGGATCTCGGCCGCGCCGCCTCGGCCCGCCTGCTCGACCGGCTGGCGCGCGAAACCGGCGCGCGGCCGCAGCTCCGCGCCGGCGCGACCGAGCCGCTCTTCACCGACCTCCAGCAAGGCCGGCTTGACCTCGTCCTTGCGCCGCTGTCCCCCAAAAGCCCCTGGGCGACGATGGTCGCCTTCAGCCCGCCGCTCGCGACGCGCGGGCAGGGCAAGGACCGGCTCGATCAATATGCCGTCCTGCGCAACGGCGAGAATCGCTGGATCATGACAGTCGAGAAGGCCGCCCGCGCCGCCGCCGATCCGGGAGCCGGCCAGTGACCGATATCGACCGCCTCCCGCCGCATATCGTCGAGACCCTTCGCAAAGCCGAGCGGCTTCAATGGTGGAAGATCGGCTGGACTGTCAGCATCGTGATCGTGATGGGCCTTGTCATGGGGCAGAGCCAGACGATGAAAACCGCCTGGGTGGAAGACCTGCTGAGCCTGGTGCCGTCGATCGCCTTCCTCGTCGCCGCGCGCATGGAGCGCAAGGGGCAGGCATCGGCGCGCTTCCCCTTCGGCTTCGAGCGGGTGAACGGCCTCGGCTTCTTCCTCGCCGCCGTGGCGCTGGCGGCGACCGGCGCTCTGCTGCTGTGGGATTCGGCGATGACTCTGATCCATGCAGAACATGCGACGGTAGGATCGGTGCGCTTGTTCGGCCACGACATCTGGCTCGGCTGGCTGATGCTGGCGGCGCAATTCTATGCGCTCATCCCCCCGCTCATCATCGGGCGCAAGGAATTGCCGCTGGCGCAAATGCTCAACGACAAGCTGCTCCATACCGACGCTTTGATGAACAAGGCCAACTGGATGACGGGCGCGGCGGGCATGGCCGGCATCATTGGCCTCGGCCTTGGCTGGTGGTGGGCCGATTCGGTCGCGGCGGCGATCATCTCAGTGGACATCATCCATGACGGGTGGAAGGCGCTGCGCTCCTCCACCGCCGAACTGATCGACGGCGCGCCGCGCGCTCTGTCCAGCCCCGACCTGTCGGACGAGGCGCAGGCGCTCAAAGCCCGGCTGGAGCAACGCTATCCCGGCGCGGACGTGCGCCTGCGCGAAACCGGCCGCCTGATCCATGCCGAAGTCCATGGCGTCAGCGGCCCGCCCGACCCGATCGACCCAAGCGCCCACTGGCCCGCCGACGAGCAGCGCCTCTGGCGGCTCGCCCAGATCGCTTTCGTCCCCCCGCGCGCCGGCGATTCCGGCTGAGCGGCCGATTTTCGGCTGGACGAAGCCCCATGATTTTGCCATCTGGCCTCTCCCAACCGTTGCGGGTGTGGTGAAACTGGTAGACGCGCCGGACTCAAAATCCGGTTCCGCAAGGAGTGTCGGTTCGAGCCCGACCACCCGCACCACGGGCTTTCCAGCAGAAGCGCGCTGCCCAAGCAGAAGCAGATGCTCTCTTTAGCCCTCTCCCGCTTTCGCGGGAGAGGGTTGGGTGAGGGTCTTTCTTCCTTCACAGTGCAGCAAATGTACCCGGTCCGCCGCCAGATCAGCCCTCATGCCGCGGGGCTTCGACGCGATATGACCGATGCCGAACGCGCGCTCTGGGCGGTGCTGCGGAATCGACAACTGGAAAATGCGAAATTCCGCAGGCAAGCCACCATTGGACCATTTATAGTGGATTTTCTCTGCGTCGAAGCCGCCTTGGCCGTGGAACTGGACGGCGGCCAACATAGCGAGGAGCGCGACCATTCCCGCACCGATTTCCTGGAAGCGCGCGGCCTGTCTGTCATCCGGTTCTGGAATCATGAGGTGCTGGAGAATTTGGATGGCGTCATCGAAGCTATAAGATCGATGCTTCTGAAAAGAAGACCCTCACCCAAACCCTCTCCCGTGAAGACGGGAGAGGGCTAAAGGACCAGCCTGCTCAACCCCGCCCCGCAAACCAAGGCATCATCCGCGCGATCGCATCCTCCACCCGGTCGGTCGACACCGCGAAGCTGAAGCGCAGGAAGCGGTGCCCGTCGACCGGATCGAAATCGATCCCCGGCGCGGTCGCAACGCCCGTGTCGCGCAGCAGCGTCTGGCAGAAGGCGAGGCTGTCGTTGGTCAAATGCCCGACATCGGCATAGATGTAGAAGGCTCCGTCCGGCGGCGCGATCCGCTGGAGGCCGAGCGCGGGCAGCGCCTCGAGCAGCAATTGCCGGTTGCGGCGATAGGTCTCGACATGCCCCTCCAGCTCTTCGGTGCAATCGAAGGCGACCAGCCCCGCCCGCTGCGCCAGCACCGGCGGGGTCAGGAACAGATTGCCCATCCGCGCCCGCGCCACATCGATCAGGCGCGGCGGCACCACGATCCAACCCAGCCGCCACCCGGCCATGCTGAAATATTTGGAAAAGCTGTTCACGATCACCGCGTCCGGCGCATATTCCAGCATAGAGCGCGCCGGCTCGCCGAAGCTCAGCCCATGATAGATTTCGTCCGACACGATGGCGATGCCACGCTCCGCGCACACCCGCGCGATCGCCGCCAGTTCGTCCGCCGGGATGATCGTGCCCGTGGGATTGGCGGGGCTCGCAAGGATCAGGCCGTCGGGCGCCGGGTCGATCGCCGCCAGTGCGTCCGCGCTGATCTGATAGCGCTCCGCCGGCCCGCAGGCGACCTCGACCGGCTCCAGATACAGCGCCTTCAGATTATTGCGATAGGCGACATAGCCCGGCCGCGCCGTCGCCACCCGCGCGCCCGGCGCGAACAGGCTGGTCAGCGCCAGAACCAACCCCGGCGACGCGCCGCAGGTCAGCAGCACCTGCTCGGGATCGACCGCGACGCCATACCGATCGGCATAGAGCCGCGCGATCCGCTCTTTGAGCGCCACGCTTTCCCAATAGCCCATCGGCTCGGTGTCGAGCACCCGATGCGCCTCCGCAACCGCGGCGGCCGGCGCGCCGGTCGAAGGCTGGCCGAACTCCATATGCAGGATCGAGCGCCCTTGCGCGCTGAGCGCATGGGCTTCGCGGCTGATGGCGATGGCGTGGAAGGGGGCAATGTCGGCGATCATGAACTTGGCTAACCTATGTGAGTTTCGGCAACATGCGCGGGCGAAACCGCGTTGGAAGGGCCATGAACCAGACCATGCTCACCGCCCTGCAATATTATGGCGCGGGCGCGGCCACCCTTGCCGCGCTCATCGTCTCCCTCAATCTCGGCCGCCGCGTCACCGGATGGGCCTTCGTCCTGTTCGTGACAAGCTCCATCGCCCTGATCGGCTGGGGCTTTCTTGACGAGAATAGCGAAGGCATCGGCTGGCAGAATGTGGCTTTGCTGGTCATCAACGCGATCGGCGTCTGGCGGCATCTGATTTCGGGGCATGGGGCGCGAGAATAACATTTCACCCCGTCATCCCCGCGAAGGCGGGGATCCATCTCCGGCGCTACCTCTTGGTGCAAGGTCAGGAGATGGATTCCCGCCTGCGCGGGAATGACGATGTGGGTATGAACTCACCCCTCCGCGATCCACACTTCCACC
This sequence comes from Sphingobium sp., assembly GCF_036170395.1. Classification (GTDB taxonomy): domain Bacteria; phylum Pseudomonadota; class Alphaproteobacteria; order Sphingomonadales; family Sphingomonadaceae; genus Sphingobium. The sequence continues at coordinate 31,198 of NZ_JAVHPD010000039.1, forward strand.
GGCACCTTGTCCTGCAACAGCGCCAGCCGGATAGGCAGTTCCTCCACCGGCCCGCCCGCCAGCGCGCGATCATAGACCGCCCTCTTGCCCGCCCCGCCGATCTGGAGAAAGATATGCCGGCTGTCGAGGATCGCGCTGGCGGTCAGCGACAGGCGCTGGTGCGGCGCGGCGGGCGGGGTGACGGCGATCGTCCGCGCGCTGGATGACAACCCCTCGGCCAGTTCCGCCGCTTCTGGGAACAGCGAGGCGGTATGCCCGTCATCGCCCATGCCCAGCAGCACGATGTCGAGCGGCCAGGGCAGGGCCGCAATGGCCCGCTCTGCCTCCGCTTGGCCCGCATAGGCGTCCGCAGCCTCATTCTTCATCGGCACGAAGCGCGCTTCCGCAGCCGGCCCCTGTAACAGCGTCTCGCGCACCAGCCGCTCATTGCTGTCGGCGCTCACCGGCTCGACCCAGCGCTCATCGACCAGCGTGACCACCACCTTGCCCCAGTCGATCGGCGCTTGCGACAACGCCTCCAGCACCGGCCGCGGCGACCGCCCGCCCGACACCGCCAGTGTCGCGACGCCGCGCGCCGCGATGGCATCGCCCAGGATCGCGGCGATCCGCGCGGCAAGGTCGGCGGCGGCCTGCGCCCCGGTAGCGAAAATATGTTCGGTCGGCATGGGCTTACTCCGGCGCGTCAGGAAGCGTGCAGATGTCCACCCATGTCGCCCCGGTCAAGACGCCAAGCCGCTCCGGCGTCAGCTCGACCGAGGTGGTGCGCGATCCCGCTGCCGGAAACACGGTCTCGAACACCTTCAACGAAACATCGCAATAGACGGGCAGGGGCGCGGCAAGCCCGAACGGGCACACCCCGCCGACTGGATGCCCGGTGATCGCCTCGACCTCGTCGCCGCCCAGCATCCGGGGCTTCGCCCCCAGCGCCGCCTTCGCCTTGCCGTTGGACAGCCGCGCGTCGCCCCGCGCGCAGACCAGCACGACTTGCTCGCCCACCCGCAGCGACAATGTCTTGGCGATCCGCGCCGGCTCGACGCCGAGCGCGACGGCCGCCTCCGCCACCGTCGCCGTGCTCACCCCCTGGTCGATGATCGCCACGTCGGGCGCGTGCGCGGCGAAGAAAGCGCGGACGCTCGCCTCGCTCATTCCCGCTCCCCAAGCTTGCGCTCCCACGCCAGCGCATGGCCGACGATCTGGTCGAGATCGGCAAAGCGCGGCTCCCACGGAAAGGTCGCTATGATCGCGCTGTTGTCGGAAATCAGCTTGCCCGGATCGCCCGCGCGCCGCCCGCTCATGATCCGCTTGACCGGCATGTTCGTCACCCGGTCGACCGCATCCAGCACCTCCAGCACCGAAAAGCCCCGGCCATAGCCGCAATTGAGCAGATGGCTGCGCTCCGGCTCCGCCATCAGCGCTTCCAGCGCCAGCAGATGCGCGGCGGCGAGATCGGTCACATGGATATAGTCGCGCACCCCAGTCCCGTCGGGCGTATCGAAATCCGTGCCGAAGACGCTGACGCTCTCCCGCTTGCCCAGCGCCGCCTCGACCGCGACCTTGATGAGGTGGGTCGCGCCCGCCGTCGACTGCCCCGTCCGCCCCTCCGGGTCAGCGCCGGCGACGTTGAAATAGCGAAGCGCGCAATAATTCATCGGATGCGCCGCCGCCACGTCGCGCAGCATATATTCGGTCATCAGCTTCGACATGCCATAGGGATTGATCGGCCGCTGCGGCGTATCTTCGCGCACCGCTTCGACGTCCGGCGTGCCATAGGTGGCGGCGGTCGAGGAAAAGATGAAGTGCGGCACGCCCACGCGCACCGCGCTCTCGATCAGGTCGCGGGTCTTGGCGCTGTTGTTGTGATAATATTTGAGCGGATTCTCGACCGATTCCGGCACCACGACCGAGCCTGCAAAATGCATGATCGCGCGCACGTCATGCGCGCGCAGCGTCGCTTCCACCAGCGGCTGGTCGGCAATGTCGCCGCGCACCAGCGGCACGCCGTCCGGCACCGCCCAGTCGAACCCGGTGACCAGATTGTCGATCACCACCACGCCATAGCCCGCGTCCTTGAGCGCCAGCACCGCATGGCTCCCGATATAGCCCGCGCCGCCGGTGATCAGGACAGTGGGTTTTTCGGTCATGTCGTCTCCTTGCAAGCGTCGCGAAGACGCCTAACCCGAAGACGTTACGAATTACAATCGCAGCCCGCCATCCTGTGCCCCGGCGAAGGCCGGGGCCCAGGGGACGAGGCGCAGCGTCAAGAACCCTGGACCCTGGCCTTCGCCGGGGCACAGCATGTTAGGCCGCCTTAGCCGCCGCGCTCCCGTAGAAGGTCGCGCCGCTCGCCGCCATGTCCCGCAACTGCTGCGTCGGCGCGAACCTTGGCCCATGCGCCGCCGCCAGCCGGTCCAGTGTCTCGACCACCTGCGCGATCCCGACCGTGTCCATATGGCTGAACGGCCCGCCGGTATAAGGCGCAAAGCCCCAGCCGAAGATCGCGCCGATGTCGCCATCCTCGGGCGTCTCCAGCACGCCTTCCTCGAAGCAGCGGGCGCATTCGATCAGCTGGCGATACAGCAGCCGCTCCTTCACCGCATCGACATGCGGTTGGTGGATCGCGCGCGGGAACATCTCGGCGATGACGGGCGATAGATGCTTCTTGCCCCCCTCGGGATAGTCATACCAGCCCTTGCCGTTCTTGCGGCCCAGCCGCCCGGCCTCGACCATCTTCACCGCGACATCGTCGGACGCCTGATGGACATAGGCGTCGCCCAGCTCCTTCTTCGCCGCCGCCATGATCTTGACGCCCAGCTCGATCGACACTTCGTCGCTCACCGCCAGCGGCCCGGTCGGCATCCCCAGCTGCTTGCCCGCATTCTCGATCAGCGCCGGGTTGACGCCTTCGCCGATCAGCTCCGCGCCTTCCTGCACATAGGTGCCGAAGCTGCGCGAGGTGTAGAAGCCCCGGCTGTCATGCACCACGATCGGCGTCTTCTTGATCTGCGCCACGAAATCCAGCGCCTTGGCGATCGCGGCCGGCCCGGTCTTCTCGCCCAGGATGATCTCGACCAGCGGCATCTTCTCGACCGGCGAGAAGAAATGGACGCCGATGAAATTCTCGGGCTTAGACCAAGCCTGCGCCAATTTGGTGATCGGCAGGGTCGATGTGTTCGACCCGAAAATCGTGTCAGCGCCCAGCACCGCCTCGACTTGTTTCGTGACCTCGGCCTTGATCGCCACATCCTCGAACACCGCCTCGATCACGAAGTCGCTGCCGGCGAGCGCCGCATAGTCGGTGGTCGGCGTCACGCGCGCCAGCGTCTCGGCCATCTTCTCGGGCGTCATGCCCTTGCCAAGGCGCTTCTTGAGCTGCTCCTCGACATGCGCCTTGCCCTTTTCGGCATAAGCGAGGTCGCGGTCGAACAGCACGACCTCCATCCCGGCCTGCGCCGCCACGGTGGCGATGCCGGCCCCCATCATGCCTGCGCCCAGCATGGCGAGCTTGCGCGTCGGAACCTTCGCTTCATCCTTGGGACGGCGCGCGCCGCGTTCGGCCGCCTGCTTGTTCACAAAAAGCGTGCGGATCATGTTGCTCGCCTGCGGGTCGGCGGCGACCTTGGCGAAATATTTGCTCTCGACCCGGATCGCCCGGTCCATGGGCAGGGTGATGCCTTCATAGACCGCCGACAGCAGGGCGATCGGCGCATTCATGTTCCGCTGCGTCTGCTTCAGCGTCATCGGTAGCGCGCCCGCCATCGTCTGCACGAAAGCGGGGTTGAAGCCGCCCGCGCCGCCCGGCACCTTATAGCCCTTGACGTCCCAGGGCTGCGTATTGGCGGTCGGGTTGGCCTTCACCCACTCGCGCGCCGCGTCGAGCGCCGTGCCCTGCGGCACGACCGCATCGACCACCTTCAGCATCGCCGCTTCGGCCGGGCGGAACAGCTTGCCCTGGAGCATATACATCAGTGACGCCTGCACGCCCATGATGCGCGGCAGCCGCTGCGACCCGCCGCCGCCGGGGAACAGGCCGATGAGGATTTCGGGCAGGCCAAGCTGCGTCTTGCTACTGTCGCCCACGAAGCGGCGATGACAGGCCAGCGCCAGCTCGAACCCGCCGCCCACGCACGTTCCCTCGATCGCGCAGGCGACCGGCTTGCCGCAGGTTTCCAGCCGCCGGAGCAGCTGGTTCAGCACGAACACCTTGTCGAAGATATCGGCCGGGGCAGGGCGCTCGCCGCTTCCTGTCGCCAGCATCGACCCGAAATATTTGAGGTCCATGCCGGCCATGAAGCCGCTGTCCTTCCCCGACGCGATCACCGCGCCCTTGATCGCCTCGTCCGACGCGATGCGCGCAATCGCTTCGTCCAGATCGGCAAGCAGGTCGGGGCCGATGACGTTCATCGACTGGCCCGGCACGTCGATGGTCAGGATGGCGATCCCATCGCCGTCGATGGTGAAATTGATGCTGTTCATATGTCCGCTCCCAAAAAGCCCCTCCCCTTTAGGGGAGGGGTGGGGGTGGGGTGGTCCGCGCTCGCACAGCGTCTAGGACCGCCCACCCCCCGACCCCCTCCCGCCTGCGGGAGGGGGAGTGAAATCAAACCCGCTCGATAATGATCCCGGTGCCCATCCCCGCGCCGACGCACAGGTTGACGAGCGCGGTGCCCTTGCCCGAGCGCTCCAGCTCATCCAGCGCCGTCCCCAGCACCATCGCGCCCGTCGCGCCCAGCGGATGCCCCATCGCGATCGCGCCGCCATTGACGTTGATCTTGGCGTGATCCAGGTCCATCGCCTGCATGTAGCGCAGCACGACCGAGGCGAACGCCTCATTGAGTTCCCACAGGTCGATGTCGGCGGTCGTCATCCCGGCGCGCGCCAGCAGCTTGCCCGCGACGAACTCCGGCCCGGTCAGCATGATGAGCGGCTCCGACCCGATCGAGGCCATCGCCTTGATCTTCGCACGCGGTTTCAGCCCATATTTCTCGCCCATCTCCCGGTTGCCGACCAGCACGGCGGCAGCCCCGTCGACGATGCCGCTGCTGTTGCCGGCATGATGGACATGGTTGACCTTCTCCAGCTCGGGATAGCGCAGCAGCGCCACCGTATCGAAGCCCGGCATCTCCTCGCCCAATGCCTCGAAGCTCGGCTTCAGGGCGCCCAGCGACTGCATCGTCGCGTCGGGGCGCATATGCTCGTCATGGTCCAGCACGACTTGCCCGATCACATCCTTCACCGGCACGATCGACTTGGTGAAGCGCTTATCGTCCCACGCCGCCTTGGCGCGTCGCTGGCTCTCGACGGCATAGGCGTCCACATCGTCGCGGCTGATGCCGAACTTGGTCGCGATCACGTCCGCGCCGATGCCCTGCGGCGCGAAATAGGTCTTGTAGGCGACCGCCGGGTCCATCGCCCAGGCGCCGCCGTCCGACGCCATCGGCACGCGGCTCATCGATTCGACCCCGCCGCCGATGGCGAACATCGCTTCGCCCGAAAAGACCTTGGCCGCCGCCATGTTGACGGCCTCCAGCCCCGACGCGCAGAAGCGGTTGATCTGCACCCCCGGTACGGTCTGGGCGTAGTCGGCGTTCAGCACCGCGACCCGCGCAATGTCTCCGCCCTGTTCGCCCACCGGACTGACGCAGCCCAATATCACATCGTCCACGTCCGCCGTGTCGATCTGGGTGCGATCCCGCACCGCCTCCAGCACCTGAGTCGCGAGCTGGATCGGGGTTATCTCGTGCAGCGATCCGTCCGCCTTGCCCCGGCCGCGCGGCGTTCGGACAGCGTCGTAAATATAGGCTTCCATTGTCTTTTCCCTCTCCATCGGCCCGATGCGGCGCCTGGAATGCTGAGGTGAATGTATTTACGTTTACGTAAAGTGCAAGCCTCTCCTTGCGCCGCCGCCCTGCCGTAGCGTCACCGCCGCGACATGCCCCGCAAACCGCTCAACAGCTGTCCCACTCGCTGTTCTCTTAAGCGCGAATCTCCATCGTTGCGCGCTTGCCGGATGCGCCTATATCGGCCCCATGGACAGCGTCGCCGCCCCCTTGGCTGAAAAGCCGCCGTCCCCTTTCTCCATCCCCACCTTCCGCGCAATCTGGCTCGCGAGCCTCGCGTCCAATTTCGGCGGGCTCATCCAGTCGGTCGGCGCGGCATGGATGATGACCTCGCTGTCCGCCTCGCCGCTGCTGATCGCGCTGGTGCCGGCGGCGACCACCCTGCCGATTATGCTGCTTTCGCTCTGGGCCGGCGCGGTCGCCGACAATCTCGACCGGCGCAAGGTGATGATCGCCTGTCAGGTCGCGATGCTGCTGGTCTCCGCCACGCTCGCCGCCACCGCCTGGGCCGGGTGGATGACGCCCTGGCTGCTGCTCGGCTTCACCTTCCTCATCGGCTGCGCGACGGCGGTGAACGGCCCCGCCTGGCAGGCCTCGGTCGGCGACATGGTGCCGCGCGCCGTGCTGCCGAGCGCGGTGGCGATGAACAGCATGGGCTTCAACCTCGCGCGCAGCATCGGCCCGGCGCTCGGCGGCGTGATCGTCGCCACGGCAGGCGCGGCCGCCGCATTCCTCACCAACGCCTTCAGCTATGTCGCGCTGCTGACGGTGCTGTTCCGCTGGCGCCCGACGCTCCCGCCCAAGCTGCTGCCGCGCGAGCGGATCGGCGTCGCCATGCTCGACGGCATCGGCTATGTCGCTGCCTCGCCGAAGATCAGGCTGGTGCTGCTGCGCTCCGGCGCATTCGGCATCGGGGCGAGCGCCGTGTCCGCCCTCATGCCGCTGGTCGCGCGCGACCTGCTGGGCGGCGGGGCGCTCACCTTCGGCATCACCAGCGGCGCGTTCGGCCTCGGCGCGGTGCTGGGCGCGTTGTCCTCGCGCCGGTTGCGCACCCGCTATTCGGTCGAAGCGATCGTGCGCTGCTCGGCTCTTGCCCTCGCGCTCGGCACCGCCCTGACAGCGGCCAGCCCCTGGCTCGCCCTCGCTCTGTTTGGCTATATGCTGGCCGGGGCAGGGTGGGTGCTGGCGCTCTCGACCTTCAACGTCTCGGTTCAGATGTCCGCCCCGCGCTGGGTCGTCGCCCGCGCCGTCGCGCTGTACCAGATGATCGCGTTCGGCGGCATGGCGCTCGGCGCATGGCTGTTCGGCTGGATCGCCGAGCATCAGGGCGTGGTCGCCGGCCTCTATGCCGCCGCCGGCGCGCAGTTCGCCGCCGCGCTGCTCGGCCTGTGGCGCCCCTTGCCGCAGGTGGGGGAGGACAATCTCGACCCGCGCGGCGACTGGCACGAGCCCGACACCGCCGTTCCGGTGGAACCCCGCAGCGGGCCGATCGTCGTCACCATCGAATATCGCATCCCTGCCGGATCGGTCGTCCCCTTCCTCACCGCCATGGCCGAGCGCCGCCGCATCCGCCGCCGCGACGGCGCGCATGGCTGGCAGTTGCTGCGCGACCTCGGCGAACCGGACCTCTGGGTCGAACGCTATCATGTCGCGACCTGGCTCGATTATGTCCGCCACAACCAGCGCCGCACCGTGGCCGACATCGCCAACAGCGACGCGATCCACGCCCTCCACGCCGGGCCGGACGCCCCGGTGGTCCATCGCCGGATCGAGCGCCAGACCGGATCGCTGCCCATCAGCCGCGGCCCCGACGCCCGCGAAATGGGCGGCGGCCTGACCGACCCGACCCGGCTTAGCTAGGGCTTCCGCCCGGCGTGATCTGCGGCCGCCCGACCAGATCCTCGGGCGTGTCGATATCGTGCAGGATCGCGCCGCTCGTCTCGATCTGCAATCCCCGGCTCAGCAGCGCCCGCGCCCCCTGATCCCCTTTCAGCCCCAGCAATTCCTCGAAATGCTTGCGGCCGATGAAGGCGGGCGGCGAGGAGGAGAAGCCGTCGGTGCTCGCCACCACCGACCGTATGTCCTCCGCCGCCAGGCAGATGCGGTTATAATGGCTCTGCGGCACGTCGGGCATGTCGGCGAGGCAGATGAGGATGCCGCGTATCTTCTGGTCGGGCATCACATGGCGCACCGCGCGCACGATGCTGCCCGAAATGCCCTCCTGCGGCCGATCGTTGGTGATGATGGTATAGCCGCGCCGGTCGAGCTTGCGATGGATCACCGGCGCGAAGCGGATTGGCCGGGCTACCGCCACCAGCTCGGCAAAGGCCATCGACGCCACCGTCTCCAGCGTATGGGCAACGACCGGCTTGCCGCGCAATTCGGCCATCAGCTTGTCCTCCTCGCCGAAGCGCGACGACATGCCGGCCGCCAGCAGCACGGCGGCGATCCGTTCAGTGCGCATCTTGAAGAAGCTGAGGTTTCATTATTTGGCGTCCCGATGCGCCGATGTGCCACCACTATGCACTTGTGTCCAGTTGGGCGGAAAAGCTCTGGTCAGCGGCGGGGCGGCTCGCCATATGCGGGCGTAACGAAAACAGGAGTGATGCTGCCCATGGCCCACGATATCGACGCCGACGCCGAGACGGTCGGCGAGGGCAAGCTGCCCGTCCCCGCCGAGGTGAGCGAGGCGATCCGCACGCTGATCCGCTGGGCCGGCGATGCGCCCGAGCGGGAAGGGCTGCTGGAAACGCCCGAGCGGGTGGCGCGCGCCTGGCGCGAATATTGCCGCGGCTATGACGATGATCCGGCCTATCATCTCTCGCGCATCTTCCATGAAGTTGGCGGCTATGACGATGTCGTGCTGTTGAAGGGCATCCCGTTCCAGTCGCATTGCGAACATCATATGGCGCCGATCACGGGCAAGGCGCATATCGCCTATCTGCCCGGCGAATATGTCGTCGGCATATCGAAGCTCGCCCGCGTCCTCCACGCCTTCGCGCACCGGCTCCAGGTGCAGGAACGGCTGACCTCCGAAGTCGCCAACTGCATCTGGGAGAATTTGAAGCCCCAGGGCGTCGCCGTCGTGATCGAGGCCACCCATGGCTGCATGACCGGGCGGGGCGTGCGCACCCCCAATGTCATCATGAAGACCAGCCGTATGCTGGGCGTGTTCCGCGATGACGAGAAATCGCGCGAGGAAGTGCTCAAACTCATCGCCTCATGACGGACGCCCAGGAGCCACCCTATCGCCCGCTGGGCAAGGCGGCGGGCGCAGCCGATCCGGTCGGCGCGCCGCTCGCGCAGAAGCGGCTGGCGCTCGTCACCGGCGGGCATCGGCGGCTGGGCGGCATCATCGCCGCCGCGCTAGCGAAGGCGGGCCATTCGCTCGCTATCCATGGCAGCCACGACACGCGCCTCGATTCCCATCTCGCCCTGACCTTCGAGGAGGAGGGCACGCAGTGGGAAGGCTTCGTCGTCGATTTCGCCGACCCGGAAGGCGCGGAGGAACTGGTGGCGATGGTCGCCGAACGCTTCGGTCGCCCGCCCGACATATTGGTGAACAGCGCCGCCCTGTTCGGCCAGGACCGGCTGGAGGATGTGACCGCCGACGACCTGATGCGCCATTATGCCGTCAATTGCGCCGCGCCGGCGATGCTGACCAAGGCGTTCGCCACCATCCCCGCCGGGCCGGGCGATCGCTGCATCGTCAACATCCTCGACCAACGGATCGACCATCCGCATGCCGATCAGTTCGCCTACACTCTCTCGAAGCTGGCGCTCGCCGGCCTCACCCGCACCGCGGCGCAGAGCCTTGCGCCGCGCGTCCGGGTTAATGCGGTAGCGCCTGGCCTTACCATCGCCACGCCCGACTATGACGCGGACCAGATGGCCCGCCTTGCCGACCTGATGCCGCTCGGCTTGCTGCCGCAAGCGGAGCAGATCGCGCAGGCCGTGGTCTATCTGACGCAGGCGACCGCGACGACCGGCCAGACCCTCTATGTCGATGGCGGCGCGCATCTCAAAAGCTACGACCGCGACTTCATGCATCTGTGCCGATAGGTCTGGCGGAAATGCCGGGCCGGCGGGGGCTGGCGCAGCAGCGTCGCTGCCCATAAAGCGGGGGACAAACAGCTTGAAGGGAGATAGCGATGGCCTATGAAACGATCCTGGTCGAACAGCGCGACGCGGTGACCCTCATCACCCTCAATCGGCCGCAGGCCTTGAACGCGCTCAACAGCCAGGTGCTCGCCGACTTAAGCGCCGCTTTCCGCGCCTATGACGCCGACCCGTCGCAGCGCTGCGCGGTGCTGACCGGCAGCGGCGAAAAGGCGTTCGCTGCCGGCGCCGACATCAAGGAAATGGTCGAGAAAGAGGCGGCCGACTTCTTCCTGGAGGACTTCTTCTCCGGCTGGCAGACCGGCGTCGTCGCCACCCGCAAGCCGTGGATCGCGGCGGTGCAGGGCTTTGCGCTCGGCGGCGGATGCGAGCTGGCGATGATGGCCGACTATATCATCGCGGGCGATACCGCGAAGTTCGGCCAGCCCGAAATCAAGCTCGGCGTCGCGCCGGGCATGGGCGGGTCGCAGCGCCTGACGCGCGCGGTGGGCAAGGCGAAGGCGATGGATATGTGCCTCACCGGCCGGATGATGGGCGCGGAGGAGGCGGAACGCGCCGGTCTTGTCAGCCGCATCGTGCCGGCCGCCACCCTGCTCGACGAAGCGCTGAAAGACGCCGCGGCCATCGCCGCGATGCCGCCGATGGCCGCGATGATTAACAAGGAGATGGTCAACATCGCCTTTGAAACCGGCCTCGCCCAGGGGCTGCTGACCGAACGCCGCCTGTTCCAGATATTGACCGCCACCGAAGATAAGAAGGAAGGCATGACTGCCTTCGTCGAAAAGCGCGCCGGCGTCTGGAAAGGCCGCTAAGGCTTTACCTTCCATAAGTCCGCCACCCGCCGGTTGAGAAATTCTCATTGGCCGGTGGCGGACTGTGCGGCCACTCTCGTTTCACAAAGAAACTATAATGGGCGCCCGCCCTATCGGCGCGGCGGCCGGGACAGGATGGGGCGCGTCCGCGCCACCTGAGAGGCTCGTTGTGAAACAGGGAGCCTTCCATGCCGATATCATCCATCCTGCCTCTGTCCTCGCGCGCCACGCTGCTCGCGGCCTGCGCCGCCAGCGCCCTCGGCACCGCCCAGGCGCAGGAGCCGGCGGCCGCCGAGGATGATCTCATCACCGTGACCGGCCGTCGCGTGTCCGACGCGACCAAGGCGATCGGCACCGATCAGGCGACGGCGACGATCGCGATCACGCGGGAAGCGCTGCTGTCCGCGCCGGCCGGCATATCGGGCCTCAAAATGCTGGAAAGCCTGCCCGGCTTCAACGTGCAGGCGAACGACGCGCTCGGCCTGTACGAATTCGGCAATTCGGTGTTCGTGCGCGCCTTCAATTTTCAGCAGATCGGTTTCACGCTGGACGGCGTGCCGATGGGCCGGTCAGACCAGTTCGGGGGCAGTCCGATCTTCCGCTATGTCGAAAATGAAAATCTGGCGAGCGTCACCGCCAGCCAGGGCGCGGGTGATGTGTCGCTGCCGAGCTACGCCTCGCTCGGGCCGATCGTTCGCTATGCGACGACCGATCCAGCGGAGGAACTGGGCGGTACGGTCCAGGGAACGATCGGCAGCGACGATTTCCGCCGGCTCTTCGCCCGGCTGGACACAGGCAATCTCGGCGGCTTTTCCGCTTATGCCAGCTATTCCAAGCTGAGCGCCGACGTGTGGCGCGGGCCGGGCACGATCGACCGCGAACATGTCGAGGCGAAAGCCAAATATGACATCGCGCCGGGTTCCTCGATCGCCTTTCGCTTCCTGTACAACGACTATTTCGACTATGATTCGCCCGCCATCACCAAGGCACAATATAATGGCGTCCCCGGCGCAGACCCGCTGAGCGGTGTCGGCATCAACCGGTCCGGCCGCTATTACGCCTATCTCGCGACCGTGCCCGTCTTCCCAGTCACCGCGCCCGGCGTCCAATATTCGAACACCGGTTACAACCAATATTATAAGCAGGCGATCAATTCGCGGACTGACTATCTCTACAGCTTGCACGGCGACTTCGCCGTGACCGACGAGCTGCAACTGAACCTGACCGGCTATTATGAGGACAAGAAGGGCTATGGCGTGTCGCCGGAAGCCTATGCGACTTCGCTCGCGTCCCATAATGCGGAACGGCTGATCGTGCCAGGCCTGTTCGCCCCCAGGGGGCTGCAATATGGCCTCTCGACGATCGAAGGCACGCGATATGGCGTGCTGGGGTCGCTGACCTACAGCTTTGGCCCGCACAGCATTTCGGCCGGCTTCTGGGGCGAGAATGACGATTATCATCGCACCCAAGCGCGCTACAATCACGCCAACGGCAACCCCGACGGCGAGCCGCTGCTGAACGAGCCGGTTCATCTCCAGCGCGACTATCGCTCCAACCGCCAGACCATCTCGAACTTCGCAAAGCTGCAACTTGCCTTCCTTGACGAGAGGCTGAAGTTCGACCTGGGCTTCAAGACGCTGGGGATCGCCTACCGCATCAACGGCTACCGCAATCCGGCCGACTATATCAATCGCCGGACCCCGGTGCTGCGCGACAGCTGGACCGACTGGTTCCTGCCGCAGATCGGCGCGGTGTTCAACGTGACCGACCGCGAGCAGATTTTCGCCTCCTACTCTGAAAATATGGCGCTGCCGCGTGGCGCCGACGACATTTTCTCGGCCGCCAGCCCGATCGTGCCCGGCCCGAAAGCGGAAACCGCGAAAAACTATGAAATCGGACTGCGCACCAATCGGCCGCTGTTCAACGCCTCAATCGCGGCCTTCTACACGCAGTTCGACAATCGCCTGCAATCCTTTGGCGCGATCGTCCCTGGATCGACCACGACCGAAACCTTCTTCCAGAATGTCGGCGGCGTGAAATCCTACGGCTTTGAACTGTCGGGCATCATCAAGCCGGCGCAGTTCGTCTATTTCACCGCCAACGCAACCTACAATATCGCGGAGTTCGAGGACAATTATTCCTCGCTGACGATCAAGGGCAACCGCGTTCCCGACAATGCCAAATGGCTGTTGCAGGGCGGCGTCACGGTCGAGCCGGTCGACTGGCTGGTCGCGAATATTTCCGCCCGCTACCTGTCGGCCCGCTTCACCAACTTCGTGAACAGCGAAAGCATTCCGGGCTATACCGTCGTGAACGCCTATGTGGATGTCGGTGACGGTCTGACATTCGGGCCGCTGAAGGGCGTCAAACTGCGGTTCAACGTCGATAATCTGTTCAACAAGGACTATCTCGGCACGATCACGACCGGCACCACCGGGCTCGCCACCTTCCGTCCGGGACCGGACCGGACGATGCAATTGTCGCTGCGAGCCGATTTCTGATGCGGCGGCTGGCGATCACATTCGGCCTGATCGGTGCGGCGACAGCGGCGCAGGCGGCGCCGCCCATCATCAGCAAGGCGGAACTCGCGCTGCACCAGCGCCTCCTGACGCTCGACAGCCATCTCGACACGCCCGCCTCGCTCGACCTGCCCGGCTGGTCGATCGAGGAGGAGCATGGCGTCCACAGCGACTATACCCAGGTCGATCTGCCCCGCATGAAAAAGGGCGGGCTCGATGGCGGCTTCTGGGCGATCTACACGTCTCAGGGGCCGCTGACGATCGAGGGTTTCCGCAAGGCGCGCGACTTCGCGATCCTGCGCGGCCTGTCGATCCGCTCGATGGTGGCGGCCGATCCCGCCAATTTTGCGCTGGCGCTGAAAGCGAAGGACGCCGCGCCCATCGCTACGGCGGGCAAGCGGGTCGTCTATCTCTCGATCGAGAACGCCTATCCGCTGGGCGAGGACGTGTCGCTGCTCAAGACCTTCTACGACATGGGCGTGCGGGTCGTGGGCTTCGCCCATTTCGCGCACAACCAGTTTGCCGACAGCTCCACCGACCCGTCGAAGAAGCCGCGCTATGGCGGCCTCTCGCCGCTGGGCAAGGAGTTGCTCAAGGAGATAAACCGCCTCGGCATCGTGCCCGATGCATCGCACAGTTCGGATCAGGTGTTGGACGACCTGCTGGCGCTCTCGACCACGCCGGTGCTGCTCACCCACTCGGGCTGCAAGGCGGTCTATGACCATCCCCGCAACATCGACGACGATCATCTCAAAGCGCTGGCGGCCAAGGGCGGCGTCATCCAGATGAACGCCTATGGCGCCTATCTGCGCGCGTCCAAGCCCAACCCGGAGCGGCAGAAGGCGATGCAGGCGCTGTTCGCCCAGATGCGCGAGGACGCGAAGCTGTCAGCGGAAGCGCGCGCCGCGCTGCTGGCGAAGCGGCGGGAGATCGACCGGCTCTATCCCGACACCGACCGGGCGACCTTTGATGATTTCATGGCGCACATGCTCCATGCGCTCAAGGTCGTGGGGCCGGACCATGTCGGCATCGGCGCGGACTGGGACGGCGGCGGCGGCGTCGTCGGCATGGAGGATGTGGTCGACCTGCCCAGGATCACCGCCGCGCTGCTCAAGGCGGGTTACGGCGAGGCGGACGTGCAGAAAATCTGGTCCGGCAACGTCCTGCGCGTGCTGGCGGCAGCGGAGGTAGCAAAGGAAAAGTAAGTCAAATTACGTGCTCCGGCGAAAGCCGGAGCCCAGAGCGGCTACGCACCGCATATGAACCCTGGGCTCCGGCTTTCGCCGGAGCACGACACCGGATTACTTCCCCTCCAGCATCTCGATCATCAGCGAAAAGTCACGCCCGGCCTCGCCCCGATTGGCGAGCAGCTGATACAGCGCCTCGGCCGCATTGCCCATCGGCACCGATGCGCCGACCGACGCCGCCGCCTCGGTCGCGAGCTTCAAATCCTTGAGCATCAGCCCGACCGCGAAACCGCCCTGATAGCCATTGTCGGCCGGGGTCTGCGGCCCGACGCCCGGCACCGGGCAGTAGCTGGTCATCGACCAGCTCTGCCCCGACGACACGCTGCTGATATCGTAGAAGGTCTGCGGGTCCAGCCCCAGCTTCTTTGCCATCGCAAAGGCTTCGCAGGTGGCGACCATCGTCGCGCCGAGCAGCATGTTGTTGCAGATCTTGGCCGCCTGCCCATTGCCCGCACCGCCGGCATGGATCACCGCCTTGCCCATGGCTGACAGGATCGGCTTGGCCTTGGCGAAGGCCGCATCCGCGCCGCCAACCATGAAGGTCAGCGTCCCGCCATTGGCCGCAGCGATCCCGCCCGAAACCGGCGCGTCCACCATCTCGAAGCCCTTGGCCGTGGCGGCCTCGATCACTCGCCGCGCGGTCGCGACGTCGATGGTCGAGCAATCGAGGAACAGCGCGCCCGCCTTCGCCGCGCCGAAAATCTCGGCGGTATAGACGCCCTCGACATGCTTGCCCGCCGGCAGCATCGTCACGACCGCATCGGCCCCGGTCGCCGCATCGGCCGCGCTTGCCGCGCGGGTCGCGCCATGGCCCTCCGCCTTCGCCAGCGCCTCCACTGACAGGTCGAAGGCGCGCACCGTATAGCCGTTCTTCAGCAGGTTGGCGGCCATGCCCCCGCCCATATTGCCAAGCCCGATGAAGGCGATCGTCTGGGTCATGCCGCTTGTCCTCTCTAATCCGTCAATCCTGCGTGCCGGTCAGCCGGGGCAGGGGGCTCCATTGCTTTTCCAGCGGCAGGGGCGCGAAGATCGCGCCGATCGTCGCATCGCTCACCTTCTCCAAGCTCGCCGGGTTCCAGCGCGGCGCATTATCCTTGTCGAAGATGACCGCGCGCACGCCTTCCACGAAGTCGGGCCGGCGGATGACCGCGCAGGCGAGGCCATATTCCATCGCCATATTGTCGGCGAAGTCCGTCTTGGCCGCACCCTCGACCAGCTGGCGCAGCGCGACCTTGATGGTCTGGGGCGATTTGGTGGCAAGCACAGACAGCTGTTTGGTCGCCCATTCGCCCCCGTCCGCCTCCAGCGCGGCGACGATCTCCTCCGCCTTGTCGGACGCGAACAGCCGGTCGATATCGGCCCGCGCGGCCGCCAGCTTCGATGGCGGCGGCGTCTCGGCATTCTCGCCTAATATCTCGCCGATTCCGGCCGGATCGGCGATGATCCGCGCCTTCACCGCATCCAGCTTGTCCGACGCCATATAGTGGGTGGCGATGCCGATCGCCGTGCAGTCCGCCCCGTCGATCCGCGATCCCGTCGCCGCCAGCCACGCGCCGACCCGTCCGGGCAGGCGCGGCAGGAACCAGCCGCCGCCGACGTCGGGAAACAGGCCGATCCCGGTTTCCGGCATGGCGAAATTCGTCCGCTCGGTCGCGACGCGGAACCGCGCCGGCAGCGACAGGCCCACGCCGCCGCCCATGACGATGCCGTCGATGAAGGCGACGATCGGCTTTTCATAGACGAACAGCAGATGGTTCATCCGATATTCGACGTGGAAGAAGGCCTCGGCCTCGACGCAGTCGGCCTTTGCGCTGTTGGCGATCAGCGCGATGTCGCCGCCCGCGCAAAAGCCACGGGACAATTTGGGATCGCCATCCGGCGAGGCGACATGATCGATCATCACCGCGACCACCGCCGGATCGTCCGCCCAGCCAAGCAGCGCCTCGTTGATCGCGCCGCACATCTCCGGCGTCAGCGCATGGATCGCTTTGGGCCGGTTCAGCCGGATGCGGCCGACGCCATTCTCGATGAAGGTCAGAACCTGATCGGTCATTCCACATCCCTTCTCCCGACAGGGAGATACATCCAAACCCGGCTTTACCCCGTCATCCCCGCGAAAGCGGGGATCCATCTCCTCCGCCATCCGCCTGACGCGAGGTCGGGAGATGGATTCCCGCCTGCGCGGGAATGACGGACAAGCGCGTATGGCTCATTGCCGAAGCATGTCCCGCGCAATAATCATCCGCATCACCTGATTGGTCCCCTCCAGGATCGAATGGACGCGCAGGTCGCGCCAGAAACGCTCGATCGGATAGTCCAACAGATAGCCATAGCCGCCGAACAGCTGGAGCGCGCGATCGACCACCGACGATCCGGTGTCGGTCGCAAAGCGCTTGGCCATCGCGGCAAAGCGCGTCTTGTCGGGCGCATTCTCGGTCACCTTGACCGCCGCCGCGTAAAGCAGGGTCCGCGCCGCCTCCAACTCGGTCTGCATGTCGGCAAGGGTGAACTGCGTATTCTGGAACTCGGCGATCGCCTGGCCGAACTGCTTGCGATCCTTGGTGTAGGCCACCGCTTCGTCGATGCAGCGTTGGGCCCCACCCAGCGAGCAGGCGCCGATGTTGAGCCGCCCGCCATCCAGCCCCATCATCGCGATGCGGAAGCCTTCGCCTTCGCCGCCCACCAGATTTTCCGCCGGCACCCGCACCCCATCGAAATTGACCTGCGCGGTCGGCTGCGAATGCCAGCCGAGCTTGCGCTCCTGCGCGCCGAAGCTGACGCCGGGCATGTCCTTTTCGATGACGAGGCAGCTGATCCCCTTCGGTCCCTCCTCGCCGGTGCGGACCATCACGACGTAGATCTCATTCTCGCCGCCGCCGGAGATGAACTGCTTGGAGCCGGTGACGACATAATGATCGCCGTCGCGCACCGCCCGCGTCTTGAGCGCCGCGGCGTCCGATCCCGATCCCGCCTCGGTCAGGCAATAGCTGCCGATCCGCTCCATCGGCACCATCGAGGGCAGATATTTGTCCTTGAGCGCCTGGCTGCCGAAGCGGTCGATCATCCACGACGCCATATTGTGGATCGAGATGAAGGCGCTGGTCGACGGGCAGCCATAGGCCATCGCCTCCATGATGAGCGCCGCCTCCAGCCGCCCGAGCCCGATGCCGCCCGCTTCCTCCGACACATAGATGCCGCCGAAGCCAAGCTCCGCCGCCGCCCGGATCGTGTCGCGCGGGAAGATATGCTTCTCGTCCCACTCGGCCGCATGCGGGGTGATCGCGTCGGCGGTGAAGCGCTGCGCCATTTCCTGGATCGCGCGCTGGTCGTCGGTGAGGTCGAACTGGGTCATGCTCTCCTTCCGTCATGCGGCCTGTCGCAGGCCCGGCATGATCGCTTGTCGCCATGCTTGTAGCAACCCGGCTCGATTGCCAGCAACGGCGAAGTTGTGCATGAACGCCCTGCAATTTTGCAGGGGTGGCCGATGTTCGACTGGGATGATCTGCGCGTGTTCCTGGCGGTCGCGCGGATGCGGAAGGTCGCGCCGGCGGCGCGCGCGCTCGGCATCGACGCGACCACCATCGCGCGCCGTCTTGCGCGGCTGGAAAGGGCGCTGGGCGCCGACCTGTTCGAGCCGGCGGCGGGCGAGCGGGCGCTAACGCCGCGCGGGCAGGCGCTGCTGCGCCATGCCGAAGGGGTCGAGAGCGCGGCGCTCGCGGCGATGGAGGAGGTACAGGGGCGGGCGCAAAGGCTGACGGGGCAGGTGCGGCTGTCGGTCGCCGAAGGGTTCGGCACCTGGGTGCTGTCGCCCGGCATCGGCGATTTCAACCGCCGCCACCCCGGTATCCGGCTCGATCTCGTAACCGCCTCCGGCTTCCTCAACCCCTCCAACCGCGAAGCCGACATGGCGGTGATGCTCGCGCGGCCGCAGCGCGGGCGGCTGACGGTGCGGCGGCTGGGCGACTATCGGCTGCATCTCTATGCGTCGCCCGCTTATCTTGAGCGGGTCGGGCGGCCGGGCAAGCCGGCGGACCTGCGCGATTGCACCCTGATCGGCTATGTGCCCGAATTCATCTTCTCCCCCGAACTCGATTATCTGGACGAGGTAGAGGCGGGGCTGGAGGCCAATCTGCGATCGACCAGCATCATCATGCAGCAGCGGATGATCGCGGAAGGGGCGGGGATCGGCGTTTTGCCCGATTTCATCGCCCGCCCCGATCCCGCGCTGATGCCGATCATGGCCGACAAGGTGGAGATCACCCGCAGCTTCTGGCTGGTGATGCACGGCGATCTGCGGCGGTTGGCGCGGATCGGGGCGGTGGCGCATTGGCTTCAGGAAAGGGTCGACACGCTAAAGTCAATCGACGCGGCCCGTCCGCCCCGCTAAGGGGGACGATATGGAAACGGAGCGGTCGCATTTCGCCCATGCAGCATAGGCCCAAGCGCAGCCGGGCGATCGCCCTGCCCAATAGCGAGTTTCGCGCGCGCGCGACCGAATATCTCGATTTCCTCGCCGCCTGGGTGAAGAAGCCGCGCCAGACCGCATCGGTCGTGCCGTCGAGCCGCCATCTGGCGAAACTGATGGTGCGCGACATCGACCCGCGCGACGGCCGCGTGCTGGAATTGGGGGGAGGGACCGGCGTCTTCACCCGCGCGATCCTCGAAACCGGCCTGCCGCCCGAAAAACTGGAAGTGGTGGAGATCAATCCCGCCTTCGCGCGCGGGCTGCGCCGCCATTTTCCGGCCGTCTCGGTGCTGGAAACCCCGGCGCAGATCGTCTCGACCGCCACCGCCGGCGAGCCGGGCGACTATCAGGTGGTGGTGAGCGGCCTGCCGCTGCTGGCGATGGAACGCCACGTCCATGCCGACATCTTGTCCGAAGCCTTCCGCATGTTGAAGCCGGGCGGTCGTTTCGTCCAGTTCACTTACTCGATGCGCCCGCCGGTCGGCCGCGACATTCTCGACGCGCTTGACCTGGAGGTCGAACGGCTGGGCCAGACGGTCCGCAACTTTCCGCCCGCCACCGTCTTTCGTTTCTTTCGCAAGGGCGAATAGCTTGTCTTGATGCTGCCGCGCCCTATCTTGGCGGCTCCTGGTGGTCCGATTCTGACATTTGACACTCTGCCGGCTTGGGGGCGATCAAATGTCAGAATCTCTTCGGGCCACCAGCAATCTTAGATTCTAGTGGATTTTACGATTTTGACATTTGCAGGCCCATCCCAGCCGCCAGGGGGTGCAAATGTCAAAATCAATCCACTAGCGGGGGCAGAGCCATCCATGGCATCCATCATTGAAGTCAGCGGCCTGACGAAACGCTATGCGTCGGGCTTCGAGGCGCTGAAAGGCGTCGATCTCACGATCAACGAAGGCGAGATTTTCGCGCTGCTCGGCCCCAATGGCGCAGGCAAGACGACGATGATCTCGATTATCTGCGGCATTGCCCGGCCCACCGGCGGCAGCGTGACCGTGGCAGGGCACGACATCCTGCGCGACTATCGCGGCGCGCGTTCGGCCATCGGCCTCGTGCCGCAGGAACTCAGCACCGACCAGTTCGAGCGGGTGATCGACACCGTCACCTTCAGCCGCGGCCTGTTCGGCAAGCCGCGCAATGACGTCTATATCGAAAAAGTGCTGCGCGACCTGTCGCTCTGGGACAAGCGCCACAGCAAGATCCTGGAACTGTCGGGCGGCATGAAGCGCCGCGTCATGATCGCCAAGGCGCTCTCCCACGAACCGCGCGTGCTGTTCCTCGACGAACCCACCGCCGGCGTCGACGTGGAGCTGCGCCGCGACATGTGGAAGCTGATCGGAGAGCTGCGCCAGACCGGCGTCACCATCATCCTCACCACCCACTATATCGAGGAAGCGGAGGAGATGGCCGACCGGGTCGGCGTCATTACCAAGGGCGAATTGCTGCTGGTCGAGGAAAAGACCGCGCTCATGAAGAAGCTCGGCAAGAAGACGCTGACGATCGTGCTCGCCGATCCGATCGCCAGCGTGCCGGCTGAACTGGCTGACTGGAACGTGACGCTCCACGCCGACGGCAACGAGATCGAGTATATCTTCGACACCCAGGCGGAGCGGACCGGCGTCTCCTCGCTGCTGCGCCGGCTGGGCGATCTTGGCATCAGCTACAAGGATCTGAACACCCGCCAGAGCAGCCTGGAGGATATCTTCGTGGAACTGGTCCATCAGGAGAAGGCCGCATGAGCCTCCACAATCTGCGCGCCATCGCCGCCATCTACGCGTTCGAACTGCACCGCTTCCGCCGCACCTGGCTGACGGGGCTGCTGGTCCCGGTCATCACCACCTCGCTCTACTTCGTGGTGTTCGGCGGCGCGATCGGATCGCGCATGACGGAGATTGACGGCATCCCCTACGCCGCCTTCATCGTGCCCGGCCTCATCATGATGTCGATGTTCACTGAAAGCATCTTCAACGCCAGTTTCGGCATCTATATGCCAAAGTTCACCGGCACCATCTACGAACTCCTGTCCGCGCCCGTCTCCGCCACGGAAACGATCATCGCCTATGTCGGGGCGGCGGCGACCAAGTCGCTGATCGTGGGGAGCATCATCTTCGTCACCGCGCATCTTTTCGTCGATCTGCCGGTGGCGCATCCGGTCGCCATGGCGGCCTTCATGGTGCTGATCGCGGTCAGTTTCTGCCTGTTCGGCTTTATTCTCGGCATCTGGGCGCAGAGCTTCGAGCAGTTGCAGGTGATCCCGCTGCTGCTCATCATGCCGATGACGTTCCTGGGCGGCGCATTCTACTCGGTCAAAATGCTGGCCGAACCCTGGCGCACCATCACCCTGTTCAACCCCATCGTCTATCTGATCTCGGGCTTCCGCTGGACCTTCTTCGGCCAGGGCGACGTGGCCATCGAATATAGCCTCTTGTTCGTCGCCGGAATGCTAACGGTCTGCCTCGGCATCATCGGCTGGATGTTCAGGACGGGCTATCGGTTGAAGAAGTGACCACCATATGCTCTCTCCCCTTCAGGGGAGAGATACGAAGGCTTGGCAGCGTGCTGCCTAGCCGGAGTAGAGAGGGGGATGGCGTGAAAGCCCCTCTCCCAACCCTCTCCCCTGAAGGAGAGAGGGCTAAGCGCCCTCAAGCCGCGGCGCTCTCCGGCGCGATGGCGAACAGGGTCACGCCCTTATATTTGTCGTCATCTTCATTGTAGAGGCCGTACATGCCGTCAAACGCCTCTTCCATGACCTGAAGGTCGGAAAGACCGGCAACCTTGAACGTGCCGAGCTTCAGTTCGCGCGGCGGGCGGCCATCGCGGTCGGTTGTCACCGCATCGATATACATTTCGTCATGGCGCGTGTAGAGGATGTGCGGCGCCAGCGTGACCACCATCCTGTTGTAGGTCACCTTGAGGCTCTTCTGAAGCGCAATGGCTTGCAAAATCTCGGTCGGGGCTTGCATGATGCGCCTTGAATGACCGATTTGCGCGATATTTTCAATTGCTTTGTGCGCCGCACCATATCCCTGCCGTGCACGCAGCGGGACGAACCGTTCAGCCCGGCAGTAGCCCCAGCCGCCCGCGCAGGCTCCAGCGGACGACCAGCAAAATCGCCACCGCGCCGAGCCCGCTCGCCAGGCCGAGCCAGATGCCAAGCCCGTCCAGCCCCAATGGGAAGGCAAGCAGCGTACCGACGCCAATCCCCACCAGCCAATAGCCGATCAGCGCGAAGATCATCGGCACTGTCGTATCCTGCAACCCGCGCAGCACCCCCGCGCCGACCGCCTGCGCCGCGTCGACCAACTGAAACAGCGCGGCCACGCCCAGAAAGCTGACCGCCAAAGCCGCCGTGCGCGCATTGGCGGGCGCATCGAGATCAAGGAAAGCGCCGATCAGCATCCGTGGGGCCAACACCAGCAGCGCCGCTGCGCAGAGCGCAAAGCCCGTCCCGATCATCAGCGCCAGCCACCCCGCGCGCCCGATCGCCGCCCGATCGCCCCGGCCATAGGCGATCCCGACCCGCACCGTCGCTGCCTGGCCGATGCCCATCGGCACCATGAAGACCAGCGCGGCGATCTGTATCGCGACCGCATGGGCCGCCAGCGAATCGCGCCCGATCAGCCCCATCAGGAAAGCCGAGGCGTTGAACACCGTCGTCTCAAACCCCAAAGTGATCGCAATCGGCAGGCCGAGCGCCCAAACCTGCCGCTGCCGTTCCCGATCGCGGGTCCAGAAGCGGCCCATCAGCCGGTAGCGGCGGAATCGCCGGTCGGTGAGGATCACGGCGAGCAGCCCCAGGAACAGGAAGGCCGAGGACAGGCTGCTCGCCAGCCCCGCGCCAAAGAGGCCCAGTTCCGGCAGGCCCAGATGGCCGAAGATCAGCGCCCATCCCGCGATCACGTTGAACGGGATCGCCGCCAGCATGATGACCAGGCCCCAGACCGGCCGCTCCAGCGCCGCGATGAAGTTGCGCAGCGTGGTAAAGCCAAGGAAAGGCAGCAGCGCCCATTGCAGCCCATGCATCAGCTCGCCCGCACCGCGCGCCAGATCGGCGTCCTGCCCCATCGCGCGCAGAATCGCTTCGGCCTGGTACAGGATCACCCAGGCCGGCAGCACAAAGAAGAGCGCGGCGCGCAGCGTCTGCTGGACGGTGCGGCGCACGTCGCGGACGCTGTGCCGCCGCCGGCCGCGCTCGCTCGCGATCAGCGGCGATGCGGCGGTGACGAGGCCCATGCCGAAGATCAGGAAGGCGTGGAACAGGTTGATCGCGAGCGCCCCCGCCGCCACGCTCTGCGCGCCCCGTCGCCCGAGCAGCAGCAGGTCGCTCGCGGCGATCGCCGACCAGGCGATGTTGCCCGCGATCATCGGCAATGCCAGCGCGACCAGCGCGCCAGCCTCGATTCGCCAGGGGGAAGGGTGAGTCACGTCATTCCATCCGAATTTCGCAAAAACCACCGTTCGTGCTGAGCCTGTCGAAGCACGCGCGCGCCCTTCGACAGGCTCAGGGCGAACGGTGGTGGTAATCAGGGGCAGTGCGTCAATGCTTCTTGATGGGCAAGAGATGCAGCATCGCTACCACGACTCCGCCGACAACCAGCCCGACGATCGCCGCGCCTGTCGCATTGACCAGCCAGTCGAGCAAGCCGCCAATCGCCGGCACGGCATGGGCTGCGCCCTCGGCGACATGGTGGATCGCGCCGGGAATGAGATCCCAGTGAAACTCATGCAGCCCATGGACGATCAGGCCGCCGCCGACCCACAGCATCGCCGCCGTCCCAACCACGCTCAGCACCGACATCAATATTGGCATCGCCTGCACCATGATGCGGCCTAGTGTCCGGGTCGCCGGCTTTTCCGCCAGATGCAGGCCGATATCGTCCATCTTCACGATGAAGCCGACCAAGCCATAAACGCCCGCCGTGATGAGCAGCGCCACGACCACCAGCACCACCGCCTGTTCCCAGATCGGCTTGTCCGTAACAGTGCCGAGCGCGATCGCCATGATCTCGCCGGACAGGATGAAGTCGGTGCGGATCGCGCCCGACACTTTCTGCTTTTCGAGTTCGGCCGAACTCAGCGTTGCGGCAGCCTCCGCTGCCTCGTCATGACCGCCCTTGATGGCCTCCAGAATCTTCTCGACCGCCTCGAAGCACAGAAACGCCCCGCCCAGCATCAGCAGCGGCGGCAGCAGCCAGGGCGCGAAGGCGCTCAGCAGAAGTGCGGCTGGCAGCAGGAACAGCAGCTTGTTGCGCAGCGAACCCTTGGCGATCTTCCAGATGATCGGCAGTTCGCGCTGAGGGCTCAATCCCATGACATAATTGGGGGTGACGGCGGCGTCGTCGATCACCACGCCGGCCGCTTTCGACCCCGCCCTGCCGGCGGCCCCCGCGACATCGTCCAGCGAGGACGCCGCCAATTTGGCGATGCCCGCCACATCGTCGAGCAGCGCGATCAGACCCGAAGGCATAGAATATCCCCTGTTGCGGGCAGGCGCGCCCCTCGGCCCGCCTCATAGAGAGGGCGCGGCAGGGGAGCAATATGGGGCGTCGCTCAGTAATT
The DNA here is from genome assembly GCF_036170395.1 of Sphingobium sp. Taxonomy (GTDB): domain Bacteria; phylum Pseudomonadota; class Alphaproteobacteria; order Sphingomonadales; family Sphingomonadaceae; genus Sphingobium. Next base: position 55,762 of record NZ_JAVHPD010000039.1, read on the forward strand.
GCCGGGCGGATCGCTCGCCGGAAAGCTCTCGTCGCTCTGTTCGTCCACCACGTCCCAATCGGTATCGCCGGTCTGCGGCCCGGCGTCGCGCACGATCCCCGATGATCCTGCCGGCCCCCGGTCATCCTCGGTAGCGGGCGACCCCATCCAGTCGCGCCAGCCCTTGACCGCGAAATAGCCAAGCCCGCTAACCACGGCCAGCTTCAACAGCCCCTTCATCGATAGTCCTCCTGCCCTTTGCGAATATGCACCCAATCGGCGCGGTCATGACTGATCGCGTCCGGGGAAAGGCGCATGTCGCCCTCTTCGTCAGCGCCACCCAGCGCGCCCGGTTCGGCGGCGCTCTGCGGCACGGTCCAGCGTTCGCGCAGCGCGGCGTCGATCATCCGCTCCCACACGCCTTGATCGCCGACGGCGCGCATCGCAGCGTCGCTGTCTTTCATGATCGCAAGGATGCTCGCGGCCGCCTCCACCCGCTCGGGCCATTGCTCCGGCGCGTCGGCCGCCAAGTGGCGGGCCAGCCGCTCGATCAGGCTGCGCTCTGTCATGCCCCCCGAACGCAGGGGGCTTAGCGCTGTTCCACGCGATCGTAACGATGACGCACCAATATGAACATAAGGCAGGACCAGGGGTTGCTCCGGCCGGGCGGGCAAGAAGGAGAGACGCAGCGCAAGCCGGATCATTGTGTCTGCATGGCAGGCATGGCATCTGCGCTCCATGACCGCTCCAGCCATCGTCCGCCTCGCCACCCCGCAGGACGCCGCTCCGCTCGCCGCGCTCAAACTGACGGCCTTCCGCGAAACCTTTCTCGACGGCTTCGGCGTGCCCTATCCGCCAGCAGACCTGGCGCGCTTCGAGGCGGATAGCTATGGCGAGGCGCGCGTTGCGGCCGAACTGTCCGACCCGTCTCACATGACCTGGGTAGCGGAAGCCGACAACCGCCTGCTTGCCTATGCTCATGTCGGCCCTTGCAAGCTGCCCCATGCCGAGGCGAGCGCGGATCAGGGCGAACTTTACCAGCTCTACGCGCTTAACGCCGCGCAGGGCAGGGGCGTGGGACGCTCGCTGATGGACGCGGCGCTGGCATGGCTCGCCGATGCCTATCCCGGTCCGGTCTGGCTCGGCGTCTGGTCCGGCAATGCCCGCGCACAGGCGGTCTATGCGAAACGCGGCTTCGTGAAGGTCGGCGAATATGGGTTCCCGGTCGGCGACTGGACCGACCATGAATATATTTATCGCCGACCCTGAATCCCTGTTACCGCCATAGCCCCGCGATCATCGCTAGCATCCCGCGCTCCTCGGCCGGGCTCCGCAGCCGGGGCGCGCCATAGCCGCGGCATTCGAGGCAATCCGCCCTTATGCCCGCGCCCGTGACCAGCGCCTTCACATCGGCGACCGCCTGCATCGCCCAACCGCGCTGCGCCCGCGCCTGCCGCGCCAGCATGTCGCGGGCGGCATTGTCGTCCTCGGGATCGCGCTCGGCGAGCGCTTCGATCCACTCGGCCCAGGGATCGGGCGCTTTCTCGATACGATAGATCTTCGCCTTGGCAGAGTCGATCCCCGCCCGCCGTGCCGCCTCGGCAACCGCATCCTCCAGCCCGCCGAAGCGATCGATGAGGCCGATCTGCCGCGCGGTGCCGCCATCCCAGACCCGGCCCTGCGCGATGGCGTCGATCGCCTGCGGCGATTTCTTCCGCGATTGCGCGACGATCCCGACAAAGCGGCGGTAAATGTCCTCGACCCCCATCTGCATGATCTGGTCGAATTCGGGCGTCGTGCCGCCGGCGAGGTCCGGCTGACCCGACAGCGGCGTCGTGCGGACGCCGTCGGTGGTAATGCCCATCTTCGCCAGCGTGCCCTCGAAGCTCGGCAATATGCCGAACACGCCGATCGAGCCAGTGATCGTATCGGGCTCGGCGAAGATGACGTCGGCAGGCGTCGACACCCAATAGCCGCCACTCGCCGCGACATTGCCCATCGACACGACGACCGGCAGGCGTTCCGCCTTGGCCTGAAGGATCGCGCTTCTGATCTTTTCCGACGCCATCACCGATCCGCCCGGCGAATCGACCCGCACCACCAGCGCCTTCAAGTCCTTCTGGTCCAGCGCGGTCAGCAGCAGGTCGGACAGGGTATCGCCCGCCGCCGTGCCTGGCCCGCCTTCGCCATCGACAATGTCGCCGGCCACCGTCAGCACGCCGATCTGCCCGTCATTGGCGGGCTTGCGCGCCTTGACGTAGCGATCGAAATCGACCGTCGCGAAGCTGCCCGCCTTGTCGCCTGATGCGTCGCCGGCAATCTCGGCCACCCGGTCGCCAAAGGCCGATGCGTCGCCGAGCTGGTCGACCAGCCCTGCCGCCAGCGATGCCTTGGCCACATCACCGCCCGTCGCGCGCACTGCCGTCAGCGGATCGGCGGCATAGGCGGCGATCTTCGCCTTGGGCCGGGCCTTGGCGACATCCTGCCGCCAGTCTTCCCACAAGGCATCCGCGAGCGCCTGGTTGGCCTGCTTGGCCTCGGGCGACTGTTCGGTGCGGATGAAGGGTTCGACGAAGCTCTTGTAGGTGCCGACACGATAGACGTGGGTGTTGACGCCCAGCTTGTCGATCAGCCCTTTATAATAGAGGCCCGAGCCGCCCCGCCCCAGGATCGCGACGCCGCCCAGCGGATCGCTCCACACTTCGCTCGCATGGGCGGCGAGCTGATAGCTGTCGTCGCTGTAGAGCGTCGCATAGGCCAGAACCGGCTTTTTCGCGGCGCGCACCCCGTCCAGCGCCTTGCCGACCCGGGCGAGCGCGACCTGACCGCCGCCCATGAAGCCGTCGAGGTTCAGCACCACCGCCTTGATTTTCGTGTCCGCCTTGGCCGCATCAAGCGCGGTCACGATGTCGGACAGGCGATATTCCTTCGCCTCTGGCGCACTCCCCGTCAGGAGGGCGAAGGGTTCGACCTCGGCCGGCTGCTCGACGATCGTGCCGTCTAGGTCCAGCAACAGGGCGCCGCTGCTGACGCTCTGCGCGGGCTTTGGCGAGAAGGAGAGGGCCGCATAGAGCGCGCCGAAGAAGAGCAGCAGGAACAAGAGGACGAGCCCGTCCTTGATCGCGACCAATATGCGCCACGCGCCCTTCACAAATGCCAAGTCGGCTGCTCCTGCCTGTATGTTGCCTATCTGCTATCCGATGGGCCGCGCCGCTGCAATGTGGGACGCCCGCGCCCGGCGGCAAGCTTGCGCGGCGGATTTTGCCCGCTATGGGGATCCCCATCCCATGACGTTCGTGCAGGAGACGCGCCCCATGCCCACCCTCGTCCTCATCCGCCACGGCCAGTCGGCCTGGAATCTGGAAAACCGCTTCACCGGCTGGTGGGACGTCGACCTGACCGACAAGGGGATCGAGGAAGCGCGCGCCGCCGGGCGGCTGATGGCGGAGAAGGGGCTGGACTTCGACATCTGCTACACCAGCCTTCAGACGCGCGCGATCAAGACGCTGAACCTCGCGCTGGAGGAAATGGGGCGGCTGTGGCTGCCGGTCGAGAAGGACTGGCGGCTGAACGAGCGCCATTATGGCGGGCTCACTGGCCTCAACAAGGCCGAGACGGCAGCCAAGCATGGCGACGATCAGGTCAAGGTGTGGCGGCGCAGCTTCGACATTCCGCCGCCGGTGCTGGAGCCGGGTGGCGAATTCGACCTGTTGGCCGACCGCCGCTATGCCGGCATCGCCATCCCCTCGACCGAGAGCCTGAAGGACACGATCGCGCGCGTGCTGCCCTATTGGGAACAAACGATCGCGCCCGACCTCAAGGCCGGCAAGCGCGTCGTCATCTCCGCCCATGGCAATTCGCTGCGCGCGCTGGTCAAGCATCTGTCGAACATTCCGGACGACGAAATCACCGATTTGGAAATCCCGACCGGCCAGCCCATCGTCTATGATCTTGCCGACGATCTGACCGCGCTCGACCGCTATTATCTGTCGGAACGCTGATCGGGACCAATTTACCCGGGGTGACGATGGAACTGGAGGTTATGCCTTCAGATTCAAGCCACTGCCCGGTCGAGATAGGGCAGGCGGTCGGTCAGCACCGGCGGCAGCCCGCGCACGACCAGCGCGCGGGCGTGGTGCCAGAGAGCCGAGAGCAGCAGCAGCGCCGATCCGATCACCAGCGCGGTCAGCGCCCAGGACAGCTCGACCGCGCCGGCCTGCCTGAACAAGGCGTAGAACGCGAACAGCACATAGGCAAGGCTGGAGACGAGTAGCGCCCGTCGGTCGATCGCCAGCGCGACGACGCCGAACGCAACGTAAAGGGCGATGACCAGCAGCGCCCGCCCGACGCTGATCTCGTCGCCCCGCAGGACGCCGAGCAGTTGGAACAGCGAATGGGCGATCATCGGCGCGGCGGCGAGGTGCAGCCAGAAGGCGACGTCCGATCGACGCGTGGTGCGTGCCCGGTCGGTCATGTCCCACCACATGGCGAGCGCGAACAGGGCGATGCCCGCCGCCAGCATCAGCAGGTAGGGGAGGGTGCGGTCGTAAGGGACCGCTGCCATCACCAAGCCGGCGATCACGCCGACGCCTGCCGCCGATCCCGCCGCCACCGTGATCGGCACCATGAAGCGCCGCCAGTGCAGCCACGCCGCGCCCGCGCCGCACGCCGCGACCAGCGACAGGATCAGCGCGCCCTCCCGCTCATCGGCGTCAGGGGCCAGCTGCCCCGCCAGCGCGCCGACCGCGAAGGCGACGCCGCCGACGAAGCCGGCGAGCAGCAGGATGGAGGGCAGCGCCATGCGCCGCGCCCGCGTGAAATATTCAGCAAGACCCCAACTTGCCGCAGCCACCAGCACGCCCGACATGAAGGCGGGGTGATAGTCGGGCGCGCCGAATCGCAGGCTGTTGCCCAGCCAGCCGAGCGCCACCAGCAGGATCACGCCCGCGATCGTCACGAAAATATCGTTGAAGCCGGTCAGCAGCCGGAAATGCTCTTCGTCCACCACGGGACTTGCGCGCAGCCGCGCGACATGATCGCGCAACGCCTGCGCTGCATCGGCCTGGATCACTCCAGCCGCTACGGCATCCTGTAGGTCACTCTCGCTATACATCGGCCATCTCCCGCCGCTCTCCTGATGGGTGCATCATAGCATTGGTGTAGTATATCGGCAATACAGTTCATTTTCGGCTTTTTCCGCCGTCTTTCCGGTGTTAGCGCCGATCGGCAAAGAGGAGGAGATGCCGACCATGCCGCTGCCGGCCATATTGAAGGACCGATTGCGACTCCCGCTGATCGGGTCGCCCATGTTCATCATTTCGCAGCCCTCGCTGGTCCTGGCCCAGTGCCGGGCGGGCATTGTCGGCGCCTTTCCCTCGCTCAACGCGCGCCCCTCCGGCACGTTCGAGGCCTGGTTGCAGCAGTTGCAGGCCGAACTGACACCGCAGGACGCGCCCTTCGCCGTCAACCTGATCGTCCACCGCACCAATGCGCGGCTGGAGGAGGATCTGGCGCTCTGCGTCACATATCAGGTGCCGATCGTCATCACTTCGCTCGGCGCGCGCGAGGACGTGAATGAAGCGGTCCACAGCTATGGCGGTATCGTCCTGCACGATGTCATAAACGATCGCTTCGCCCGCAAGGCGATCGAGAAAGGCGCGGACGGGCTGATCGCCGTCGCCGCCGGCGCGGGCGGCCATGCCGGCACTTTGTCGCCTTTCGCGCTGGTGCAGGAAATCCGGCAATGGTTCGACGGGCCGCTCGCCTTGTCGGGGTCGATCGCCACCGGTCGGTCGATCGCGGCGGCGCGGATGATGGGCGCGGACCTTGCCTATATGGGATCGCCCTTCATCGCCACGACGGAGGCCAATGCAGATGCCGCCTACAAGCAGATGATCGTCGACAGCCATGCCGACGACATCGTTTATTCCGACGTGTTCACCGGGGTGCATGGCAATTATCTGCGCCCCAGCATCGTTGCCGCCGGCATGGACCCCGACCGCTTGCCCGAAGCCAAGGACATGGACTTCGCCAGCCTGTCGGGCGGCGAGAAGAAGGCGTGGCGCGACGTCTGGGGTTGCGGTCAGGGCATCGGCGCGATCGACCGGGTTCAGCCGGCCGCCGATTTCATCGCTGCCCTAGGAGCGCAGTACCGAGCGGCGATCGACGGCTTCACCGCTTAAAAAGCCACGCAACTCGCCGATGAAGCGGTCGAACTGGTCATGGTGCAGCCAATGGCCGGCGTTGGCGAACTCGATCAGCCGCGCGTCGCGGAAATGGCGGATGCGCCCATCCTTGACCGGGTTCGACGCCCAGCTGTCGGCGCCCAGGCACAGCAAGGTCGGGCAGGTGATCCGTTGCCAGAAATGGGGCAGTTCCTCGTCCAACCCCGCCTGCGGCACCGTCACGTTCAGATAGGGGTCGAATTTCCAGCTATAGCTGCCATCTTCGTTCCGGTTGACGCCATGGCTGGTCAGGTGAAACGCCTGCTCGACGGTCAGATGCTCGTTGCGCTCACGCATCCGGCCGATCGCCGCCTCGATCGTGGGATAGCGGCGAGGCGTGCGCGCGGCGCTGGCGCGGCGGCTTTCGATCCATTCGCGCCACACATCGGGCGCAGGCCGCGCGCCGCGCTCGCTGACCAGCTTGGGCGCGAGGCCCAACCCTTCGATCGCCACGATCCGGCGCAGCTTGTCGGGATAAAGGCCGGCAAAGCGCAGGCTGATCGATCCGCCGAGCGAATGGCCGACGATCGTCAGCGGCGACCGGTCGAGCAGGTCCACCAGCTGCGCCAGATCATAGACGAAGCTGCTCATCATATAGGCGCCGTCGGTGGACCAGCTACTGTCGCCATGGCCGCGCAGATCGGGCGCGATCACATGATAATCCTTCGCCAGCGCGCGCGCCGTCCAGTCCCAGCTGCGCGCATGGTCGAACCCGCCATGCACCAGGATCAGCGTCGGCGCGGACGGATTGCCCCAATCGAGATAATGGAGCCGGGTCCGCAGCGACGTGTAGAAGTGCGAAGTCGGTGAGGGCGCAGCGTGCGAATCCATGCGGTCCTGCGGATCGGAGGAGAAGGTCGTCCGTCCCCCATTGGCGAACTGCATCGGGGTTGCAAGCCTGTTCGCCGCGAATTTTCCGTTCAATCCGGCATCATTTCGCAGGCATTACAGGCCGGACAGCGGGTGATCCACCTCCAGCGCCGCCAGCCGCCGCGCCGCCGCAGCCCGTCCCGCGGCTGCGACGACCTGCGCTAGTTCGGCTTGGCGGAAGGGCTTGTCGAGCCGGGGCCGGCGGGTCGCATGGGGCGGCAGCTCGGCAAAGCCGGTGATGATGATGACCGGCAGCCCCGGCCGCAACGCTTCGATCGCGTCGGCCAGCTGCGCCCCGGTCATACCCGGCATCGCATGGTCGGTAACCACCAGATCGACGTCGCCCTGCTCCAGCATCCGCAGCGCGTCCTGCGCCGACGCCGCCTTGAACACGGTATGGCCCAGATGCTCCAGCATCCCGGCGGTGTTGGTCAGCACCAGATCGTCATCGTCGACCGCCAATATCACCAGGGGGAGAATTTCGTCCGTCGGCTCTTCGGCCAGGGCCATTAGCGGCTGGATGTCGTCGGCTCGCGCCACCGGCAGCCAGAGGGATACGGTCGCGCCCTGGCCAACTTCGCTCGCGATCGTCAGCGATCCGCCGCATTGCTGCGCGAAGCCGTGGACCATGGACAGGCCAAGCCCGGTGCCCTTGCCCACGCCCTTGGTCGTGAAGAAAGGCTCCCGGGCGCGCGAAAGGGTCGCCGCGTCCATGCCTTCGCCCTCGTCGATTACCGACAGGCGGATATAGGCGCCGTCCTGCAGATCGGGCCGGGTCGCGTCAGTCACCTCTACTTCGGCGGCGTCGATGATGATCCGTCCGCCCTGGGGCATCGCGTCGCGGGCATTGACCGCCAGATTGAGCAGCGCCAGTTCCAGCTGTGCGGGATCGGCATGGGCGGTCCGCATGACGGCGGGGAACTGGGTCTCGATCGATACCGCAGCGCCCAGCGTCGTGCGCAGCAGTTCGGCCATGCCGCGCACGAGCGCCACGCAATCGACGCCCTGCAATTTCAGCTCCTGCTTGCGCGCGAAGGCCAGCATCCGTTGCGTCAGCGTCGCGCCGCGCTCGGCCGCGGTCATCGCATTGTCGAGATAGCGGCCGATGTCGCCGCCCGTCGCCAGCCGTTGCTGCGCGAGATCCAGGCTACCGACGATCACCGCCAGCAGATTGTTGAAATCATGCGCGACCCCGCCAGTCAGCTTGCCGATCGCGTCCATCTTCTGCGTCTGGACGATAGCATCGCGCGCCTCGTCCAGCGCCTTCTGCGCCGCGCGGCGTTCGGTGAGGTCGCGGGTGATCTTGGCAAAGCCCAGCAGCACGCCATTGGGGTCGCGGATCGGATCGATGACGACGCTCGCCCAGAAGCGGGTGCCGTCCTTGCGGATGCGCCAACCCTCCGCCTCGAACCGCCCTTCCGTCTCGGCCGTGTGCAGCGCGCGAGAGGGTAGGCCGGCCATGCGGTCCTCGTCGCTGTAGAAGCGGGCGAAATTTTCGCCCAATATCTCTTCGGCCTTATATCCCTTGAAGCGCTCGGCGCCCATGTTCCAGCTGGTGATGGTGCCGACCGGATCGAGCATGTAGATGGCGTAATCGGTGACGCTCTGGACCAGCAGCCGGAACCGCTCCTCGCTTTCGCGCAGCGCTTCCTGCGCGGCGCGGCGCTCGGTAAGGTCGCGGGTCACCTTTGCAAATCCGAGCAGATGGCCCGACGGATCGCGGATCGGATCGATCACCACGCTCGCCCAGAAGCGCGCGCCATCCTTCCGCATCCGCCAGCCCTCGGCCTCGAACCGGCCTTCATGCTCAGCGGTGTGGAGCGCGAGCGCGGGGATGCCGGCCGCCTGGTCCTCCGGCGTGTAGAAGCGCGAGAAATGCAGCCCGATGATTTCGTCCGCCTCATAGCCCTTGAACCGACGCGCACCCGCATTCCAGCTGATGACCGTGCCGGTGGGATCGAGCATGTAGATGGCATAGTCGGTGACGCTCTGGACCAGCAGTTCAAAGCGGTTGCCGGCCTGGTCGAGAGAGGCTGTAATCATGCGGTCCCCGGGATCAACGCCGTGCGGGCGCTCTTTTGCCGCAGGGCAAACGCCGGGACCATTGGGAAGTTCCCTCTCCTGTCTGTCGGTGGCGGCCTTGACTCGGCCCTCTGCTCTGGCCACGGGGATTATGTAAGACAAATGGAGCGCCAAGGGTCAAGAGCCGTGCCAAAAACAATGATTACCGTAGTCGGCGAAGCGATGCTGGAGCTGAGCCGGGGCGCGGGCGATAGCTGGACTCTCCGCTATGGCGGCGACGTCATCAACACCGCCGTCCATCTCGCGCGCTCGGGCGAGCATGTGCGCCTGGCGAGCGCGCTCGGCACCGATCCGATGAGCGCGCAATTGATTGGCCAGTGGCAGGCGGAGGGCGTGGACACCTCGCTCGTGCTCGCCGCGACCGATCGGCTGCCCGGCCTCTATGCGATCGAAACCGACGCGGCGGGCGAACGCAGCTTTCATTATTGGCGCAGCGAAGCGGCGGCGCGGCGCATGTTCGATCTGCCCGGCAGCGCGGCGATGGTCGAACAGGCGGCGCAGTCCGATCTGCTCTATTTCTCCCTTATCACCCTCGCCATTCTGCCCGATGCGGGGCGGGAGGCGCTGCTGGCGCTGTGCGTCCGGGTGCGGGCGCGAGGCGGGCGGATCGCCTTTGACGGCAACTACCGGCCCCGCTTGTGGGAGGATGCCGCCACCGCGCGTCACTGGCGCGACCGGGCGATCGCGCTGTGCGATATCGGCCTGCCGACGCTGGCGGACGAGGTCGAGATGGGCGAAGCGGACGATGCCGCTGACGCCGCGCGCCGCTGGGGCGCGGGGGAAGGGCGCGAGATCATCGTCAAGCTGGGCGGCGACGGTTGCCTTGTGAACGAGGCGCTGGTGCCGATCCCGCAGGTGCTGGCGGTGGTCGATTCGAGCGGCGCGGGCGACGCCTTCAACGCCGGCTATCTCCACGCCCGCCTGTCCGGCGGATCGCCGCACGATGCGGCGTTGGCCGGGCATCGCCTCGCGGGCTGGAATATCGGCCGGCGCGGCGCGATCCCGCCGAAGGACGCTGATGCGCCCTATTGAAGGAGCGTTGACAGCGCCCCCCGCGATGCGCCATGGACAGCGCAACGCGGGTGTAGCTCAATGGTAGAGCAGAAGCTTCCCAAGCTTACGACGAGGGTTCGATTCCCTTCACCCGCTCCACCACCCCCTGATCGCTAGCCCACCTGTCGCTTGGCGAGCTTTCGCGCCAATGTGCGGCGGTGCATGCCCAGCCGCCGGGCGGCTTCGGAGATGTTGAAGTCGCATTCCTTCAACACCTCGTGAATATGCTCCCACTCCAGCGTCTTGATCGACGTGGGGCGGGGGCCGAGCGGGGCTTGGGGATTGCCCGCGCTGCGCGCGAAGGCGGCTTCTATGTCGTCGGTGTTGGACGGTTTAGCGAGATAATGGGTCGCGCCGAGCTTGATCGCCTCGACCGCCGTGGCGATGCTGGCGAAGCCGGTCAGGACCACGATCAGCATGGCGGGATCATGGGCGTGCAAGGCTTGAACGCAGGCGAGGCCCGATTGCGGGCCGAGTTTCAGGTCCACCACGGCATAGCCAGGCCGCTCCTTCGCGAGCAGTTCGGTCACGCTTTCCAGGCTGTCGGCCAGCAGCACGGCATAGCCACGCCGCTCGAAGGAGCGTTTGAGCGTGCGAGCGAACGCCTCGTCATCCTCGACGATCAGCAACTGCCTATCCATCGCCCTCCTCCTCCTCCTCCATCCCCAGCGTCGCCAGCGGCAGGCGCAGCTGGATCATCGCGCCGCCATCCGCGCCGTTGCTGGCGTCGACCTGTCCGCCGAGCTTGCGCGCGACATTGACGACCAGAAAGAGGCCGAGCCCGCCGCCCTGCCGCCCCTTGGTCGAGCGATAGGGCTTGCCGACATCGGCCAGCATGTCGGGGTCGAACCCCCGGCCATTGTCCCGCACCGCGATGTTCAGCCACTGGCTGTCGCGGCTGACCAGCATGTTGATGTAGGTCGCGCCCGCCTCCCGCGCATTGTCGAGCAGATTGGTGACCGCCTGCCGGATCACCGGATCGGCGACGATGCGCGGATAGTCGTGCGGGCCGAAGTCGCTGCGCAGCGCCACGCCGGGATGCGCCGCGCGCCAGTCCTGCGCGATGCTTTCCAGAAAGGCGCGCACGCTCGTCACCTCGGGCGCTTCGCCGCGCGCCTCGCCCGCAGACAGCAGGATGCCGGTCAGGATGGATTTGCAGCGCTGGACCGCTGCCTCCATCTCCTCCACTTCCTCGACCAGGTCGGGATGGCGCGTGATCTGCGGCATGTGCCGCCAGTCGTTCAGCACGACGGCGAGCTGCGCCAGCGGGGTGCCGAGTTCATGCGCTGCGCCCGACGCCAGCAGCCCCATGCGGACGATATGCTCCTCCTCCGCCGCATGTTGCCGCATCCGGGCGAGATAGGCTTCGCGGTCCTGAAGGTTGCGGCTGATCGGCGTCATGAAGAGCACGATCAGCACCGCCACCATCGTCAGGCACACCCAGGCGCCGATGATGTGCAGATCGAACAAGCGCCCCTCGAACCGCTCCGACAGGTCGAGCGGGCGGAAGGCGACGGTCAGCATCGCCGCGCAGAAGGCGGTGATGGCGACGATCCCCCAGACGCTCCAGCGATGCAGCAGCACCGCGCCCAGCGTGACCTGAACCAGGAAGAGCGAGATGAAGGGATTGGTCGCCCCGCCGCTCAGGTAAAGCTGTGTGGTGAGCGCCAGCACGTCGAACAGCAAAGCCAGGAACAGTTCGGCATGGCTGATATCGCTGCGTCGCCGCAGCACCATCATGCTGCCGACATTCATCAACGCTGCTATGCACGGCACCACCAGCATGGAGCCGAGCGGCAGGCGGATGCTCATGCCGAAATGCACGATCAGGATCGTCGCCAGCTGTCCCGCGATGGCGATCCAGCGGAGCTGCACCAGCAGCGCCATGTTGCGCCGTCCGGCGGCGTCGGCGGGCCACTGGCCGGGGAGCCAGCGCCAGTTTCTGGCATGGGGCGCGGTCATGGGCGGCGGTCTTTCCCGGTCTGGCGCATGACGATGATGTAGCCCGCGACCGTCATCGCCGCCAGCGCGAACCAGGTGATCGCATATTGGAGGTGATTGTTGGGGAAGCGCAGGACGGTGAGGCCGCCGACCGGATAGCCTCGGGCGGCGCTCGCTTGCGCATCGATGAAGTAATTGGCGGCGGCGAGGTTCCGGCTGCGGGCGATGGCGGCTACATCGCGGGAATACCAGCGATCGGCGGCGGGATCATTGGCGCGCAGGAAGCCGCCGCCCGGTTCAGTCAGGCGAAGGAGGCCGGTGACGCGCACTTCCCCGTAGGGCCGATTATAGGCTGCGCGGCGATCCGGCACGAAACCGCGATTGACGAACAGGATCGTGCCATCGGCCCGGCGCAGCGGGGTCAGCACCCAGAAGCCGGGGCCGCGAATGGTGGACGCCTGCACCAGCGCGGCCTTGCCATGCAAAAATGTTCCCGTGGCGGTGACACGACGATATTCGTCAGCCTGCGACGCACTCGCCGGCGTAGAAACCGGCGCAGCGTGGATGCGGGCGTCGATGCGGGCGATGAGGTCGCGCTTCCACGCGAGCCGCTGAACCTGCCAGACGCCAAGCGCGCAAAAGCCAGTGAAAAGGAGCAATGCGATCGACGTCAGGCCGATCAGGAAGGCCGGGGAGCGCCGGCGGCGCGCCCCGGACCTTGCCGCTGTCACGGCATGTCGCTCATAGTGTGTCCGCTCATATTGTCCATGGTCCGCATTTCCTGCGTCGGCCCCATATCCATGTTCATGTCGCCCATATCTTGCTGGGCATGGGGCATCATATTGGCGTTGAGGTGATACATCACCCACATCGAGCCGGAGAGGGTGATGACGACCAGCACCAGCGTCAGCATCATCGCCATGAAGGACCAGCCGCCCTCGACCCGCGTGTTCATGTGCAGGAAGTAGATCATGTGGACCACCACCTGCACGGCGGCGAAGGCCATGATGATGAAGCCGGTGAGGCGCGGATTGCCGAGTATGTTCGACATCACCAGCCAGAAGGGGATGGCGGTCAGGATCACCGACAGGCCGAAGCCGATCATGTAGCTGCCCATGGTGCCATGGGCGCCGTCCTCATGATGCTCCTCATGGTGGCCGTGGCTGTGCTCATGGCTGTGGACCGCGTCGCTCACCGCAGGACTCCCATCAGATAGACAAAGGTGAAGACGCCGATCCAGATGACGTCGAGGAAGTGCCAGAACATCGAAAGGCACATCAGCCGGCGCTTGTTGGCGGGGATCAGCCCCTTCTTCGCGACCTGCACCATCAGCGTCACGAGCCAAATCGACCCGAAGGTGACGTGCAGCCCGTGGGTGCCGACCAGGGTGAAAAAGGCGGACAGGAAGGCGCTGCGTTGCGGCCCTGCGCCTTCGTGGATGAGGTGCGCGAACTCGTAGAGTTCGATGGCAAGGAAGGCGCCGCCGAAGAGCAAGGTGACGAACAGCCAGCGCTGCGTCGCGCCGACCCGGTTCTTCTCCATCGCCAGCATGGCGAAGCCATAGGTGATGGACGAGAAGAGCAGCATCGCGGTGTTAACCGCGACCAGCGGCAGGTCGAACAGATCCTTCGGCCCCGGCCCGCCGGCATAATTGCCGCCCAGCACGGCATAGGTGGCGAACAGGATAGCGAAGATGAGGCAGTCGCTCATCAGATACATCCAGAAGCCCAGCATCGTGCTGTGGCCCTCATGGAGGTGCGGCTCCTCCGCCAGATGGTAGGTCCGGGCCTCGCCGGGCAGGGGTGCGGTCGTGCTGCTCATGGTCGTCAGGCTCCCGCCGCCAAGGCGCGGGTGCGCGCCTCTTCGACGCGCGTCACATCCTCCAGCGGGATGTAGAAATCGCGTTTGTAGTTGAACGTATGCGCGATCGCGACCGCGATCATGCCGACGAAGCCCAGCGCGGCGAGCCACCAAATATACCAGATGAGGCTGAAGCCGCAGAGCGTCGCTAGGCCCGCCAATATGACGCCGGTGCCCGTGCTGCTCGGCATATGGATCGGCGCATAGCCGGTCAGTGGGCGCTCATAGCCGTTCTTCTTCATGTCCGCCCAGCTGTCGGCGTCATAGACGACCGGCGTGAAGGCGAAATTATA
>NZ_JAVHPD010000040.1:0-69168 GCF_036170395.1 Sphingobium sp.
TTCTTCAGCTCGGCATTCGACAGGCTGGTCGTCACGCCCTTCTCGCCTGCGGTCAATGTGGTGGCGGGGATCGAGATGAACTTGCCACGATAGATGACGCGAACGGCGGATACGGCGCCGTCGGCAGCCGTCAGCACGCGATCCACCTTGCCGATTTTGGTGCCGTCGGCGGAGTAGATCGCTTCGTTGCGATTCACCGCAGGCGCTTGGGCAAATGCAGGGGCGGTCAGGCCCAGGCCGGCCAGCGCAATGATGATCGTCTTCATATGCTGAAACTCCCTTATCGAAGATGGCGATCTGTTGGCGCAGTACCACTATGGTTTCAAGAGAAAACCGATACAGATCGAAAAGAATCTGTTCTATCTGTCCCACATATGGAATGAAAGCCGCCAGATGCGGGGGAGAGAGAATGAAGGACGCAGGCGGATTTCGGCCGCACGACAGATGGTTCCTGCTGCTGCTGGGCGCGATCTACATGTTCAATTTCATCGATCGCACGATCATCGCCGTGGTCGGCGAATCGATTCGCCACGACCTGCGCCTGAGCGATCTTCAGCTTGGCATGCTGGGTGGGCTGGCCTTCTCCATCTTCTATGCCGTGCTCGGCATCCCGCTGGCGCGGCTGGCCGAACGCTACAGCCGGGTTCGGATCATCGCCGTGGTGACCATGCTCTGGTCGCTGATGACCGCGTTGTCCGGCGCGGCGGGGAGCTATGTCCAGCTGCTGCTCTGCCGCATGGGCGTCGGCATAGGCGAAGCGGGCTTCACGCCAGCGCTCGTTTCCATGATTTCCGACCGGTTCGATGCCGGGCGCCGCGCGGTCGTCTTTTCGCTGATCGCGATAGGCGTACCACTGGGCGGCGCCGTCGCCGCGATCGCGGGCGGCGCAGTGGCGCAGGCGTTCGGCTGGCGTCTTGCGCTCGTGGCGGTTGGTGCGCCCGGCCTGCTGCTGGCGCTGCTACTGGTTGCGACCATTCCCGAACCTGAACGGAAGGATGCCGGGCAGAGTGCGGATCCGCCCCCCTTCGCCATGGTGCTTCGGCGGCTCGCCCGTTCGCCTGCCTTCCTGCACCTGACCTTTGGCAGCGGCTTCGTCGGGCTGGTGGGGTTCGGCACCAATCTGTTCCTAATCCCCTTGCTGGTTCGCCGGTTCGATCTCCCGCTGGCGCATGCGGGCCTCGTGTTCGCGCTGTCGTTCAGTTTGGCGACGATGGTCGGACAGGTCAGTGGCGGCTATCTGATCGGACGGCTTATCCAGCGGGACATACGCTGGGGCGGGTGGGCGCCTGCCATCGCGGTGGGGCTGGCCCTGCCCTTCTATCTGCTGGCGATCCATCAATCGGACTGGCGGTTGCTGGTCGCCTTTCTCTTTGTCGCCACCACCCTGCTTTACGCCTTCACGCCTGCGATCATGACCATCACCCAATCGCTGGTCGAACCGCGCATGCGGGCGTCGGCTGCGGCGCTTCATGCCTTCGGCCAGACCGTCGCCGGGCTGGGGTTGGGATCGGTGGTGTTGGGCTATCTCAGCGATCGCCTCGCTGTCTTTCTCTATAAGGGCAATTATGCCGCCGACTGCCTCGTTTCGGGCAAGGCATCGCTGCCACCCGCCTGTCTCTCGGCATCGGCAAGCGGCCTGCAACTGAGTATGCAATTGTCGGCATCCGTGCTCCTGATCGCGGTTCTCCATTATTGCCTGGCCGCAAAAAATCTGCCGCTGGAAACAAATGCGTCGTGAAAGACGGTAAATCTGTCGAGGTTCGGCCACGCAGCAGTTGACGGGATGACGGCGCATCCCCGGCTATGCCACCCTTGCGGTCTGGATATGACAGGACCGCGAACCAAGCGGCGGAAAGGATCGTGAGGATGGAAGAAAGAGCAGGCGTTATCGGCTTGGGGCAGATCGGCGCGGGCGTCGCCATATGCCTTGCGCGGACGCAGCAGTTGGCTGCGGTTTACGACATTCGCGCGGACGCTGCCGACATGCTGGAAGGCGTGCCGTCCGTCGTCGCCAGTCCAGCGGAACTGGCCGCGCAGTCCGATGTCGTAATCATCGCCGTCGTCAACGCAAAGCAGACGATTGATGTGCTGTCAGGCCCCGACGGCGTGCTGTCGCGCGCGCGACCGGGCATGATCGTGGTGCTGGTCGCGACCGTCTCGATCGAGGATCTGGACGCCATTCGCGCCCTGACCGACGCGGCAGGCGTGGAACTGGTCGATTGCGGCGTGACGGGCGGCCCTAAATCCCGCGAGCATGGCCTCGTTTGCCTCGTCGGCGGTACGGATGAAACAATCGCAAAGGTGCGTCCGGTGCTGGACGGCTTTGCCAAGCTGGTGGCGCATATGGGTGGCCCCGGCGCGGGCATGGCCGCGAAGATCGCCCGCAACGTCATCGTCTTCGGCTGCCTTCGCGCCGGTTATGAAGCGTCCGTCCTGTGTCGCAATGCCGGTGTGGATATCCGCCAGCTCGCAGAAGTGATCGACGCCAGTTCGGACAGCGTCGGCGGACCGTTGATGTTGGCGGTGCGCGACGATCCGTCGTCCAGCGAGCAGGAAGCGGCAGTGCGCGAATATACCCGCAGCCTGATGGTCAAGGATCTGGATGCCGCCATCGATCTGGCGCGCAGCTACGGCATCGCGCTGCCCTTGGTCGAATTGACGCGCCGAACCGATCAGACGGTCGTGGGCTTGGAAAATATAATGGGAGAAAAGGCATGAGCATCGACGAAGCGCAGTGGCAGAAGGGGCTGGAAGTCTTCGACAAGGTCTACGGACCGGGATCGTCGGAAATGACGCTCCCGTATCGGGAATCGTCCTTCAACCAGGAAATCGTCGGTAATCAGTTCGCCAATCTGTGGGCGAGCGACATTTTCTCGATGCGAGAGAAGCGCTTGCTGGTGCTGGGCGCCACGGCCATGCTGGGCCGCGCCGATCTGGTCGAGATCCAGATGAACGGCGCCCTCATCAACGAAGAATTCACTGATGAGGAGCTGGATTTCCTGCCGCTCTTCGTGCTCTTCTATGCCGGGGCGGGCAATACGACCACCGTATTCCGGGGGATCGAAGCCGCCAAGGCACGGCGCAAGGAACGCAACGCCGCGAAGTGATGGGACGTGCAGGATGAAGGGCGGCCTGGTTGAAAGATCAGGCCGCCCTTTTCTTATGCGTCGCCGCTAGCCTTGGCGCGGCGGATCGCGCGCGACGCCAGCAGCAGCAATATGCCCCCGGCGAATGTGAACAGCATGGCGGTGCCGATTCCCCAGGCGACACCGGCCGTTCCCCCGACAAAGTCGCTGACCGCGCCGATCAGATAGGTGCCCGCGCCCACGCCGATCAGGTTCGCGCCCAACTGCACCAGCGATACCGCAAGGCCCCGCAGGCGCGGTCCGGCGATTGTCACGATGACGGCGTAGATCGGACCATTATAGGACGCGCTGAGGAAGCCGCAGGCCATCAGCAGCGCCAGCATTAGATCGACGTCGTGGAACAGGACCGTACCGACCCCGGTCACGGCCGTCAGGAAGGGTATCACCGCGCCGAACAGGGATGTCCTTGCCGGATCGAAGCCACCCCGCCGCCGATTGACGCGGTCGATCACCCAGCCCGCGAGGAATCCGCCCAGCGAACCGAGGCCGCCATAGGCGATGGCGATGAGGATGCCCGCCTTCGCAATGGGCATGCCGTGGACCCGGATCAGGAAAGTGGTGAGCCATGTGCTCATGCCGTAGATGCCCGCCGCGATCAGGACGATGGCGAAAATGCAGTACAGCAGCCCTGGCCGCGCCGCGAGCAGGCGAATGCGTTGCCCCAGCCTCAGCGTTTTTTCCTGCTGCGGGGCTGGCCCGTCATGCGCGCCGCGTACGGGTTCCCTTACCGTCAGCAGCAGCAGCGGCGCCAGCACCAGCCCCGGCACGCCGGCGGCTACAAACGCCCAGCGCCATCCAGCGCTCTGCACGATCGCGCCGCCCACAATGAACGCGATGGCGAGGCCGATCCCCGAACTCAGATACCAGATACCGATGGCGGTGGCGCGTCGGTCTTCGCCGAAATAATCGCTCAGCAGCGACATGCCGGTCGGCGATCCCCCCGCCTCGGCGGTCCCCACGGCGGCGCGGCCGATAAGCAACGTCCAGAATCCTGTCGCCAGGCTGCACAAGGCGGTCGCGCCACTCCACAGCGTCAAGGCGGCCGTCATCAGGTTGCGCCGGTTCCAGCTATCCACGGCCACGCCGAAGGGCAGGGCGGCGAGCGCGAAGAATATGCCATAGGCGAAACCCGCCAATATTCCCAACTGTCCGTCGGAGAGCGCAAATTCATGCCCGACAGGCGCCAGCACCAGCCCGATGATGGCGCGGTCGATTCCATGGCAGGTTTGCGCGAGCGTCAATATGCCCAGCACATACCAGGGATAATGGCTGGCGGCGGAGGGTTTGTCCGATGGCGCTCTCATGGCGTCCGCTGCTGCAAGAGCGGTGCGATGGACATTGAGCGCCTCCTGTTTTTGAGTATCGAACCGGGTGCATGGCGAAACCTCTCGCCCCTGTTCCCATGCCGCGCCTCGATCGGGTACAGGCAGGGATGTGCCCGCGCATGGCGCCTTGACCACCTATCCGAAGATAGAAGTAAAAGCGCATTTGTCCGCCTATTCGGGCATCGACAGAATAGAACGTGGCAGAGGTAGAGATGTTTCGTCCGGAGAGCGATTGGACCGGCCAAGGAAGGCTCGGCGTCCAGAATTTCTACATCGAAGCGGCGGCCACCGTTCGCGACGCACATGTGGACGTGCGGCATTTCGACTGGGTCCAGCCCAGCAGCGGCGTTTTCAGTCCCGAGAAACACTATCTCGACTATTCGCTCGATGGTCAGCCGCGGCGCAGCATGGTCAGCATGGGCCGCCCGGACCGGCGCGCCGCGTCGGGGGACATCCTCTACATGCCGCCGCATCGCCAATATTTCGGCGAGCCTGCGCTCCAGGAGCGCCATCTCGTCTGCGTGGCGCTCGGAGACGAATTTTTGGAGGAGTTGTTCGACGGAGAGCAGCCGCTGAACAAGGTGGAGCCTTGCGCCGACGTCCAGAATATTTCCATGCGCAGGCTCTTTGCGGGACTGGCTGCGGAACTGCGGACGCCCGGATTTGCCAGCCAGACGCTCGTCGAATCGATGCTGATGGGTCTTGCGGTCGAACTCACCCGACACATGGGCCCTTGCGAACGGCGCGGCCTGCACTCGCGCAGCACGCGACAGGTCCAGAACATCATTGACTATGTGATGGAGAATCTCTCCGCGCCGCTCGGCGTCGCCGATATCGCACGCGACTGCAACATGAGCGTGCGGCATGTCGCACGCGTCTTCAAGGAGGGAACGGGCTGCAGCCTGGGTGAATTCGTCGCGCGCAGCCGGATCGCCCTGGCAAAGGAATTGCTACGCAGCGACAACTCCCGCATAAAGGAAATCAGCTGGCGATGTGGCTTCAACAGCACGTCCGCCTTCTCCGCCGCCTTCCGATCAGCGACCGGCCAGACGCCGAAGGATTTCCGTTGCCATCCGACGCAGGTCCACTGACCGCGGCAGCAGGAAACTGTCGGTGAGCGGCCAAATTCTATCGCCGCGCAGTCAATCCGGGCTCGGCCACTATGGCGCAAATCGGCTCCAAGCTAAACATATTCCATACGTCAAATCGACATATGATTAAATCTAGGGGAGAAAGACATGAATAAGGCCGTCACCATGGGCGCGATCGGCATGAGCGCGCTCGTCGTCGCTCTGGCGCAGCCCGCTTTTGCGCAGCAGGCGCAATCGGGTGCAAGCGAAGGCATTCAGGATATTGTCGTCACTGCGCGCCGCACTGAAGAAAGTCTTCAGACGACCCCGATCGCTGTCACGGCGCTCACGCCAGAAGCATTGGCGACGGCCAAGGTGGAAAATGTCGTCGATCTTCAGCGCACCGCGCCGGGCCTGGTCATCGGCCGCGGTTCGGCGGGGGGCGACGGCATCGTCTTCGTGGCCATTCGTGGCCAGGGCAATCTCCAGCCTATTCTCGCCAACGATCCGGCGGTCGCCACCTATATTGACGGGATATATATCCCTCGTCCCTCGACGGGCATGACCGATATTCAGGACGTTCAGCGGCTGGAGGTTCTGCGCGGGCCGCAGGGTACGCTCTTTGGCCGCAATACGACCGGCGGTGCGATCAACATCGTCACCAACGATCCCAATGACCAACTCAGCGGCACGTTCAAGGCGGAGTTTGGCAATTACAGTACGCTGGGTGCGCAGGCCAATATCAATGTGCCGCTTGCAGAAGGGCTTGCGATCCGCCTGAGCGGCGCGATCAACGAGCGCGACGGTTATGGCGACAATCTCGCCACCAACCGCGACTTTTCCGACAACAACAGCAAATTCTTGCGCGGCAAGCTCAAATATGAAGGCAATGGCTGGGATCTGACCCTTTCGGGCGATTGGAACCGCCAGTCCAACCATGGTCAGCAGATCGCGCTCTGGGCCTTCAATCCGGCGATCGTCCCCGCCGCCTTCCAGCCGGGCCTCACGGCCGGTCTGCTGACCAAGGATCATTGGTGGAGCAACACCGCGACCGGGACATCGACCCCGGCCACGATCGGTGCGCTGACCCCGGAAGCGCAGGCTCTCTACGGTGTGAAGCCATTCAATACGCTCGAAGTATATGGGTTTTCCGGTACGCTCAACGTCGAACTGGGTGGCCTGAACTTCAAGTCGATCACGGGCTATCGCCATTCGATGAACTATGGCCAGAATGATACGGACGGTACGGCCGTCCCGTTGCTGGCGACTTTTGCAGGGTCTGGCTCCTATTATGTTTCCCAGGAATTCCAGCTTTCCGGCAATATCACCGATAGCCTCAGCTTCATCACGGGCGCTTATGCCGGCAAGGAAAGCGGCTATGAATTCAGCCGCTCGCAGATTTTTGGCGGACTCATCCGCGATTCCAACGCCGACGTCACCAACAAGACCTTCGGTTTGTTCGCGCAGGCCTATTATGAACTGACCCCGAAGCTGCGTGCGGTCGGCGGCTTCCGTTATACATGGGACACCCGCGACAGCGTGCTGCATAATGCGCAGGTATATGGTTTGCCCTATAACGTCGCCGTGGCGGGTACGCCGACTGGCATCAACTGCACCGTGACGCCAACCAGCCCCGTGACGGCGACCACCTGCAATCAGGAGCAGAATGCCAAGTTCAACTATCCGGCCTGGAACCTGGGCATCGACTGGCAGGCAAGCGACAATATCTTCCTCTATGCTGCGACCCGCGGCGCGGCCAAGGCTGGCGGCTGGAACCTGCGTGCAGGCGGCCTGCCTGCCTTCTCTCCTGAAAAGGTGAAGGATGTGGAGGCCGGTCTGAAGGTCGATCTCTTCGACCGCCGCCTGCGCTTCAACTCGGCGGTCTTCCATACCTGGAAGGATGACAATCAGGCGATCGTCAACAGCTTCGTGACCGGTATCGGTGTTACCCAATATATCCAGAACAACGGCAAGGTCCGCATCTGGGGCATAGAAAATGAAATCACCGCCGTGCCATGGGAAGGCATGACGCTTAGCGTCAACGGCTCGCTGCAGGATGGCAAATATGCGAAGGGCAGCTTCAGCGAAATCCAGGTGGTGGCCGGCAGCGGCTGCACCAACAGCGCCGGGGTCGCCAACGGCTGCGTCGTCGATCTGAGCGGCTTGCCGCTGCTGCAATTGCCCAAGAAGCAGCTTAACGTCAGCGCCACGCAGAAGATTCCTGTCGGCGGCGGCACGCTCGCCGTCACTGGCGCCTATTCCTATGTCGGGGGTCAGTATTTCGATGCGGTCCGGGCGGCGGATCAGGCGTCGGCGGCGACAAAGGCGGCCTACGAGACGGAAAACCGCCTCGGCTTCGTACCTGGCTATGGCATTTTCAACGGGCGTATCGCGTTCCAGCTTGAAAATCCCAATGTCGAAGTGGCGGTCTATGGCCGCAACATCACGAACAAGAAATATCTGCTGCGCCGCTTCCCCGATCTCTATCGGACATTGGGAATAGCAGCCGCCTATGTCGGCCAGCCGGCCACCTATGGCGTTGAAACAACGTTTAAATTCTGATCGGATAAGCGGCTGGCGGGACAATCTGCAATGATGCAGCTTTCTCTCGCCAGCCATCACCGGGGGCGGGCGCATGATGACGAGGTTGGTAGACAGGGTAGGGATCGTCACGGGCGGCGGCGGCGGTATCGGTACCGCGGTCGCCCGACGTCTGGTCGCGGAGGGCGCGCGCGTCGTGATCGCCGACCTGTTCGAGGCTGCCGCCGTTCGCGCGGCGGAACCGCTGGGCGACAAGGCACTGCCGGTACAGTTCGATGCTGCCGATCCGCAATCGGTAAAGGCGATGGTCGATCGCACCGTAGACCATTTCGGCAGGCTGGACATATTGCACAACAACGCGGCAATGACCGATCCGGACAAAAGCCCGCAGGATACCACAGCCGTCGATATCCCGATCGGCATCTGGCGCGAAATTCTCGACGTCAATCTCACCGGCTATCTGCTCGGATGCAAATATGCCATCCCGCATATGGTCGCGGGCGGCGGCGGTTCGATCATCAACACCGCATCCAATTCGGGCAGTGCAGGGGATCTGGCGCGCATCGCCTATGGTTCGTCCAAGGCGGCGATCATCGGACTCACCAAATATGTGGCGACCCAGCATGGGCGGGAGAATATCCGCTGCAATAGTATCGCGCCGGGTGTCGTGTTGACCGAAGCCCTCGAAAAGACCGTGCCGGGGCTGAAGGAAATCATCCATCGGCACATATTGACGCCGGAATTCGGAACGCCGGATGATATCGCGGCGCTGGTCGCGTTCCTGGCTTCGGACGAAGCGCGCTACATCACGGGCGAGAATATCTCGATTTCGGGCGGCGGCCTAGTCCACCAACCCCATTATGCCGACCTGCTGGCCTTCATGCAGGCGAAGGACTGAGCCGTGTCCAGCGCCTGCACGTCGGAGCATGGGAGGTTAGTGAGCGGTCCGATGAAAATAGCGGATCGTCAGCCGGCCATCGGCGACCTTGTAGGTTTCGAGGCTTGGCAGCGTAACGACGCCATCCTTGGTTTGCAGGTGGTTGGCGACATAGGCGGCGCCTTCAGCGCCGTTGACGATCACCTCCAGCGGTTCGGTCGTGCATTTTCCTCCATATTCCGCCCACATCTCCGTCATCGCGGCGTTGCCGTCCACGGCGGGCGAACCGACATATTCGATCGTGAACCCCTCTGGCCCCAACGCCCGGAAAAGACGATCGAGTTCTTCGCGCTTCCCTTCGTTCCACAGCCGGTAATTGTCCCGGATCGCCTGTTCCAGATCCAGCACGTCTGCCTCACTCATGTGCATCGCCTCCTGTCATTGCGGCTCGTCCGCATGCTCACCAGTCTCAGACGGACGGCCACGATCGCACCTGTCTTTGGCAGGGGTGGAATTTATCTCTTTTTGCTTCGGAGACTATGATGACCCAAGTCGCACAACAGCCCCTGCCGGATCACGTGCCGCCCGAACTGGCGATGGCGCTGCCGCTCTTTTCGCGGACGGTGATCTATGACAATCCACAGGAAGTGCTGATCCCCGCGATGCATGCGGAGCTGCCGCCGATCACCTATGTCACCAACATCTTCCCGGGCGATCAACCTGGCTGGCTGCTCAAAAATGCCGAGGATGTACAGGCGATGCTGCGCGATGCCGACAATTTCACCAAGAATGGCATGGGCAAATGGGCGCAGAATATCGGCGAGAACTGGCTGGTCATTCCGACCGAGGCCGACCCGCCAATCCACACCGGCTATCGCAAGGCGCTGAACAGTCATTTCGCACCCCAGAAGATGTTCGCGATGAAGGAACAGGTGCGCGAGCGAGCGCAGGCCTTGATCGATGCCTTCAAGGATCGCGGACAATGCGATTTCATCGATGAGTTTTCGGAAAAATTCCCGATCTTCATCGTCCTCGATCTGCTGGGCCTTCCGCAGGAAAGAATGACGCAATTCCTTAAATGGGAAAAGGAAATGCTCCATTCCAACGACTGGCAAGTGCGCGGTAACGCTGTACGCTGCGTAAAGGACTATCTGCTGGAAGAGATTGAGGCACGCCGCCAGCAGCCGCGCGACGACTATATCAGCAAGGTGCTGACCTTCGAGGTCGATGGCCGTTTGTGGAATGATGACGAGGTGTTCGGCCATTGCTTCAATCTGTACATTGGCGGCCTCGACACGGTTACGTCCCTGCTCGGCAACATCTTCAACTATCTGGCGTCGCATCCGGACAAACAGAACGCGCTGCGCGTTGATCCATCGCTGATCGTCCTGGCAGTCGAAGAATTCCTGCGCGCTTTCGCGCCGGTTACGGCCTTCCGTATCGCAACCAAGGTCATCGAGATTCATGGGCAGAAAATAATGCCCGGCGATTATGTGGCGTTTAGTTCCCCCGTGGTGGGACGCGACCCGGCATTCTATGAAGATCCCCAAGCGATCCGCTTCGATCGCAAGGCGCCGCACATGTCGCTGGGCAGTGGCATCCACAAATGCCTGGGGATGCACCTGGCACGGCTGGAACTGCAGATCGCGGTCGAGGAATTCGTCAAGGCCATACCGGAATTCCGGATCAAGGACGGTTTCCGGGTGCCATATTATGTGGGCAATATCCTGCATGTGCCGGACCTCCACCTGCAATGGGGCTGAATATTCCCAAGGCTCTCACGCTCACCGATATGGGGAGTGAGCGCCTGAAACGGGAATCTGGAGCGGGGTCGATGGCGTCGGCCCCTGCTCTGGTGCGGGCTAGCTGTATAGTATATCCTTCCGGAATGCCCCTGGGCTGAGGCCTGTCGCCTTCCGGAAGGCGGCACTGAAGGCTGCAGCGCTTTGGAAGCCGCAATTGCCCGCGATGACCTTGATGAGAGCGCCATCCTGCATCAATTCCCGTTTGGCCCGCGCAATCCGCGCATCGGCAATGTAGCTGCCGAGCGTCTTTCCGACCGTGTTCTTGAAGATCCGCGCCAGATGCCGTGAGCTGACACCGCATTCTATCGCAAGGTCGACGACCGACAATGGTCCCGCCAGTTCCGCCTCGATCCGTTCCTGAAGACGGCGCAGGCGCCAGTCCGCCATGCGTTGATCGGTTTCAACATCGGATTTGTGTGGAATTTGAAGGTGTCGACAGAGGTCGATGACCAGTGACAACGCAATGGTCTCGACCATGATGGCGGGAGCGAAGCCGGGATGGCGCACCTCGTGTGCAAGCCGGGACATACCGTTCAGTATCCACGGTGCCTTCACATCGAAACAGGGGGGCAATGAGGAAGGTAGCGTGTCATTCTCGAAGAGTTGATCTGCTGCGTGGCTTTCAAACGTCAAACAGAAAATGCGATATTCGCTGGGTTCGCAGCGCGCCGCAAATTGGCTCCCCTTGGGCAGATAGGACACCTCGCCAAAGGGCGGCGCATGACGACGGCCGTCGGGGAACAGGCGTGAGCCGCGCGCGCGTGGGCCAAGCGAATAGTCGAGATAGTGACTGTTCGGCTCGAATATGGCGTCACAACTGCGATCCCAGGCAAAATGTCGGATGTCGGCCCGAATGCCGTTGGCAATGATGCTGTTCTCGACGTGGAAATAGGCGGTTGTGAGCGGTTGGCATGGGAGAATGGTCCCAGTCGGCTGAATCTTGGATCGTTCGCTCGCCATCGCCATTGTCCGCTCCCCCTTTTCAAAGCCTACTGTCGACCCTTTTTATAAGCGATGTATGGGGCCTCATCCAAAACAGGTCGATGCTCAATCATATTGCGCAAACCGGACATCCCATCGCGAAACCGTCATCATGTTCATGGCCCGACGGTCGAAAAATTCCAAAGCATCGCGAAGCGGACATTGGTTTGATCGCAGACAGGACATGGCGCGGAAGCCGGTTTTCCGGGCTCCTTGCCAATGCTAGCCGTCGATGGGGATGGGTAGAGATAGAAAAACGTCCTGCCCGTATGCAATGGCTCTGGGAGGGGATAATATGGCTTCAGAGAAATGGTTTCGGACAAGCGCCTTGGCGAGCTTGTCGGTTTTTGTCACGGCCGCTGCGCCGGCGGTGGCGGCGGATCAGATCGGTTCTGTGGGAATAGAGGACATCGTGGTCACCGCCCGGCGGACCGAGGAAAATATCCAGACGACGCCGGTCGCCGTCACCGCTCTTTCGACTGAAATGATCAAACAGGCGCAGGTCGGCGATGTGGCTGGTCTGCAGCGCACCGCGCCCAGCCTGTCGATCGCGACCGGCGCCCCGGGCGGTTCGGGTTTCGTCTATATCTCCATTCGCGGCATGCCGGCATTGAACCCGGGCGTCGCCAACGACCCTTCGGTCGCGACCTATGTTGACGGGGTTTATATTCCGCGTCCTTCGCAGGGTTCGGCCGATCTCATCGACCTCCAGCGGGTCGAGGTCCTGCGCGGCCCTCAGGGCACGTTGTTCGGTCGCAACACCACCGGCGGCGCGCTCAACATCGTCACGGTCAATCCTACGGGCGATTTCGAAGGACAGTTCCGCATTCAAGGCGGCAACTATGATTATCGCAATATCGACGCGGTGCTCAACGTACCATTGGTGGGCGATGAATTGGCGGCGCGCTTCGTCTATGATTTCGTGGATCACGACGGCTACGCCCGCAATGTGACCTCGAACAGCGAATTGAAGGACCGTAACAGCCATTATGCCCGTGCTAAATTGCGTTGGGCGCCCGCCGGCAGCAACTGGTCCGCGACGCTCAGCGGCGACTACAATATCATCAAGGATCATGGTCAGTTCGTCGGCCTCGCAGCGGTCAATCCGGGCGCCAGCGCGGCAATCGGCGCGATCAACGCCGCAACCCCTCTTGCGGCATATCTGCACAACAAAGCCCATTGGTATAATGCCTATGGCATTCCATTCAGCACCAATCCGCCGGTCGGGTCCAATTATGGGTTTCTGACCGCGGGCAGCCGGAGTGCCTATAACAGGCTGGAAGCTTATGGCGGCAATCTCACGATAGATGGCGAAATCGGTTCTGTTACGGTGAAATCCATCTCTGCCTATCGCTACAGCAACGCAATAGGTCTGAACGAACTCGATGGTACGCCTGCTCAGATTCTGGCGGCCGAAAGTGCCTACAAGTCCGATCAATACTCCCAGGAACTTCAGTTGTCCGGAGAGCTTGGCGATCGGTTCAGTTATATTCTCGGCAGCTATTATTCGACAGAAAGCGGCCGTGAATCGTCGGTGGCGCAGACGTTCGGCTCCTTTACCCCCGCAGCCCCGGCACCCAATTTCGGTTTCAGCCTGAATTACGGCAAAGTGAAGAATATCTCGGTCGGCCTGTTCGGCCAGGGCTATTACCGTCTGACCGATACGATCCGTCTTACAGGAGGCGTCCGTTGGACATGGGATAAGCGAGAGGTTGTTCTGCTGAACAGAACGAATCTGGCCGCTAATAGCTGTGCGCCTGAACTGCTCTCAAATCCGGATTTCATTGCGCCTTGCAGCCTACCGCGTTCGGTCAAATATGATTATCCCGCCTGGACGGCAGGTATCGATGTGGAGATCACCGACGGCCTGTTTGCTTATGTGAAAACGAGCGCCGCATCGAAGGCCGGCGGCTTCAACATGCGTAATGGTTCGGCCGCGACGCCGCCGTTCAAGCCGGAGAAGGTCAGGGACGTTGAACTCGGCGTCAAGTTCAGTACATGGGATAACCGTTTGCGTATCAATGCCGCGGCTTTCCATTCCTGGCAGTCTGAGGTGCAGCGCAATGCTTCCGACTGCATAACTCCACCGGGCGCGCTCGCTTGTACAACCACGCAATTCCTCCGCAACTCGGGTGACGCGCGTGTCTATGGCGGCGAGTTCGAAATAAGCGCTGTTCCTTGGGGAGGAATGCTGGTCTCCGGCAATTTTGCCTTGCTCGACGGCAAATATGCCACCGGTACCTTCGTTGAGCAGCAGCAGTTCGTCCCCGTCGCCGGCGCCAATGTGTCCGATTGCGTCGCTGGCACCGCTGCGGGTTCAGTCCGCTGTTCGGTCGTCCGCAGCGGCGAGGCTCTGCCGCAGATGCCCAAAAAGCAGTTCGGCATCTCGGTGACCCAGAAACTCGCCACTTCGGTCGGGGAACTCTCGATCCACGTGAACTACGCCTATATCGGTCGACAGAATTTCGGTCTGTTCACCGCCGATCCGCGTCGTCCGCAGGCTTATCGTGATGCGGTCGCCATCGCCAACCGGATCAACACTATTTCGGGATACGGGCTCTTTAATGGGCGTATTGCGCTGCAGATCGAAGATCCCAATCTTGAGTTGTCGGTATTCGGCCGCAACATTGGCGGCAAGAAATATGTGACCCGCGCATTCGCCGATCAGTTGCCGACACTGGGCACGGCGATCGACTATATCGGCGATCCCTTCACATGGGGCATCGGCGCCACCTTTCGTTTCGGGCCGAAAAGCTAGGCGTGACCTGTCGGCCTTGGCGCTCCCGCAATGGTTTGGCGGTCAGGCGGACCCCGTCGGGGATTTACGAAAGACGTTCGGAGTGATTAGCTCATTCGCGAACTTGGACGAAGCCTGAGGGATATTTCATGACAAATAGTATCAGGAAAATTGGGTTCATCGGCCTCGGCAGCATGGGCGGCGATCAGGCACGGGAGTTGGCCAAATTGCCGCTCGACCTGACTGTTTACGATGTATTTCCCGATGCGCTGGCGAAATTCGAGGGCCGCGCGAAGCTCGCCGCCTCCATAGCGGAGGTAGGCAAGGACGCCGACGCCGTCGGCATTTGTGTCCGGGACGACACGCAGGTGCTGGAATGTGTTGATCCGCTGCTGCCCGTAATGAAGCGGGGGGCGAGCCTGCTCATCCACAGCACGATCAAGCCCAAAACTGCACAGCAGATAGCCGAACGAGCTGCCACCGTGGGTGTCGATGTCATCGATGCGCCAGTTACGCGCACTGAAATGACCAAGAACGGCCCGTTCGTCTTTTGCATGACTGGTGGCGATGAATCCGTCGCCGCGCGCGTCCAGATTGTACTGGACGCCTTTTCGACGAACACGATGCATATCGGCCCGCTCGGATCGGCGATGGCCCTCAAGATCTGCAACAATCTCGTATCTTGGTGTGGTATCATGCTAGGTGTCGAAGTCGCCAATGTGGCGGAGGCGTCCGGCGTGCCGATGGACAAGCTGCTGACCGTGATGAAGCGCAACGGCAATCTCACCCCGCCCATGGCGGGTTTCATCGATTTTCGCAATAATCCGGGAGACGCCGCCCGTCGCGCCTTTTTCGCCAGCCAGGCCGGCATCGGCGAAAAGGACCTTGCGCTGGCCGAAGAGCTGGCGGCTGTTGCCGATGCCCCGTCGCCAATCACCAGCCATACCAAGACGCTGATCAAGAAAACGCTGCTCGCAATCTGTGAGAGGTAGATTGTCAAAAATTCGCAGAAAATAAGGTTTCGAGGACAAAGCTTTACGGGCGCGATTTTGTATTGATTATCCTACTACCCGCGACCTATCCTTTCTGATCCCAGGGCGAACTTGTAGTTGTGGTTATGCCGTCCAAGATTAAGGGGGTGCCTTCTCGAAGGGAAGAGCGTCAGTCCGATCGACGGCAGTTCATCATTGCCGTGGCTCGCCGATCCTTTCTGCAGGATGGCTATGCCCAGACTACCATGTCAGGAATAGCTGCAACGCTCGGTGGCTCAAAGAGCACCCTGTGGCGTTATTTTCCTTCGAAAGAAGAACTGTTTACCGCCGTCCTTGACCAAGCAACCTCCGAGTATCACAAACGGCTTTGCTTGATACTTGATCCCTCTGAGGATGTCGCCACGGCGGTCGAACGCTTTTGCTTTAATTTCCTGAAAACGGTAACGTCGGCAGATGCCTTATCCTTATACCGATTAGTCGTAGGCGAGGGAGCCCGATTTCCGGAGATTGGTCAAATTTATCATGCTCGAGTACAGTCAGTTACCAACAAGATACTCGCCAATTATTTCGCCAAAGCCATGAGCTGTGGTTCATTACGCGAAGGCAACCCGCTAAGATTAGCCCAGGCATTGAGAGGTCTTTGCATATCAAAAGTCGAGGATTTCTTGCTGTCTGGGGCAACCGAAATCTATCGCGATGAAGTTATTGATTCCGATGTGAATGAGGTACGGGATATTTTCCTCCGTGCCTTTGCTCGTAACTAATCGGCCTTCATCACCATCATGCTCAATTACTTCACCCCCGTATAACGTCCATTTGTTGGCCATGCTGTACTTACTGAATGGAGAAGAGTGAAGCATAATGAAAAAAAGCATTAAAGCCAGTCACGTGGTGATAGGGGTATCCATTGGGGTACCGTCGGCAAGGAGATGAATAATATGTAATAGTTTTAAATGGTTATTTGTTATTTTAAGGAGATGCCGGGCCCACCAGCGCTGACGGAATCGCATCTTCTCCCTCCCGCACCGCATTTCATTGTGCTTGCCCAATTGGTGGGACAGGCCGATGCGCGCGGTGGACATAATACGGCGTTTGGCGGCATCGGGTTGCCAGTGGCCGTAAATGGCGCCGGAATGACGGGGACCATTGCCAAGGCCCAATCCGATCACGGCCGCTCGTTATCGAAAAGCCGCTGCTGGCACCGCGCCGATACTCGCATCGGGTGCGACGATCGGCGAGCGATGCTCATGTGTTTCGGACCACGGAGGCGTGGATCGGAAGGAGCGCTGCCCCCAACGCCGCTCCGGCGCCGCCAATCTGCGAAATCTCGATGTTGAAGCTGCCTTGGACACTGTCTCTGACATGTTCGCCCCAGATGATGCCTCCACGGTTCAGCCGGTCGGCCAATCCCTGCATAACGGCTTGGGGGAGCGGGCTCATCAATCGTATGGCTCCTGGGTCCAACCAGGCGAGCGCCGAGTTGATCGAATGGAGCAGCTGGGCGGCCGCACGGTCCTGCCATTGTTCGATAACGTCTTCATAGCCTGCTATCACATCTCGAAAGTCGGCCAGCGACGTAACGCCGCATCCGGCGGACCGTAGAGTAGCAATCAGGTCCAGCGTAGTGGGTCGGGGTTTCGATCCGGGATAGAACATCCCGATTTCTCCGGCACATCCGCGTTCGCCCCGCATCAGCCGGCCCTCATGAATGATGCCAGCGCCGACGCCATGCCCCAACAGGATCACGATAGCGGTGGTGCAGCGCTGGATGAGGCCCCCCAGATAATATTCCGCCAGCGCGGCCGAAGTCGCGTCATTCTCCATCCAGACCGTCAAATGCAGCGTCTCCTGCAGGATATCGCGCAGGGGCGCGTCTTTCCAGCCGGGCAGTTCGCGCACGACATTCCACCGGTTTCCATCGCGCGACAATGCTGGTCCCGGGATGGAAAAGCCCACGCCATAAAGCCGACTGCCAATCAGTCGATGTTCGACGACGAGAGCCTGCACGCGACGATCGACATCGCTGGCGAACTTATACGGATCGCTCGGTTCCATGCTTTCTGTCGTGAGCGACAAGACGCCGCCCGCATAATCGATCAGTGCGATTTGGAGGACGCCGGAATAAATGGCGATGCCGACGGAGTATCCACCCAGCGGTGAAATCCGAAGCGGTATCGATGGACGCCCGCGCCCCTGCAGAGCCTCCGGGGCCAATTCTTCGATCAAGCCCAGCCCAGCGAGCGACTTGCTGAGTTTCGAGACGGCGCTGTTGCTGATCTGAAGAATGTGGGCCAGCGCCGAGCGGGACTGCGGGCCCCGGGTCCGAAGTTGCCACAGCAGACGCTTTTCATCTTCGAGAAGTGCGAGGGATGGGTGTTTCATACGGCGCCCGTAAGAGCGCGATATGACAAGTCCGATTAATTTTCTCAGAAATAAATAAAGCTGTCATCGACCCTGCCCACTGGCCCCCCATCACTCATCCACCAGGGGGACCAGATCCATGACCAAAGCCCGCTTCGCTTATGGCTGCGCGACTTTCGCGCTTGCAATTCTGTCTTCAGCCGCCGTGGCGCAAACGGATTCCGCCACTCCCGCAGCAGACGCCACCGAAGGCGATAATGCGCAGACCGACATCATCGTCACCGGTTCGGCCCGCGCGCAGCGCCGCTTCGACGTCTCTTATGCCATCAACTCGCTGGGCCAGGAGGACGTACAGAAGATCGCACCCAAGAGCTTTGCCGACCTTCTGGGCACCGTGCCGGGCATCCAGGTCGAAGCGACGGGCGGCGAAGTCCAAAACATCACCCGCGTTCGCGGCATTCCGACCGATCGTGGCTATCTGATCTTCCAGCAGGACGGACTGCCGCTCTATCATGAGATCGACGGGGTGTTCTTCAACTCCGGCGAAGGCATGAACCGCTACGACCTCATGACCGAGCGGGTCGAGATCGTGCGCGGCGGTCCTGCGCCGATTTATGCCAGCAGCGCAGCGGCGATCGCCAACAACATCACTGTTACCGGAGGCAGCGAATCGCGCGGGAAGGCGCAGGTGACGATCGGCGACACGGGCCTCTATCGGCTTGACGTGATGCAGTCCGGTCCGATCGACGACCGGACCTATTATGCGATCGGCGGTTTCCTGCGCCAGCATGACGGCTATCGCGATGGCGGGTTCCCCAGCGACAAGGGTGGGCAGATCCGCGCGAACATCAAGCGCGATCTGGAGAACGGCTCAATCAAGATTTCGGCTGAATATGTGAATGATCACAATATCTTCTACCTGCCTATCCCGATAGCCGATCCACGCAACCCGCAGGTCTCGCTCGACCCCTACATCGATTATCACACCGGCACGCTCAATTCGCCTTCTCTGCGCAACGTCAACATCAAGTATCGCGACGGCGCGGGCGCGCTGCAAAGCATGAACCGCGATCTGGCCGATGGCCGTCACATGCGCTTCTTCAACGCGGCGATTAACTACCAGGGCGACTTCGACGGCTGGCAGGTTGCAGCGAAGCTGGGCGGCACCAAGGGCAAGTCCAGCTTCGACGCCTTCTATTCGACCACCAATCCGGTCGACGGCAACATGTTCGCGGCGGGATATCTGACTGCCGCGCGTACGGCCTTTGGCCCCAATGTCGCGCGGCTTGGCTATGCTCTGGCGGGCACAAACGGCGCAACGGCCTACGACCCTTATTCGGCCTCCGGTCTCGTGATGTCTGGCCAGTATCGCGCGTCGGAATCCAAATTCTATTCGGTGCAGGGCGACCTCAGCCTCACCCACAAATTCGACACCGGTCTTGGCACCCATGATGTCAAGGTGGGCGTGTACAGCTCCTTCTACGGCAATACGCTGCTTCAGGCTTACCAGGACATGCTCATTGAGGTGCGCAGCCGGCCCCGCACGCTCGATCTCGTCGCCTATTCGTCGACGGGCGCCGTGCTGGGATCGGTGACGCAGAACGGCGTCCTGCGGTACACGACGACGCTCAACCAGGGTGAGGGCGACGCACAGATGATCGCCTTCTACGCCAACGACACGTGGGATGTGACGCGCGGGCTGCGGATCGACGCTGGCGTGCGCACCGAACGCTACAGCTACAAGGGGTTCGCCTTGCCCACGACGCAAGTCGATCTAGGTGATTCGACGACGCTGGCCGACAACACGACGCGCGCGTTCAGCGGCGCGGTGCTGGACCAGCGGCTGAAGCCCAAGGCAACCAACTGGACGGTGGGTGCCAATTACGACATCAACGGCAATCTCGGGCTCTATGGCCGTGTCTCGAACCTTGAAGTGCCGCCGCAGCTGAGTGTCGTGACCGGCGTCGGCGCGACCATCGTCAAGACCAAGGCGCGCCAATATGAAGCGGGCCTTAAGGCGAGCTTTGGTCCGCACTATCTCTATGCGACCGGCTTCTACACCAAGTTCGATCCGTTCAACGCATCCTTCGCGGCGTTCAACCCCGTCACTGGACGTAACGATCAGGTGCTGCCCTTCATCGGCGAAGCGTCGGTGAAGGGGGTCGAGGTCGACGGCCGTGTCGCGCCCACCCGCTGGTTCTCGCTCAACGGCTCGGTCACCTGGCAGAACCCGAAATACACCAATCTTCAGAACAATTCGGGCGCCGATCCCAGCTCGGTCAACGGCAATCAGATCATCCGCGAGGCAAAGTTCTTCGGCAATGTGCGTCCCAGCTTCGATTTCGACTTGGGTGAGCAGAAGCTGTCCGTGTTCGGACGGTTCGAATGGGTCGGCCGGCGCTATGTCGATCTCTTCAACCGGACAGCGATGCCCGGTTATCAGACGCTGGGCGCGGGTGCGTCGATCGACTGGGGGGCGTGGCGCTTCCAGGTCGTGGGCGACAACCTCACCAACGCAAAGGGCCTGACCGAAGGCAATACCCGCACCGATCAGTTCGCAGGCCAAGGGACGAGCGAAGCAATCTATGGCCGGCCGCTTTTCGGCCAGAACTTCCGCTTCATCCTGAGCCGCAGCTGGTGATGCGGTTGCGACTGGCTGCAGGGGTGATGGGGGTGGCTGCGCTGGCGCTGGCGGTTGCGCCGACGCCAACCTTGGCGCAAGAGGCTGCGGACAGAGTCATGGCGACGCTGTCCGCTCGCCTCTTCCCAACTCTCGACGCATCGGGCCGCGATTCTGCCGTCCTGAAGCGGATCATTGCCTCTCCGAGCTTAGCGCCAGTCCTGCGCGCGCGCCGCGACCGCCGCGCCGCTTGCGGGCTGGACCTCATCTGCCGGGCGCAGGCGCTGTTGTGGTCCGACATGGAAGCCCAGGCGCTGCGTGCGGCAGCTGCGCGTGAGGCGAGCCTGCCGGCGTCCGACGATGGCGTGGACGCTCAGATCGGGCGGGAGGTCGCTGGCATCAACATGATCCTGCGGACCTATGCTCTTGGTCAGCCGGCAACGACGCCGATCGACGGAGCGGGCACGGTCTCCCCTCGGGATCAGCAATCGCGTTTGCAGGCGGCGGACTGGATTGCGGACACGCCGCGTACCGGGTCATCGCAGCAGCTTGATCCCAGCCTGGATTATGCGTTGGCCATGCTTGATGTCAGCGGTCGAACCGACGCGATCGGTTTCGAGCCGTTGATGGCCAGCGCGAACGCGGCCGTTTCTGCGCGAGCCAAGGGATTGGACTGGAACCGCTACCGTTACACAGCCCTGATCGTCACTGGGGTCGGGCCGGAGATCGAAGGCGAGCCGCTGAGCCCATTCGGCAAATATCACCTGCGCCTTGCCGCCCGCCGGTTCGCTCAGGGAGACATTGCCTTCATCATCCTCTCGGGCGGACGGGCGCACCCTCGCGCAACGCCCTTTACCGAGGCGGTGGAAATGAAGAAGGCGCTGATCGAGCGCTACGGTGTCCCGGCAGACACCATCGTAATCGAGCCCTATGCGCGCCATACGACAACGAACTTGCGCAACGCCAGTCGCCTGCTGATGCAGATGGGGGGGCCGTTAGACAAGGATGCGCTCATCATCTGCAACCCTGTGCAGAGCGCCTATATCGAAAGCGCCAAGTTCATCGATCGAAACGCTGCGGAACTTGGCTATCAGCCTGGTCGCGTGGCGAGCCGCATCTCGCCTACCGAATTGGTGTTCCGCCCTTTCCGCGCATCGGCCCGCGTCGATCCGCGCGATCCGCTCGACCCCTGACTTCATCATAAGGAAATTGGATGCGTCACATCCTGCTTGCCGCCGCGCTCAGCATTGCGCCGACCGCCGCCCATGCCTGGGGCGGCACGGCTCATGCGGTGATCGACCGCGCCGCCATCGACGCGATCCCTGAAGACGGCCCGATCTTCCTTCGCCGCCACGCCGATTACATCGTGGCGTCGGCCGCGCTGCCGGATACATGGCGCGGCGATTCCGAACCTTTCTCCAAGGTGGAGGAAGATCCCAATCACGGCTGGTTTCGTGAACAATTCCAGTTCCTGAAACCCATTCCCCGGTCCCGATGGGCCTTCGTCATCGCTGTGTACAAGCAGCATGAGGCGATCAAGGACAGTGATCCGGCTGCTGCCGCGCGCACCAATGTCCGCTGGACAGGTACTCTGCCCTATGCCGCGATGGAGGCCTATGAGCGGATTATAGTCTGCATGAGGGCTGTCCGGATTGCCGGTGCGAAGGGGGAGGACACCCGGTTCGCCGAACAGCAATGCGCATTCGATGCCGCTCGCCTCGGCCATTATATCGGTGATGGCTCGCAGCCGTTGCATGACTCGGTGAACTCCGACGGATGGCTTGGCCCGAACCCGCAACAATATACCCGGGATCGCAGCATTCATGGCCGGTTCGAAAGCAAGTTCGTGGACGGCATGAAACTGACGGCCACTGATATCGCACCACGGATCGGTGCCCCCGCCCGTCGCAGCGGCGACATGTTCGATGCGATCCTCGCCTTTCTGGACGACGCTGGCCACCGGATGGAAACGGTCTACCGCCTCGAAAAGCGGAACGGGTTCCAGGATTTTACCGACAAGGACGTCCGCGCCCTGATCTATGAACGAACAGCGGCCGGAGCGGCGATGTTGCGTGACATGCTCTGCCGCGCTTGGGCGGAGAGCGCGAAATCGCCTGCTCCTGCGTCGCCCTCACCGCTCGACTTCGCCAACCCCGCCTTCGATCCCGAAACCGGATCGGCGCCGCCCTGACGCATATGTCGCCAGCAGATAGCGCGCATCAATCGCGCATGGCGTGCATGATCCAGGCGAAAGCGCCCGAGCAGCAGGATCGAAGCGATCGCCCCGATGATGGGAAGGCCAAGGCCGATCAGGATCATCCCCCATTTTACGCTGTCTGGCTGAACCTGTCGCGGCACATAGTCCAGGGCCGCGAGCGCCCAGCCGATGGTGGCGGCACAGGCCGCGCCGCTCGCCTTCACGACGACGAGGTAGAAGGCGAACATCCCCGTTTCGTACCGTCGTCCGCTGCGCCACTCGACCACATCGACCGCATCCGCCAGCAGCCCCCAGGGCAGCATGAAGACGCTTGCAAAGCCGAACCCGATCAGGGCGGCCGCCACGAAAGTCGCGATTGGCCAATGCAGGACGAGGGCGAACATGGTCAGCCCGAGGAGGCTGACGGCATGACCCGCGGACAAGAGCGTGCTTTTGCTGAAGCGCTGATTGAGGGTGGTCCATAGCAACACCCCGCAAAATTGCCCGCATGACATGACGGTCAAAAGGCCCGTGACCGCTCCGGGATTTTCGGCAACATAGCTGCCGACGTAAAGGAGCATCCGCCCGAAGGCAGAAGCGGCCAATCCCGTCAGCAGAGCAAGCGCTCCCATCGCGAGCACCATGGGATCGCAAAGAGGGATGACGATGCCGTCGGTCAACGGCCGGCTCATCTGCGGTCGGGGGTTTCCTATCGAAGCCCAGGAACAGAGCAGCATGGTAAGGGTGAAGATCGACGCGGCGGCGACGCCAGTCAGCGCCAGCGCGCCATAGCGTCCATCCCCCCCAGCTTGCTGTACGAGCGGCGTAACGATGGTCGCGATCGCAAGCGCGCTTGCCGTGCTGAACAGGAGCCGGTAGCCCGAAACGCGGCCGCGCGCCCTGCTGTCGGTCGCCACTTGCGCCATCAACGCATTATGCGGCACGTCGACCAGGGCATAGGCGCCACGAAAGGTCAGGATCGCTGCCGCCAAAAGCCACATCTTCGCAACGCCGAGCAACGGCATGGCGTATATCAGCGCGAAGGCAGCGCCGCAGGGCGCTGCGGCGGCGGCGATCGCCCAGCGATAGCCCCGTCCTGAACTGCGCCATCGGATAACGAGGCGGGCAGCCAGCATATCGAAAAGGAGGTCGCCCAAGATCGCGATCAACATCAGGTTGGCCGCCTGCGCGCCAGGGACGTCGAGAACATCGGTCAGCAGATACAGGATCGTAAGGTCTGCGCTGCTGAATACCAAAGCCTTCCCGAAGTTGCCGGAGGCATAGGAGATAGATCGCCCTTCGCTACGGGCTTTCTGATAAAGTTTTATCATCTGCGATTTTGTGATTTCGATGGTTCTTCTAACCGAAGATGATGACGTCGATTGACTTTCCCGCAGAACTGAAGAGCCGGGGCAGGAACCCACTCTCAGTCGGAGGGAAGGCCATGGGGTTGCGATCGATCAAGATCATTTTGGCCGCGAACGACTTGATCGTCAGCCATGAAAATAGTCGAATAGCTGCTGCGCCACCGCCTTCGACACGCCGGGCGCGCGTTGCAGGTCTTCGAGCGCGGCGTCGCGGACGGCGCGGGCTGTCCCGAAGTGCATCAGCAGCGCCTTCTTGCGGGCAGGGCCGATGCCGGGGACTTCGTCCAGCGACGATACGGTGATCGCCTTGCTGCGCTTCGCCCGGTGCGCGCCGATGGCGAAGCGGTGGGCCTCGTCGCGCAGCCGCTGGAGATAGAAGAGGACGGGATGGTTCAGGGGGAAGGTGATTTCGCGTCCGTCCATCAGGTGGAAGACCTCGCGGCCCTCGCGGCCATGATGCGGGCCCTTGGCGACGCCGATCATGGTGACGTCCTCGATCCCCATTTCCTCCAGCATTGTGCGGGCGGCCGATAGCTGCCCCTTGCCGCCGTCGATCAGGACGAGATCGGGCCATTCGCCACTCTCGCGGTCCGGGTCTTCCTTCTGCGCCCGGCCGAAGCGCCGCTCGAACATCTCGCGCATCATCGCGAAATCGTCGTTGCTGGTTTCGGGGTTCTTCATGTTGAACTTGCGGTAGGCGTTCTTGCGGAACCCTTCCGGCCCCGCGACCACCATGGCGCCCAGCGCGTGCGCGCCCTGGATGTGGCTGTTGTCGTAGATTTCGATGCGGTCCGGCACGCCCTCCAGCCCGAAACTCTCGACCATCTCGTCCATGATGCGGCCCTGGCTGGTCGATTCCGCCAGCCGCCGGTCGAGCGCCTCGACCGCGTTGCGCTGCGCCTGTTTGATGAGGCGGGTGCGATCGCCGCGCTGGGGGACTTCGATGCGGACGCGGCTGCCCGC
Source organism: Sphingobium sp. (assembly GCF_036170395.1). Lineage (GTDB taxonomy): Bacteria > Pseudomonadota > Alphaproteobacteria > Sphingomonadales > Sphingomonadaceae > Sphingobium. Next base: position 24,983 of record NZ_JAVHPD010000040.1, read on the forward strand.
GCGTTCGGTCAGCGCCTGCGCCATCAACTCGCATTCGGCGGGCTCGCGGTCAGCCAGGATCAGCTTGGGCGGCGGCACTTCCTCGTAGAATTGCGCCATGAAGCTTTCCAGCACCTCCTCCGTCGCCACATCGGCGGTGTGGACGGGAAAGAAGCTGCGATGCCCCCAATTCTGGCCGCCGCGGATGAAGAAGGCCTGGATGCACATCGCGCCGCCCTTCTCCGCCAGCGCGAAGATGTCGGAATCGCCCAGCCCTTCGGCATTGATGGCCTGCGACCCCTGGATGAAGGTCAGGGCCTTCAGCCGGTCGCGGATCACCGCCGCCTGCTCGAAGTCCATGGCGTCCGACGCCCGCTGCATCGCCGCGCCGAGCTTCTTCTGCACCTCAGTCGACTTGCCGCCGAGGAAATCCTGCGCGTCGCGGACCAGTTCGGCATAGCCCGCTTCGTCGATCCGATCGACGCAGGGGGCCGAGCAACGCTTGATCTGGTAGAGCAAACAGGGGCGCGAGCGATTGGCGAAGAAGCTGTCGGTGCAGGACCGTAGCAGGAACAGCTTCTGCAGCGCGTTGATCGTGCGCGTCACCGATCCGGCGCTGGCGAACGGGCCGTAATAGCGCCCCTTCGCCTTGCGCGCGCCGCGATGCTTCTGGACACGGGGGAAGGCGTGATCCTCCCGCAGAAGGATGAAGGGGAAGCTCTTGTCGTCGCGCAGCAGCACATTGTAGGGCGGGCGGTAGCGCTTGATGAGTTGCGCCTCCAGCAGCAGCGCTTCGGCCTCGCTGTTGGTGGTGACGATGGTCATGCTGCGGGTCTGCGCGACCATGCGCTGGAGCCGCTTGGGCAGGCGATCGACCTGCGTATAGTTGGCGACGCGGTTCTTCAGCGCCCGCGCCTTCCCCACATAGAGCACGTCGCCGCGCGCATCCTGCATCCGGTAGACGCCGGGGCGCACCGGCAGCGTCTTCAATACGGTGCGGATCGCCGCCACGCCGGCGTCGATGTCCGGCTGGCTGCCGGTGACGGTGTAGGTCGCCTTGTCTTCGTTGAAACGGTCGGGTGATTGCGGGCCGGACATGGGGGCAGAGATAGCGTCCCCGGTTGCTTTCGCAATGGGCGTGTGAGCGCTTCGTCGGTTCGAAACCAGTACAACGCCGTATGACTATCCCTTTAATTTTCAATTCAATAAAAGCGGGATGTCAAATTCCTCCAAATAATCATTGAACGATATCGGCCATGTTCAAGGCAACAGCTTTCAAGTAGATCAGTGCGTCGCTTTTATCTATTCTTGGCCGTCCCGCTACCGGGGACTCGGGCAGAGGGGATAGGCGTCATGCTTTCGATCATGTCTCAATTCAGCGTCGGCAGCGGCGCTGTCGGCATCGGCTATGACAGTGTCACTGGCGAGGTGTCGGTCTATCGCAGCTTCGGCGCCAGCATCTTCCGCTACAGCAGCACGGGCGCGGCGCTCGGCAGCTATGCCGTTCCGGGCGGCGGCGCCAATGATTTCGACCTGGATGGCGTGGCGGTCGATTTCATGATGAACGGCGTGCTGGTGCCCGCCGGCAGCATGCTGGTGTTCAACGGCGAGAGCGGCGTAGTGGAAATTTACGCCGTCAATCCGGTGACCGGCGCGATCATCGCCACGCTCACTACCGGCTTCGGCGCCAGCCATGTCGTGGGCGGCAGCTATAATCCGGTGACCGGGACCTTCTTCGTGGTGCAGGACAAGGTGCCCGCCACCGCGCTCGACAATCTGATCGCGGAGATTGCCCCCGCCACCGGCGCGGTCGTGGAGGAATTTCCAACCGATACCAGCGGTTTCACGGTCAATTTCGGCGATCTGGACGTCGATCCTTATTCGGGCGCGCTGTGGGTGGTCAGCAGCGACCATAGCAGTGTGCAGCGTATGAGCGTCGATGGCGCGATCTTGGGCACGGTCGATTTGCCCGTGGGCGTGGGCGCCTTGTCCGGCATCGCCTTCATTCCCGACTCGCCGGGCGAAGCCTTCGTCGTCAACACCAGCGGCACGGTGTTCCGCATCGGCGGCTTCCCCGTCGAGCGGGTCGGCGGCGCGGGCAATGACGTGCTGAGCGGCGGCACGGGCGACGATTTTCTGGACGGTGGCGACGGCAACGACACGCTGATCGGCGGCGCTGGGAATGACACGCTGCGCGGCGGCGCGGCCGGGCTGGACCTGCATTATGGCGGCGATGGCGACGATGTCATCATCATCGACCGCGCGTCGGACATCGTCGCGGGCGAACGCTATGACGGCGGGGCGGGGCAGGACAGCCTGATCCTGAACTTCAATACCGATGGCGACCTGTCCGGGGTGACACTGGCCGGGATCGAGTCGCTTACCCAGAGCTATTTCAACTTCGACACGGAGCTGACGGCGGCGCAGCTGAACGCGGTCACCAGCATTTCGGGCCAGTCCTTCACCCTGACCACTGGCGGCAACGTGTCGATGACAGGCGCGGCGATCAACACCCAGATTTTCAACCTTGCCGACGCCGGCACCGGGTTCAATCTGACGGGATCGACCCAGACCTATCTCATCACCGTCAATGGCGGCGCGGGCGACGATCGCATCACCGGCGGCGCGATGGCGGACACGCTGAATGGTGGCGGCGGCGCGGACGTCCTTACGGGCGGCGCCGGCAACGATATCATCAACGGCGGGCTGGGCGCGGACGTGATGCGCGGCGGCGCGGGCGACGATGTCTTCACCGTCGACAATAGCGGCGACAATGTGGTGGAAGGCAGCGGCGGGGGCAATGACAGCATCTTCGCGTCTGTCACCTACACGCTGCTGGGCCGCCAGGTCGAAACGCTGACGCTGACGGGAACCGCCAATATCAGCGCGCTCGGCAATGATTCCGCCAACACGCTGGTCGGCAATAGCGGGAATAATGTCCTGCGCGGGGGCCTGGGCAAGGATGTGCTGACCGGCGGCGCGGGACGGGACATATTCGGCTTCGACACCGCGCTGGGATCGACCAATATCGACCGCATCACCGATTTCACCGTAGTCGATGACACGATCCGCCTCAGCCGGTCGGTCTTTTCGGCGATCACCGCCAACGGCGCTTTGTCCGCCAGCGCCTTCCAGTTCGGGTCGGTCGCCCTCGATGCGGATGATCGCATCCTCTACAATCGCGCGACCGGTGGCCTGTTCTATGACGCCGATGGCGTCGGCGGGGTCGATGCCGTGCTGTTCGCCCGTCTGGAGGCCAATCTGGCGCTGACCAATGCGGATTTCCTGATCGTCGCATGAAGGCCGCGCATCGCGGCCCCTGAATGGCTGTCCGTCTCGCTGTTTTGTTTCCGCGGGTTCGTCGGGAACGAGGTTGGCCTCAGATGTCCTGCGCAATCCGGGCGTAAAGCTCCGGGCGGCGGTCGCGGAAGAAGCCCATGCCGGCGCGGTGCTTGCGGGCGCGCTCCAGGTCCAGCGTCGCGACCAGCGCGCCATTGTCGCGGGCGTCGGCTTCGGCGGCGAAATCACCCCATTCGTCGGTGATGAAGCTGTGGCCGTAGAAACGCTGGCCGTCCTCCTCGCCGATGCGGTTGGCGGCGATGACGGGCATGCAGTTGCTGACCGCATGGCCGATCATCGCGCGCCGCCACATGCGGCTGGTGTCGAGATCGGCGTCATAGGGTTCGGAGCCGATCGCGGTGGGATAGAAGAGCATCTCCGCGCCCATCAGCGCCATTACGCGGGCGGTTTCGGGATACCATTGGTCCCAGCAGATGCCCACGCCGATCGTGCCGTAGCGGGTCTTCCACACCTTGAAGCCGCTATTGCCGGGGCGGAAATAATATTTCTCCTCATAGCCGGGGCCGTCGGGAATGTGGCTCTTGCGATAAACGCCCATGATCTCGCCCTCGTCATCGATCATGGCGAGCGAGTTATAATGATGGTGCCCGTCCCGCTCGAAGAAGCTGGTCGGGATATAAACGCCCAAGTCTTTGGCCAGCTTGCGCATCTCCTGCACGGCGGGATGTTCGTCCACCGGCTGGGCGCGGGCGAACAGCGCCTCATCCTCCTCGCGGCAGAAATAGGGGCCTTCAAACAGTTCGGGCGGCAGGATGATCTTCGCCCCGCGCGCGGCGGCCTTGGTCGCATGGTCGGCGACCATGGCGATATTGTCGGCCATGTCGTCCGAAAAGGCGAGTTGCAGGGCGGCGACGGTGACTTTGGTCATTCTGTCTCTCAAACGGGTGAGGGGGAGGGCATCTGCTGGCTGCAACAATGGAAGCTGCCGCCGCCCGACAATATGGCGTCGCTCCGCAATCCGACAATATCCCGGCCCGGAAAGAAGGGGCGCAGGGCGTCGAGCGCGGCGGCGTCGTTGGGGCGGCCGTAGACGGGGACGATGACGGCGGCGTTGCCGATGTAGAAATTCATGTAGCTGGCCGGGATCGGCTCGCCATCGATTTCAACCAGGCCGGGAGAGGGCATGTCGACCACCTGCACCCCATGCGCCGTCGCGCGGGCGCGGGCGTCGGCATAGATGGCGGCGTTGGGATCGTCGGGCGTCGTGGCTACGGGCAGCGCCAGCGTGCCGGGGGCGACGAAGCGGGCGAGATTGTCGACATGGCCGTCGGTATGGTCGTTGAGCAGGCCGTCGCCCAGCCATAGCATGTCGGACAGGCCGAGGCTGCCGGCGAGCAAGGTTTCGATCTTGCCGCGGTCGAGATCGGGGTTGCGGTTGGGGTTGAGCAGGCATTGCTCGGTGGTGACGAAGAGGCCGGCGCCGTCGGTGTCGACCGCGCCGCCCTCGAACACCCAGTTCTGCGTCGCGGTGGGGAGGCCGGTGGTCGCGGCGAGGCGCGCGCCGATATCCTCGTCGCCGGGCATCTGGTACTTGCCGCCCCAGCCGTTGAAGCCGAAATCGACCAGCGCGCGGTGGCCCTTGCCATCCAGCACGGCGATCGGCGCGGTGTCGCGCAGCCACACGTCGCCGAGTTTGAGAACAGCGAGTGAGACACCTGATTCGACTAATTGGCGGGCGGCATCGGCATCGGCTTGGGTGGCCGCGACGAGGCGGACTTCCTCCCGTCCGCCTGCGTGGAGGGCGCTTGCGAAGGCGGCGATCTGGACACGCGCCTCATCGAATGCGCCGGGCCATTCGGCGGGGTTCGTCGGAAAGCCGATCCAGGTCCAGTCATGGGGTGCCCATTCGGCGGGCATGCGATAGGTCATGGCGGCTGATCCTCTGGCGAGCGCTATGGCGGCGTCATAGCCGCATGTGGAGGCAAGCAAAAGGGCGGCTCCCTTGCGGGGCCGCCCTTTCCTATCATTGGGAAATCCGAAGGACTTAGCGCGAATAGAATTCGACGACCAGGTTCGGCTCCATCTTCACCGGATAGGGCACTTCGTCCAGCGTCGGCACGCGGACATAGGTGACCTTGGCGGCGCCGTCGGGCGACAGATAATCGGGGATGTCGCGCTCGGGCAGGCTCTGCGCTTCGAGCACCAGCGCCATTTCCTGCGCCTTCTTGCCCAGCGTGATTTCGTCGCCCGGCTTCACCAGACGGCTGGCGATGTTGCACTTCACGCCGTTCACATAGATGTGGCCATGGCTGACGAGCTGCCGCGCGGCCCAGATGGTCGGCGCGAACTTGGCGCGGTAGACGAGCGCGTCGAGGCGACGCTCCAGCAGGCCGATCAGATTTTGGCCGGTGTCGCCCTTCATGCGGGCGGCTTCGGTGTAGTTCTTCTTGAACTGCTTTTCGGTGATGTCGCCATAATAGCCCTTGAGCTTCTGCTTGGCGCGGAGCTGGATGCCATAGTCGGACATCTTGCCCTTGCGGCGCTGGCCGTGCTGGCCGGGGCCATATTCACGCTTGTTGACCGGGCTCTTCGGGCGACCCCAGATGTTTTCGCCCATCCGGCGGTCGAGCTTATACTTGGCGCTGGAGCGCTTCGACATATTCTTTCCTCAATTGCTTCTAACGTTTGTTCACCTTCCTGATCCGAAAACCGGTTCCCACTTTTCGGGGAAGGTGAATGTGGCTTCCGGTCTCGCCTGCTGGCCATATTTCAGGGGCAGGGCCGCCGCTTCACCGGAGTGCGGAGCCAATTGCGAAGGCGCGCCTATGACGAGGGCGGGCGGCTCTGTCAACCCCTCGACAGGCGCGCGCGAGGCGCTTAGGCGGGCGGCCATGGACCCGGACAGCTATTCCACCATGGCGCAGGTGCGCGCGGGGGTCGACGCGCTTGACCGCCAGATCGTCGCGCTGCTCGCCCAGCGCTTCGCCCATATGCGCGCGGCGGCGCGGATCAAGCCGGATCGCGGCGCGGTGCGGGACGAGGCGCGCAAGGCGGAGGTGATCGCCAACGCGCGCGCCGAGGCGGAAGCGGCGGGGCTGCCGGGGGAGATGATCGCGGAGTTGTGGGATCATCTAGTCGAGCTGTCGATCGGGTATGAGATGGACGTGTTTGATCGGCGATGGAGATAAAATCACCACCCGTTCGGTTCGAGCTTGTCGAGAACTCTTGCGCTGGGTTCTCGACAGGCTCGAACCGAACGGGAGGAAGGTGGGTCAACGCTGGCGCGGGTTCGCCAGGGACGACAACACCCCGCGCAGCGTCCGCACCTCCAGATGGTTCCAGCCGGGCTTGGTTAGCAGGTTGCGCAGAGTCCGTTTGGTCGCGGGCGCGCGGTCGGGTGGGAAGAAATAGCCTGCGCCGTCGAGCAGCGCCTCGAACTGGGCGATCATGCCCTCCAGTTCCTCCTGCGGCGCGGGTTCGCCAAGGTCGGTGACGGTGGGCTGGGCGAGATCGGCCTGTTTCGACCATTCATAGGCGCACAGGATCACCGCCTGAGCGAGGTTGAGCGAGCCGAAGTCCGGGTTGATCGGCACGGTCAGGATCTTGCGGGCGAGGGCGACGTCGTCGGTCTCCAGCCCTGAGCGCTCCGGGCCGAAGACATAGGCGCTGCGACCCTGGGCGGCGTGGATTTCGCAGGCCGCTTCCTCCGGGGTCACGACCGGCTTGGTGACGCCGCGCTTGCGCACGGTGGTGGCATAGACATGGGCGCAGTCGGCGACGGCTTCGGCCAGCGTGTCATAGACCTGCGCCCCGTCCAGCACCGCGTCCGCGCCGGCAGCGGCCGGGCCGGCATCCGGGTTGGGCCAGCCGTCGCGCGGGGCGACAAGGCGCATTTCGGTCAGGCCGAAGTTCAGCATGGCGCGGGCGGCCTTGCCGATATTCTCGCCCAGTTGGGGGCGGACGAGGACGATGATGGGGGTGGGGTGGGGCATAGTCTCGGTATGACTGGCAGCCTCCCCCGTTTGCCCTGAGCGAAGTCGAAGGGCGTCACTGAGCGAAGGCGAAGTGTGCGATACGGCGGCTTGCTTCAACTTCGCCCAGTTTTCGGCGATCAGCGCTTCCTTCTTCTTGCGAGACCAGCCCTTGATCTGAAATTCGCTTTCCATCGCCTCCGCGCGGGTCGAAAATTCGACGGACCACATCAGTTCGACAGGTAGGCGTTCGGACGTATAGCCCTTGATCGCGCCGGATTGATGGGCGGCGAACCGCGCCTCGAGATCATCGGTGTGGCCGGTGTAATAGGAGCCGTCGGCGCAGCGGAGAATATAGGTGTAGAAGGCCATAGCGTCAGGGCTTCGCTTCGCTCAGCCGAACCCTTCGACTTCGCTCAGGGCGAGCGGTGTTATAAAACTCACTCACGCGCCACCTCCTGCACTGACCCCGCGAATTCCTCGAAATCCTTGGCGTCGGTGAAGTCCTTGTAGACGCTGGCGAAGCGGATGTAGGCGACGCTGTCGAGACGCTTCAAACCCTCCATCACCATTTCGCCGATGGCGCGGGCGGGAATTTCGCTTTCGCCGCTGGTTTCGAGCTGGCGCTGGATGCCGGAAATCAGCTTTTCCAGGCGACTCGGGTCGATCGGGCGCTTGCGGCACGCGATGCCGACCGAGCGGGCGAGCTTGTCGCGGTCGAACGCCTCCTTGCGGCCTTCGCTCTTCACCACCCAGATGTCGCGCAGCTGGATGCGCTCGAAGGTGGTGAAGCGCGCGCCGCACGCCTCGCACTGTCGGCGGCGACGGATGGCGGCATTGTCCTCGGTCGGACGGCTGTCCTTCACCTGGCTGTCTTCGTGCGAGCAGAAGGGGCAGCGCATCAGGTCTCCATATCTCCCATCCCCTTCAGGGGAGGGGCAGAGGGTGGGGGCTCTCGGGATAGCGTTGCGCCTTGAGGCGAACCCCCACCCCAACCCCTCCCCTGAAGGGGAGGGGCTAAAAAGCGATCAATAAATCGGGAAGCGGCCGGTCAGGCCCAGCACCTTCTCGCGCACATGCGCCTCGACCTGGCCGTCGCCTTCGTCGCCGTTGCGCTTGAGGCCCTCGACGACTTCGGCGATCAGGCGGCCGATTTCGCGGAATTCCTCTTCGCCAAAGCCGCGGGTGGTGCCGGCGGGGGTGCCGAGGCGGACGCCCGAGGTGACGAAGGGACTGGCCGTATCGAACGGCACGTTGTTCTTGTTGCAGGTGATGTAGGCGCGGTCGAGCGCCTTTTCCGCCGCTTTGCCGGTGGTATTCTTGGCGCGCAGATCGACCAGCATCAGGTGATTGTCGGTGCCGCCCGACACGATCGAGAGGCCGGCGTCGGCGAGCGTCGCGGCCAGAGCCTTCGCATTGGCGACGATCTGGTGGGCGTAGGCCTTGAACTCGGGCGTCAGCGCTTCCCTGAAGGCAACCGCCTTGGCCGCGATGATGTGCATCAGCGGGCCGCCCTGGAGGCCGGGGAAGATCGCGCTGTTGAGCTTCTTGGCGATCGCCTCGTCATTGCTGAGGATGATGCCCGAGCGGGGGCCGCGCAGCGACTTGTGGGTTGTGGTGGTGGTGACATGGGCGTGCGGCACCGGCGAGGGATGCGCGCCGCCGGCGACGAGGCCTGAGAAATGCGACATGTCGGCGAGCAGATAGGCGCCGACTTCGTCCGCGATCTCGCGGAAGCGCTTGAAGTCCCAGGTGCGGGAATAGGCGGTGCCGCCGCAGATGATAAGCTTAGGCTTGGTCTCGCGCGCGATGCGGGCGACCTCATCCATGTCGATCAGATGATCGTCGGGGCGGACGCCATAGGGCACGACCTTGAACCATTTGCCGCTCATATTGACCGGCGATCCGTGGGTCAGATGCCCGCCCGATGACAGGTCGAGCCCCATGAAGGTGTCGCCGGGCTGGAGCAGCGCCAGGAACACCGCCTGGTTCATCTGGCTGCCGCTGTTGGGCTGCACATTGGCGAAGTTCGCGCCGAACAGCTGCTTGGCGCGCTCGATGGCGAGGGTCTCCACCACATCGGCATATTCGCAGCCGCCATAATAGCGCTTGCCGGGATAGCCCTCGGCATATTTGTTGGTGAAGATCGATCCGGCGGCCTCCAGCACCGCCTTCGACACGATATTTTCGGACGCGATCAGTTCGATCTTGTCCTGCTGGCGCTTCAGCTCCTTGCCGATCGCGTCGAAGATCTCCGGGTCCGCGCTGGCGAGATTTTCGCTGAAGAAGCCGTCCTGACGGATGGCGGGGGCGAGGGTGTCTAAGCTCATCTCTGGTCCTTTCAGAGCGCGGGATGGGAGAGTTTGTCGACGCGGGGGCCATGGCGGCCGCCGCCGAAATCGGTCGAGAGGAAAGCGGCGACGCAGGCCTTCGCCATGTCGATGCCAGTGAGGCGCGCGCCCATGGCGAGCACGTTGGCGTCATTATGTTCGCGGGCCAGAGCGGCGGATAGCGGTTCGCTCACCAGCGCGCAGCGGCAGGCCGGGTTGCGGTTCACCGCGATCGAGATGCCGATGCCGGAGCCGCAGAGCGCGATGCCGCGCTCGGCCGCGCTGGAGGCGACCGCTGTCGCGAGCTTGTAACCATAATCAGGATAATCGACGCGATCGGCGGTGGCGGGGCCGAGGTCTTCCACATCATGCCCTTCTGCGCGCAGCCAGGCGGCGAGTTCCGCCTTCAGGTCGACGGCGGCATGGTCGGAAGCGATAGCGATCTTCATGGAGTCGGGGCGTCCCTTCACCGCGCGGGGTGATTCGTTTCTGCGCGCCTAATAGGGGGACGGGGCAGCAATTGCCACCATGGAGCTTGCCGCCTATGGCGGGGCATGGCCGGAACCATCCTTTCGATCCTGATGCTGGCGGGCGTGCTGCTGACCGGCGGAGGCGTTTACATGATCGTGAAGAAAGGGGATCGCAAGCGCGGGGCGCTGATGATCGTCGCGGGGCTGGTGATGTTCGGCAATGTGGCGATCAGTGTGATGCCGGTGGGGTGAGCGGCCGATCGCTTATCCTCCCCTGCAAGGGGAGGTGGCAGGCGCGGAGCGACTGACGGAGGGGTGTCCCGCTATCGAGAGGGTGACACCCCTCCACCACTTCGTGGTCCCCCTCCCCTTGCAGGGGAGGAATGAGTCACAGCACGTCGCCGAACATGAACCAGATCATCGCCAGCCAGGCGACCAGGCCGATCGTGCCGAGGATTATGCCGGAGCGGGCGCGGATGGCGGGCCAGAGGCCGCGGGGGTTGTCGTCAGGCATGTCCATGCGGCGGGCATAGCCGCCTGCGCCGCGCCGCTCAACCGGCGGCCGGTTCAGCCTCCGTCGGGGCTTCGGCGCGGTCCACGGCGGTCAGCCGGCTGGTGAACGCTTCGCGCCACCAGCGTATGTCCTGCGTCTCAACGCTGTCCATCATCGCGCGCCAGCGCCGCTGCCGCTCGTCCAGCGGCATGGCGAGCGCGCGCAGGATCGAGTCGGACATTTCCTCGGGGCTGTAGGGGTTGATGAGCAGCGCGTCCTTCAACTGCATCGCCGCGCCCGCGAAGCGCGAGAGGATGAGCACACCGGGATCCTTCGGGTCTTGCGCGGCGACATATTCCTTCGCGACCAGGTTCATGCCGTCCCGGAGCGGCGTCACCAGCCCGATCTTCGCCGCGCGGTAGATGCCGGCCAGTTCGTCGCGCGGATATCCCTGGTTGACGTAACGGATCGGGGTCCAGTCGACATCGCTATATTCGCCGTTGATGCGCCCGGCCAGCGCGTCGAGTGTCGCGCGAATCTGCTGATAGCTCTCTACGTCGCCTCTCGACGGCGGGGCGATCTGGGTCAGCACGACCTTGCGATGATGTTCGGGATGATCCTTCAAAAAGCGGGCATAGCCGGTGAAGCGCTCCTCCAGGCCTTTGCTGTAGTCGAGCCGGTCGACGCCGACGATCAGCGGCCGGTCCTGGAGCGAGGCGCGCACCTTGGCGTACATTGCCTGCGCGGTGTCGCTTTCGGCGGCATCCTTGAAATCTTGCGCGTTGATGCCGATCGGGCAGGCGATCGCCTGGATGGTGCGGTCGCCCACGGTCACATTATCGCCGTCGACCGTGCCGCCCATCTCCCGCTCGACATAGTGGCGGAAGGATTCGAGCCATTCCTCGGTGTGGAAGCCGACCACATCATAGGCGAAGAGGGTGCTGACCAACTTGCTGTGGTGGGGGAGGGAGACGAGCAGGCGCGTGGGCGGCCAGGGGATGTGGAGGAAGAAGCCCATCCGGTTTTTCAGCCCCCGGTCGCGCAGCATCTGTCCCAGCGGGATCAGATGATAATCGTGGACCCAGATGACGTCGTCCGGCTCGATCAGCGGGCTTGCGGTCTCGGCGAAGCGTTTGTTGACACGATTGTAGCCGCCCTCGAAATCGCGGGCATATTCGGCGAGGTCGATGCGAAAATGGAAGAGCGGCCACAGTGTCTTGTTGGCGTAGCCATTATAATATTCGTCGACATCCTGCTCTTCCAGGTCGATCGTCGCGGTCTTGACGCCCTGATCCTCGGCAAAGCCGATATGGCCGGTGAAATTGTCCGTCACCTCGCCCGACCAGCCGAACCAGATGCCCCGGCTCTCGCGCAACGCCTGCGCCAGGGCGACGGCCAGGCCGCCCTGATTGCCGGACTTGTTGGGGCGGCTGACCCGGTTGGATATGACGATGAGGCGACTCATCGCATCACGCTCCACGGTTTACTCAGCAGCACAGCGCAGTTGATGATGCCGACCAGGGAGTAGGTTTGCGGGTAATTGCCCCAAAGTTCGCCGGTTTCGGGATCGATATCCTCGGAAAGCAGCCCGGCGGCGGTGCGGCGGGACAGCATCACCTCGAACAATCGCCGCGCTTCTTCCGTGCGGCCGGTGCGATGCAGCGCCTCGATCAGCCAGAAGGTGCAGACGTTGAACGCTGTCACCGGCTCGCCGAAATCGTCCGGCGCGCTGTAGCGGAGCATGTCGTCGCCGCGCCGCAGGTCCGCCTCCAGCGCCGCGAGGGTGCCGATAAACTGCGGATCGTCGGCGGTCAGGAAGCGAAGGTCGAGAAGCTGGAGCAGCGAGGCGTCGCGCGAATCATCCTCGAAATTGGCCGATATGGCGTGGCTGTCGTCGCGCCAGGCGGATGCTAGGATGCGCGCCTTCATCGTGTCGGCGCGGTTCTGCCAATGGGCCGCGCGCAGGTCGAGGCCGAGCGCCGTCGCGGCATGGGCCAACCGGTCACACGCGGCCCAGCACATGACCGCGCTATAGCTGTGGACATGGGCGCGGGTGCGCAGTTCCCAAAGGCCCGCGTCGGGCTGGTCATAGACCTGCCAGGCGCGTTCGCCGACGACCTCCAGCGCTTCGAAATCGGCATGGCCGGCCATGCGCAGCAGCCGCTGGTCGATGAAGCCCTGCACCGAGGACAGGACGATCTGGCCATAGGCGTCGTGCTGGATCTGGCTGTAGGCGGCATTGCCGACGCGCACCGGCCCCATGCCGCGATAGCCGGGCAGGCTGTCCGCTTCCCACTCGGTCAGCGTCGCATTGCCGCGCACGTCGTAAAGCGGCTGGATATGTCCGCCGCGCGCGCCGTCCACGATATTGCGCAGATAGACGAGGTAGGATTCGAGGACGTCCAGCGCGCCGAGCCGGTTCAGCGCCTCGACCGTGTAATAGGCGTCGCGGACCCAGCAGTAGCGATAGTCCCAGTTGCGCCCCGAGTCGGCATGTTCCGGGATGGAAGTGGTGAGCGCCGCGACGATCGCGCCGGTTTCCTCATGCTGGCAGAGTTTCAGGGTGATGGCGGAGCGTATCACCGCCTCCTGCCATTCGGCCGGAATGGCGAGGCCGCGCACCCAGAGCTGCCATTCGTTGATCGTGTCGTCCAGCATCCGCTCGATCGCGGGGCGCAGCGCGTCGGAGAAGCCTTCGTCCGGCCCCATGAAGAAATGCATGTCCTGTTCCAGGCGGAACCAGCTTTCCTGGGAGATGAGGCCGATCGGCGCATTGGTCGATACCCGCATCGCCATGTAGGAGAGGACCATGCGGATATGGTTGGAGCCATAGGTGATCGGCACCTTGTCCGCGTTCCAGCTGGTCGTCGGGCGCAGCTTGACCCGGATGCGCGGGCTGCCCGCCACTGGCCGCACGATGCGGACGAAGGCGACGGGGCGATACATGCGGCCCTTATGCCTGTGGCGGGGGCAGAAGTCGTAAATGTCGATCGCGTTGCCCTGCGCGTCGCGCTGGCGCGTCACCAATATGGGGGTGTTGCGGATATAGTGCTGCTCGGCGGCGACGCAGCCTTCCAGTTCGATCGCCCAGAAGCCGCGCGATTGGGGACCGTCCCAATCCTTGTCGTCGAGCAGAGCGGAAAAGACAGGATCGCCGTCCACGCGGGGCACGCAGGCCCAGATCATCCGGCCGGCGCGGTCAATCAAGGCGGACGCCTGGCAGTTGCCGATGGGCCAGAGGTCTAGATTGCGCTCTTTTCCGGCGAGAAAGCTGTCGCTGCTGATGTGTCTTCCCCCATGGCCTTGGACATAAGCGGAGAGGCCGCCTGTCAGCCGAGCCGGGCAGCCGCTTCGCGCAGATAATGCCTGACAGCGGCAACCTGTTCCAAAGAAAAGGTTGCGGCGGTGGAACGAGGCGGGCCGACCAATATGCCCGCGCCGCCGAGGTCAGCGGCGGCGGCGAAGCCTTCCTCGTCGGTCACATCATCGCCGATGAAGACGGGAATGGCGTCGATCATCCGGGGCTGCGCCATCAGCGTCCGCACCGCGCTGCCCTTGTCCGCGCCGCCGGGGCGCAGCTCGACCAGCATCTTGCCGCGCTGGACGATGAGGTCATGGGTTGCGGCGAGCCGGTCGGCCAGTGCGGCGGCTTCAGCCCCGCATTGCGGCGCGCTGCGATAATGGAGGCCGACGCTGATCGATTTGCGCTCCACCAGAAGACCCGGCTTTTCCGCCGCAAAGGCGGTGACGGCGGCCTCTACCGCGTCAATCGCCGGCAGGCGGGCGGGGCCGTCCACTGCCTCGCCGGGGCGGGCGAATTCGAGGCCATGGGTGCCTGCGAGCATAAAGTCCGCAAAGCCGAGGTCGCGCAGGGTCGCGACCGAGCGGCCGCTGACGATGGCGAGCCGGCCGTTCAGCCGATCGCGCAGGTCCGCCAGCAGGGCGAGCAGCGCATCATCGACATGGACGGCATCGGGCGAGTCCGCGAGCGGGGCGAGCGTCCCGTCGAAATCGAGGAACAAGGCAGCCCCTTCCAGCAGCGCCGGCGGCGGGGCGGGAAGGGAGGGGGCGGTGGATAAAGCGGGAGCAGATTCGGGCACGGGCGCAAGGTGGCGGCTGCGCCCGAAACTGCAAGCCTGTTTTTTAAAGCGCCGGCGTCAGGAACGGCAGCTTTTCTCCGGGCTCCAGGGCGCCGACCATTGCTGGCGGTGAAGCACGCAGAATGCCTGCATGATCCGGCGCAGCAGCCGGTCGATGGCGGTGCTGAAGTGGGTCCGGCCATAGTGCCACAGCCGGTCGTCGATTTCGTCGCGCATGGCATGATCCTTTTGATCGAGCGGATCGTTCCGCGGGAGAGCATATGCGCCCTTTCCGTAGCGCCCGCCAACAAAAGGCTGGACGGTTTCGATAAGCTGACCTTATCATCCGTGGCATGTCTTCATTGCCGCCTCTGTCCGCCATCCGCGTGTTCGAGGCTGCCGCGCGCCGCGAGAATTTCACCGCCGCCGCGCAGGAACTGGGCATGACCCAGGCGGCGGTCAGCTATCAGGTCAAGCTGCTGGAGGAGCGGCTGGGCATCAGCCTGTTCCAGCGCGCGGGCCGCAAGGTGGCGCTGACCGAAAAGGGGCGGGAGATCGCGCCGATCCTGACGCGCGCCTTCGACCAGATGCGCGAGGGCTTCGCGGCGCTGACGCAGGATCATTCGGCGGTGCTGACGATCAGCTGCACCAACAGCTTCGCGCATCTCTGGCTCGCGCCGCGCATCGGTGCGTTTCAGATGCGGCATCCGCAGCTGGCGGTGCGGATACAGGCGGAGGATGCGGTAGTCGATCTCGCGCGGGCGGGGGTGGACCTGGCGATCCGGGGCGGGCGGGGCGAATGGCCGGGGCTGGAGGCGCGGCTGCTGACTCATAACCGGCTGGTGCCGATGTGCAGCCCCGGCTGGCTAGCCCGGAACGGCCCGGTCGCGGACGCCAAGGCGCTGCACGCTCTGCCGCGCCTGTCGCCCGACGATATGTGGTGGCATGAATGGTTCGCCGCCATGGGGGTGGAGGATGATCCCGCCGCTGGCCCACCCGGCATCGCGCTCGACAGCCAGGTAATGGAAGGCCGCGCCGCCATTGCGGGGCAGGGGATCGCCATTCTCAATCATTTCCTCTGGAAGACGGAAGTCGAGGGCGGGCTGCTGGTCGAAGCCGTGCCTTCCTATGTCCGCGAACTGGCGAGCTACTGGATCGTCTATCCCGCCCACGCGCGCAACACGCCCAAGGTGAAGGCGTTTCGCGACTGGATCTGCGCCGAATTCGCCGACGCGATCGCCGCCGATCCCGAGGGCGTCTACTTGCCGCGCTGACGGAATATGCGTATGTTGATGCGCATGAATGATGGAGGTCAGCGATGACGAAGCAGGAACGGATCGGTTCACGCAAGGCGACCAACCTATCGCTGGATAGCAATCTGGTGGAAGCTGCGCGCGAACTCGGCATTAACCTCTCACGCGCGTGCGAAGACGGACTCCGGCGCGAAGTCGCGCAGGAACGCGGCCGGCGATGGCAGGAGGAGAATAAGGAGGGGATCGCGGCGTCGAACGCCTATGTCGAGAAATATGGGCTTCCGCTCGAAAAATACCGGCTGTTTTGATGGCTCGCTATTGCGCGTACAGGCTGTCCGATGGCAGCTATGTGCTTGATTGCCAGTCGGAACTGCTGGATCATCTGACGACGCGCTTTGTTGTGCCTTTGGTTCCGGTTGACCTCGCCGGCACCGCCATGGCGGTCCTAAACCCGCGGTTTGAGATCGGTGGTGGCCAGTATCAGATGATGACTCAGTTTTCCGGGGCGATATCGGCCCGCGAGCTTGGCCAAGTCGTCACATCTCTCGTCGATCACAATTATGCCATTCTTCGCGCGGTCGACATGCTCTTGGGCGGCTATTGAGCGAAACCGTTTCCGTTTCGTGCTCCCTTTGCTAAGCCGGCCGCAATGACAGATTTCCGCGACCCGTTTGACGCCATCAAGGATCATCCGTTCGACGAAGCGCTCTCGCAGCGCTATCTCGTCTATGCGCTGTCCACCATCACGGCGCGGTCGCTGCCGGATTTGCGCGACGGGCTGAAGCCGGTCCATCGTCGCCTTCTCTGGGCTATGCGGCTGCTGAAGATGGAGCCGGGCGGCGCCAACCCCGACTTGCTGGTCGCCAATCCGGCGCGCAACACCACCGCCTACAAGAAATGCGCGCGCGTCGTTGGCGACGTGATCGGCAAATATCACCCCCATGGCGATGCGTCGGTCTATGACGCGATGGTGCGGCTGGCGCAGGATTTTTCCCTGCGCACGCCGCTGGTCGACGGGCAGGGCAATTTCGGCAATATCGACGGCGATAATGCGGCGGCGATGCGCTATACCGAGGCGCGGCTGACGCAGGCCGCCGCTGACCTGATGGCGGGGCTGGACGAGGGCACGGTCGATTTCCGTCCGACCTATAATGGCGAGGATGAGGAGCCGGAGGTGTTCCCCGGCCTTTTCCCCAACCTGCTCGCCAATGGCGCGAGCGGCATCGCGGTGGGCATGGCGACGAGCATACCGCCGCACAATGTCGCCGAACTGATCGACGCCGCCAACCTTTTGATCGACGATCCCGATGCCGATCATGCCGCGCTGATGCAGGTGGTTCGCGGGCCGGACTTTCCGACCGGCGGCGTGCTGGTGGACAACCCCGCGATCATATCCGAAGCCTATGCCACCGGGCGCGGCGCGTTCCGCACGCGGGCGCGCTGGCACAAGGAGGATGGCGGGCGCGGCACCTGGGTCGCGGTGGTCACGCAAATTCCCTATCAGGTGCAGAAGTCCAAGCTGATCGAGCAGATTGCGGCGCTCATCAACGACAAGAAGCTGCCGATCCTGGCCGATGTCCGCGACGAGAGCGACACGGAGATCCGCATCGTCATCGAGCCGCGCGCGCGCACGGTGGACGAGCAGGTGCTGATGGACAGCCTGTTTCGCCTGACCGACCTGGAAAACCGCTTTCCGCTGAACCTCAACGTGCTGGACGCCAGCCATACGCCGCGCGTGCTGGGCTTGAAGCCGCTGCTGATCGAATGGCTGAAGCACCAGATCGACGTGCTGGTGCGGCGCGCGCAGCACCGGCTGGCCAAGATCGCCGACCGGCTGGAACTGCTTGACGGCTATATCATCGCCTATCTCAATCTCGACCGGGTGATCGAGATCATCCGCACCGAGGATGAGCCCAAGGCGGTGATGATGGCGGAGTTCGCGCTGACCGACCGGCAGGCGGAGGCGATCCTCAACATGCGGCTGCGCAGCTTGCGCAAGCTGGAGGAGATGGAACTGCGGCGCGAACATGCCGACCTGCTCAAGGAAAAGGACGAGCTGGAGAAGCTGGTCGACAGCCCGGCCCGGCAGAAGACCCGGCTGAAGAAGGATCTGGCGGCGCTGCGCAAGCGCTATGGGCCGGAGACCGATATCGGTCGCCGCCGGACATTGGTGGAGGAAGCCGCCCCGGCGCGGGAAATTCCGCTGGAGGCGATGATCGAGCGCGAGCCGATCACGGTCATCCTCTCCGAACGCGGCTGGATACGCGCGATGAGCGGCCACCGCGACCTCGCCGCCGCCGATACGCTGAAGTTCAAGGAAGGCGACGGCCCGCAATTCGCTTTCCACGCCTATACCACCGACAAGCTGCTGATGGCGACCGCGACGGGGCGCGTCTATACGCTGGCGTCGGACAAGCTGCCCGGCGGGCGCGGCTTTGGCGATCCGGTGCGCTCGCTGGTCGATATGGACAATGAAGGGGCGGTCGTCGCGCTGATGCCGGCGCGGATCGGCGGCGATCTGCTGCTAGCGTCTTCGGATGGGCGCGGCTTCGTGGCGGCGGCGGCGGACCTGATCGCGGAGACGCGCAAGGGCAAGCAGGTGGTGAATGTCCGCGCGGGCGCGAAGCTAAGCGTCATACGTCCGGTCCCGGCCGAGGCGGACAGTATCGCGGTGATCGGCGAGAATCGCAAATTGCTGGTCTTTGCCTTAAGCGAAATGCCGAAGATGGCGCGGGGGCAGGGGGTGCAGATGCAGCGTTACCGCGACGGCGGCCTCTCCGACGCCATTGCCTTCCGCCTGGCCGACGGGCTTAGCTGGACGATGGGCGGGGAAAGCGGGCGAACCCGGACCGAAAGCGATATGCTGCCGTGGAAGGTCGCGCGCGGCGCGGCCGGGCGGATGCCGCCAACGGGTTTTCCGCGCGACAATAAATTCTAGAAATCGCATCGGAAAATCAGGCGCTTCGCAATTTACGCAGTTCGCGATGAACGGGCGCGTAATGTTTCCCGAAAATTTACTCCTCCGCGATACAGCGGAGCCATGGAATCCGTTTCGGTGCGCAATTTGCCGGTAAAGCCGGCTGACGCCCTCCCCTTGCCGGGGAAGGATTTCGGCTGTCGCGACCGCTGCATCCCGATGGACCAATGGCTTTCAGCGCTGCCCCAGCTTGCCGCCATCTTCGCGGTGGCACGCGAGGGCATCGCCATGATCTCCGGCAACGATCGCTATCTCGCGCTGGTGCAGGACGTCAAAGACACCCCGGCTCTTGCCCGCATATCGGCAGAATTTGTGGAGCGGCTCACGGCATTTTCGCAGTCGGACCGCGATTCGGAGACGTTCGAGATACGGCGCGATGGCAAGCTAGGGCCGGAATATTTCCTCTGCACCATCGGGCGGCTGCCTGTGGGTAAGGGCGATACGCCCCTGTTCCTTTTCACCGCGACCGATCGCACCAGCGAGCGCGCGATCGAGAAAAATCTGCGTCGCGAACTGCTGTCCGACGGCCTCACCGCGCTGCCCAACCGCACCGGTTTCGGCGAGGAAATCGACGACCGGCTCAAAAACGCGGTCTGGCCGGACAACGCCCAGTTCGGCATCATCGCGATCGACCTCAGCCGGTTCAGCCGCGTGAACGAATCGCTGGGTCCGATGGCGGGCGACGAACTGCTCATCACCGTCGCCAAGCGGCTCAAATCCAGCCTGCGACAGGGCGATGTGCTGGCCCGGATCGGCGGCAACGACTTTGCGATCTTCGCGCGGCTGAACAACGGTTTGTCGGACGCGCTTCAGATTGTCCAACGGATCAAGGAGGCGCTGAGTTCGCCGATTCGGCTGAGCGACCTGCAAATCCGCGTCGATTGCGCGATCGGCTGCGCGCTCTCCGCCAGCCTGGACGATGATCCCGAGGATGTGGTCCGCAAGGCGCAGGCGGCGGTGAAGATCGCCAAGCGCAGCGGCAAGGTGGAAATCTATCGCAACGGCGTGCTCAAGGAAGCGCATCGCCGTTTTTCGGTCGAAAGCCGGCTGCGCGATGCGCTGGCGCAGGGCGGGCTGACGCTCGCCTATCAGCCGCTGATCCATCTCCAGACCGGCGAGGTTACCGGCTTCGAGGCGCTGGCGCGGTGGAACGACGCGGAACTGGGCGAAGTGTCGCCGGTCGAGTTTATCGCTGTCGCGGAGGAAAGCGGCCTCATCACCCCGCTCGGGCGATGGGCGGCCTATGAAGCGGCGCAGGCGCTGGCGCGTTGGGACGCGCAATTTGGCCAGCCGCTACCCGTCGGGGTCAATGTGAATCTCTCGCCGATCCAGATGGCGCGCGACGATGTCGCCTCGATGTTCGAGGAAGCGCTGCGCTACTCCGGGGTGGACGGCCATCGGCTGACCGCCGAACTCACCGAAAGCGCGATCATCGCCGATCCCGACAAGGCGCGCAAATTGCTGGTCGCGCTCAAGGATCTGAAGATGTCGGTCGCGATGGACGATTTCGGCACCGGCTTTTCCAACCTCGCCAGCCTGCACAGCCTGCCGATCGACATATTGAAGATCGACCGCAGTTTCGTCTCCTCCATGCTCGCCGATCGCGACAAGGCCGTGATCGTGCGGACGATCTTGTCGCTGGCCGAATCGCTGAACCTGAAAGTCACGGCCGAGGGGATCGAGACCCAGGAACTGGCCCACGCGTTGCAGCAGATGGGCTGCTGGCAGGGGCAGGGCTATTATTTCGCGCGGCCGATGGCGGAGGCGGATGCCTTCGCTTACTGGCGGGCGCGCTGGAATTTCGAGACGATCTGATCGGCGATCGCGGCGACGCGGGCGTCGTCGGGAAAATTCTCCGCCACCCAGGCGCGCTCGACCGCTTGCAACGCCTTCGCCACATCAGGACCGGCGGCTAGGCCGCGCGCGATGAGAGCGCCGCCGCCAATCGGCAGGTGCGGCGGGGACCAGCCGTTGAGCTGTGCAAGGGCATCGAGCGGCTGGGCGGAATCGAGCAGCAGCCGATCGATCGCGCTTTCGGTGCCGACGCGGTAGGCGAGCGCGCGCGGGCTTTCCGGCCCCGACGCAGGCTCCAGCGCGGTCATGAGCCGCTTGCGCGCCTTGTTCGACAATTTGAGGCGGGCGCCGATCTGGTCCGCCAGAACGGGATCGGGCGGCAGCAGCGCGGCAAGCCGGCGGATCGGGGCGGGGGCTACACCGGCCTCAGCCTCGCGCGCCATGAGCGACTCCAGCCGGTCGATGCCGGCGCGGTCGATTTCGGGGAGCACAGGCGTCAGGATGGCGCCGTCAATCATGAGGCGCAACGCCGGGACAGGCGCGGCGACGCCCAGCAGCTTGAGCAGTTCGTCGGCGATCCGCTCGCGCGACAAGGCCATCAGGCTGTTGGCGGCGGCCACGCTGGCGGCATAGGCGGCCTCATCCAGCACATTGCCGCCATAGCGGGCGAGAAAGCGGAAATAGCGCAGGATACGGAGGTGATCCTCGGCGATACGGGTGGCGGCATCGCCGATGAAACGCAGCCGACGGGCTTCCAGGTCGTCGACGCCGCCGAAATAGTCGCTGATCGCGCCGGTCAGCGGATCGGCGTAGAGGGCGTTGATGGTGAAGTCGCGCCGCGCGGCATCCTCGCGCCAGTCGTCAGTATAGGCGATGGTGGCGCGGCGGCCGTCGGTGCTGACGTCGCGGCGCAGCGTCGTGATTTCGACGGGCCCGCCGGGCAGGACAGCGGTGATGGTGCCATGATCGATGCCGGTCGGCACCGCCTTGATCCCCGCCTTTTGCAGCCGGTCGAGCACATCATGCGGATCGAGCGTGGTGGCGATGTCGATGTCGTTGACCGGCAGGTCCAAGAGCGCATCGCGCACCGCGCCGCCCACGAAGCGCGCCTTGCCCGCGCCGGCGTCCAGCGCGTCAAGCAGCCCGTCGAGGCCCGGCCGGTGTCGCCACTCGGCGTCAGGCAGCGATGCGGTCATGGCCCAGGCGTCGCGAGAGGTTGGCGAGGATGGCGGCGGTGATGCCCCAGATGCGGCGGTTTTCCCAAAAAATCTCATAATAATGGCGCATCGCGCCGGCGAACTCGACCTCGCGGCGGATGCGGTTGGCGGGATCGAGCGCATAGGCGAGCGGCAGCTCGAACCAGTCGGCCACTTCGCCTTCCTGCGCGCGGAGCGACAGGTCGGGCGGGATGACGCCCAGAACCGGCACGATGTCGAACCCGGTGAAGGTGCGGTAGCGATCGGTCGTGCCGATCACCTCGACATGGTGGGGGGCCAGCGCGATCTCCTCCTGCGCCTCGCGCAGCGCGCCGGCGATGGCGTCCGCATCGCCCGGATCGACGCGGCCGCCGGGGAAGGCGATCTGGCCGGCATGTTTGCGCAGCGTCGTCGCCCGTTCGGTGAGGATGAGGCCGGGTTCGGTGCGATCCGTCACCGCGACCAGCACAGCAGCCTCCGCGAGGTCGATCTCGCTTTGAATGCGCGGGTCGATGAGGTCGGCGGGGGGCAGCAGGTCGGTGCGGCGATGCCCTTCTTCCAGCGCGGCGCGCAGCCGCTGCGCCAGCGTCATTGCGCCCCGTCCAGCGCGAAAAAGGCGCCGTTGCTCCAGAGGCCTACTGGATCGGACTCCTCGTCCAGCGCGAGGTTCATCAGCTCATAATAGACGCTGCGCGCGACGAGAGCCTCCAGCCCGCCGCGCACATGGAGATAGGGGTGCGGTCCGTCGGGCGTCTCGCGCAGGGTCAGCGCATGATCGGGGCCGGCGGTCACCAGGTCGCCGCTGTTGAGACGGAAGGCGAGAGTGCGGTCGCGCCCTTCGCCCTCGGACTTGAGTTCGACCGCCACGAAAGGCGCGTCCTCGACTTCGATATCGAGCTTTTCGACCGGGGTGACGAGGACATGGCTGCCGTCCGGCTCGCGCCGCAGGATCGAGGAGAAGAGGCGGACCATAGTCTCGCGGCCGATCGGCGATCCCTGATGATACCAGGTGCCGTCGCGGCCGATCCGCATCTCGCTGTCGCCGCAATGGGTGGGGTTCCACTGGTCGACCGGCGGCAAGCGTTTCTCCTGCGCGAGCCGCGCAATGTCGGTCAGCGACAGGGTGGCAAGGTCGGGCAGCGGCTCCATCGGCATGGGGCGGAGATAGGAGCCTCGTCGCCCGAAGGCAAAGGGGTAATCAGGCCGCGACCGCAATTCGCGGGGCGAGCATCCCCGTGCCGCCGACCGGGCGGCCATCGACCGACAGGGCGAGCAGGCGGCGCGGCTCGAACGGGCCTGGCGCGGTCCAGCCGCCGGTGCCGTCGGCGGAAAAGCCCCAGAAACGGCCATAATATTCGGGGTCGCCGATCATCATCAGCGGTTCGCTGGCCAGCGCGCGGGCGGTGGCGACAACCGCGTCCATCAGCGCGCGGCCGTGCCCGCCCTTCTGGTGCGCGGGATCGACCGCCACCGGGCCGACCATGACGAGCGGCAGGCGCGCGCCGTCCGCCTGCGCCAGCGCGACGGGCCAGCTTTGCAGCGTGCCGATGAGCGCGCCGGCATCGTCCAGCGCGGCGAAGGAGAGAGCGGGAAGCCAGGCCATGCCCTCGCGAATCCGATAGGCGGTGCGGCCGTGCCGGTCGGCTCCGAAGGCAGCGTCGAGCAGCCGCTCGATCGCGGCGGCAGGCTGGCTATCCAGGGGCACGATATGAGACACGACTTGCCGATCCGCCATCTATGGCGCATGGGGCAGCGCCGAGCGGCGGGCTTTTAGCGCCCGGTCCGCGAAATGAAAGACTTTATTGGACCCGCCCGACAGCGCGGACGGGCCGAACATGGTGGCTATGCAGACGGGATTTGACGATTTTCTGACGCTGGAGGTGAACAACCTGCATGTCGATGTGCTGACCGGCATCTATTCGGAAGAAACGCATCTGCCGCAGCCGCTGCGCATCTCGATTCGCGCGCGGCTTAGAATTGCGGACCATTATGATCCCTCAGCGCCGCTCAGCCGGTCGAAAAATTACATGGACCTCAAGCACGCCGCGTCGACGGCGCTGCCCGAGGGCGTTCATTTCACGCTGATCGAGGCGGTCGCGGATCACATCATCGACACCATCTTCCTCCAGGACGACAAGGTCAGCCATGTCGAGGTGAAGATCGTGAAGCTGGCATTGTCCGAACGGGGCGAGGAGATCGGGATCACGTTGGGACGCGGGCGGCGTTAAAACCCGAAAAGTCATCCTCCCCTGCAAGGGGAGGTGTCGCGCGCGAAGCGCGTGACGGAGGGGTGTCCCGCTATCGAGAGGGTCGATCAGGTCGGTCATGCCCCCGGCATGACCTTCAACTGCCGGGGGCAGTTGAACCTGATCGAACCCCTCCGTCTGGCCTGCGGCCAGCCACCTCCCCTTGCAGGGGAGGATGATTGCCCCAAACGCCCCGCCTACCCCTTCTTTATCAGCCCAATCTCCACCAGCCGCTCGGTCAGATAATCATGCGCGCTGATCGGCGGATCGCGGCGCGGATTGTCGGCCGTGACGCATTGGGGCAGCGCGTCGATCATGAAGTCGGGGCGAAGGTGCAGGAAGAAGGGCATCGAGTAGCGCGAATGGCCGCGCCGGTCGGGCGGCGGGTTGACGACGCGGTGGCTGGTCGAAGGCAGGACATGGTTGGTGAGGCGCTGGAGCATGTCGCCGACATTGATCGCCAGCGCGCCCGGCGGCGGCACCACCGGGAGCCAGTTGCCGTCCCGGTCCTTCAGCTCCAGCCCGCCTTCCTCGGCTCCCAGCAGCAGGGTGATGAGGTTTATATCCTCATGGGCGCCGGCGCGGATGCCCGGTGCTTGCGGCGACACTGGGGGATAATGGAGCAGGCGAAGGATCGAATTGCCATTGTCGATCGGGCCGTCGAACCAGCGTTCGGGGAGGCCGAGATAGAGGGCGATGGCGGAGAGAAGCTCCGCGCCCACCCGGTCGAATTCGGCGTAGAGGCGCGCGAAGACCGGCGCGAATTCGGGCAGTTCGGACGGCCATATATTGGGCGGCATCGTTTCGGCCAGCGGATCGCCAGCGGGCAGATCGCGCCCCACATGCCAGAATTCCTTGAGGTCGTTCTCACTCGCGCCCTTGGCGATTTCGGTGCCGAAGGCGGTATAGCCGCGCTGCCCGCCATTGGGCCTGGCGTCATAACGCTGCTTCACCTCGATAGGCAGGTCGAAGAAGCGACGGGCAAGCGTCCAGCCTTCATCGATCAGCGCTTGATCCATGCCATGATCGCGGACCATGGCGAAACCGAACCTCTGAAAAGATCGGCCGAACGCCTGGGCGAAATCCGCCTTAGGCATGTCCGCCAGGGAAAGGACGGGCACCTGATCCAGCACCGTTTGCGACACCGATATTCTCCAGCTATTCCGACAAGGAGCCTGCTTCCCGCAGCGGCTCGTTCATGTCCGCATCCTTGATCGCGCCGAGCCGCTGTTGCAAGGAGGCAAAATGAACTATTGGCTGATGAAATCGGAGCCCGACGTCTTTTCCTATGACGACCTGGTCGCGAAGGGGAAGGCGGAGTGGGACGGGGTGCGCAACCATGCGGCGAAGCTGCACATGCAGGCGATGCGCAAGGGCGATCTGGCGCTGTTCTACCACAGCAATATCGGAGTCGAGGCGGTGGGGATCATGACCATCGTCGAGGAAGCCGCGCCCGACAGCACCGACGAGACCGGCAAATGGGTCGCGGTGCATGTCGCGCCCAAGGAAAAGCTGGCGAAACCGGTGACATTGAAGACGATGAAGGCCGATCCCGCGCTCGCCGACATGGTCATGCTGCGGCAGTCGCGCCTCTCCGTGTCGCCGCTGACTCAGGCGCAGTTCGATCATATCCTCGCCTTGTCAAAGGCTTGAGCCGGGTACGGCAGAGATTGCACGTTACGCAATTGCAATAACGCTCTTTGCGATTGGGCCGTGCCGCATCGCAACATAGATAGGCGGCAACCAATAAATATAGTCAGAGGTGTTTGATCGGCATTCACAAGGAGACACCCTATGCGAATGCTGTCGAAGTTCACCATTGCCGGCGCTGTGAGCGCCATTGCCGCCACCGCCGCCCAGGCCGGCGACGCTACCCCCAAGCAGCGCTTCACCCATGAAGGCTACACCTATGTCTATCAGGTGAAGGACACCAAGACCGGCCAGGTCATTTCCGGCCGTCGTTATCCCGATGCGGTTGCGTTCAACCTCGCGGTCAAGAACGGCAAGGTTTCGGGCATTTCCGGCGGCCAGTCTGTCGCCTTCAACGTCGAAGAAGCGCGCGGCGCGGCTTCGGAATAAGCCGATCCTCTAATATCTCGTAAAAAGGGCGGCATCCGAGATGGATGCCGCCCTTTTTTACGTCCAGCTTCAGCGGCAGCGGCGCTTGCTGTCGATTTCCTTGCCGAGCAGCGCGCCGCCGGCCGCGCCCAGGATGGTGCCGGTGGCGCGATCGCCGCGCGTGTCGATCGCGCGGCCCACGAGCGCGCCGCCGACGCCGCCGATGATGAGACCAGTGGTGCCATCCGACTTGCGGCAATAGGTGCGGCCGTCGCGCCCGCGCCATTCGCTGTAGCGATGATGCTTGCGGGCCTGAGCGCCATCGGTCGGCACCGCCATGGACGCGGGGACGGCCAACGAGACGGCGGCCAGGGCGAGCAGGGTATTACGCATGAGTTTTCTCCTCCAGTAGCGTGATTTGGCGGTTCAACCCCTGCACTTTGATCGAGGTTGCATGAACCTGCGGCAACGACGCAAGTTGTTGCAATTGTGTCGATAAAATTTGCGACAAAGCGATGGGGGCGGGCGGCGGGGGCGAATTGCGCGCCACGTTCCGCCGTTTGGGTGCGGATGAAACTTATCCACACTTATCCACAGATTTTGCGGAGGCATGGTCATCATCCCGTCCGATTCCGTTTTGCGCGACTCGCAGATGGTGAGACCATCTCCCTATCGAGACGAGGAAGCGGAGTGATCCAAATCCGAAAATCTCCCGAGAAATCAGGGATTTTCTGTCGCGATGGTCTGGCCGGGCGGTCCTGCTTCCAGCAAAAGCGCCAAGGCGGACAGGCCGCTCTACAACCGATGCCGGGTACGCGCGAAAGTGAACGTCGGGCATGGGAAAAGGGGCGACCCGCGCCGGGAGGCCGGCCTTGCAAGAGGCCGACGACCGGAGCAAAGCCTGCGCCGATCCCTAACGGGCGAAGCACAGGATACGCCGGGCCGATGATCGCATCCGGCAAAGGACGCGGATCGGATGACCCGACGGAAATGGGGACCGGCAGCAATGCCGGCCCCCATTTTGATTCGGCGGGAACAGGCATGGTTTGCCGTTGACCGGCACCGGGACCGCCATTAGGGCGAGCATCCATCCAGCCGGCTTAGCACAGCGGTAGTGCAGCGGTTTTGTAAACCGAAGGTCGGGGGTTCGATCCCCTCAGCCGGCACCATCCCCCCAGTTACATGACGCCGAACGTCCAGCCCTCTGTGCGCGCGATGTGCGGGGTCATGCCCGCCGGATGCCAGAGCGCCGGGCGATTGGCGGCGATGCGGAGCCAGGCGGTGGTCAGGATGGCGTCGGTGGCATGATCGCTGTAGCGCGGCAGAGGCTGGTGCGGCCCGATCCCCAGTGCCGCCAGCGCCGCGTCCAGCGACGGGGCATCGCGCATCTTGGCTCGCCCGCGCGGCAGGCGCGCCTCGCGCGCGGCGAGGCTGGTGTAGATTTCCACGATCAGCGGCCCTTCCGCCGGAATGGGATCGAACGGCCAGACCGGCACGAGCCCGCGCAACCGGTGCAGCGTTCGCATCCCCGTCAGGCTCGACTTGCCGACCTGGGCCGCCCCGACCAGGTTGAAGCAACTGGTCGGAGAGAGGCCCATCGCCGCCTGCCCCAGTTCGCATACCCGCAGGCGGCCCTTGCCGGGCGGGAACAGATCGCCGCAATCGCCAAGCTGCCGGAAATGCCGGCGGACCTCGGCATGGCGCAGCAGCGAGGATACCGACAAATGGGGATCATCGGCTGTTACGTGTTCCACCATCGCCCAAAGAGAGAGCGCGTCCGCCGGACTGTCGCGCCAGCCGGGGAAATAGGCGCCTTGATCGATAAAGGGCAGCGCGGGCGACAGGTCGAGGCCGACCAATAGCCGGGTTCCGGCCCTGCCATGCTCGGCCAGCCACTCGGTCAGCCGCTCGCGGGTCCAGCCGCCGGGCGGGGAGAGAAGCACAGGCGGGTTGTCGCCGCGTTCGGCATAGGCCACCGCCAGCCCCTTGGGCCGGGCGACGGCCTCGCCGGACCAGTCGACAACCGCGAAATGATCGAAACGGCTCAATCCCCGCGCTCTGCCCGCAGCCGGTCCCAATGGGCCATGCGTTCGGCCACCCGCGCCTCGAACCCGCGATGGGTCGGCGCGTAGAAGGTCTGCGGGGTCATGTCTTCGGGCCAATAGTTCGCGCCGGAAAAGCCCTCCGCCGCGTCATGGTCATATTGGTAGTTCTTGCCGTAGCCGACCTGCTTCATCAGCTTGGTGGGCGCGTTGACGATGTTCATCGGCGGCATCAGCGATCCGGTCTCGCGCGCCGATTTGAACGAGGCCTTCATCGCCATATAGGCGGCGTTGGACTTGGGGGCGGTCGCGCAATAGAGGCAGGCCTGCACGATCGCCAGTTCGCCCTCCGGCGATCCCAGAAACTCGTAGGCGTCCTTGGCGGCGAGGCATTGCACCACTGCCTGCGGATCGGCGAGGCCGATATCCTCGGTGGCGAAGCGCACCAGCCGGCGCAGCACGTAGAGCGGCTCTTCGCCTGCAGTCAGCATCCGGGCGAGATAGTAGAGCGCGGCCTGCGGATCGGACCCGCGCAGCGATTTGTGGAGCGCGGAGATGAGGTTGTAATGCCCCTCCCGATCCTTGTCATAGACCGCCACGCGCCGGTGGAGCAGCGCCGACAGGCCAGCGGGATCGAGCGGCTCGGCGATCGCGATCGAATAGAGCGTCTCGACCTGGTTCAGCAGGAAGCGCCCGTCGCCATCGGCGCTCGCCAGCAGCGCCTCGCGTGCCGCCGGATCGAGCGGCAGGGGACGGCCGATCAGCGCCTCCGCCCGTTCCAGCAGCAATTCCAGCGCCGCTGCGTCGAGCCGGCGCAGGATCAGAACCTGCGCGCGGGACAGGAGCGCGGCGTTCAGCTCGAAGCTCGGATTCTCGGTGGTCGCGCCGACCAGCGTTACGGTGCCATCCTCCACGAAGGGGAGGAAACTGTCCTGCTGCGCGCGGTTGAAGCGGTGGATTTCGTCCACGAAGAGCAACGTCTTCTCGCCGCGCCGGCCATGCTCCTTCGCGGCGGCGAAGACCTTCTTAAGGTCGGCGACGCCGGAAAAGACCGCCGAGATCGGCTCGAACCGCATTCCCACCGCATCGGCGAGCAAGCGCGAAATGGTGGTCTTGCCCGTGCCCGGCGGCCCCCAGAAGATGATCGAGGAGAGCCGCCCCGCCGCCACCATCCGCCCGATGGCGCCCTCCGGCCCGGTCAGATGCTCCTGCCCGACAACCTCGGCCAGGGTGCGGGGGCGCAGCCGGTCGGCGAGGGGCGCGGTGGCGTTGCTATCGGGCTGCTGGTCCGCGAACAGGTCGCTCATCATTTCACCGTTCGCCCTGCGCCTGTCGAAGGGCTTTTCCTTCTTGAAGAAAAATACAGGGCTTCGACAGGCTCAGCCCGAACGAAATATAGGAAACCGCCGGAATTATGGAACCGGGCTGGAGCGGGGCGAGAGACCCTGCGCGCGCTGGCGGATCACGCGCAGATAGGTGTCGACCAGCGCCTGGTTGACCTGGTCCCAGCCATTGCGCTCGGCGCGCGCCTGCGCCGCTTGCCCCGCGCGCAGCCGGGCTTCGGGATCGAGGCAATAGGCTTCGAGCGCGTCGGCGAAGGCGCCGATCGCGCCGGGACGGATCAGCCGGCCGGTGACGCCTTCGGTCACCAGGCTCTCGCTGCCCGTCGCGCGGGCGGCGACGGTGGGCAGACCGCACGCCATGGCTTCGAGCGTCACATTGCCGAAGGTTTCGGTGACCGAAGGGTTGAACAGCATGTCCATGCTGGCGACGGCGCGGCCGAGGTCCGGCCCCGCCTGAAAGCCGGTGAACACCGCCTGCGGCAGCCGGTTCTGGAACCATTCGCGCGCCGGGCCTTCGCCGACGATCAGCACCTTGTGCCGCACCTGCCGCGCGGCGAGCTGGTCGATCGTGTCGGAAAAGACGTCCAGCCCCTTTTCCATCACCAGCCGGCCGATGAAGCCGATCGCGGGCGTGTCATCCTCTATGCCGATTAAGCGCCGCCATTCGAGATCGCGGCGCTCGGGATTGAAGATGTCGCGGTCGATGCCGCGCGTCCAGATGCCGACATCATAGCTCATCCGCTGTTCGCGCAGCAGTTGCGCCATCGATTCGGAGGGCGCCACGATCGCGTCGCAACGGCGATAGAAGCGTCTCAACAGCGATTCGACCAAAGGTTCGAGGAAGGCGAGACCATAATAGCGCGGATAGGTTTCGAACCTGGTGTGGACGGAGGCAACGGTCGGCAGCTGATGGCGGCGCGCCCAGCTCAACGCGCCATGGCCGAGCGGATCGGGGCTCGACAGATGAACGAGATTGGGCGCGAATGCTTTGAGATCGCGGCGCAGGCCACGCGACAGACGGTAGGGCACCCGATATTCCTTGCGCCCCGGCACCGCGAAGGACGGCGCGCTCACCAGCTCGCCGGTCGGCTCGAAGGCAGGCTGCTCAACCGTAGGCGCATAGACCCTGACCGTCGCACCCTGCCGCAGAAGATAGGCGACGAAGCGGTTGAGCGCCTGGTTGGCGCCGTCGCGCACATAATTATAGTTGCCGCTGAAGAGCGCCACGCGAAGGCCGGTTGCATCCATCGGCGCCCCTTAGGGCATTCCGGCGGCAGGGGGAACACCCCCGGCGCGGGTCGGCGAAGGCAGGCGCGCCGGGCCTCTATATGGAACCTTCCAACTCTTTGGGATTTTGGCGTTTCAGGCAAGATGACGGCCGGCGCAGCGTGCGCCCAATAAGGAGAGGATGCCCCGATGACCGAGATGTTCCGCAATGGGATGCGGGTCAGGTGGAACTGGGGGCAGGGCGTCGGCCGGGGACGCATCGCCGAGCGTTATGAGGGGCAGGTCGAACGCAGGATCGAAGGGGCGCTGATCCGGCGCAATGGATCGCCGCGCAATCCCGCTTTCCTCATCCGCGCCGACAATGGTGGCGAGGTGCTTAAGCTCGCCTCCGAACTCAGCCCGCTATAGCCGCGCAAGCGACATTGGCCGTCGCCTGATCGCTGCCGCTATGGCATGGCGGCGCGATGGACGCGCCCTACATGACCGTCGACGCGCTGCTGGTCGGCACCCCCATGCCCTTTCGCGGGCACGATCACAGCGCCATCGCCAAGCGCGCGGTTGACGGGCCGGTGCGGATCACATGGGACGGCCTCTCGGGTGATGCGGTCGCCGACCCTATCCATCATGGCGGCTGGGACAAGGCGATCCATCTCTACCCGCAGGATCATTATGATTGGTGGCGCGCGCGCAAGCCCGACATGCCCCATCTCGACGCGCCGGGCGCGTTCGGGGAGAATATCGCGTCGCGGGGGCTGACCGAGACGGAGATTTGCCTGGGCGACCGCTTCACGCTGGGCAGCGCCATCGTGGAGGTCAGCCATGGCCGCCAGCCCTGCTGGAAGCTCGACCATCGTTTCGGCGCGCGCGACGTGATGGCGACGATCATCAAAACGGGGCGGGGCGGCCTTTATTTCCGGGTGATCCGCGAAGGCGAGGCGGAGGCGGGGACGCGCATGGCGCTGATCGAGCGGCCGCTGCCCGACTGGGACATGGCGCGGGTCTTCCGCCTGCTGATCGGCGGCGGGCATCGCAGCGAGCGGGACGCGGTGCGGGCGCTTGCCGGCATGACCGTGCTGGCCGAGGCATGGCGGGAGCGGGCGCGCAAACTCTCGGTATAGCGCGCCTATAACAGCCCCTTGGCCCGCAGGCTCACATGGCCCTGCGCGGCGATGATGACATGGTCGTGCACGGCGATGCCCAGCCGCTTGCCCGCGTCGATGATCTGGCGCGTGATATCGATGTCCTGGCGGCTCGGTTCGGGCGAACCGCTCGGATGATTGTGGACCAGGATCAGCGCCGCCGATCCCAGGTCGATCGCCCGTCTTATCACCTCGCGCGTGTAGATCGCCGCCTGGTCGATCGACCCGTCACCCATATGGTCGTCGCGGATCAGCATGTTGCGGCTGTTGAGGTGCAGCACCCGCACCCGTTCGATGCTGAGATGCGCCATGTCGGCGCGCAGATAGTCGAGCAAAGCCTGCCAGCTGCCCAGCACCGGCCGTTCCGCCACCTCGTTACGGAGCATCCGCAGCGCGGTCGCCTGCACGATCTTGATGGCGGCGACGCTGGTGTCGCCCATGCCCGGCACCTTGGCGATCGCCTGCCAGTCCGCCGCCATCAGCCCGCCGATCCCGCCGAAGCGGCGCAGCAATTCCTTCGCCAGCGGCTTGGTGTCGCGGCGGGGAATGGCGAGGGCGAGCAGATATTCGATCAGTTCATGATCGTGCAGCGCCTCGCCACCCGCCTCCGCCAGCTTCTGCCGCAGCCGCGCGCGATGCCCCGCGCCGTCATGGGCCGCCTTCCTGTCTTCCTGTTCCGCCAAGACGATCCCCCTGAGCCGGCGGAAATGACGCTATAAGCTGCGGATTTGGCGGGCAAGGATATTTCCCGTCGCCAGGACGTTGTGCTGCCGTTACGGATGTCCGCATCGCAGCAAGAGCCGGGGTTGCCGAGACGCATGGAAGAAGAAGGCGGCGACATGGCGGTTCGCCGGGCATGGTTGCGCTGGCTGGGGGTGGGCACCGGATCGCTGGCCCTGGTCCTGGTCGCTTTATGGACGCAGCGCGCGCCGATCGCCGAGAATTTCGTCACCCGTGAACTCAATCGACGCGGGGTACAGGCCGATTATGATCTGGTCGATGTGGGTTTGCGCACCCAGCGGATCGAGAATATCGTGCTGGGCGATCCCAAGCGGCCCGATCTGACCGCGCGCTGGGTGGAGGTCGATATCGCTTTCACCGGCCTGACGCCGCAGGTCGCGGCGGTGCGGGCCGGCGGCGTGCGGCTGCGCGGATCGCTGCGCGACGGCGAGCTGCGGCTGGGCGAGCTGGACAGGTTCCGCGATCCCGCCTCGACCGCGCCGTTCAGCCTGCCCGACATACTGTTGTCGCTCGCCGACGCGCGCATGACGCTCGACACCGACGCCGGCCGCGTGGGGATGCAGATCGACGGCAGCGGCAATCTGCGGTCGGGATTCCGGGGCAAGGTGGCCGCCGCCATGCCGAGCGGCGTGGTGGCTGGCTGCCGGCTCGCCATGGGGCGGGCGATGATCGATCTCGCGATGCAAGGGGGACGCCCGCAACTGCGCGGGCCAGTGCGCGCCGACTCCCTCGGCTGCCCAGGCAATGGCTTGGCGATGGCGCGCCCGGCGGCCGTCATGGACCTGACGCTGGGCCACGCGCTCGATCGCTGGACCGGGCATGTCGATCTTTCCGGGCAGGCGCTGAAAGGCGGAGGGCTGATCCTTGCCGCGCCGCAGGGGCGGGTGACGTTCGATGGGGATGCCGCGCGGACTGCCGGGCAGGTGCGCATGGCCGCGCGGGCGCTGAGCGGGCAGGGTGCTGCGCTGCGGGAAGCGGCGCTGACTGGCGATTGGACGGTCGGGCGCGAGGGCACGAATTTCAAGGGTCGGCTGGCCGGACAAGATCTGCGCTTTGCTGGGCGCGATCCGCTGGGCGCGCTGCGGACGAGCGCAGCGGGCACGCCGGTCGCGCCGCTGGCCGAGCGCCTCGTCGACGCGGCGGAGCGGGCGAGCCGGCGCAACCGGGTCGGGATGACGTTCGCGCTGGTTAAAAAGGGCGGCGCGGGGAGCATCGCGCTTACCGATGGCGCGCTCGATGCGCAGAGCGACGCGCGGATCGGGCTGGCGCAGGGCAGCCGGTTGACGATCGCCTGGCCGGGCAAGGCGGCCGGGCTGGACTGGGCGCTGGACGGCGCAGTGACGACCGACGGCGGCGGCTTGCCAAGGGCCGCGCTTAAGCTGGCGCGGCGGCCGAGCGGCGGATTTGGCGGGCAGCTGTTCGTCGATCCCTATGCCGCCGGTGACGCGCGGCTGGCGCTGGAGACGGTGCGCTTCACCGCCGACCGGGGCGGCGCGACCCGGTTCGCGACGGCGATGCGGCTCGATGGACCGCTGCCTGACGGACGCTTGCGTGGGCTCACACTGCCGGTCGAGGGCCGTGTAGCGGCCAATGGCGCGGTGACCATCAACCCAGGCTGCGCGCCGCTGACGCTGACCGAAGCGCGATATGGCGCGTTCTCGCTGGGGCGGACGCAGCAGACGCTCTGCCCGGCGGAGGGCGGGGCGATGCTGGCGATGGGGCCAGGCGGGGTGAGGGGCGGCGTAGCCATCCGCGATCTCGCGCTCGATGGGCGTAGCGGCGAAAGCCCGATGCGGCTGACCGCCACGCAGGCGCGGATGCTGCTGGGCCGACCAGGCTTTGCGTTGACGAACCCTGCCCTGACGATCGGGCCGCAGGACGCGCCCGTCCGCCTGACCGCCGCGAGCCTCGATGGCGCGATGACGGCAGGCGGCTTTACCGGCAAGCTGAGCGGCGCGGGTGGCCAGATCGGCGCGGTGCCTCTGATCGTCGAGGAGGGCGCGGGCGAGTGGCGTTTTGCCGGCGGCGCGTTGTCGTTGCGCGCGGCGATGACGGTGCGCGATTCGCAAAGCCCGGCGCGCTTCCATCCGATGCCTGTGCCCGATTTCGCCCTTACTCTGAAGGACGGGCGCATCGCGGCTAACGGCACGCTCACCGCCCCGCGCGGCAGCGCCACCGTGGCGAAGGTCGCTGTCGCGCATGATCTATCCACCGGGCGCGGTCATGCCGATCTCGATGTGCCCGGCCTCGTCTTCAATGCCGGGCTTCAGCCAGAGGAACTGACCCCGCTCGCGCTCGGCGTCGTCGCCAATGTGAATGCGACGGTGACGGGGCAGGGGCGGATCGACTGGACCGCCGCTGGAGTCACCTCCACCGGCACCTTCCGCACCGACAACGCCAATCTCGCCGCAGCGTTCGGTCCGGTCGAAGGGCTTTCGGGCGAGATCCGCTTCACCGACCTCGTCAACCTCGTCACCGCGCCGGGGCAGGAGGCGCGGATCAGGTCGGTCAATCCGGGCGTCGAGGTGCGCGACGGCGTGGTGCGCTATCGGCTGGAGCCGGGGCAGAAGGTGCGGATCGAGGGGGGCGGATGGCCTTTTTCGGGCGGCGAACTGGTGCTGCTGCCCACCACCATGGATTTTTCCGCCGATGTCGACCGCTACCTGACCTTCCGCGTGATCGGGCTGGATGCGGGCGCGTTCATCCAGGCGATGGAACTGGACAATGTCTCGGCCACCGGCACCTTCGACGGCATCATGCCGCTGATCTTCAACGCGCAGGGCGGGCGCGTCGCCGGCGGCGTGCTGGTCGCGCGGCAGCAGGGTATGCCGCCGCTCATCATGCCCGAAGGCGTGCTGCCGACCATCCCCTGCGATCCCACGCGCCAGTCGGGCGTGCTCTCCTATATCGGGCCGGTGTCGAACGAGCAGCTCGGCACCATGGGCCGCATGGCGTTCGATGCGCTCAAGAACCTGCAATATAAGTGCCTGACCATATTGATGGACGGCGCGCTGGACGGGGAGATGGTGACCAATGTCGTCTTCAACGGCGTCAATCGCGGGCAGATCGGCGGCGCGCCGGCGGGGCTGGCGAAGAATTTCACCGGCCTGCCCTTCATCTTCAACGTCCGCATCGCCGCGCCCTTCCGAGGGCTGCTCGGCACCGCCCAATCCTTCATCGATCCGTCGCAGCTGATCCAGAACAGCATCGGCGACCAGATGCAGCAGAAGATCCGAACGGAAACGCAACAAGGTCTTGCGGTTCAGCCTGCGGAAAGCGACACAGTGCCAGAAGGGGAGCCGAAATGAAGAAACGAGCGATCATGATGGCCGGTCTCGCCGGTCTTGCCCTGGGGGGGTGCATACAGGTGAAAGCCCCGGACAAGCCGATCGAGATCAACCTGAATGTGAAGGTGCAGCAGGAAGTCGTGGTGCGGTTGCAGCGCGACGCCCAGGATCTGATCCAGAATAACCCGGAGTTGTTCCCGCAATGACACGCAAGATGCTGATACTCGCCGCAGGAGCCGCGGTTGCGCTGGCGAGCGGCTTCATGATGACCGGCGTCGCGCGCGCTCAGTCGGGCGTGGTTGCCGCTGCCCTGAACGCGGGCACGGTGGGCGAGCAGGCCGACGGCTATCTCGGCATCGCCGGATCGGTCGGCGCGGACGTGCGCTCGGAGGTCGAGGCGATCAACATCAAGCGCCGCGCCGCCTATACGCAGCTTGCGAGCCAGCGCGGCGTGACCGTGCAGGATGTCGCCGCCGCCACCGCCTGCCAGACGCTCGGCCGGCTGAAGCAGGGTCAGGCCTATCGCATCGGCGCGGGCGCGTGGCAGACCAAGGGCGCGGCGCCAATCGCGCTGCCGCCCTATTGCGCGACGGCGGGCTGAGGCGCGGCCGTCAGCGGCGATTTTCATGAGAAAGTTGGTCGGGGAAAGAGGATTCGAACCTCCGGCCCCTGCCTCCCGAAGACAGTGCTCTACCAGGCTGAGCTATTCCCCGACCGATGCCGGAACCGCCGGTTGAAGGGCGGTCCTGCGAGGCAGGAGTGCGCCTATAAAGAGGGCTTTGGGGGCTGGCAAGCGCGAATGATGCTTTTTTCGGGGCGGGTCAGAGGAGGCCTGCCGCGCGGAAGCTGAAGCGGGCTTCTCCGGCCTCGATGACATGGTCGGCAAGGTGCAGGTCGAGCGGGCGGAGGGTGCGGATGAGCGCGCGGGTGAGGGCGATGTCGTCGGCGCTCGGACTGGCGGAGCGGGCGGCAGGACGCTGCTGGAACAGCGCGATCCAGCTGCCTTCGTCCGCGACCAGCCGGCGAAGCGTGTCGCGCCAGTCGGACGCCAGCGACTCCACCCGCACCGGGCGGCCGGCGCGGTCGAGGAGAGCGAGCGTCAGCCTGTCGTCTTCCGTCATAGCGCGATGGTCGCACGCCCATGGGACAATGCCAGCGCAACCCGATCCGAAACGGAGCGGACAAAGCGCCATGACCTGAATGCGGGGCTGGGCTAGAAGCGGGGCACAGACTCGCTTTGCAGGACCGCCCCTTTGACCGACATGCCCCATTATGAGCAGCAATATCTGGACCTGATGCGGCATGTCTGGACCCATGGCGACGAGCGGATCGACCGGACGGGGGTCGGCACACGATCCATTTTGGGCGCGATGATGCGCTTTTCGCTGGCGGACGATGCGGTGCCGCTGCTGACCACCAAGCGGGTCTATTGGAAGGTCGCGGCGCGGGAGATGCTGTGGTTCCTGACCGGGGACACCAATATCCGCGAACTGGTGCGGCAGGGGGTCCATATCTGGACCGACTGGCCTCTCGACGCCTATCGCCGGGCGACCGGGGAGGATATTGATCGCGATGCGTTCGAGGCGCGGATCATCGCGGACGCGGACTTTGCCGCGCGCTGGGGTGATCTGGGGCCGGTCTATGGCGCGCAATGGGTGAACTGGCCGGTCTATGAGCCTGCGGGTGAGGGGCTGTATCGGCGGGCCGACAAGGGGCGCAACCAGATTGCCGAACTGGTCGAGGCGATCCGCGCCACGCCAGGGTCGCGGCGGCTGCTGTTTACCGGCTGGAATGTGGCGGAGGTGCCGAATATGGCGCTGCCGCCCTGCCACATGACCTATCAGTTCCAAGTCGCGAACGGGCGGCTCAACGGGCTGCTGTTCCAGCGCAGTTGCGACCTCGGGCTCGGCTTTGCCTTCAACATATTCGGCCTGTCGATGCTGACGCGGATGCTGGCGCAGCAGACCGATCTGGAGCCCGGCGAGGTGGTGTGGCAGGGGGGCGACGTGCACCTCTATCTGAACCATGCCGACCTGGTCGAGGAACAGATGCGGCGGGTGCCCGCGGGCGCGCCCAAGCTGCGGATAAATCGGCGGCCTTCGGGCATTTTCGACTATCGAATCGAGGATTTCGAGGTGGTCGATTACGCGCCGCAAAGCCACATTGCAGCGCCCGTGGCGGTGTAAAGCGAACAGCGAGTGGGACAGCTGAATCGCATATAATGGGTCAGTAAGGCTTGCCTTTTGCGGCGTTGAAATATAATATCTGCGCTAAGCAATATTGTTGCAATGCACAAAGGAGGTAGGATGAGCGATCCTAATGGATTTGCGGGGCAGGACGGGCCGGTGGGGCGCAATCTGCCCCCGCTCAGGCTCCATGTGCCCGAGCCGCCGGCGCGGCCGGGCGAGGCGGCCGACTTCACCCATTTCGACATCCCGCCCGCCGGCGCGCAGCCGCGCCCGGACGAGGCGGCGCAGCCCGCCGACATACGCGACATGGCCTATGGGCTGGTGCGGGTGCTGGACGAGGACGGGCAGGCGGTCGGCCCCTGGAACCCGAAGCTGCCGGCCGAGACGCTGCTGAAGATGCTGCGGTACATGGCGCTGACCCGCGCGTTCGACGGGCGGATGTTCCGCGCGCAGCGGCAGGGCAAGACCAGCTTCTACATGAAATCGACCGGCGAGGAGGCGGTGTCGATCGGCGCGGCTTTGGCGCTGTCGCGGGATGACATGTGCTTCCCCAGCTATCGCCAGCAGGGAATATTGATCGCGCGCGACTGGCCCATCGTCGACATGATGAACCAGATCTATTCCAACAAGGGCGACCGGATGAAGGGCCGCCAGTTGCCGATCATGTATTCGGCGCGCGACGCGGGTTTCTTCTCGATCTCGGGCAACCTCACCACCCAATATCCCCAAGCGGTCGGCTGGGCGATGGCGAGCGCGGCGAAGGGCGACACGCGGATCGCCGCGACCTGGTGCGGGGAGGGATCGACGGCGGAGGGCGATTTCCATTCGGCCTGCACCTTCGCCAGCGTCTATCGCGCGCCCGTCATCATGAATGTGGTGAATAATCAATGGGCTATCAGCAGCTTTTCAGGCTTTGCGGGAGCGGAGGCGACGACCTTCGCGGCGCGGGCGATCGGCTATGGCATTGCGGGGCTGCGGGTCGACGGCAATGACGTGCTGGCGGTCTATGCGGCGACCCGCTGGGCCGCCGACCGGGCGCGGGCCAATGGCGGGCCGACCTTGATCGAGCATTTCACCTATCGGGTGGAGGGCCACAGCACCTCGGACGATCCGACCGCCTATCGCTCCGCCGAGGAAAGCAGTCTGTGGCCGCTGGGCGATCCGATCGCGCGGCTGAAGGCGCATTGCATCGGCCTTGGCATCTGGGACGAGGAGCTCCATGCGGCGATGGACAAGGAACTGGCCGAGCTGGTCCGCGACGCCGCGCGCGAGGCGGAGAAGAACGGGATATTGGGCCACGGCCTCCACCATCCGATGGAGTCGATGTTCGAGGATGTGTTCGAGGAAATGCCCTGGCATTTGCGCGAACAGCAACAGCAGATGCTGGACGAATGGAAGGCGGCGGGGCTGTGAGGGGCTTGGCGATCAAACCTTCTCCCTTGATGGGAGAAGGATACGAAGCCTTGCGAGCGAAGCGAGTTAGGCGGAGTTGGATGAGGGTGATGTGTGCCATCGACAGGCCGCCGCCCCCTCACCAAGCTGCGCTAGCCAGCAAGCTGGCAAGCTCCGCTATCCTCTCCCCCCAAGGGAGAGGGAAAGTATGAGCATGACCGAACCCACCACCCAAACCACCCACATGAACATGATCCAGGCGATCAACAGTGCGCTGGACGTGATGATGGACCGCGACCCGCAAGTCGTCGTGATGGGCGAGGATGTCGGCTTTTTCGGCGGGGTGTTTCGCGCCACGGCGGGCCTCCAGCAGAAATATGGCAAGAACCGCGTGTTCGACACGCCGATCACCGAATGCGGGATCATCGGCGTGGCGGTGGGGATGGGGGCTTATGGCCTGCGCCCGGTGCCGGAAATCCAGTTCGCCGACTATATCTACCCCGCACTCGACCAGCTGGTGAGCGAGGCGGCGCGGCTGCGCTATCGCTCGGCGGGCGAGTTCATCGCGCCGATGACGGTGCGATCTCCCTTCGGCGGCGGCATCTTCGGCGGGCAGACGCACAGCCAGTCGCCCGAGGGCATCTTCACCCATGTCTCTGGCGTCAAGACGGTGATCCCCTCGACGCCCTATGACGCCAAGGGGCTGCTGATCGCGGCGATCGAGGATAATGATCCGACGATCTTCTTCGAGCCGAAACGCATCTATAATGGGCCGTTCGACGGCCATTATGACACGCCGGCCAAGAGCTGGGCGGGGCATCCCGACGCGCAAGTGCCGGAGGGCTATTATCGCATCCCGCTGGGTAAGGCGCGAATCGCGCGGGCGGGCGAGGCGCTGACCATCCTGTGCTACGGCACGATGGTGCATGTGGTCGAGAACACGGTCGC
Organism: Sphingobium sp.; assembly: GCF_036170395.1. GTDB lineage: Bacteria > Pseudomonadota > Alphaproteobacteria > Sphingomonadales > Sphingomonadaceae > Sphingobium. The sequence continues at coordinate 65,437 of NZ_JAVHPD010000040.1, forward strand.
GGCCATGGGGGTGGATGCCGAGATCATCGACCTGCGGACTTTGGTGCCGCTCGACATCGAGGCGATCGAGGCGTCGGTGCGCAAGACCGGCCGCTGCCTGATCGTGCATGAGGCGACGCGGACCAGCGGCTTCGGCGCGGAACTGCTGTCCCAAGTGCAGGAGCGCTGCTTCTATCGTCTCGAAGCGCCGATCGAGCGGGTCACAGGGTTCGACACACCCTATCCGCACAGCCTGGAATGGGCCTATTTTCCGGGGCCGGTGCGCATCCGCGAGGCCATCACCAAGATCATGAAGGATTGAGCGTCATGGCGCTGTTCACGTTCAAGCTGCCGGACATCGGCGAAGGCATCGCGCAGGCGGAGATCGTCGGCTGGCATGTCAAGGTCGGCGACCGGGTCGAGGAGGACCAGCCGATCGCCGACATGATGACCGACAAGGCGACGGTCGAGATGGAAAGCCCGGTGGCGGGCACGGTGGTGCGGCTGGCAGGCGAGCCGGGCGACCAGGTGTCGATCGGGGCGATGCTGGTGGAGATCGAGGTCGAGGGCGATGGCGCAATCGGCGCTGCGCCGCCGCCAGCCAAGGAGACGATCGCGGCGGAGACGGCGGTGAGCGAATCTCCCCTCCCTTCAAGGGAGGGGCCGGGGGTGGGTGGCGAGCGCAGCGAGCCTCCTGTCGTCGCGCCGGAAGAAAAGCCGGCTTCGCCGGCACCCACCCCCAACCCCTCCCTGGAAGGGAGGGGAGTAGAAGTTCTCGCGTCCCCCGCCGTGCGGGCGCGAGCGAAAGAGTTGGGTATCGATCTGTCGCAGGTGAAGCCTTCGGGCGACCGCGTCCGCCATGCCGATCTCGACGCCTATCTGCTCTACGGGTCGGGGCAGGGCTATGCGCCGGCCGGGCGGTCGGCGCGGCGGGGCGACGAGACGGTCAGGGTCATCGGGATGCGGCGGCGGATCGCGGAGAATATGGCGGCGTCGAAGCGGCATATCCCGCATTTCACCTATGTCGATGAGATCGACGTCACCGCGCTGGAGACGCTGCGCGAGCAATTGAACGAGGGACGCGGGGAGCGGCCCAAGCTCACCATGCTGCCGCTGCTGATCGTCGCCATCTGCAAGACCTTGCCGGACTTCCCGATGCTGAACGCGCGCTATGACGACGAGGCAGGCGTGGTGACGCGGCACGGCTCTGTGCATCTGGGCCTCGCGACGCAGACCGATGCGGGGCTGATGGTGCCGGTGATCCGCGACGCGCAGGACAGGAACATCTGGCAGCTTGCGAGCGAAATCCGCCGCTTGGCCGAGGCCGCGCGGACGGGCAAGGCGAAGTCCGAGGAACTGAGCGGATCGACGCTGACGCTGACCTCCTTGGGGCCGCTGGGCGGGATCGCGACGACGCCGGTCATCAACCGGCCCGAAGTGGCGATCATCGGCCCCAATCGCGTGATCGAGCGGCCGGTCTTCCGGGGCAAGGAAGTCGTCGCGGCGAAGCTCATGAACCTGTCGATCAGCTGCGACCATCGCGTGGTCGACGGTTGGGATGCGGCGAGCTTCGTGCAGGCGGTGAAGAAAAGGCTGGAGGCGCCTGCCTTCCTGTTCGTGGATTAGTGCTGCGGCCTCTAATTTAATTATGAACCGTTCGTGCTGAGTAGGGGCTGAGCCTGCCGAAGCCCCGTATCGAAGCACCGGTCCTTCGATACGCCATTTCGACTTCGCTCAATGGCTACTCAGGACGAACGGGGTGATGCAGATTAGCCCAGCATATTCAAACTGCGTCAGCGCGCCACGCTGCGGTAGCTGAGGCGGCCCGCTTGTCCGGGGCCGGCGGCGTCGGGCAGCAGCCAGCGGACATGGGTCACATCCTCCGCCACGGCGCGGCGGATGCCGCCGAGCGGGGTGGGCAGCCACAGCCGGTCGAACCTGTCCCAGCTGCGCCCACCGTCGATCGACACCTGAACGCCGGGGGCGGTGAGATCGGGCGTGAGGCCCCGCAGCATTGTGCGGCTGGCGGCGAAGCTGCGCACCGGCTGCGCGCCTTCGTTGCGCCAGTGGAGGATGACGATGACCGGCTCGCCCGGCGCGGCGCGCGCGGCGCTTTCCAGCGTGCGGCGCGGGCGGCCGTTGAGGTCGGTGCTGACCCGTTCGACGAACATCTGGGTGTCGAGCCGCACCGCCGGCTGCGCCGATGCCGCGTGGCTCACCCCCATCATCGCCAGCGCGACGAGCGCCTGCTTCATGCCTTGCCCCGTTCTCATGTCCCCGGCTGCGGGGATAGCGGTATGCGCCGAATATTTGGTTAAGGCGGCGTTGGGGTTGACCAGGAAGCGGCTGACGACCCCGTCATGCCAGCGCAGGCTGGCATCTCCCTTTTCTTCGAGCGGGAAAGAAGGAAGAGAGATGCCAGCCTTCGCTGGCATGACGAAAGTGCCGCGATCCGCCGAACAGCCATTGTAAATTGACGCTGCCGCGCCGCCGCTTCACATCTGGCCCATGAGCAACGGGAATCAGCCGAGCGCCGCCGACCTTCAGGAAATCAACCGCCGGCGCGACCGGTTGCTGGCGTCGATCGCGCTGTCGGCGGGGATCGGGCTGATCCTGGCCTTGCCCTTCGCGTTGCGGGCGGGGGCGGAATTCTTTCTGCCGCTGACCGCCGCGCTGGTGATCGCCATCGCGCTGGTGCCGTTGCTCGAATGGATGGAGCGGCGGGGCATTCCGTCGGGGCTGGCCGCGCTGCTGGCGCTGATCGGCTTCCTGCTGGTGGCGAATACCGCGCTGGTCCTCATCATCGTGCCGGCGACCGACTGGTTCGCGGCGCTGCCCCAGCGTCTGCCCAAGATACAGGCCAATCTCGCCCCGTTGATCGACCTCTATGCCAATCTCCAGCGCTTCGTGGACGAGACCGTCGATATGATCGCGAGCGGGCCGGTGGCGGCGGCGCAGGCTTCGGCGGTTGATGCGCCGCGATCGCTGCTGCAATTTGCTGCGACCAGCGCGCCGGCGGCGTTCATCCAGATGGTGTTCGCGCTGCTCATCATCTATTTCTTCCTCGCCGGCTGGACGCGGCTAAGGCGACGGACGATCAACAGCCGGGGCAGTTTCGACGGGGCGATGGCGGTCGCGCGGGTGATCCAGAATGTCGTGGACGCGACCTCCGCCTATGTCATCACCATCGCGATCATCAACAGTTGCCTCGGCCTTGCCGTCGCCTTCGCGCTGTGGGTGATCGGGATGCCATCGCCGCTGATGTGGGGCGGGATCGTCGCCTTGCTCAATTTCGTTCCTTATTTCGGGCCGATGCTGGCCGCCGCGCTGCTGGGGCTGGGCGGGCTCATGGTGTTCGACGATGTATGGGTGGCGCTGCTGCCCGCGGCTCTCCAGATCGGGTTCCACCTGGTCGAGGCCAATGTCATCACGCCGATGCTGCTGGGGCGGCGGCTGACGATGAACCCGCTGCTGATCCTGGTATCGCTCGCCTTCTGGGGATGGGTGTGGGGGACGCCGGGCGCGCTGCTAGGGGTGCCGCTGCTCATCATCATCCAGACCGTCGTCGCGGCGGCCGGGACGCCCGATATCGCGGGCTTCCTGTTCGAGCAGGGCACGCTGACGGTGCCGCGCCGCAAAGAAAATGACTAGAAAGAGGAAAGCGGGGGCGCGGACGGTTGACAGCCCCGGCAGACGCTCATAGACGGCGCTTCCACACCGAACGCGGGTGTAGCTCAGTTGGTTAGAGTGCCG
>NZ_JAVHPD010000041.1:0-17479 GCF_036170395.1 Sphingobium sp.
CTGATCAGAACACTTCAAAATCCCCCTTGCAGACGGGGCGGGCCATACGTTTTTTCAGGCATGGGTCACGAAAAACAAAGGCGCACCATAACCGCATGAGTGAACACGCGGGCATGATGCGCCGGGTTGAAACGAAGTTTGGGGGTTTACGGAATCAGGCCGGAGCCATCACGGCCCGGACGGTTCCGGATCGCTGCAAGCCGGGCAATCTTCCAACGCATCCAGCGGTATAGCTGCCAAAAGCTGGTTCCAGTCCGCCAAGGTCGAGAAAAGTTGGTTCAAACTTTCCCCTTCAAGGCGCACCATTGTTTTACTGTCGCTTGAATCTTGCGGGATCGAACCCGCCGGCAGCCTCAGCCGCCCACCTTGCTTCGCGCGAAGGCCAGCAGCGATCCGAAACTCTCGAACGTGTCGCCGTCGATATCCTCGTCGTCGATCAGGATGCCGAAGCGATCCTCCATCTCGGTCAGCACGCCCGCCACCGCCATCGAATCCAGTTCGGGCAGCGCGCCGAACAGCGGCGTATCGGCGGCGAAGCCATCGACCCGATCCTGCGACAGGCCGAGCGTGTCGCGCAGCAAGGCGCGAAGCTCGTTATCGAGTGCGACTGTCCGGTCGACCGGCTGAGACTGTTCCGCCCGCATGGTGGGGGTTTCCCTAGAGCCTCCCGGCTCAACCCACAAGGGCGGAAATGGCGGTCCGCGCGGCGGGCAGCCACGCGCTGGCGAAGCGCGGGTTGAAGGCGTCGATCCGCTGGAGCGCGATCCGATCCTCCATCCACTCGGTCTTGTAGCCATTGTCGCCGGTGCCATAGTCGATCGTCTCGACGCCGTCGCCGTCGATCGCCTGCGCGAACATCGCGTGGCTGAGAAGCGTGCCGGGCGACCGCGCGTCGAGCGCCCGGTCGTGATTGAGCTTGTGGATCAGCGCGACGCCATGCTCCACCGTCCAGAGCTGCGCCGCGACCGCCCGTCCGTCCAGCCGCGCGAACCCCAGCCGCAGCGTCCCTGCATCGCTCTCCCGCCGCGCCAGCGCGTGCAGGAAGGCAAGGCCGCCCTCCGGCTCCGCTTCCTTCCAGCTGCGGCCATGCACATCGACATAGTCGGCCCACAGATCGTCGGTCAGCACCCGCTCGATCGATAGGGCAAAGGGATCGCCGCGCCCCTTGCGCCTGACGAGGTTCCGCAGCCGCCCCGGCCGCTCCGCCCAATAATCGGCGAAGCTGCGCCCGCGCACATGCAGCAGATAGCGCCCGCCCATATACCGCCGCACCGCGAACCAGCCCGCGCGCCGCAGCGCCGCCAGCATTTCCGACGCATCTTCCAGCGGATAGAGATCGATCTGTGCACAATGTCGCAACAACTGCCGCGCCGCTGCCCCCAGCAACCGCTCCCGCGTCATCGCGTCTGGATCGCCGACAAAAACCGGAGACCAGGCGAAACTATACCAGTTGGCGAGCGCCTGGGCGCGATGCGGCCCAGCGTCCATCAGGAACAGCCAGACCGACGCCTTGTCCTCCCGCGCCGACACGATCCGCACCGGCCGCTCGGGAAAACAATGGCCGTGAAGATCGGCGAACCAGTCCAGCCGCTCGAACAGGGCAGGGGCACGGCCGCGGTCCAGCGCCCCCGCGAGAGCCTCGCGGGCGTCGGCCACGCTCAGATATTCCCTTGCCGCCTCCAACCCACTATCTCCGCCGCACCAAGGCCCCACGCATAGGAGAAAAATCTGCACATGGAGTTAAGCGCGCGTGGCTGACCCCTTCGCCCGGATCGACGGAGCGCAGGTGCGCCCGATCGACCATCTGCTGCTGCGCGACGATCCCGCCCGCCCGGCGATCGGCGGCCGGGCGGGCGCGCAAAGCTATGGCGAACTCGAAGACTCGCTCGGCCGGCTGGCGGCGTGGCTCGCCGGCTTCGGGCTCCCGCCGGGCGCGCGCATCGCCAGTTGGATGGCCAAGGGCACGGTATCGGCGCTGATGCCGCTCGCCGCGCCGCGCGCCGGCCTCGTCCATGTGCCGATCAACCCTTTGCTCAAGCACGCGCAGGTCGCCCATATCCTGTCCGACAGCGGCGCGGGCGCGCTGATCGGCACCGCCACCCGCCTCGACAGCTTGACCGAGGGGGATGTCCCCCGCACCTGCCAGCGCCACCGCGAGGATGACGCCGCCTGCGCGATGAGCGGCGGCCCCGCGCTCGGCCCCTCCGCCGCCGCCCCGCACGATCTCGCCGCCATCCTCTACACCAGCGGATCGACCGGCCGGCCCAAGGGCGTGATGCTGACCCACGCCAATCTGCGGCTCGGCGCGGTCGCGGTCGCCGATTATCTCGCCCTGACGCCAGAGGATCGCACCGCCTGCGTCCTGCCCTTCAGCTTCGATTATGGGCAGAACCAGCTGTTCAGCACCTGGATTTCGGGCGGCAGCGTCTATCCGCTCGATTATCTCACCCCCCGCGACGTCCTGAAGCTGGTCGATCGCCACGACATCACGACGCTCGCTGGCGTCCCGCCCCTCTGGGTGCAACTCACCGAACTGGACTGGCCGGTCGAGACAGCCGCCAAGCTCCGTCGCCTCACCAACAGCGGCGGCGCACTCAGCCGGCCGCTGGTCGCAAGGCTGCGTGCGCTTTTCCCGCAGGCCGATCTCTACCCGATGTACGGCCTGACCGAAGCCTTCCGTTCCACCTATCTCCCGCCCGCTCTGGTCGAGGCCCATCCCGATTCGATGGGCCACGCCATCCCCTTCGCCGAAATCCTCGTCGTCCGCCCCGACGGCAGACTCACCGCCGACGATGAGCCGGGCGAACTGGTCCATTGCGGGCCGCTGGTGGCGCAGGGCTATTGGAACGATCCCGCCCGCACCGCCGAACGCTTCAAGCCCGCGCCGCCCGCCTCGCGCTATGGCGGCATGGCGGTGTGGTCGGGCGACACGGTGCGGCGAGACGCGGAGGGGCTGCTCTATTTCGTCGGCCGCGACGACGCGATGATAAAGTCCGCCGGCAACCGCATCAGCCCCACCGAAATAGAGGAAGCCGCGCTCGCCGTGTCCGGCGTTGCCGAAGCCGTGGCGCTCGGCGTCAAGGACGACCGCCTCGGCCAGGCCGTCCGCCTGCTCCTCCGCGCCGCGCCCGACGCCGCCGAAGCGGTCGCCGCCCACCTCAAGCAGGAACTGCCCAACTTCATGCAGCCCAGGGACATCAAAATCCTCCCCGACTTCCCCCGCAACCCCAACGGCAAGATCGACCGGGTAAAGCTCGCTCGAGACCACGGCCTCTAAAACCACCGTGCTCCTGCGAAAGCAGGAGCCCAGGGCGGCCCGGCGCAGCCGCAAGACCAACAAGGACAAGCCATGAAACCCACCGGCCCCATCCCCCCCTGGTTCGCGCAAGAAGAAGGGATGCTCCTCATCGCCGGCCATGGCGCGGCCTCCCTCGTCGATGAAGCCGGCGACACGCCGCTCTTCGCCTATGACATGGGCATCGTCGAAGCGCAGGTCCGCCGCTTCCGCGAGGCGATGCCGGACCGGCTCCACCTCCATTATGCGATCAAGGCCAACCCGCACGCCCCGCTGCTCGCCCGCATGGCAACCCAGGTCGACGGCTTCGACATCGCGTCCGGCGGCGAACTCGCCATGGCGCTCGACGCGGGAATGGCGCCGGATCGGATCAGTTTCGCCGGCCCTGGCAAGCGCGACGACGAGCTGGAGGCGGCGATGTTCGCCGGCGTCACCCTCAACCTGGAATCCGAAGGGGAGGGGCGTCGCGCCCTCGCCGCCGCCGACCGCATCGGCAAGACGCCCCGCCTCGCCGTGCGCGTGAACCCGGATTTCGACCTCAAGGGCTCGGGGATGCGCATGGGCGGCGGCGCCAAGCCCTTCGGCGTCGATGCCGACCGCGCCGCCGCGCTCGCCCGCGCGATGATCGCGGCCGGGGCCGACTGGCGCGGCTGGCACATCTTTGCCGGAAGCCAGAATCTCGATCCTCTCGCGATCATAGAGACGCAGGCCGCCACCCTCGCGCTCGCTGCTCGCCTGTCCGACCAGGTCGGCGCGACCCCGCCGCTGGTCAATCTCGGCGGCGGCTTCGGCCTCGCTTACTTCCCCGGCGACACGCCCCTCGACATCCGCCCGATCGGCGTCGCGCTGGACAGCGGCCTCGAAACCCTGCCCGATATCCTCCAAGGCAGCGCCTTCGCACTCGAACTCGGCCGCTGGCTGGTGGGGGAGGCGGGCGTCTATCTCACCCGAGTCATCGACGTGAAGATCAGCCAGGGCGAAACCTTCGTCGTGGTCGACGGCGGCCTGCACCACCAGCTCGCCGCCAGCGGCAATTTCGGCACCGTCGTCCGCCGCAACTATCCGATCGCGCTCGCCAATCGCTTCGGCGCGGCCCCTGCAGCGGAGCCGGTCACGGTCGTCGGCTGCCTCTGCACCCCGATCGATCGCCTGGCGGACAAGGTGGCGCTCCCCCCCGTGCAGGAAGGCGACCTCGTCGCCCTGTTCCTCGCCGGAGCCTATGGCGCCTCGGCCAGCCCCGCCGCTTTTCTTGGCCACCCAAATGCCCGCGAACTTTTACTTGGCTGAATAGCTGACGACTTAACTCCTAACGGTATCTTTACCCTTTGCCGGCAAGAAGAGGCCCAAAGCCATATGCTTGCCGTTCGTCCCTGCTGTCGGGCGACCGGCGCGCATGGCCCGGCAAAGGGATGAGATTATGCGGTTCCAGCACATGTCCAGGCTCCTGATCGGCGCGTCCTTGCCCGCCGTCGCGCTGTCGGGATGCGCTTCCGGCGGCTCGGGTCCGCAGCTTCCGCCTGCCTCCTTCGTGTCCACGCAGGAGGGGCCGGGCGAGGAATATGTCATCGGCCCGCTCGACGATCTCACCATCTTCGTCTGGCGCAACCCGGAACTGGGCGCGAAAGTGCAGGTGCGCCCCGACGGCCGCATCACCACGCCGCTCATCACCGACATGCCGGCCGTGGGCAAGACGCCCAAGATGCTGGCCGAGGACATCAAGCTGGCGCTGACCCAATATATCGAGAACCCGCTCGTCTCGGTCATCGTCAATAATTTCAGCGGCACCTTCAGCCAGCAGGTGCGGATCGTCGGCGCGACCGAAAAGCCCGCCTCGATCCCCTATCGCGCGAACATGACCCTGCTCGACGCGATGATTTCGGTCGGCGGCCTCAGCGAATATGCCGCCGGCAACCGCGCGCGCCTGGTTCGCTTCGACAAGAATAGCGGCAAGCAGCGCGAATATCAGGTGCGCCTCACTGACCTGCTCAAGAAGGGCGACACCCGCGCCAACGTCATGCTCGCGCCGGGCGACGTCATCATCATCCCGGAAAGCATGTTCTGATGGCCGGTCTCTACGACGAATTGCGGATCATCCTCCATGGCATCTGGAGCCGCCGCTGGGTTGCGCTCGGCGTCGCCTGGGTCGTGTGCATGTTGGGCTGGCTGGGCGTCGCCCTCATCCCCAACAGCTACCAGTCGAAGGCGCGGGTCTATGTCAGCACCCAGTCGCTATTGGAGGACAAGGTCGGCATCACCCAGGTCCAGTCCCAGCAGGATCTCGACCGGGTCCGCAGCACGCTGGCGAGCGCCGACAATCTCGAAAAGGTGATCCGCGACACCGACCTCGCCCAAACCGTCTCCGGCCCGCGCGAGATCGCCGCGAAGATCACCAAGCTGCGTGAGAATATCACCGTCATGGCGCAGGTCGATCCCAGCATGATCGACATCACCGCTCTGTCGAACGACTCGTCGCTGTCGGACGGCGCGAACGCGCGCATCGCCCAGCAGATCGTGCAGAAGCTGATCGACATCTTCCAGGAGGAAAATCTCTCGGGCGACCGCCGCGAGACCAAGCAGAGCCTCGCCTTCCTCGACCAGCAGATCGCCGCGCGCGCCAAGCAGCTCGCCGCCGCCGACCAGCGCCGCATCGAATTCGCGCAGCGCTATGCCGGCCTGCTGCCCGGCGCCGGCTCCATCGGCCAGCGCATGGACGCCGCCCGTATGGAGATCAACAATATCGATTCGCAGCTCGTCCAGGCGCAAAGCGCGCTCACCGCGATGAACGGCCAGCTCGCCGGCACGCCCGCCAGCCTGCCCGGCGTTTCGGCTGGCGGCGGCGCGTCGCCGCTCGCGCAGGCGCAGGCGAACCTTGCCTCGATGCGCGCGCGCGGCTGGACCAGCAGCCATCCCGACGTGATCGCCGCGCAGCGCGAGGTCGATGCCCTCCGCCGCGCCGGCGGCGGGGCGGGCGGCGGCAGCGGCAGCACGCCCAACCCCGCCTATCTGTCGATCAAGTCGATGCAGGCCGAACGCGCCGCGACCGTCCAGGCGCTGAGCGCCCGCAAGGCGCAGCTCCAGGCCGATCTCAACGCGATGATGAGCAAACAGGTCGACGAACCCGGCGTCGCCTCCGAGCAGGAAAAGCTCGACAGCGATTATGCCGCGCTCAAGACCCAATATGACAAGCTGACCGCCGATCGCGAGGATCTGCGCCTGCGCGGCGAGGTCAAGACCGAGACTGGCTCCGTCCAGTTCCGCGTCATCAACCCGCCCAGCACCCCGACCGCGCCCTTCGCGCCCAACCGGCCGCTGCTGCTGCTCGGCGTGCTGGTGCTCGGCATCGCGGCGGGCGTCGGCGTCGCCTTCGCCATGGGCCAATTGAAGGGCACCTTCCCGAACGCGGCGCGCCTCGAAAAGGCGGTGGGCCTGCCGGTCGCCGGCTCGATCAGCCAGGCGCTCAGCGCCGCGCAGGTCGCCATCGAAAAGAAGCGCATGAAATGGTTCGCAGGGGCGAGCGGGGGCCTGGCCGCCGTCTGCCTGCTGCTGATCGCGGTCGAATTTGTCCAGCGCGGCATGGCGTGAAGGATCAAGGCAAGATGAACCAGCATAGCAGCTTCAAGGGCCGGGGATCGCTGATCGAGCGTGCGACCGAAATCTATGATTTCAGCGCCGCCCTGCGCGGCCGCGCCGCCCCTGCGGTCGATGTCCCCGCCGAAGCGCCGCCCGCGCACGCCGCCTTCGCGCCTGCGGCTGAACCCGTCGCGCCCGCACCCGTGGCCGCGCCTTCCTACCGCGCGCCCGACTGGACCGGCCCGGTCCAGCCGATCGACCGCATCGCGCTCGCCGAAGCGGGCTATCTCCGCCCCGAAGGCCCCGTCACCGCGATGAGCGAGGAGTTTCGCCTGCTCAAGCGCGACCTGCTCGCCCAGTTGCACGACAATCCCCGCGGCAACCGCATCCTCGTCTGCTCGGCGCATAGCGGGGAGGGGAAGAGCTTCTGCGCGATCAATCTCGCGCTCAGCCTCGCGGCGGAAAAGGACCGCGAAATCCTGCTCGTGGACGCTGACTTCGGCAAGCCCGGCATCCCCGGCAAGCTCGGCCTCACCGCCGGCCCCGGCCTCATGGACGCGCTCGCCGATCCCTCGATCGCGGTCGAGGATTGCGTCATCCGCACCGACCTGCCCTCGCTGTCGGTGCTGCCCGCCGGACAGCGCAGCAACAACGACACCGAATATCTTGCCTCCGCCCGCACCGAACAGGCGCTCCGCCGCCTGACCGAAGGGCGGCCCGACCGCATCCTGATCTTCGATTCGCCCCCGTTGCTCGCGGCCTCGCCCGCCGCCGTGCTCGCCAGCCATGCCGCGATCGCGCTGCTGGTCGTGCGCGCCGACAAGACCTCCGAAAGCGCGCTGCGCGATGCCGCCGGCCTGCTCAAGGGCGGGGCGCAGGTGCAGCTTCTGCTCAACGGCGTCCGCTTTCAGGCGAGCGGCCGGCGCTTCGGCAGCTATTATTCCAAAGAGGACCATCAGTCATGACCCGGCTCTGGATCGCGGGCGCATCGCTCGCCGCGCTCGCCGCCGCCACCTCGGCGCACGCGCAGACGCGCGACGACAAGCGCGTCGATGTCATCCCCTATATCGGTATCGACCAGGTCGTGATGGGACCGCTCAAGGGCGGCGGCGACGTGCTGACCTACACCAATGTCACCGCCGGCCTCTCGGCGCAGGTGCAGACGCGCCGGGTAGAGGCCGCGCTCGACCTTGAATATAATCACAGCTTCGGCTGGGGCAGCCAGGCGACCGATCAGGACGTGCTGAGCGGCATCGCCAGCGCCAACATCAATCTCGCGCGCGGCCTGTCGCTCCAGACCGGCGGCCTTGCGACCCGCGTGCGGACCGATGGTTTCTCCGGCGCCCTGCCGCAGCGCGACACCTATACCAGCCAGGTCTGGGCCGGCTATGTCGGCCCGTCCTACACGACCCAGGTCGGCGACTTCACCGTCAACGCCTCCTATCGCCTCGGCTATGCGCGGGTGGACGACGACATCGACCAGAATTTCGCCGGCGCTCAGCCCAACGGCTCCTTCGCCGACAGCTGGACCCACAGCCTCACCGGCTCGGTCGGCCTCGCCCCCGACACGGTGCTGCCCGCGATCGGCCTCACCGCCAGCGCCGGCTATGACCGCGAGGATGCGAGCCAGCTCGACCAGCGGTTCGAGGACGCCTGGGGCCGGGTCGATGCGACCCTGCCGGTCTCGCGCACGGTCGCTCTGGTCGGCGGCGTCGGCTATGAGGAGATCAAGATCCGCCAGCGCTCGCCTGCGCTGGACGATGATGGCTTCCCCCTCATCCGCAACGGCCGCTATGTGACGGACAAAAGCTCGCCGCGCGCGCTCATCTATGATTTCAGCGACGTCATCTGGGACGCCGGCGTCCTGTGGCGGCCCAATCACCGCACCTCGCTCCAGGCGCGGGTGGGCGAACGCTATGGCGGCATGACCTATCAGGGCAGCTTCCTGTGGGAAGGGCGCGACAGCCATATCGCGATCATCCTGTTCGACGGCATCGACAGTTTCGGCCGCCTCATCACCGCCGATGTCGCCGCGCTCTCGGGCAGCCGCTTCGACGTGGCGCGCAATCCCTTCACCGGCGACATCACCGGCTGCGCCTTCTCCACCACCGGCGGCGGGCAATGCTTCAACGATGCGCTTTCGGGCATCACCGACGCCAATTTCCGCTATCGCGGCGTGGCGGCGCAATATGCGCTCCGGCGCGGCCCGTGGGGCTTTGGCCTGGGCGGCGGCTATTCGCAGCGCAAGTTCATCACGCCCGAAGGACAAACGGTGCTGATCCGCGGCTCGCGCGACGAAAACTGGTATGGCAACGGGTCGCTCACCTACACGATCAACGATCGCGACAGCATCGACCTTGTCACCTACATGAATTATTTCGACGCCAGCGGCGGCCGCCCGGACGTGCTCAACTATGGCGCGTTCACCAGCTATTACAAAGGCATCAGCCGCCGCCTCTCCGCCTCCGCCTCGCTGGGGCTGGACGGGGTGGACGCCGACGACCTCGATACGATCATCAGCGCGATGGGGCAGGTCGGCCTGCGCTACAGCTTCTGACCGACGCCTTGGAGACGAAGAAATGTACGATCAATTCTACGGATTGCAGGGCCGCCCGTTCCAGCTGACGCCCGACCCCACCTATTATTTCGAGAGCGCGACCCATCGCAAGGCGCTGTCCTATCTCGGCTATGGCCTCGCGCAGGGCGAAGGCTTCATCGTCATCACCGGCGATATCGGCGCGGGCAAAACGACCCTCGTCGGCCACCTGATGCAGACGATCGACCCGGCGCGCCTCACCGCCGTCAAGATCGTCTCGACCCAGGTCGAGGGCGACGACATGCTGCGCCTCGCCGCGCAGAGCTTCGGCCTTGCCACCGACGCCCAGCCTAAGGCGGCGATCCTGCGCCAGATCGAGGGCTTCCTCCATGCCCAAGCCCGCGCCGGCCGCCGCACCCTGCTGATCGTCGACGAGGCGCAGAATCTGCCCGTCTCCGCGATCGAAGAATTGCGGATGCTCTCCAATTTCCAGCTCGGCGGCCAGTCGCTGCTCCAGATATTCCTGCTCGGCCAGCCCGAGTTCCGCGATCTGGTGAAATCGCCCGAACTCGAACAGCTGCGCCAGCGCGTGATCGCCACTCATCATCTCGAACCGATGCTGGCGGCCGAGGTCGAGCCCTATATCCTGCATCGCCTGGGCATCGCCGGCTGGACCGGCAACCCGGCCTTCACGCCGGGCGCGTTCGATGCGCTCTATGCCGCGACCAACGGCGTGCCCCGCCGCCTGAACGCGCTCGCCAGCCGCGTGCTGCTGCTGGGCGCGATCGAGCAGCTCCATGTGATCGACGCCGAAGTCGTCGGCGCCGTGGTCGCCGACATGGGGCTGGACAGCGACACGACGCCCCAGCCGGTCGCGCCCTCCACCCTGGACACGGTCGCGGAAGACGCGCCGGCCGAGGAGGAACTGGTGCTCGAACAGCCCGCCGAAGAAGCAGCGCCGATTGCCGCGGTCGAAGCGGCATGGGACGAGCCGGCCGAGGTGCTGGTGGAAGCTGAAGCGGCTTGGGATGAACCGCAGGCCGAAGAGCCTCTGGACATCGAAGCGGCCTGGGAAGCGCCCCAGGCCGAAGAGTCTGCGGACGCCGAACCGGCGCTGGAACAGCCTGAAGCCCCCGCGCCGCAGCCGCTCTGGTCGCAGCCCCGCTGGACCCAGCCCGCCGCGTTCGATCCCGATCCGGTCGAGGAAGAGGAAGAGCCCGCCTTCGCGCCGCCGCCGCGCTTCCTGCGCCCCGCCTTCGCCGCTCCCGAGCCGGACGCGGAACCCGAAGGCGTCGTGGAACAGTCCGTGGAACATACAGCGGTCGATCCTATTTCCTACACACAAGATATTGAAATAAAAGAAGAAAAAATCGAGCATAGCGAATCGGCTGTTCCACTCGCTGTTCCCTTTGCGGCCGAAACGCTGCGCGCCGACATGCTCGCCGAGATCGAAGCGCTCCGCGCCGAGATCGCCTCGCTCCGCGCCATGCAGGCCCACGCCCCCTTCGGCGCGCCCGCCCAGCCGGAGATCGACCCCGAAGCGCTCAAGAGCTGCTTCGCCCTGATCGAGGAGCGGCTCTCCGCCCTCGAATTCCGCGCCGAGGAACAGGACACGGCGCTCCGCCGCGTCCTCACGCTTCTGGTGGACTGGGTCGAGCGGGAAGAGCAGACCGGAACGATCCAGGCGGTCGCCTGAACCCTGAGGACTAGCAATGCTGAACGCCCTGTCGGTCGATGTGGAGGACTGGTTCCAGGTCGGCGCGTTCGAGCGCACGATCGACCGCGCCGACTGGGACCGGCTCACCCACCGCGTCGAGGCCAACACCGACGCTGTCCTCGCCCTCTTCGCCGAGGCAGGCGTCCATGCGACCTTTTTCACGCTCGGCTGGGTGGCCGAACGCTATCCCGCGCTGATGCGCCGCATCGCCGATGCCGGGCATGAAGTGGCGAGCCATGGCTATGACCATGCCCGCGTCTTCACCTTTACCCCAGACCAGTTCCGCGCTGACCTCGCCAAGTCGCGCGCCATATTGGAGGACGCGACCGGCCGGCCCGTCACCGGCTATCGCGCGCCCAGCTTCTCGATCGACCCGCGCACCCCCTGGGCGCATACGATCCTCGCCGAAGCGGACTACCGCTATTCCTCCAGCGTCGCGCCGATCCGCCACGACCATTATGGCTGGCCCGACTCGCCCCGCTTCGCCTGGAAGCCGCTCCCCGATTCGCCTTTGGTCGAGCTGCCCGTCACCACCGCCAAATGGGGCAGTCGGACACTGGCGGCCGGGGGAGGGGGCTTTTTCCGCCTGCTGCCTTACGCCTTCTCCCGCTGGGCGATCCGGCAGGTGAATGAGGAAGCCGGTCGCCCCGCCATCATCTATTTCCACCCGTGGGAAATCGATCCCGACCAGCCCCGCGTAGCCGGCGCGCCGCTCCGTTCGCGCCTGCGCCACTACAGCAATCTCTCGGTGATGGCCGCCAAGCTGCGCCGCCTGACCCGCGATTTCGCCTGGACTAGGGTTGACGCTCTGGCCGATGCCGAAGCGGCGCGCGCGCCATGAGGACGGGCACCGCCGCCGACCGCGCCGTAACGCAGATGGACCTCGCCGATCCCGCGCATGTCGCCGCGATCGACGCCTTCGTCCTTGCCCATCCGGCCGGCACGCCGTTCCACCGCCCCGCCTGGCTGCGCGCCATCGCGCAGGCGACCGGCCACCGCCCGCTCGTCCTCGCCAGCGTCGCGCCGTCGGGCCGGATCGACGGCCTGCTGCCGCTCCACCATGTCCGCAGCCGCCTGTTCGGCAACGCGCTGGTCTCGACCGCGTTCGCCGTCGATGGCGGCATCCTCGCCGAAGACCCCCGCGCCGTTCCTGCCCTCGCGGCGGCGGCGCAGGGCATCGCGAGAACCACCCCCATCGAGCTGCGCGGCGGCCCCAGCCCCGGCGCGGGCTGGCAGGTCCGCGAAGGCGAACATCTCGGCTTCGTCCGCCCGCTCGCCGCCGATGACGAGGCCGAACTGCTCGCCATCCCCCGCAAGCACCGCGCCGAACTGCGCAAGGCGCTCGCCAACCCGGCTTTGACCGTCGAGACCGGCCGGTCGCAAGCGCTCCGCCGTGCCCACTACCAAGTCTATGCGGAAAGCGTCCGCAATCTCGGCACGCCCGTCTTCCCCGCCGCCCTGTTCCGCGCCGTGCTCGACGTCTTCGGGGACGGCGCCGACCTGCTCATCGTCCGCGAAGGCGACCGCCCCGTCTCGGCGGTGCTCAGCCTCTATCACAACGGCCATGTCATGCCCTATTGGGGCGGCGGCGTGGCCGACGCGCGCCGGCTCCGCTCCAACGAACTCCTCTATTACCGCCTGATGAGCCATGGCCGGGCGCGCGGCATGACCCATTTCGACTTCGGCCGGTCGAAGGTCGGCAGCGGCCAGGCAGCGTGGAAGAAGAGCTTCGGCTTTGATCCCCGCCCGCTCGTCTATCATGGCTGGTCGCCCGACGGATCGACCCGCGACCTGAGCCCGACGAACGGCAAATATCAGCGCCGCATCGACCTCTGGAAAAAGCTCCCCCTGCCGCTCGCCAATCTTCTCGGACCCCTGATTTCGCGCGGCCTCGGATGAAACGGATACGAAATGTTCAGCCGGGGAGGCTAGACCCGGTTCGGGGGAATCAGGAATGTCATCCATGAGCGCCATGTCCGGGCTAGTCTTTGCGATCGAGGAGGCGCGCCTGTCGGACGCTGCGGTCGTCGCCGAACTCGACGCCTGGGTCCGCGCGCATCCCGGCTCGACGCCCTTCCACCGTCCCGCCTGGATCTTGGGGGTGGAAGCCGGCACCGGCCAGAAGGCGAAGATGCTGGTGGCCCGCGCCGGCGGCACGACGATCCTCGGCCTGCTGCCGCTCACCTATATCCGCTCGGCCTTGTTCGGCCGTGCTCTGGTCGGCAGCGGCTTCGCGGTCGATGGCGGCATCCTCTCAACCCATCGCCAGGTCAGCGAAGGTCTCGCCGACGCCGCCTGGACGCTGGCGCAGACGCTCGGCTGCGACACGCTGGAACTGCGCGGCGGGCAAGGGCCCAGGGCGCAGGTCTGGCAGGAAAAGGCCGACGCCTATCTCGGCTTCGCCCGCCCGCTGGCCGCCGACGACGAAGCGGAACTGAAAGCCGTGCCCAAGCGCCACCGCGCCGAAATCCGCAAGGGGATCGGCAACGACCTCTCGTTCGAGACCGGCCGCGACAAGCGCCTGCGCGATATCCACTATCGCCTCTACGCCCACAGCGTCCACCATCTCGGCACCCCGGTCTTCCCCCGCGCTTTGTTCGACCAGATGCTCGACCGCTTCGGCGAGGACGCCGACATTGCCCTCGTCTCCAAGGACGGCAAGCCGCTCTCCGCCGTCATCAGCCTCTATCATCGCGGCGCCTGTATGCCCTATTGGCACGGCGCGGCAGAGGGCGCACGGGCGCTGCGCTCCAACGAATATCTCTATTTTCGCCTGATGGGCGCGGCGCGGGAACGCGGCTGCGCGGTGTTCGACTTCGGCCGGTCGAAGGTCGGCACCGGCCCCGCCGCCTGGAAAAAGAGCTGGGGCTTCGAGGGCGAACCGCTCGGCTATTATCTCCGCACCGCGCCGGGCAAGGCGACCCGCGACGTCAACCCGCTCTCGCCCCAATATCGCCGCAAGGTCGAGCTTTGGAAGAAGCTGCCCGAATCGGTCGCCACCTTCATCGGCCCGCACATCGCCCGGGGCCTGGGATGAGCGGCGACATCCTCTTCCTCTGCCACCGCATCCCCTTTCCCCCCGATCGCGGCGACAAGATCCGCTCCTTTCATCTCCTCAAGCGCCTCGCCGAACTCGCCCCGGTCCATGTCGGCTGCTTCGCCGACGATGATCGCGACATGGGCTTTGCTGCCGAGATGGCGGCGCTCACCGCCAGCCAGTGCGTCCTGCGCCGCGACCGCTCGAAACTGGTCGCGGGACTCACCGGCCTCGCCAAACGCCAGTCGCTGCTCGTCGCCCTGTTCGATCATCCCGCCCTCCACCGCTGGGTCGCGCAGACCCTTGCGCAAAAGCCGATCCGCGCCGTCGTAGCCTATTCGGCGCAGATGGCGCATTTCGTGCCGACCCTCCCCGCCGGTGTCCGCTTCCTCATGGATTTCGTCGATTTCGATTCGGCCAAATATGCCGCCTATGGCGCGGAAGCCGCTGGCCCGATGGCCTGGATCAACCGCCGCGAGGGCCGCGTGCTGCTCGATTTCGAGCGGCAGGTCGCCGCCCGCGCCGACATCAGCGCCTTCGTCAGCGAAGCCGAAGCCGCGCTCTTCCGTCATGCGAGCGGCCTCGGCCCCGATCGGGTCGTAGCGATCGAAAACGGCGTCGCGCTCGATACCTTCGATCCCGCCGCCGCCTTCGACCCGGTCGATCACGGAACCGGCCCCTTGCTCGTCTTTACCGGGCAAATGGACTACCGCCCCAATGTCGAGGCGGTCGACAGTTTCGCGCGCCAGACCCTGCCGGCCATCCGCTCCCTCCATCCCAACGCCCGCTTCGCCATCGTCGGCCGCAACCCGACGCCGCAGGTGCAAGCGCTTGGCCAACTGCCCGGCGCCGTCGTCACCGGCGCGGTCCCCGACGTGCGCGGCTGGCTCGCCGCCGCCGATGTCGTCGTCGCCCCGCTCCGCATCGCTCGCGGCGTCCAGAACAAAGTGCTCGAAGCCATGGCCATGGCTCGCCCGGTGGTCGCTTCGCCGCAGGCCGCCGAAGGCATAGACGCGCGGGATGAGGCGCATCTGCTGGTCGCCGCCAGCCCGGCCGAGGAAGCGGCGAAGATCGTCGCCCTCCTCGCCGATCCCGCCCGCGCCGCCGCGCTGGGAAGGGCCGCCCGCGCCCGCATGGAGCAACGCTACCGCTGGTCGGCCACGCTCGCCGGCCTGCCGGCCATGCTCTTCCCCGAAGCCGCCGCGAAAGCCGCCGCCGCATGACCGATCGCGCCCTCCCGATGCCGCGCGCGCTCGTCGATCTCGCCGGCTGGCGCGGCCACCTCGCCGCGCTCGGCGTCGTCGCCGCCGCCATCCTCGCGCTCTTCGCCCGCGATGTCTGGAGCATGGTGTCAATCTGGTGGAACGCCTCCACCTTCGGCCATTGCCTCTTCATCCCCTTCCTCATCGCCTGGCTGGTGCAGCAGCGGCTCCCCGGCCTGCGCCAGCTTCAACCCGTCGCCTGGGCGCCCGGCCTCGTCTGGCTGGCGCTCGGCGCGCTCGCCTGGATGCTGGGCGCGGCGGCCGGTGTAGCCATGGTCCGCCACGGCGCGCTCATCCTGATGCTCCAGGGCGCGACCATCGCGCTGCTCGGCCCGGCGGTCGCCCGCGCCTTGCTCTTCCCGCTCTTCTACGCCGTCTTCATGGTCCCCTTCGGCGAGGAAATCGTCCCCGCGCTGCAACTGCTGACTGCGCGCCTCGCGCTCTTCTTCCTCGATCTCGCCGGCGTGCCCGCCCATATGGAGGGCATCTTCATCACCACGCCGACCGGCTATTTCGAGGTGGCGGAGGCCTGCTCCGGCGCAAAGTTCCTGATCGCCATGACCGCCTATGGCGTCCTCGTCTGCAATGTCTGCTTCCGTAGCTGGCGGCGGCGCGCCCTGTTCATGGCGGGCGCGCTCGGTCTCTCGGTCCTCGCCAACGGCGTGCGCGCCTTCGCGACCATCCTCGTCGCCCATCTGACCACGGTCGACGCAGCGGTCGGCTTCGACCATGTCGTCTATGGCTGGGTCTTCTTCGCCATCGTCATGACCGTGGTGATGGCGACCGCCTGGCCCTTCTTCGACCGCAAGCCCGGCGACCCCTGGTTCGATCCCCGCGTGCTTCAGGGCAAGACGCCCCGAACCTCGCCGATCGCGACCATGGCCGCTGCCTCGCTCGCCCTCATCGTCGCTGCCCCGCTCTGGCTCGCCGCCACTGCCGCCGCCGGCGCGTCGCTCCCTACAACGGTCGGCCTGCCGCAAGTCGCCGGCTGGACCCGCACCGATGCGCCCCAGGCCTACCCCTGGAAACCCCGCTTCGACGGCGCGGATCACCTGATCGCCGGTCGCTACCGCAACGCCCAGGGCCAAGCGATCGATCTCGCCATTGCCGCCTTCGAGCATCAGGATGAAGGGCGCGAACTGGTGGGCTTCGGCCAGGGCGCGGCCGATCCCGACAGCGAATGGGTCTGGTCGTCTCCCGCCCGTGGCGCACCCGGCGGGCGCGGCGAACAGATCACCGCCCCCGGCCCGATCGTCCGCCATGTCGTCAGCTTCTACAGCATCGGCGGCGCGGCCTCCACCGGCAGCAAGCCCGCCGTCAAGCTCGCCACGCTGAAAGCGCGCCTGCTGGGGCAAGACCAGCGCGCCGTCGCCATCCTCGTCTCGGCAGAGGAGGGGGAGGGGCAGTCCGCCAACGCCGCCATCGCCGCGTTCTTGAAAGACCTTGGCGACGTGCAGCTTTTGGCTGACCGCAGCATGGGCATCCGGTAAGGCGGCAGAAACGTCATCATCCTCCCCTGGAAGGGGAGGTGGCTGGCCGAAGGCCAGACGGAGGGGGGTCCCCCTGTCGAGAGCAGGACACCCCTCCGTCAGCGCTCCGCGCTGCCACCTCCCCCACAGGGGGAGGACAATCTTTTTAGAGACCTCAAATATGTGCGGCATAGCGGGCATCTTCCACCTCGAAACGGCCAAGCCCGTCGATCCCGCGCGCGTCCGCGCGATGCTGGAGGTGATGCCTCATCGCGGTCCCGATGGCAGCGGCATCTGGACCGCGCCTGGCGTTGGCCTCGGCCATCTCCGCCTCTCGATCATCGACCTGTCGGGCGGCGCGCAGCCGATGCTGACCGAGGATGAAAGCCTCGCCGTCGTCTTCAACGGCGAAATCTATAATTTCGCCGAAGTCCGCGCCGAACTGGAAGCCAAGGGGCATGTTTTTCGTACCCATAGCGACACCGAAGTCATCCTCCATGGCTACCGCCAATGGGGCGAGGACTGCGTCCAGCGCTTCAACGGCATGTTCGCCTTCGCCCTGTTCGACGCGCGCGCCCAGTCGCTCTGGCTGG
>NZ_JAVHPD010000042.1:0-67865 GCF_036170395.1 Sphingobium sp.
GGGCCAGCAGCGTCTTGCCGGTGCCGGGCGAACCGACCAGCAGCGCGCCCTTGGGAATCTTGCCGCCCAGCCGCGCGAACTTGCTCGGGTCTTTCAGGAACTCGACGATCTCCTGCAATTCCTCGCGCGCCTCGTCGATGCCGGCGACGTCATCGAAGGTCACCTTGCCATGTTTTTCGGTCAGCAGCTTGGCCTTCGACTTGCCAAAGCCCATCGCGCCGCCCGCGCCGCCGCCCTTCTGCATCTGGCGCAGCACGAAGAAGGCGATGCCGAGGATCAGGAGGAACGGAAGCGACTGGAACAGCAGATATTGCCAGAAGCTCGGCTGCTCCTGCGCCTGGCCTGAATACTTGACGTTATAGTCGTCCAACAGGCCGGTGAGACCCGGATCGTTGACGGGGACGGTCGAGAATTTCTGACCGCTGGACAAGGTGCCGGTGATGCGGTCGGGCGCGATCGCGACATCCTTGACCTGCCCCTCGGCGACCTTCGAGCGGAATTCCGAATAGGCGATGCCGGTGCCCGCCGTGGAGGCGGAGCGGCTGTCGAAGATCGACACGAACAGCAGCAGCGCGACGATCACGCCGGCCCATATCATCGCGCTCTTGATCCAGGGGTTGCCCTGCGGGTCTTTCTCGTCGTTCATCATCACTCTCTTTCGCCCGTCAAGATAGGGCGCGCCCGCAAAAGCGCAAGCAGGACGGGGCTATGCCGCCGGCCGCCTTTACCGATGCTGAAGACGGATCAGAGCAGGCCGGAGAGCGTGAGCGCCACATAGGCGAGCGCGAGCGCGAGGCCGGCGGAAAGGCCGCAGACGAGATAGCCGGCATAGAGCAGCAGCGGCGGGTGCGGCTGCGCCAGTTTGCGGTTTCGTTGCGCTGCCGAAAGGATGACGCTCGCCAACAGGCCATAGGTAAGTGCTGCAAATTCCATCATAGACGCTCTATCCCCGCTCAGTGCGCGCAGGATAGCCATGGCGGCGGTTAAGAAAAGGCTGTTGCGCTGCAACCAAGCGGCAGGCCGTGGAACTTATGCGATGGGCCGTGGAACCTTTCCGTAACGATCGTCAACGGCGGGGCGGGGCTGGCGTGAGGGTCCATGTGGGGCCGCCTTTCAGCAGCCAGTCGCCCAGGCTCGTCTGCCGGCCGGCGAGCGCTTGCGCAATGGCGCGATCGAGCGTCTCGCCGCGCGGAGCAGGCACATCGGCGCGGTCGAGCATGACGAGTAGCAGCCGGCGGAGATATTCGCGCGGGAGGTCGGTAGGGTCGAGCCGCCATCCTTCCGCCTCCGCATGGACATGGGTCTGTGCCAAGGCGGCGACGCTCCAGTCGAGCGCCGCGTCCGCCTCCGCCAGCGCCGCCGCGCTGCGGGCCGCGGCCTGGGCATCGAGCCACGGCGCTTGCGCAAGGGCAGTGCGCAGGGCGGCGCGATCGAAGCGAGGATCGGCATTGCTGGGGTCATGCACGAAGGGGAGATGCTCCGCCTCCGCCAGCGCCAGCAGCGCGGCCTTTCGGACATCGAGCAGCGGCCGAATGATCCGGCCGGTCCGGGCGCGGACCCCGGCCAGCCCGCCGACGCCCGATCCCCGGTTGAGCCGCATCAACAGGGTTTCGAGCTGATCGTCGGCATGATGGGCGGTCATGATCCAGTCGATGCCGGTCTCGACCCGCCAGCGTTCGATCAGCCGGTAACGGGTCGCGCGCGCCCAGGCCTGAACATTGCCCTCCACCGGGCGGTCGGGAAGGAGGATGCTATGCGCGATCCCCTGATCCGCGCACCAGCGTGCGACCATCGCGGCTTCGTCGGCGGAGGCTTCGCGCAGGCCATGATCGACGGTGGCGGCTGCAACCCGGCCGGAAAAGCTCTCAGCCGCGAGGAACAGCAAGGCCATCGAGTCCGGCCCGCCCGACACGGCGACGCCGAAGCGGGCGGCGGGATCGTCTCCGACGAGGGACAGTACGGCGGCGCGCAGCCGCGCCGCCAGCGCCGCCCGGTCGGGCGTCAGCTGCACTTCGCCTTGGCGCGGCCGGACGTCATCATGCCGCGCAGCGTGCCTGACAGGCTTTCGCCATAGACCTGCTCCAGCTCCTCATAGACCTTGCAGGCGTCGGCCGGCTTTTTGAGCTGGATCAGCGCTTCGCCCAGATAGGCAAGGCTGTCCGGCGCGCGTTCGCCGCGCGGGCGCTTCTGGTAATTTTCGTAGAAAGCGACGGAGGCGAGTGCCGGCTTGCCATCGTCCAGATAGGCGCGTCCGAGCAGATTCTGCGCCTTGCTGGCGACCGGGCTTGCGCCATATTTATCGACCGTGGCTTTCAATTGGGCCTGCGCTTCCGGGTAGAATTTGGCGTCCCACAGGCGGAAGCCATAGGTGTAGGCGTCGTTCGCCGCGTCGCCGGTGCTCGGGCGCTCGATCGCGGCGACGGCGGTCTTGCGCTCCTCGCTGGCTGGCGCAGGCGCGGCGGGCTTGGCGGCGATGGGTGCGGGCTTGGGCGCTGTCGGCTTTGCGGCGACGGGCGCGGGTTCGGCCGCAACGGGCGCGGCAACGCTGGGTTCGGCGGGCGCTGGCGGCGGCGCGAGCTTTGCGTCGGTTTCCGCCTTATATTTGGTGAAGGCCGCTTCGAGCTGGCGCAGCTTGTAGCTAGTCTCCTCGACCTGGCCGGTGATGGCGGCGAGCTGGGTTTCGAGCGCGCCGACCCGCGCGGTCAGGTCAGCGATCGGGGTGCTGGCGGGCGTGCCGGGCGTAGGCGCAGGCGTCGCGGGACGGGCGATCTCCGCCTCCAGCGGGGCGCCGGCGGGAAAGACCTTCCGCTGGACCGCGCGCATTTCCTTTTCCAGCCGGTCGACCCGTCCCTCGACCGTGGTCTGCGCGCCGGCCGGCGCTGATACGGCCAGCAGGAGGGCCGTGGTGGCGAAAAGGGCGTTACGCATGATGATCCCCGACTGACGTTCCGCGCTTAACCATAAGGGGTTATTCCGCGCGGTAAAGCGCGACGTTGCACCGCCGGGTGCCGGTCAGGGCCGGGTTTCGGCAGCGGCCGGTGTGGCGGGTTCCGGCACCGGCGCCGGTGCCACCGTCGGCGCGGCGCTGTCGGTCGAGACAGGGGAGGGCGAAGCGCGGCGCGGCGCAGCCCGGCGGGCCGGCGCGGCGGGGGGCGGGTCAATAGTGGTGGCTCGCGAAGCACCGCGCGCCAGCAGCGCTTCGGCGCTCACCGGCACGTCGGCGATGGTGCGGTCCGCTTCGCCGAGCGGCGGAATCGGCTTGCCGCCGACCGTCACCGCCAGGGCTTGCGGCCGGCCGGTCAGGATCATCGGATTCTTCGCAGCCGGCGGAAGGGTGAAGCGCTCGCCCTTCTTCATGAGGCCGTCCTTCAGCCGCTCGCCGGCCTCGTCATAGATGCGCAGCCATACGTCATCGACGGCCGTGAAGACCACCGGCTGCGCGGCGGGCGCGACCGGAGGCGGCCCGGCCGGGCGCGCGGACGCGGGCTGGGCGTCGCGCTGCGCGATCTGCTCGCCGGTAGGCGGGGTGAGCAGCTGGGTGCGCCAGACGGTATAACCGGCTACCAGCAGCACGACCACGATCGCGACCACCCAGGCGAGCTTGCGCGGCGGCACGCGCGCAGGATCGAGCGGCTCGAACGCCTCGTAGCGGGTAGCGCCCAGATCGCTCTCGCTGACCGCGCGGCGCACGTCGGCCGCGATCGCGACTTCGTCAAGCCCGACGGCACGGGCATAGGCGCGCGCGAAGCCGACGGCATAGGGGATGCCGGGCAAGGCGGGATAATCGTCGCGCTCGATCGCATCGAGCTGGCGCTGCGCGATGCGGGTGCGGGTGGCGATGTCCGAAAGGGAGAGGCCCTGCGCTTCCCGCGCGGCGCGCAGCGTGGCGCCCGGGGTAGTGGGCTGCGCCGCCGATGCGCCGATCGCACCGGATTCCGGGTGAACATCTTCTGTCATGCTGCTCCGCGACCTATGGGGCTCGGCCTTGTCTCACCGGGGGGCGGCGCTTGTCAACGCCGTCGCTGCGCAATTCAGCCCAGTTCGATGCCGCGTTCCGCCGCCCATCCGGTCAGCCGCGCGCGGATGTCGGTCGCGCCGCCGTCCAGCCAGCCGCGCATCGCTTCCTCCAACTGCGCGGCGTCGATCGCCCGGATCATCGCCTTGACCGGGCCGACCGACGCGGGAGTGATCGACAGGCGGCGGATGCCGAGCGCGATCAGCGCCATTGCCTCCAGCGTGCGCCCGCCCATTTCGCCGCAGACGCCGACCGGCACCTGATGGGCGATGCAGGCGCGCACCGCCCGGTCGAGGAAGCGCAAGATCGCGATGCTGAGCCAGTCATAGCGCTCGGCGAGCTTGGGGTGAGCGCGATCGGCGGCGAACAGGAATTGCGTCAGGTCGTTGGTGCCGATCGACAGGAAATCGAGCCGGGGCAACAGCAGGTCGAGCACCTCGGCCAGCGCCGGCACCTCCAGCATCGCGCCGTAGCGCACCGCGATCGGCAGCTTCTTCTTGTGCGATTGCAGCCATTCGCGCTGATGCTCGACCAGCGCGCGAGCTTCCTCATATTCCCAGGGTTCCGACACCATCGGGAACATGATGTGCAGCACCTTGCCCGCGCTGGCTTCCAGCAGGGCGCGCGCCTGCGCCTTCATGAGGCCGTCGCGGTCGAGCGCCAGCCGCAGCGCGCGCCAGCCCATCGCGGGATTGTCCTCATGCTCGTCGCCGTCGCGCTGCTGCATATAGGGCAGCGCCTTGTCGCCGCCGATGTCGACGGTGCGGAAGATGACGGGCCGGTCGCCGGCCGCGTCGAGCACATCCTTGTAGAGCCGCTGCTGCTTTTCGCGCTGGGGCAAAGTGGCGGAGACGAGGAACTGGAACTCGGTGCGGAACAGGCCGATGCCGTCCGCGCCGACGAGGTCGAGCGCCTGGGCGTCTTCGCGCAGTCCCGCATTGACCATCAGCTCCACCCGCTGCCCGTCGGCGGTGACGGAGGGCAGGTCGCGCATCGCCGCGAATTCGGCGCGGCGCTTCTGCGTCACATGCAGCTTGTTCTCGAACGCCTCCTCCATGTCGGCGCTCGGGCGCAGCAGCAGCGCATTTTCGTTGACGTCCATCAGGATGAGGTCGCCCTCGCTCACCTGATGCCGCACGTCGCGCACCCGGCCCAGCACCGGCACGCCCATGGCGCGCGCGACGATGGTGACATGGGCGGTCAGCGATCCTTCCTCCAGGATCACGCCCTTCAAGCGCCGGCGGTCATATTCCAGCAGTTCGGCCGGACCCAGATTGCGCGCGATCAGGATCGCGTCCTGCCGCAGGCCCATCTGCGCGGCCGTGCCCAATTGCCCCGACACGATGCGCAGCAGCCGGTTGGCCAAATCCTCCAGATCGTGCATCCGGTCGGACAGCAGCGGATCGTCGATTTGGCGCATCCGCATCCGGGTGCGCTGCTGCACCCGCTCGATCGCCGCCTCGGCGGTGAGGCCGCTGTCGATCGCTTCGTTGATGCGGCGCGTCCAGCCTTCGTCATAGGCGAACATCTTGTAGGTTTCGAGCACCTCCTGATGCTCGCCTTCGGTGCCGAACTCGGCCGCGCCCGTCATACGGTCGATCTGCTCGCGCATCTTGGCGAAGGCGGAGATGACGCGGGCGCGCTCGGCTTCGGTATCCTCGGCGACCGTATGCTCGATATGGACGCGCGGCTGGTGGAACACCGCATGGCCGCGCGCCATCCCCATGACGAGCTGCAAACCCTGGAGCATCGTCGTGCCCGTGTCGGCCGGGCGCAGGTCCATGGGGCCATCGTCGGCGAGTTCCGCGTTGGCGATCAGCTCGGCGAGCACCATGGCGACGGTCTGCAACGCCTCGATCTCGACCTCCTCGTAGCGGCGCGGCTCGACATGCTGGACGCAGAGGACGCCGATGGCGCGTTCGCGGCGGACGATCGGCACGCCGGCGAAACTGTGGAAGCGATCCTCGCCGGTTTCGGGGCGATAGGAGAAGTCGGGATGGGCCGCCGCTTCGTCGAGGTTCAGCGTCTCGACATTGGTGGCGATGAGGCCGACGAGCCCTTCGCCCATCGCCATCCGGGTGACATGGACCGCCTCCTGCTTCAGCCCGCGGGTGGCGAACAGTTCCAGTACGCCTTCGCGCACCAAGTAGATGGAGCAGACCTCGCTCGACAGCGACTCGCCGATGATCTCGACCACCTTGTTGAGCTTCGCCTGGGCGCTGGTGCGCGCGGCCATGACTTCTTGCAGGCGGGTGAGGATCTGGCGGGCGGCGGCGGCGGGCGTGCTGGGCATGTCGTTGCGCTATCAGATAGACGGTGCGCTTACCAAGGCGATTCCGTTCTACGCTACGGCATGGGGCCGGTCATATCTCTTTGGCCGTTTGCATGGCGGAAAGATTCTGTACAATCGTCAAGCAGATCGACGGGGCGGGCCGCCTCGCAGAGATTTTGAGAGGGACAGGGACCATGGCGACGCAACTCGGACCGGAAATGGAACAGGATCTCGCCAATCGCGGCTATTCACGCCGGCAGATGGCGAAGGTCGCCGCGCTGCTGGGCGCGGCGGCCGCAACTGTTCGCGTCGGCAGCGTGGAGGCGCAGCAGGCGGCCAAGGCCGTTGCGGGCGCCGTGCGGATCGGCGCGAACGAATGCTGGACCGGGCCTTTCCCGGTCGCGGCCGAGGCGGCCTACAAGCTGGTCAATGAAGGCAATCGCTACGAGCCCGACAATGAGCATGAGAAGCTGTTCCGCGCGGTCGCTTCGGTCGAAGGCGTTCCCGCCGAGCGGATCGTCGCCTGGCCGGGATCGTCCGACCCGCTGAGCCGAGTCGCCGTCGCTTATGCCTCGCCCAGCCGGGGGATCGTGACGGCGAACCCCACCTATGAGGCGATCTGGCGCACCGGCGAGTGGCTGGGCGCGAAGGTGACCAAGGTGCCGCTCACCAGCGATTACCGGCATGACGTGAAGGCGATGCTGGCCGCCGATCCCAATGCCGGCGTCTATTATATCTGCTCGCCCAACAACCCGACCGGCACGGTGACGCCGATCGCCGACATCGAATGGCTGGCGAACAACAAGCCCAAGGACGCGATCCTGGTGATCGATGAAGCCTATATCCACTGGGTCGATGGCCCCAATGCCGCGAAGCTGGCCGCGACGCGCGACGATGTGCTGATCCTGCGGACCTTCTCCAAGCTGTTCGGGATGGCGGGGATGCGCCTCGGCCTCACCTTCGCCAGCCCCGCGCTGATGGAGAAGATGATGCGCTATGACGGCGGGCAGGTGAGCGGGATGCTGCCGATGACCGCCGTCGCCTGCGGCACCGCGTCGGTAACGCAAGCCGACCTCATCAAGCAGCGCCGCGCCGAGATGGTGGCCGCGCGCGAAAAGGCGGTCAGCCATTTGAAGGCGAAGGGGATCAAGGTCATCCCCGGCAGCCAGGCCAATATGTTCATGGTCGATTGGGGCAAGCCCGCCAAGGGCATGATGGACGCGCTGCTGGCGCAGAATGTGCAGATCGGCCGCAGCTGGCCGATCTGGCCCAATGTCTCGCGCATCTCGGTCGGATCGATGAGCGAGATGGAAGCGTTCAACGCCGCCATCGACAAGGTGTGGACCGCCTAAGCCGCATGACGGCATCGTAACGAAGATTCTTGCACAATTTGGCGGCGGCGCATGGCGGACATGCGTCGCCGCTTCGTTTTCCGCTGCGACACCAATGATGATCGCAGACAGGGAACAGAGCGCCATGACGATGATGCTGAACAAGGATGCCCGCGACGACCTGATGGACCGGGGCTATTCGCGCCGCCAGCTGGCGGAGATCACCGCGCTGGTGGGCGCGGGTGTTGCGGCGAGTTCGCTGCTCCCCGCCGCCGCGCTGGCGCAGCAGCAGGCCGGGCGGGGCATCAAGGGTGCGGTGCGGATCGGCGCGAACGAATGCTGGACCGGCCCGTTCCCGTCGGGGGTGCAGGCGGCGGCCGAAGCGGCCTCGTTCGGCAACTGGTATGATCCCGACAATTATCGCGACAGCCTGATTAAGACGGTCGCGTCGGTCGAAGGGCTGCCCGAAACCCATGTCATGCCCTGGCCGGGCTCGGGCGGGCCGCTGGTCAGCATCGTCGCTGCCTATTGCTCGCCGACCAAGGGGCTGGTCACCGCCGATCCGACCTTCGAATCGGCTTGGCGCACCGCCGACTATATGAAGGCGCCGATCGCCAAGGCCCCCCAGGCGATCGGCAAGGGCCATGACGTGAAGGCGATGCTGGCCGCCAACCCCAATGCCGGCCTCTATTATATCTGCACCCCCAACAACCCGACCGGCACGATCACGCCGATCGCCGATATCCAATGGCTGCTCGACAACAAGCCGGCGGATTCGATGTTGCTGGTCGACGAAGCCTATCTGCACTTCTCCGAGGCGCCCAGCGCCGCCAGCCTGATCGGCAGCCGCAAGGACATCATCGTCATGCGGACCTTCTCCAAGCTGTTCGGCATGGCGGGCGTGCGCCTCGGCCTCACCTTCGCCGATCCTGAGGTGCAGAAGCGGATTATGCTGTTCGGCCCGTCCGCCGGCGGACTCGCCATTACCGCAATGCATTGCGGCAACGCCGTTTATACCGAAGCCGCGCTCATCAAGGCGCGCCGCAACGAAATGATCGGCAACCGCGACGAAACCATCGCCTGGCTCACCAAGAAGGGCATCGAGGTGCAGCCCGGCAGCCAGGCCAACATGTTCATGGTCAACTGGAAAAAGCCGGCCAAGGAGATGCAGGCCGCTCTGCTGGCCGCGCCGGAAAAGGTACAGATCGGCCGCAGCTGGGCGATCTGGCCCAGCGTCTCGCGCGTCACCGTCGGTTCGGCGGACGACATGGCGAAGTTCCGCGCGGCAGTGGACAAGGTTTACAAGGCTTAAGTTCAAAAGGGCTTTACGAAGGGGCAGGGGCGTCCGGGCGACCGGGCGCCCCTCGTCGTTTCGCGGTGTCCGGACCGCAGGGATCGAATCGCCGCCGCAACAGTTAAGGCGATGCAATCCAGATCAGATCGGGCTGGCTTGTCTCTATGGGCGGTCATCGGTATCGATCGATGCGGGTGGCTTTGCCGAGTGCTGACATCCGGGAGTCACTGGAGCATCGATGCGTGATGTTGAATTGCCGACGGAGCTTCGGGACTATTTCGATGCTTCGCCGATTGCCCTTTCGCTGGGCGCCGCCGATGGCGACAATCCTCTGTTGCTGACCAACCGGCGTTTTCGCGACCTGACCGGCTATGCGATGAGCGAGATCGTCGGCCAGAATTGCCGCTTCCTCCAGGGGAACAGCCGCAACGACGAGGCGCGCGAGGCGATCCACGCTTTCCTGCGCCATGACCGGCACGCCAATGTCCGCACGCCGATCGTCAATTTCCGCAAGGATGGGCAGCCCTTCGTCAACCTGCTCTATATGTCGAAGCTGCGCTCGCAGGCGGGCGCGGTGCGCTATATTTTCGCGTCTCAGTTCGATGTCAGCCGGTCCCAGCCAGAGAAGCTCAGCGACTATGACAGCAACCTGTCGGGGACGCTGGCGCGGCTGAGCCCGATGCTCGCCGAAAGCGGGATCGTGGTCGAAGGATCGCTGATGACCATCGCCAACGCCGCGGCGACGATCGCGCAGGCGAAGATGACCCTGGCCGATCTCGATCGGGGCAGCCTATTGTGAGCGAAGCGCGGCTTCCCGTGGTCGGCATCGGCGCGTCCGCCGGTGGGCTGGAGGCGCTGCGCGAGATGCTCGCACCTGCTCGCGCGCCGACCGGCATGGCCTTCGTCATCGTCCAGCATCTTGACCCCAATCATGAAAGCATGTTGGCGCAGCTGCTCGACCGGCACACGATGCTGGACGTGCTGCAATGCGAGGGCGGCGAGAAGATCGCGGCGGACAAGGTCTATATCATCCCGCCCGGCCATGGCCTTGCGATCCGCAACGGTGTGCTGGAACTGACCGAGTTCGCCCAGCCGCGCGGGCTGCGCCGCCCGATCGACGATTTCTTCATCTCGCTCGCCATCGATCAGCAGGCCGACGCCGCTTGCGTCATCCTGTCGGGCACCGGCGCGGACGGAACGACGGGCCTTCGCGCGGTCAAGGAACATGGCGGCGTCTGCCTGGTGCAGCAGCCCGAAAGCGCGCGCTATGACGGGATGCCGCTGTCTGCGGTGGGCACCGGCCTGGTCGATTATGTCAGGCAGCCGGGCGAGATGCTCGATTGCCTGTTCGCCTTCTTCAACCACCGCGCCACGGCGGACGCGCCTGAACAGGAAGCGGCGCTGGTCGCCGACCATGTCGATGACCTCTGCAAGGTGCTGCGGACCGCCGTGGGCCATGATTTTTCGGGGTATAAGCGCACCACGCTGATCCGCCGGGTCGAGCGGCGAATGCATGTGCTCGGCATCGGAACGGGGCGCAACTATCTGGCGCGGATCAAGTCCGACGCCGACGAGTGCGAGGCGCTGTTCCGCGACCTGCTCATCAACGTCACCCGCTTCTTCCGCGACACCGAATTGTTCGACCGGCTGCGCGACAAGGTGATCGAGCCGCTGGTGCGGCAGACGGAGGGAGAGGATATTCGCGTCTGGGTGCCCGGCTGCTCATCGGGCGAGGAAGCCTATAGCATTGCCATGCTCTTCGCCGAAGCGGCGCGGGCGCGCGGGGTCTCGCCCGCCACGGTGCAGATATTCGCGACCGACATCGACGAGCGGATGCTCCAGATCGCGCGGGAGGGCGTCTATCCGGCGTCGGCGCTGGCCGACATGCCGCTACCCTTACGCGAACGCTACGCCATTCCCCATGCCGAGCGGTTCACCATCGCGCCGCAGATCCGCGACATGATCCGCTTTTCCAACCACAGCATCGTCAAGGATCCGCCCTTTTCGCGCATCGACCTGGTGTCGTGCCGCAACCTCCTGATCTACTTCGACGACCGGTTGCAGCAGTCGGTGATGCCGCTGCTCCATTATGCGATCCGGCCTGACGGCTATCTGTTCCTCGGGCCGTCGGAAAGCGTGGGGCGGTTCGAGCATCTGTTTCCCGCCATCGACCAGCAGGCCCGACTGTTCCAGCGCGCGCCCGGCCCACCCAATTATCCCATCGACCTGCCCGGCCACATGCGCCAGCGCGATGCGCGCGGTGACGGGCGAAGCGACCGCAGCGGGGCGCGCACGGTGAGCGACGAGACGGCGGCGGTGCGGCGCATGGTCGATCGCTACGCGCCGCCCAGTCTGGTGCTGGACCAGGATGGCGGCATAATCGCCGCCTATGGCCGGCTTGGCCGCTATTTCGATTTCCCCGTCACCCGCACCGGCGGATCGAGCGCGATCAGCCTGGCGCGCGGCGGCCTGCGCACCGTGCTCGGGCCGCTGCTGCGCGAGGGCCGCGACGGGCGCAAGCGCGTGGTCGCGCGCGATGTGCTGGTCGCGTCGGAATATGGGCAGCAGCAGATCGACGTCGTGTGCGATCCGCTGCCCGACGGCACCCTGCTCTTCGTGTTCCGCGAGACCGCGCCGTTCCGCCCGGCGCTGGACGAGGATATCGGCGAGCTGGACGCCAGTGACGACCATGTCGATGCGCTGGAGGACGAACTGCGCGCGACGCGGCATCGGCTGCGATCGACCGTCGAGGAACTGGAGACGGCGAACGAGGAGCTGAAAAGCTCCAACGAAGAAATGATGTCGATGAACGAGGAGCTGCAATCGACCAATGAGGAGCTTTCGACCGTCAATGACGAGCTGAAGTCCAAGGTCGATCAGCTGACCGTCGCCAATTCGGACCTGCGGAATTTCTTCGAATCGACCGAGCTGGCGGTGATCGTGCTCGACAGCGACCTGCGCGTGCGCAGCTTCACCGAGGCGGCGACCGCTCTGTTCCCGTTGCAGCCGAGCGATCGTGGACGGCCGCTGGAGGATGTGTCCACGCGCCTTGCCGGAAGCGAATATCTGGACGACGCTCGGGCAGTTGCCGGTGGGAAGGCCGCGTTGCAGCGGCGGGTGACGACGCGCGATGGCGGGCGAACGCTGTCGCTTCGCACCTTGCCCTACCGCACGCAGGCCGGATCGGTGGACGGCGCGACCCTGGTGCTGACCGACATCACCGAAGCGCTGTCGATGGAGCGCGATCTCGCCGCCGAGCGCGAGCGAATGGACATGGCGATCCGCGCCGGCGGGGTCGCGGTTTGGGAATATCGCGTCGATACCGGCGAAGCGGTGATCGACGACCATGCGCGCGCCATATTGGGCATCGATCCGGCCGTGTCGCCGGACGATGCGGTCGGTCGCCTGTCGCGGCTTCACCCGGACGACCGGCCGATCTTCGATGCGGCGCTGGCGCAGGTGATCGCCGACGGCGGCGATTTTGAATGCAGCTATCGCGTCGTCCAGAATGGCGAGACGCGCCGGATCAAGAGTTTCGGCCGGATGATCGTGGATGATGGCCCGCGCCGGCTGGTCGGCGTCTCGATCGACATCACGCCCGAATATAGGCTGGCCGAAACCCGCGAGCTGATGCTGCGCGAGATGAACCATCGGGTGAAGAATCTGTTCGCGATCGTCGGCGGCATGATCTCGGCGGGCGCGCGCTCGCATGAGGATGTGCGCGCTTTCGCCGGCGACCTTCGCGAACGCATCGCTGCGCTCGGTCGCGCCCATTCGCTCGCCTCCCCCACGGGCGAGATGCAGGCGATCGACCTGGCTGAGCTGGTCGATGCGACCGTCGCGCCCTATCGCGATCATGCCGCGATCCGCATCGACGGGCCGAAGGCGCGGATCGAGCGGGCCTGCCTGTCTCCGCTGGCGCTGATGCTGCACGAATGGGCGACGAATTCGGTCAAATATGGGGCGTTGGGCGCACCCGGCGGCGCTTTGACGGTGAGTTGGGGCGCGGACGGGGACGGGCTGGACCTCATCTGGCGCGAGGAAAGCGGACGCGAGGTGACGATCGCGCAGGGAACGGGCTTCGGCACCATCCTGGTGGATACGTCGTCGCGGCAATTGGGGGCCAGCGTGACGCGGACGGTGGAGGATGACGCCTTCCTCATCCGCATCCATTTGCCATCGAAGGTATTGGCCGATGACTAAGACGGTGATGCTGGTGGAGGATGAACTGCTCGTCGCGTTCGACGTGCAGGACATTATCGAGGCGGCGGGTTTCGCAGTGGACGGCCCCTATGTGTCGGTGGCCGAGGCGGTGGCCGCGGTGAACGCGCACCTGCCGGCCTGTGCGATCCTGGACGTGCAATTGTCGGACGGAGAAGTGTTTCCGGCCGCCGATCTGCTGCACGAAGCGGGGGTGCCGATGATCTTCCATTCGGGCCATGCCGACGCCCTGTCGCTGCGCGACCGCTACCCGCACGCGATGGTGTGCGGCAAGCCCTGCTCGCCCTCGAAGCTCCAGGCGACGATCAGCGACCTGATGAACGATCAGCGATAAAATTCGCTCTCGATCTTCGAGAGGGTTTCAAAGCCGTCCCCGATATGATCGCGCATCGCCGCCTCGGCGCCCTCGGCGTCGCTGGCGAGGAACAGCGCAACCATGCGCTGATGATCGGCATTGGCGCGGCGCAGACGGGCTTCGTCGTAGAAGCTCTCGAACAGCAGCCGGTGGATCGGCACGTTGAGGCGCTTGAGCAATTCGGCAATGGTCCTGTTGCCGGAGCCTTCCACCACCAGCCGGTGCCATTCCAGATTGAGCCGCCCGAAGCGCTCGGGCGAGCGTTCGTCGACGCAGCGATCGAGCTGAGCTTGAAGATCGCGCAGCGACGCCTTCTGCTCGGCTGATCCGTGCCGCGCGAAATCGGCGGCGCATATCCCCTCCAGCGCGACGCGGGCGCGGTAGATCTGGCGCACTTCGTCCAGGCTGGTGCTCTTAACCGACGCGCCGCGAAATTCCTCGATCTGAACGAGCCCCTCGCCCTCCAGTCGCTGAAGCGCCTCGCGCACTTTGGAGCGGCTGGTGCCGGTCTGGCGGATGATGTCGACTTCGACCAGCCGCTGCCCCGGCACGAAGCGGCCGACGCGGATGCGTTCGCGAATCCAGTCCGCGACTTCGCTGCCGGTAAGGAGGGGAAGCGTTTCAGCCATGCGCGTCTTCTTCCATCGCTCGAACAATATTGTCAACAATATCGTCAGCCACTTTTTGATTGCACCCTTGTTGCCGATCGCCGATGAAATCGTCGACAAAATGGAGAGGGTGATGCGAGCCAGAAGGGCGATCGTTGCAGCGGCTGTGATGGCGCTATCTGCGGGCGCTTCGGCTGCAAGCCCGGAGGCGCGCTATCCCAACGTGCAGCGCCAATCGCTCTATGTTCCGGTGCGGGACGGCACGAAGCTGGCGGTCAACATCTACCGTCCAGCGAATGGCGACCGAGTCGAAGCCAGGCGGCTGCCGGTGATCTTCGTGTTCACCCCCTATCGCGCGCGGTTCCGGGCAGAGGACGGCACGATCAACGAGGTGGCGCTGAAGGACGACATGGCGCTGCGGTCGCTGATCGCGGCGGGCTATGTCGTGGCGGTGGCCGACATTCGCGGCAAGGGCGCGTCCTTTGGGACGCGCCGCGGCTTTCAGGACCGGACCGAGGCGCAGGACGGCCATGATCTGGTCGAATGGCTCGCGCGCCAGCCCTTCGCCAGCGGCAAGGTCGGGATGATCGGCTGCTCCTATCTGGGCGGCACGACCTTTCACACGGCGAGCACCGCGCCGCCGTCGTTGATAGCGGTGTTCGTCGGCGCGTCCGATCTCGACAAATACGCCTTCGTGCGGCGCGGCGGCATTACGGCCCAGTTCAATACCCGTCCCGACGAGCCGGCGAGCGTCGATCTCGCCAGCCTGCCGGTGGATGCCGACAAGGACGGGGCGGACCTGAAAGCGGCCGTCGAGGCTCATGCTCGCAACACGCCGATGGCGGCGCTCTGGTACGGGATGCCCTATCGCGACAGCGTATCGCCGCTGACCGGCAACGCCTTTTGGCAGGAAGTCCGCGTCTATAGCTATCTGGACGCGATCCGAAAGGCGGGCATCGCCACCTATTTCTGGGGCAACTGGCAGGACGAGCCGACCGCCCAGTCGATTCTGAGCGCGGCGAACATGCCGGGTTCCAAATTTCTGGCGGGGCCGGGCAGCCATTGCGTGCCGCCGCCGGGCTTCGATTTCGCCGGCGAGGTGCAGCGTTACTTCGATCATCATCTTAAGGGCGCCGATAATGGCGTCGATCGAGCGCCGCGCGCGACCTATTGGGTCGAGGGGCTGGACGGGAAGGGCGGCTATGTCCGCTCGGCCGCGCTGCCGGGCGAGAAGGCGACGCCGGTGCGGTGGCATTTGACCGGCGGCCGGAGCGCCACGGCGCGGTCGGTCAATGACGGGCTGCTGGCGATGCGGCCACAGGGCAAGGGCGTCGATCGCTTTACCGTCCGCTACGACCTGCCGCCTGCCGATTATTTCGCCTTTTGGGCCAAGCCGATGGACGACAAGGGGCTGAGCTACACCAGCGCGCCGCTCGCCCGGCCGATGACGCTGATCGGCTATCCAGTGGTGCATCTGCGCCTGTCCGCCGACAAGCCCGACGCCACCATCTTCGCCTATCTGGATCAGGTGGGCGCGGACGGGAAGGCGGAGGTCGTGGCGTTCGGTCGCCTCGCTCTGTCGCACCGCAAGGAGGGCAAGGCGCCCTACGCCACCATGGGCCTGCCCTATCATTCGGGGCTGAAAGCCGACGTCGCGCCGCTGCCGCCGGGAACCGAGGCGGATCTCGCGATCGACCTGACGCCAGTCTCGCGGGTCGTGCCCGCCGGC
Source organism: Sphingobium sp. (assembly GCF_036170395.1). Lineage (GTDB taxonomy): Bacteria > Pseudomonadota > Alphaproteobacteria > Sphingomonadales > Sphingomonadaceae > Sphingobium. The sequence continues at coordinate 15,826 of NZ_JAVHPD010000042.1, forward strand.
GCGCGGCTGCGCGTGACGATCGCGGGCGCCGATCCGCGCCAGCGCAACCTCAAGGATATTCAGCAGACGCCGCCGCCGACCATCAGCGTCCGGCGCGGGGCGGGCGATGGGTCGTGGATCGACCTGCCGTTGGCGCAACCGACGACGAAGTGAGCGGTCAGAACAAAGGACGCCGCGCAAACTCCAGGGGAAGGATGAACAGCATGAGGAAGAGCGAAGGAGGCCGGGCGCTGAGCGTGCTGGCGATGGGCACGAGCTTGATGGCGCTGGCCGGGCCGGCGATGGCGCAAGAGGCGCCCCAGGAGGCGACGAGCGCCGCCGACATCGTCGTCACCGGCAGCCGCGTGCGCGGCGCGACTCCGGTCGGTTCCACCGTCACGACGCTCGGCCGCGCCGAGATGGAGGCGTCGAGCGCCGTCACCGTCGACCGCATGATTAAGGAAATCCCGCAGGTCTTCGACTTGGGCGTATCCGAAAATTCGCGCGGCCAGTCGGGCGGCAGCGGGAACATCACCTATGGCAACTCGGTCAATCTGCGCGGCATCGGCCCTTATGCGACATTGGTGATGATCGACGGCCATCGCGTCACCAACAACAGCCGCTCGATCGACCCGTCCGTCCTGCCGTCGCTCGGCGTCGAGCGGGTCGAGGTGGTGGCGGACGGCGCATCGGCCATTTACGGGTCGGACGCTGTCGCCGGCGTCGTCAACCTGATCCCGCGCCGGTCGCTGGACGGCGGCGAAGTTTTCGCGCGGTCGGGCATATCCGACCGGGGCGACTTCAGCGAGAAGACGCTGGGCGCGGCGATCGGCAAGGTGTTCAGCCGCGGCCAGATCATGGTCGCCTATGAGCATGTCGAGCGATCGAACCTCAGCGGCGACGACCGCTCCTTTTTCACCAGCGACCAGCGGCGGTTCGGCGGCGGCGACTACCGCATCCCCCGCTGCGCGCCGGGCAATATCAACGCCAACGGCACCACCTACGCGATCCCGCCAGGCGGGGTGACGCAGGCGACGGCGGGGTCGCTGGCGGCGGGCACGATCAACCGCTGCGACGAACTGACCAATCAGGATCTGATGCCGGAGCAGAATTACGACTCGGTCAACAGCACCGGGCGGTTCGATGTCACTGACTGGCTCAGCGTCTTCTACGACGGCTTCTATTCCAAGCGCGAATTCTACCGCAAATCGGGCTTTTCCAACGCGCGGCTGACGGTGCCGCAGACCAACGCCTTCTTCGTGCGGCCGGCGGGCTTCACCGGGACCAGCTATACGCTCGACTATAATTTCAGGGACGATGTGCCGGTGAACGACAGTTTCGGCTATGCCAGGAGCTGGCAGATCACGCCGGGCGTGCGCGCGAAGCTGCCCTATGGGTGGGAGGCCGAGGCGCTGTTCGGCTATGGCAAGACCAATGATTTTTCAGGTTCCTACTTTGGCATCAACAATGCCGCGCTGAACGCCGCGCTGGCGAGCAGCAACCCGGCGACGGCGTTCGATCCCTATGGCCTTGGCCGCACCAGTGACGCCGTGCTGGCGACGCTGGCGAACCAGATATTCCTCGCCCCCACCAACGGCCGGCTGAAAACCTATGAAGCGCGGCTCAACGGTCCGCTGTTCCGCCTGCCGGGCGGCGAGGTGAAGCTGGCGGCGGGCTATGAGCGGCAGGATTTCACCGTGGCGCTCGGATCGGCGCGCGGCAATCCGACGGTGCCGATCACGTTCCGCAACTTCGGGCGGAAGGTCGATTCGCTCTATGCCGAACTCTATGTGCCGATCTTTGGGCCGGACAATGCGACGGGCGGGTTCCAGCGGCTGGAGCTGAACGCGGCCGTGCGCCACGACAAATATAGCGACGTCGGCACCACCACCAATCCCAAGTTCGGCATCAACTGGCAGCCCTTCCAGGCGCTGAAGCTGCGGGCGAGCTATGGCACGTCCTTCCGCGCGCCGACGATCCCGGAGATTTACGGCAATTCGAACAATCTCTTCGGCCAGAGCTACCAGAACCCGGCCGGCGGCGCACCGCTTCAGGGCTATGCGCTGTCGGGGCCGAACCTCGATCTCCAGGCGGAGACAGCGACGACATGGTCGGTCGGCGCGGACTTCGAGCCGCTGCCTAATCTGCGATTTGGGGTCACTTACTGGGACGTCAAATATGAGAATCAGGTGCTCGCCAACCTCTCCAACCTCGCGATCCTGGGCAATGAGGCGCAATATGCCGGCACCGGCATCATCCTGCGTGGCGCGGAGGCGGCGGCGCGGGTGCGCGAACTGCTGGCCCAGGGCGTCACGCTGGCGGGCGGCTCCTTCCCCGGCGGCGATCCGAACAATGTCACCCTGTTCGTCGACGGCCGGTCGCAGAATCTGGGCGTGTCGGTGACGCGGGGCATCGACTTTACCGGCACATGGAACGCCGAACTGGGCGCGTCCGACAGGCTGACGGTCAATGTCTCGGGCACGTACCTCACCAAATATATGGTGGCGGTGACTCCGGTGGCGCCGTTGATCGACCGCAAGAATTACATCTTCAATCCGCTGAAGTTCAAGGCGCGCGCCAGCGTGACCTGGGACCACGGACCGTTCAGCGCGCGGGTGCTGGCGACCCATGTCGGCGGCTATTACAATAATCTGTCCAATCCGGGGCAGAAGGTGGACAGCTATACCCCGATCGACCTGACGCTCACCTGGCGGATCGGCGACCAGAAGGCAGACGGCTTCTTTGAAAAGGGCATGACCTTGGGCTTTGAAGTGCGCAACCTGTTCGACACCGACCCGCCCTATGTCAATCTGGCGCCCAGCGGCAACGGCAGCGGCGGCTATGACGCGACGGCGAGCGATCCGATCGGCCGCCTGTTCGCAGTCAGCGTCCGCAAGTCCTTCTGAGCGAACGGAGCGTGGGACAGGCGGCGATCTCGATCCTGCTGACGGGCGATCTGGTTCTGGACGAACCGGACGGCGCCCATTGGCTGGAGGGGATCGCGCCCGCGCTTCGTTCCGCCGATTTGTCGATCGGCCATCTGGAAGTGCCGCATACCCGGCGAGGCGCGGAGCTGAAGGGCGATGTGCCAGCGCCCGGCGCGCCGCCGGAAAATCTCGCCGCGATCGCGCAGGCGGGGTTCGGGATGCTGAGCCTGGCGGGCAACCATATCGCCGATTGCGGGGCGGAGGGGATCGCCGATACGATCGCCGGACTCGATGGGTTGGGCGTGGCGCATACGGGCGCGGGGCTGACGCTGGCGGCGGCGCGGCGGCCGGCGGTGACGGTGGTCGGCGGGATGGCGGTAGCGCTGCTCAGCTATAATTGCGTCGGGCCGGAAATGAGCTGGGCCGGCGAGGACCAAGCGGGGTGCGCATATCTGAGGATCGAGACGGCCGATGGCGCACCGATTGCGCCGGCGGCCGACCTTGCCATTCTGACCGAGGAGGCGGTCGAAACGCTGCGCGCCGACATAGCGACCGCGCGGGATCAGGCCGATCTGGTGCTGGTCGCGCTGCACAAGGGCATCGTCCATACGCCCGCGCGGCTTGCACCCTATGAGCGCGCTGTGTCGCACGCCGCGATCGAGGCGGGGGCGGACGCGGTGACCGGCCATCATGCCCATATCGTGCGGGGGATCGAATTTCATCGGGGCAAGCCGATCTTTCACGGCCTCGGCAATGGCTGCGTCGTGACACGGGCTTTAAGTCCCGCGCAGGATCATCCCGCGCGCGCCGCCTGGGCGCAGCGGCGCAAGGCGATGTTCGGGTTCGAGCCGGACCCCGCCTATGGCCTCGCGCCCTTTCATCCCGAGGCGGTCAACGCCTTTATCGGCCGCCTGTCGGTGGGGCAGGACGGAGCAATCCGGGCGGGCATCGTCCCGGTCCATGTCGAGCCGCCCGGACGCCCGGTGCTGGCGTCGCCGGAGCGGGCGGAGGAGATCGGAGCCTATGTCGAGCGCATCACGCGCGAAGCCGGATTGTCGGCGATTAAGATCGGAGCGGATGGTTGGGTGAGCGAGGAGACGGCATGAACGCCGCGCGGCAGGCGATGACATGGGTGGCGGGCGCGGCGTTGATCGCAGCGGCTTTGCTCAACGTGCTGGCGGTGCTGGGGCGGCATACGGGGCTGCCGCTGAAAGGCGCGATCGAGGTCATCCAGCTCGCCGTGCTGGTCGCCGGATCGCTGGCGCTGATCGCGGCGACGCTGGCGCACAGCCATGCGCGGGTGCACCTGCTGCTCGACCGGCTGAGCGGCGCGGCGCGCGAATGGGCCGAGCGTGTCTGCACCGCCCTGACGATGCTCCTTTACCTGCTGCTTCTGGCCGGATCGGTCTGGCTGGCGATCGACCTGTGGGACGCGCAGGAGGTGAGCGAGCTGGTCGGCGTGCCGTGGCGCTTCATGCGGCTGTTCCTCAACCTCTCGCTGGTGGTGATCCTGATCCTGCTCGCGCGGCAGCTGGTGGAGCGCCGCGAGCCATGACCTTGGCGACACCGGGAACCGGCCTGATCGGCCTTGTCATCCTCTTCGTGCTGCTGCTGGGCGGGGTGCCGATCGGCGTGTCGCTGGGGCTGGTCGGCATCGGCGGCCTCGTGGTCGCGCTGGGGTTCGAGGCAGCGATCATCAAGGGCGGCGTCGTCATCGTCGAGACGCTGACCCGGTACGAACTCGGCACATTGCCTTTGTTCATGCTGATGGCGCATCTCTTCTTTTCCGCCAATGCCAGCCGCGATCTGTTCGACGCGGCGGCCAAGCTGATGGGGCATCGGCGCGGCGGCCTCGCCTATGCGTCGGTCGCGGGCTGCGCCGGTTTCGGATCGATCAACGGGTCGAGCCTGGCGACGGCGGCGACGATCGGGCTGGTGGCGCTGCCGGAGATGCGCAAGCGCGGCTATTCCGACGCGCTGGCGACCGGCACGGTGGCGGCGGGCGGCACGCTGGGGCAGATGCTGCCGCCGTCGGGCGCGCTGATCGTCTATGGCATCATCGCCGAACAGTCGATCGGCAAGCTCTTCACCGCGACGCTGATCCCCGGCATCTCCCAGATGCTGTTCTACTGCCTCGTCGTCTGGCTGCTGGTGCGGTGGAAGCCGTCGATCGCGCCCGTGGGCGAGCGGGCGAGTTGGGGCGAGCGGGGACGGGCGCTGCTGCGGATCGCCGACATGCTGCTGCTGCTGGGCATCGTGCTGGGCGGGATCGTGCTCGGCTGGTTCAGCCCGTCCGAAGCCTCGTCCATCGGCACGGCGGGGGCTTTGCTCATCACCGCATGGCGGCGCAGGCTGACGAAGGAGGTGCTGTTCCGCGCTTTCTCCGAGACGCTGCGAACGAGTGGCCTCATCTTCCTGGTCATCATCGGGGCGCTCAGCTTTTCCATCTTCATCAGCGTGACCGGCATCACCGAAGCGGTGGGAAGCGGCGTTACCGAGCTGGGTATGGGCACGATCCCGACCTTGCTGGTGGTGGCGGCGATCCTGCTGCTGCTGGGGTCGGTGCTCGACGGGTTGGCGCTGATGCTGCTGACGACGCCGATCCTGCTGCCGGTGGTTGAGGGAGTGGGGATGTCGCCCATCTGGTTCGGCATCTTCATCACCAGGGCGATGGAGATCGGCTTCGTCCATCCGCCGCTCGGCATGAACCTCTATGTCATCCAGGGGGTGGCGAAGGACGTGCCGCTGGGGCGCATCTTCCGGGGCGTGCTGCCCTTTCTGGCGAGCGACCTTATCCACCTGCTGCTGCTGATCCTCTTCCCCGCGATGGCGCTGTGGCTGCCGTCGATGTTCGGACAATGACCATGATCTATTATGTCGGCCCCGACCTTCCCCATGATCTGCTCGCCGCGACCGGGCGCTGCGCCGGGCCGCTGCCCTGGCGGATCGACCGGGCCATGCCAGCGGCCGACCAATGGCTGGAAAGCAAGTTTCCGCTGTGGGCGCGGTCGATAGTGGAGGATTGGGCGAACAGCGAGTGGGACAGCTGTGAGGCGGTTATCTTCTCGCGCGCGGACGACGCGGCGCAGCGGCTTTATTATTATATCTGCGAGCTGCGGCGGCAGGGGGTGATCGGGGGGCCGGAGCCGCTGATCTTCGACGCGGCGACGATCCCGAGAGCGAGCAGCGGGCGGCAGATGGCCGCGGCAGTGCGGGCGCTGGCGGAGCGGCTAGGGATCGACGCTGCGGGACTGGCGCGAGGCATAAGGGAGACGAATGCGCGACGCGCGGCTGTCGTGGCGGAGCAGGAGGACGGGCCGGTCTGCCTGATCGCGGGGACGCCGCCGCCGGATCGACGGCTGCACGAGATGGTCGAGGCGGCTGGGTGGCGCGCCGCCGGGGCTACTCTGGCGGAGAGCTGGGGCGCTTTGGGGCCGATGGTAGGCGAGGGGGACGATCCCTTTGTCGCTATTGCGGCGCAATTGCATGACAATGTGATGGGAAGCCGGGCTTTTCATGACCGGGCGGCGGCGCTGATCGCCGATGTGCGGCGGATCGGCGCGCGGCGGGTGCTGTTGTGGTTCGCCGAGGAGGATGAGGCGCGGCTCTGGGACGTGCCGGCGCAGCGGGCGGCGCTGGCGGCGGAAGGCATACCGGCGCTGGTGATGACGCGGCGCGACTGGCGCGCCAATGGCGACGAAGCAGAGGAGATTGGACGATTTCTGGAAGGGGTTGCGGCATGAGACCGCTGGAAGGTCATCGCGTCGCGGTGCTGGGCGGCATGGGTAAGCGACCGCTGGCGCGCTATCTGGCGTCGCTCGGCGCGGAATTGGGCGGGCCGGTCGAAGGCGCGTCCTTCGTGATCGACGATATCGGGCTGGAGGGGCTCGAGGGCATCGATATCCCTGAGACGGCGGTGCATGTGTCGGTGACGACATTCGGGTCGGGTGGGCCACGATCGGGGTGGAAGGGCGGCGAGTTCGTCGCGTCGGCCATGGGCGGCGCGCTGCGGGTGACGGGCGAGCCGGATCGGCCGCCGGTCAAGGAAGCGGGCGACGCCTGCACCTTCCATGCGGACATGGTCGCGGCGAGCGGGGCGATGGCGGCCCATTATGCGCGCGGGACGCATGGGCGCGGCCAGCATGTCGACGTGTCGATCCAGCAGGTCGCGTTCAGCCGCAACTTCAACGGCATCCTGTGCTGGCAGTTCGACCGGCGCAAGCTGGCGCGGGTCGGCGGGGCGCTGGCCTATGGCAAGGCGACGGTGCGGGCGATCTGGAGCCTTGCGGACGGCTGGTGCTTTCATTCCCTGATGACCGGGCGGTTGGGGGCGCCGGCGAACCAGGCGCTGTCCGACTGGATGGACGAAGTGGGGATGCCCAATCCGCTCCAGGGTACCGATTGGCTGAAATATAACCGATCCACGCTGCCGGCCGAGACGCGCGCGGTGTGGGAGGCGGCGATCGCGGCCTTCTTCGCGTCGCGCACCAAGGCGGAGATCGCGATCGAAGGCTTGCGGCGAGGGATCAACGCCTGCGTCGCCAACGAGCCGGCCGATGTTCTGGCCGACCCGCATCTGGCGGCGCGGGGCTTTTTCGAAACGCCATCGGGACTGCCCGAGCGGTTCGCGTCGATCCGGGCAGGGCAGGCCGTCGCCGCGCCGGCGGTTCACACCGGCGACCGGCCGGGGCCGCTCTCAGGGGTGAAGGTGCTGGATTTCGCCTGGGCGCTGGTCGGGTCGATCACCACCAAGACGCTGGGCGATCTGGGCGCGGAGATCGTGAAGATCGAGAGCCGGACGCGGCCGGACCTCGCGCGGCTGGACGTGCAGGTGGCGGCGTCGAAGGCGGGCGAGTGGGACGACAAGCCCTGGTTCGCGCATCTCAACAGCTCCAAGCGCAGCCTGTCGCTCAACATGAAGAAGCCGGAGGCGCGCGAACTGATCGATCCGCTGATCGAGTGGGCGGACGTGGTGGTGGAGAATTTCTCGCCCGGCACGATGAAGAAGCTGGGCCTCGATTATGACGCGCTCGCCGCACGCGATCCCGGCATCGTCATGGTGTCGGGCAGCGTGTTCGGGCAGAATGGGCCGATGGCGCAGGAATGGGGCGTGGACGGGACCGGCGGGGCGCTTTCGGGTCGGACCTTCCTGACCGGCTATCCCGATGGCGATCCGGTGATCCCCGGCGCGGTGCCCTATGGCGACGTGATCGTGCCCTTCGTGATGGCCGGGACGGTCGCGGCGGCGCTCCAGCATCGGCGCGAGACCGGGCGGGGATGCCATATCGATGCGTCGATGTACGAGATTTGCGTACAGCAGATGCGCGACCCGCTGGCGGCGGCGCGGCGGGGCGAGCGGCCGCGGCGGATGGGCAACGCCGATCCGGGTATATTCTTTCAGGATGTGTTCCCGGCGGCAGGCGCGGATCGCTGGGTGGCGATCAGCCTGTTTGGGCAAGAGGACCGCGCGCGGCTGGAGGCCGTGACCGGGCCGGACATCGCCGCCTGGACGGCAGCGCGCGAGGATCATGCCATCGCGACCGAGCTACAGGCGGCGGGGATCGCCTGTGGCGTGGTGCAGGACAGCGAGGATATGATCGAGCGCGATCCGCAGCTTGCCGGGCGTGGCGCGCTGGTGACGCTCGATCATCCGCTGCTTGGCCCCTTCGGCCATATCGCGACGCCGATCGTCTTCTCGCGCGACGCCTTCCAGCCCTACCGCGCACCGCGCATGGGCGAGCATGTGCGGGAGGTCGCGCGCGATCTTTGCGGTCTTTCCGACGCGCGCATCGCCGAGCTGGACGCGGCAGGAGTTTTCGAATGAGCGACACCGTCACCGCGCCTTCGGGCCAGCGCAGCCGCAAGCATCTCGCCTGCACCGCCGCCGCCAGCGCCTATCAGAAGCAGTTCGGCGTGGACCTGAAGCGCCGGGTGGTGGATGAGGGCGAACCCTTCGCCATCGTGCAGGCCGACACGCCGCACGAGATATTCCATGTGATGGACATCCCGATCATCACCAACCAGTGGTGGTCGGCCTATATCTCCGCCAAGCAGCTGTCGAACCGCTATTTCGAGGTGATGGCGCAGCATGGCTATCCCGAAAATGGCTGCAAATATTGTTCGCTGGGCCTCGCCTGCACGTTGGCGAACGACCCCGCGACCGCGCCATGGGGCGGCCTGCCCAAGCCGACGGTGCTGGTCGCGCGGCTGACCTGCGACTGCATCCAGCATGTGTTCGGCCAATGGGCCAAGGCGCTGGGCACCGAATTCTTCCCGATGGAGGCGCCGGCCTGGGAGCATAAAGACCCGCGCTGGTTCGCGCATAGCCGGACCGACTGGCGGACGGTCTATGACGCGGATCGCATCGCCCTGATGGTCGAGGAGATGCGCGACCTCATCACTTTGCTGGAGAACCGCACCGGGCGGCGCTTCGACGAGGCGAAGCTGCATCATCTGATGGAGCGGATCAACGAGCAGGAGGGCTATATCTGGGAGGCGGCGCAGGCGATCGGCACGGCGCGGCCCTGCCCGGTCTCGATCGCCGAGCAGATGCCCAACACGATGATCCCGCAATGGCATCGCGGCTCCGACTGGGCGGTGGCGCACGCCAAGCGCTTTCGCGACGAGGTGATGGAGCGGGTGGCGAGCGGCGCGGGCGCGGCGGCGACCGAGAAGCTGCGCCTTATGTGGATCGGCGCGGGGGTGTGGCACGATCCGGGCTTCTATCAGGCGCTGGAGGAAAGGCTGGGTGCGGTGTTCGTCTGGTCGATGTACATGCCCTTTGCCGGGCCGCAATATATCCGCGAATTGCAGGGCCAGCCGATGGACGCGCTGGCGAGCCGCATCTGTTCGATGAACGAGGTGCTGCACCTGCCGCCCTGGATGAACGGATGGATGACGAGCGAGGCGGAGCGGTGCGGGATCGACGCCTGCGTCGTGCTGCTGCCGCCCGACAATCGCCTGTCGCAGTCGGGGACGAAGATCACCGCGCTGTCGCTGGAGGCGGCCGGGGTGCCGGTGCTGTCGATCGATGCGGACATGGTGGACGCGAAAAATTGGGATCATGACCATATGGTGAGCATGGTCGCAGATTTCCTGCACGCGCGGGGGCTGGCGTGAGGTTTGCCGCGTTCCTGCCCCTGCTGCTGCTCGCCGCCTGCGCGCGGCCCGCGCCGCCGGGGGTGACCATACTCACCTATGCGTCGCCCTACAGCCCCAATCATCCGTTCAGTAAGGCGGACCAGGCATGGATGGCCTTTGTCGAGCAGAAGTCGGGCGGGCGGCTGCGCATCCGGCCGAGCTGGTCGGGGGCGCTGCTGTCGTCCGACATGTCGATGGAGGAATTACGCCATGGGGTCGCGGACGTGGGCCTCATCACCCCCATCTATGCGCGGGGCGGCACCCATCTGCTGCGCATCCAGACGGGCTTCTACAGCGGCGCGGACAGCATCGAGGCGCAGCTGGCGCTGTATCGCTGCATCGCTGCCGCCAATCCCGAGATCGGGCACGAACTGGAAGGGCTGAAGGTGCTGGCGGTACAGGGCGGGTCGCTGGCCGGGGTAGTGACGACCGGGCGGCCGGTGCGGAGCCTCACTGATCTGCGCGGGCTTCGGCTGCGCGCGCCGACCGAGTTGCTGACGGTGCTGGAATCGCTGGGTGCGGACCCGGTCAACATGCCGATGGCGGACGTCTATTCGGCGATGGCGAAGGGCGTGATCGACGGCGTGATCGCGCCTGGCGATACCTTCCGGTCGCTGCATTTCGCCGAGGTCGCGGGCTACTACAACACGTTGGCCATTCCGCGTGGCGCCTATCCAGCACGGGCCATGGGCATGGCGCGCTGGAACAGCCTTACCCCTGAGCAGCGCGCGATCCTGACGCAATCTCAGGGCGTGTGGGAGGCGGCGCTCAGCCGCGAGATCGTCGCCGCGTTCGACAAGGGCATGGAAGAGGCGCGCAAGAGCGGTGTCGCGATCAGCGGCGTGCCCGCCGCCGAGCAGAGGCGTTTCGACGCGCTTTACCTGCGCGATGCCGCCGCCAATGCGCGGGCGCTCGATCGGTTCGGGATCGACGGCATGGCCGCGTTCCGATCCGCCCGCGCGTCGGTTCGCGGCAAGAATTACATAAAGTGCGCGCCGTCGCAGGCCGATGCCACGGGTGCCCGCAAACCTGCTTCGGAGACATTATGACCCAGCCGCTCGCCGGCATCCGCATCGCGGATTTCAGCCATGTCATGGCCGGTCCCTACGCGTCGCATCTGTTGCAGCTGATGGGCGCGGAGGTCATCAAGATCGAATCGCCGCGCGGCGATGCGTTTCGATCCTATGGCGCGGACCGTCGTTATGACGGCCTGTCGCCGGCCTTCATGGCCGCGAACGCGGGCAAGAAGTCGATCGTGCTGGACCTGAAGGACGCCGCCGATCTCGATATCGCCCGCCGGATCGTCGCGCGCAGCGACGTGCTGCTGGAGAATTTCCGGCCCGGTGTGATCGCGCGGCTGGGCCTCAGCTACGAGGCCGCCTGCGACCTGCGGCCCGACATCATCTATTGCTCGGTGTCGGGCTATGGGCAGAAGAGCCCGCAGCGCGACTGGCCGGCGATCGACAATATCGTGCAGGCGACCAGCGGCATGATGATGCTGAGCGGCGAGGAAGGCGACCCGCCGGTGCGGGTGGGCTTTCCCATCGTCGATACGCTGACCGGGCAGACGGCGGCGCTCGCCATCCTGTCTGCGCTGGTGCGGCGGATGCAGGGGGCGGGGGGCAGCTATATAGACGTGTCGATGTTCGACGCGAGCCTGGCCTTCATGACGTCCGCGCTGACGCCCTATCTGGTGACGGGGCAGGCCATGTCGCGCATGGGCAATACCGGCTATAGCGGCCTGCCCACCGCTTCGCTCTTCACGACGCTGGATGGGCGGCAGGTGTCGCTGGGCGTGGTGCAGCCCAACCAGTTCGACGCGCTCGCCCGCTTCGTCGGGCGGCCGGACTGGCTGGAGAACCCCCTGTTCGCGACGCCGGAGGCGCGCCGCGCCAATTTCGACGCGATGAAGGCGGAGCTGGAAACGGTGATGGCGACGCGCACCGCGCAGGAGTGGGAAAGCAGCCTCAGTGCCGCCGGGATACCGTGCGGCATGGTCCGCCGGGTCGATGAGGCGGCGGCGCTGGCGGGGGAGGATGCTCTGATTACGGTCGCGGTCGAGGGGCTGCCGGGTGACGGCGCGGTGCGCCTCCCGGGGACGGGATTCCATATGGAGCCGGGGCATATCGCGACCGACGCGCCGCCCCGCCTCGACCAGCATCGCGAGGAGATACTGGCCTGGCTGGAAGAGGACGCGCTTTAACGGTTGGCGGCGGAGAAGGTCCGGTCGAGCCAAGCCATGAAGCGGTCGAGCCAGAGGGCGGAGGGAAAGTCGAAGGCGGGCACTTCGTAGCTGTGCAGCTCGGCCGGGCGGTCCGCCTGCTTCCACATCGAGAAGAGCGCGACAAGGCCATCGGTGACCGCGCCATGGTTGCTGTCGGTGGCGAGGAACAAGGGCGGGGCGTCCGTCGGCACGGCCACGTCCTGCAGGGCGGGGCCGTAGAGCGAGGCGACGAAGATCGGGCGGTCGGACGGGGCCTGCGCCAGCAGCGTGCCGATCGCGACGCCGCCGCCCGCCGACGTACCCATGAGGCCGATACGCTTTGGATCGATGCGCCAGTGCGCGGCATCCTGCCGGATCATCGCCATGGCGCGGCGCGTGTCGGCGACCGCCATCTCCAGCACTTGCGTCAGTTGGGCATTGCCGGGCGCGGGATTGGCGTTGGCGTTGCGGATGTCCATGCGCGGGAATTTGGGCGCGGGCATGGGACCGGCACGCGGCGGGCTGGGCGGCGGGGGCGGCATCTGGAGGATGCGATATTTGAGCAAGAAGGCGGCGATGCCGGCGTCGTTCAGCCGGCGAATGACGCTGCGCGTGTCATCATCGACCCCCAGCAGCCGCAGGCCGCCGCCCGGCAGGATGATGACCGCCATGCCATTGGCCTTGCCCTTGGGCGGCAGATAGGCGGTGAAGGAGGGCGCGCTGACGTTAAAATAGGTGATGCCGTCGCCCGTCTTGCGGGCTTCCTCCGGCCGGGTCCAGTTCTCGGAGCCGGGCGCGGGGCCGGCATAGAGCGGGCGCACTTCCTGCGCGGCGGCGCCGGATAGGGTGAGGCCGATCGCGCCTGTCCATGCCAGAATATGCCGCGCTATCGCCCTCATCCGCTTATCCTTTCTGCTGATTTCAGCGGAAAGTGCAGCCCGGCAGCGGGTGATGCAAGCGTTTTCATAATACCTTCATGCGCTTTCGCGGGCGATGACCCGGAAATGCACGTCGATGGCGGCGGGCCGGGGCGGATCGCCGGCGGCGCGGGCCTTGAGCACGCGGATCGCCTCGCGCGCGATGTGGCGGCCATCGATATCGACCGAGGTGATAGTGGGGCGCATGTCGCCCGCCAGCCGCAGATTGCCGAAGCCGATGACCGCGAGCTGATCGGGCACGCGGACGCCCGCGCATTGCGCCTCCACGATCAGCCCCTGGGCGATCCAGTCGGAGCCGCAGACCACGACATCGGGCGGGGTCGCCAGATCGGCCATGCCGCGAAAGGCGAGCCGCCCCTGACCGAAATGGCTGGGGACCGGCACGTCGATCTGGCTCGGCGCGCTGCCGCCCTCGGTCGTCCATCGCTCGATGAAGCCGCTCGCGCGCTCCTGCGCACGCGGAGATCGCGGCACCACCAGATGGGGCTGGCGATAGCCCCGGCTCCGCAGAAACTGGGCGATCTCATGCCCGACGGCGCGGTGGGAAAAGCCGATGGCGACGTCGATCGGATCGTCCGGCAACGCCCAGGTTTCGATCACGGTCGCGGGCTGTTCGCGCAGCCGGCGGCGCGCGTCCGCATCGGTCAGGATGCCCGTCAGGATGATGGCGTCCACCCGGCGCGACAGGGCGGCATTGATCTGCTGGTCGAGCAGGCGATTGTCCGCGCCGGTCAGCGCCAGCATGACGCTGCTGCCGTCGGCCGCCAGTTCCTCGATCATCGCCTCGACCGTGTCGTTGAAGATGGACTGGGCGATTTCGGGCACCAGCACGGCGATCAGCCGCGACCGGCTGGAGGCGAGCGCGCCGGCGTTGAGGTTCGGCAGATAGCCGGTTTCCTCGACCGCCTGCTGGATGCGGCGCGCGGTCGCCGCCGCCACCATGCCCGGATTGTTGAGATAGCGCGACACGGTCGCCGCTGAGACGCCGGCCAGACGGGCCACTTCATCAAGCCGGGGAGCGCGGGGCAAGGCCATGACGCCGCTATGCCGTATCGCGGCGCCGCTTGAAAGCCGTTTCATGGTGCAGGCGCGACCGGGATGGTTCGGTTGACGGGGCAACGAAAAACATGTTTGTCGGCTGGCATATGGGACAGCAGATCGACGAAATCGGCCCTTTGGCGCCGCTGATGGGCTATCATCTTCGCCGGGCGTCGGGCGCGTTCGCGGCGGACTTTGCGGCGGCGGTCGAGGGCACGGGGATGCGGCAGGTGCTGGTCGGCGTGCTGGCGGTGGTCTCGGGCAATCCGGGCATCAAGCAGGGGGAAGTCGGCGCGATCCTGGGGATCAAGCGGGCGAACATGGTGTCGCTGATTACCGAACTGACCGAGGCCGGATATCTGACGCGCGAGGCCAATCCCACCGACAAGCGGGTCGTGGCGCTGCACATCACCGATGCCGGGCGCGCGATGCTCGACCAGTGCGTCGCGCGCATCACCGCGCATGAGCAAAGGATGCTCGCCGGCTTTACCGACGCGGAGAAGGCGACGCTGCTGGAGCTTCTCGGCCGGATCGAGCGGCGCGCGTCGGCGGTCGCCTGACGCCGCCTATTGCGCCAGGATCAGCGCGTCGAGCGCGACTACGCCTTCGCCGGCGGGATAGACGACCACCGGGTTGAGGTCGATTTCCCGGATGGCGGGGGTGCCGATCAGCAGCTGGCCGAGCGTCCCGATCAGCCGCGCGACGGCGTCCACGTCCAGCGCGGGCGATCCGCGATAGCCGTCGAGCAGAGCGCCCTGTTTCAGCGCGCGCAGTTCGGCCTTGATCGCATCCTGGGTCAGATCGGGCGGGAGCAGGCGGACGTCGTGGAGCAGTTCGGCGGTCACCCCGCCGAAGCCGACGAGGATCACCGGCCCCCAGTCGGGATCATTGCGCGCGCCGACGATCAGTTCGACCCCGCGCTTGCCCATCGCCTCGACCTGCGCGCCATCGAGGGCGATCGTGGGGTCATGGGCGGCGACATTGCCATAGAGCCTGTCCCAGGCAGCACCCAGCGCCGCGTCGTCGGCGATGTTCAGGATCACGCCGCCTGCGTCGCTCTTGTGGCTGAGCGCAGCGGCCTGCGCCTTCAGGGCGACGGGATAGCCGACCCGCGCGGCGATGGCCTTGGCCTGCGCCGCGTCGGCCGCAAAGCCGCCGGCGGGGAAGGAGAGGCCGACCGGGGCAAGCAGTTGCTTGGCGCGATATTCGGGGATGACGCCGGTGGGCAGATCGAGCGCGATCGGCGTGGCGTCGCTACGGGCGAAGTCGCGCTCGGCGAGACGGCCAAGGTGCCGCAGCGCGCGGAAGGCGCGGCCGGGGCTCGGGAAATAGGCGACGCCAATGTCGCGCAGACCCTTGATATAGTCGGCAGGGACAGGCGCACCGTCGTCCAGCCCCGCGAAGATGACGGGCTTTTCCGGCGCAAGCGCCTTCACCGCGTCGATGATCGCCGGGAATTTGCGGGCGCTGGTTGCCGCGTCGGTCTGGATGATGCCGAACAGCAGCGCGGCATAATTGTCGTCGGCCAGCAGCGGGATCAGCGTGCGACGGTAGAGGTCGGGATCGACCAGCGCCTGCGCGGTCAGGTCCATCGGGTTGGACACAGGGATGAACTCGGGGATCGCAGCGCGCATCGCCGCCGCCGTCGCGCCGTCCATGGGGGGCAGGGGCAGGCCGATGTGTTCCGCCAGGTCCAGCGTCAGCGCCTTGAACGCGCCGGATTCGGTGAGAACGGCGGTGCCGCCCGCCTTGGGGATGCCGCAGCGCACCGCCAGTTCGACCACATCGCCCAGCGCCTCCAGGCTGTCGACCAGAATGACGCCCGCGCGTTCCACCTTCGCGCGCATGAGCTGCCAGTCGCCCGCCATCGCGCCGGTATGGGTGGCGGCTGATTCGCGCGCCGCGCTCGACGTGCCGGGGTGGAGCAGGACGATCGGCTTGCCCGAGGCGCGCGCCCGTTCGGCCAGTTTCAGGAAGCGCGCGGGCTGGCGGAACTGCTCGACGATCATCGCGATCGCCGGGGTGGCGGGATCGTCCAGCAGATGCTCGACATAATCCTCGACGCCTGAGGCGGCCTCATTGCCGGTGGAGACCGACAGGGTGATGCCCAGATCCTTGCCCATCAAGGTCGTGCCCAGCACGACGGCCATCGCGCCCGACTGACTGACGATGCCGACGGCGGGCTTGCCGGTCAGGTCGAGCACCGGCGCTTCCACGAAGGTCAGCGGCACGCCGGCGGCATAGTTGACCATGCCGAGGCAATTGGGGCCTTCCACCACCATCCCGCTGTCGCGGGCGATGCGCGCGACCTCCGCCTGCGCCGCCAGCCCTTCCTCGCCGCCTTCGGCAAAGCCGGCGGAAAAGATGATCGCCGCGCCGACGCCGCGCTCGGCCAGCGCGCGGATCGCCGGCAGCACCGCCGGGCCGGGGATCGCCAGCACCGCCGCATCGACGCCGTGGGGCAGGTCTTCGATCGACTTCAGGCAGGGCCGGCCGTCGATCGCGTCGCGCTTGGGGTTGATGAGGTGGATCGCGCCGGCATAGCCGTGCCGGTCGAGGTTCCGCAGCACGCTGTTGCCGAGCGCGCCGGGTGTGGGGGAGGCGCCCACGATGGCGACCGAGCGGGGGGCGAGGAGGCGGGAAAGGTCGGGCATCTATTTCTCTATCCTCCCCGATGCGGGGATTGCTTTACAATCCGCCCTACAACGTCATTCCCGCGAAAGCGGGAACCCATCTCCCAACCTTTCATCAGGAGGATAGGGCCGGAGATGGATCCCCGCTTTCGCGGGGATGACGATGTAAGCGGTTGGCGGCCCTTATCGATAAGACGTGAGGTGTTATCGCTTAGGCTTTCACTCGGTCCTTGTCGTAGGCGCCCAGGCCCGGCTTGTAGCTCTTCTCGTCGATGAACTGGCGGATGCCTTCCTTGCGGCCGTGATTGTCAAAGCTGTTGGCGGCTTCCTGCGCGCGGACCAGATAGTCCTCGGCATCGTCATAGCTCATCACGCCGACGCGCTTCATCGCATCCTTGGTGGCCTTGAGGGCGACCGGGTTCTTCTTGAGCAGCACCTGGGCTACTTCGGTTACGCGGTCCTTGAGCTGCGCCAGCGGCAGCGCCTCGTTGACCAGGCCCCATTCGACCGCCTTCTTACCGTCGATATTCTCGCCCATCATCGCGTGATACATGGCCTTCCGGAAGGGCATAAGTTCCTGCGCGACCTTGGTCGCGCCTCCGCCGGGCAGGATGCCCCAGTTGATCTCGCTGAGGCCGAAGGTCGCTTCCTCCGCCGCGAAGGCGAGGTCGCAGGAGAAGAGCGGGCCATAGCCGCCGCCGAAACACCAGCCGTTGACCATGGCGATCGTCGGCTTCTGATACCAGCGCAGCCGTCGCCACCAGCCATAGCTTTCGCGCTGCGCCTTGCGCGTGCCGGCCAGTCCCTGCGCCTCGGTTTCGCGGAAATATTCCTTGAGGTCCATGCCCGCCGTCCAGGACGCGCCCTCGCCCGACAGCACCAGCACGCCGACATCGTCGCGAAATTCGAGGGCGTCCAGCACCTCCATCATGTCGCGGTTGAGCGTGGGGCTCATCGCGTTGCGCTTGTCGGGGCGGTTGAACCGCACCCAGGCGATGCCGTCTTCGACATCATAGGCGACGACGCCGTTGCTGCTGAGTTCACTCATGCTCTTGTCCTTGGGTTAAAGGGCGCTCGTGCGCCTCATTCGACGATGTAGAAATCGATGATGACATGGTCGGGCATCCGCACGCCGCGACCGACGAAGGTCTTGCCGCGCAGCCAGGCGTGCGGGCCGGGCGGGGGATCGAAGCGGGTGCTGGTGCGGAAATAATAGCTGCCGGGATCGACCCGCTCTCCCTTCGCCAGCTTCTCGGTAATTTCGGGCGTGGCGACGCGGACGCCTTCATTATGGATGCCGATGACCGCGCCGTCGGCGGCTTTGAGGAAATAGCGGGCTTCGACGCGGGTCAGGCCGCCGGGGAAGATGGTCTGCCAGTCGCCCCCGCCCGGCAGCACCGTGCCGGTGAGGCGCGGGCCGGTGATCGCGCCGCCGGTGATCGGCACGAAGCGCTTGCGGCCGCCGTCGATCTCGCCCTGCTCGACCGGCGCGGCGACCTCGACCCGCGCCGAGAAGGCGTAGGCCAGCGTCGGCGCGGGGGCGGCCGGTCCCTGCGCCTGCGCGCTTCCGGCTAGCGCCAGCGCGGCGATCGTCGAGGAGAGGGTGGCGCGGGTCATGGCGGCTCAGATCGGATAATGACCAGGCTCGGTCTCGATCGTAATCCACCGGAGTTCGGTGAAGCTGTCGATCCCGGCCTTGCCGCCGAAGCGGCCATAGCCCGACGCCTTGACCCCGCCGAAGGGCATTTGCGCTTCGTCATGCACGGTCGGGCCGTTGACATGGCAGATGCCCGACTTGATCTGGCGCGCGACCTTCAGGCCGCGCGCGGTGTCGCGGGTGAAGACCGATGCGGACAGGCCATAGTCGGTGTCGTTGGCCAGCGCGATCGCATGGGCCTCGTCCCGCGCGCGGATCACGCCGACCACCGGGCCGAAACTTTCGTCGCGGAACAGCTTCATGTCGGGCGTCACCCGGTCGATGACATGGGCGGGCATCAGCACGCCGTCCGCCGCGCCGCCCGTCACCTGGGTCGCGCCGGCGGCGAGCGCGTCGGCGATCAGCGACTGGACATGGTCGACCGTCTTGCGGTCGACCACCGCGCCCAATGGCGTCTTGCCTTCGCGCGGGTCGCCGACCGCCATCGACCCGACCTTCGCGCCGAATTTCGCGACGAAGGCGTCGGCGACGGCATCGACCACGATGATCCGCTCGGTCGACATGCAGATCTGGCCCTGGTTCATGAACGCGCCGAACGCGGCGGCCTTGACCGCTTCGTCAAGGTCGGCGTCCTCCAGCACGATCAGCGGCGCCTTGCCCCCCAGTTCAAGTAGCACAGGTTTCAAATGGCCCGCCGCGCGCTGCGCGATGATGCGGCCGACGGCGGTCGATCCGGTGAAATTGATGCGCTTGACCTCAGGATGGTCGATCAGCGCGCCGACGATCTCTGCCGCGTCGGCCGGCGCGTTGGTGACGATCGACACCGCGCCCTTGGGCAGTGCCTCGTCAAAGGCCTCGGCGATCAGGCTGTGGGTGCGCGGGCATTGCTCGCTGGCCTTGAGCACCACTGTATTGCCGCAGGCGAGCGGGACCGCGACGGCGCGGACGCCCAGGATGATCGGCGCGTTCCACGGCGCGATGCCGAGCAGCACGCCGACCGGCTCGCGGATCGCCATCGCGATGCAGCCGGGCTTGTCGGACGGGATCACCTCGCCGCCGATCTGCGTGGTGAGAGCGGCGGCTTCGCGCACCATGCCGACCGCGAGCATCAGGTTGAACCGCGCCCAGCCCTCGGTCGCGCCGATCTCCCCCATCATCGCGTCGACGAACTGGTCGGCCCTGGCCGCGAGCGCATCGGCCGCCTGGTTGAGCGCGGCGCGGCGGGCGTTGGGGCCAAGCGCCGACCAGGCGGGGAAGGCGGCGGCGGCCGCTTCGACGGCGGCATCGGCGTCGGCGACGGAAAAGGCGCGCGCGGTGGTGGCGATGTCGCCGGTGACGGGGTTCAGCCGATCGAAGGTGCCGGGTGCCGGGGGTGCGATGGTTGCCATGCCTCTCTCCTTTATTGTTATGGGATATAACTTAATCGGCGCGCGCGCAAGTCTTATGTTCAAGCAGTCTGCGTCCCGGTCGATCGACCGGGAAATCCAAAATTCGCGCGGCAAGTGCCTCCGCCTCCGCCGCGGCGAGGGGCGTTGCGGCATGGGCGGCGCACTGGACGAATTTGGCGATCAGGTCCGAGTCGGTCATTGGCCGGTCGGGATGGCCCGCAGCCTGTGCGACCTTGTGCACCAGCACCCTCCCGTCGCGCAGATGGACCGTCAGCGATCCGCTTGCCGCCTCCGCGCGCCCCCAGCCGGGGTTACGCCGCTCGATCAGGCGGGCGGCGACAGCGCGCACCTGCGGGTCGTCCAGCGCCTGGGGAAGGAAGCTGTCGAGCGTAACCCCGCCATGAACCAACGCGACCCCCACTGTCCAAGGAATGGAGAATTTGGCTTCCACCGGCCGAGATGGCGCGGCCTTTACATCGAGCGGGCGGATCAGCATTTCCTGGATCGGCCCGGTCTCCGCTTCGATTCGGTCGATCGCGGCGAGGTCGATGCGGTCGCGCAGCGCCAGCGCCGCTTCAATATAGGGATGGGTGCCGCGACAGGCGGGCCAGGGCTTGAAGCTGACTTCCGCGCCAAGGAAGCGTTCGCCCAGTCCCTCGGTCAAGGCTGCGCCCCGCGCGCCGCCGCCATAGACCTCGAAAAAGCCGGCCTTGCCCTCCAGCGGCGCATCGAAGCCGCGCGCGCCGGCCTCTGCCAGCAGCGCAGCCTCTACGCTGGCGCGCGCGACGAAGGCTTCGCGCATCCCCCGCATCGGCGATGTCGCGTCATATTTGATGATGCCGGGAAAGGCCCCCTGCACCAGCGCCAGTCCCATGGCGTGCCGCACCCCGTCCGCGTCCAGCCTCAGCAGGCGCGCACAGGCCGCAGCGCCGGCGATCAGGTTGACGAGCGGGGGCGGATACCAGCCGCCTTCCTCATAGGCGCGGGCAGGGGCGAGCGACAGGCGGCAGGCGAGGTCGCCGCCGGCCGCGAGGGCGCTCAGCAACGTCCCGAAATCGACCTCCGGCCGCGCATCCGCCAGCGCCAGCAAAGCGGGAACCAGCGCCGCATGGGGATGCGCGGGGCCGGAGTCGAACGTGTCGCCATAATCGAGCGCATGGGCAAGCGCGCCATTGGCGAGCGCAGCGAGGGCCGGCGTGCTCCGCTGGTCGAGGCCGATCAGCCGCGCGGGGCCGGGCGTAGCGGCGGCGTGGGCGCGATAGGGGAGGGCGTCGTCGCTGAGACCGCTTGCCCCCAGCATCACGCCGATCGCGTCGAGCAGGGCGCGCCGCGTCGCGTGCTGCGCCGCGTGCGGCATGGCGTCCAGGGTCAGGCCGGCGATGTGCGCCGCGATCCGGCGCGACAGGCCGGCTTCCGCCGTCACAGCCCCTTGCGCTGGATGCGCCATTTGGCGTCGGTGCACAGGCCGCAATCCGCGCCCTTGAACAGGCGGCCGGCTGCTTCGTCGCCGCGCAGTCGCCAGTTCAGCCAGGCGACGGTGAAGCGCGCCACCTCGCCGCCATTCTCTTCGCCAAAGGTGCCGCCATGGCCGACATCGCCGTCCACCAGCACGGCGGGCACATGGTCGATGCGGACGAAATCGTCGGTGCCGTTGGGCCAGGCGATGTCGCCCTTTCCGCCCAGCACATAGAGGACTGGCGTGTGGATGCCGCGCAGCATGGATTTGTCGACGACCAGCCCCTGGATCGGGTTGGTGCCGTCGGTGAACACGCCGCTATTGTTGATGATGACGGTCTTTATGCGCGGATCGGGCGCGACCTGGATCGCCTGGAGCCCGCCGCAGCTATGCCCGGCGACGGCGACCTGGGCCGAGTCAATCAGCCCTTCGTAGCGGCTGCCGGCGCGGGCGCTTTCGGCGAGGATCCAGTCCAGGCCCTTCGCCACATCCTGCGCGGTAGTGGCGACGGGGGGCAGGCGGCGCGGCGTGCCTTCAGGCTGGCGAGGTGCGGGCGGGGTCGCAGAAGGCTCCGCGCCCGGCCCGCTGCGGATGCGGCCTGGCGCGATCACGACATAGCCGTGCGACGCGATCTCGGCGAGATGGAAGCGCGCGCTCGCCCCATCGGCGGCGCACCCGCCATTGCCCCAGAGCAGGACGCCCAATTTCTTGCCGCCCAGCGCAGCCAGATTGGCGGGGCGATAGACGACATGGTCGGGGAGGCCAGGGTCCATTTCCTTGAGCGCGGGATAGGCGCCGGTGCCGGGCGTATCTGGACGCTTGGCGTCGGCCGCGCGCCGTTCCTCTTCGATGGCGGGTCGGGTTTGCTGCTGGGCCGCCGCCGTCAGAGGCAAGGCTCCCGCGATCATCGCCAGCGCGATCAGGCTTGTCCGCATCCATCATCTCCCAATTGGTTATGCCGTAAAACTACATCCGCCGGAGTGGGACACAAGCGTTTTCATCGGAGGGCACCCAAAATCCCAAATTCGCGCTACCACCGGCTCAACCGCTACCGCAACGGCAATGCAGCCAGAATTAGCTAAATTCCCCTCATTCCAACTATGTAGGTCGGATTGATAGGACTGTTACCCGCTCTATCAGAAAAGCTGTTGCAAGCGCTTTCAAACGTCACTAGAAAATAGTTATGGCACATGACTATGACCCGACCCGGCCGGAGACGTTCGACAGTCCCTATGGCGAGTATGCGGCGCTGCGGGCGGGTTGCCCGGTCGCGCACAGCGATAGCTGGGGTGGCTTCTGGGCGCTGACCCGGCATGAGGATGTGGCCATGGCGGCAGCCGATTGGCAGACCTTCGTCACGTCGCGGCAGAATGTCATTCCCAAAGTCGCCTTTACCGGGCGACGGCCGCCGCTGCATCTCGATCCTCCCGAACATACGCCCTATCGCCGCGCGCTCGCGCCTTTGCTGACCGAGCGGAAAGTCGCGCGGCTGGAGCCGGTGATCCGCACCATCTGCCGCGATCTGCTCGTGCCGATGATCGCCGCGGGCGGCGGCGACATCGTCGCGGACTATTCCGCGCATATGCCGATCGCGGTGTTCGCCCACTGGATGAACCTGCCCGCCGACGCCGTCGCCGAACTGACGCGCGTAGGCCAGCGCTATAATATCGCGGTCCAGTCCAACGATATCGACGCGACCAAGGAATCGAGCCTGCTGCTCTACGACATGGCGCGCGACATCGTCGCGGATCGCAAGGCCAATCCGATGCCGGTGGACGAGGACGCGACCAGCGCGCTGCTGGCGACGCGGGTCGATGGCGCGCCGCTGCCCGAGGAGATGATCGTCGGCACCATCCGCCAGGTGTTGGTGGTCGGCATCATCGCGCCGAGCGTGATAATCGGGTCGATCGCCGTCCATCTGGGGCGTGATCGCGCCTTGCAGGATCAACTGCGCGCCGACCGTTCGCTGGTGCCCGCCGCCATCGAGGAGTTTCTGCGCCTCTATACCCCCTATCGCGGCTTTGCGCGGACGGCGGTGGAGGATGTGACCGTGCGCGGGCAGATCATCCCGAAGGATGATCCGATCGCTTTGGTCTATGCGTCGGCCAATCGCGACGAGACCGTGTTCGAGGATGCGGACAGTTTCCGTCTCGACCGGCCGAACATGAAGGAATCGCTCGCCTTCGGGCGCGGGCCGCATATGTGCGTCGGCGCGGCGCTGGCGCGGCTGGAGCTTCAGGTGGCGCTGGACGCGCTGCTGTCCGCGCCGCCCTTCGCGCTGGCGGGCGAGCCGCGCCAGACGCGCTTTCCCGAAATCGGCGCGCTGTGGGTGCCGGTGCGGTTCGAGGATGCGGTGGGATGACCCATGTCGTCCTCGCCGCCGGCGATCTTGCGCCCGATCGCGACGATTATGACGAAAGCTATGTCGCGACCCGCGACGTGCTGCGCGCCGCCGACATCAGCTTCGGCCAGCTCGAAACCAGCTTTGCGACGAAGGGCGTGCGCCTGCCGCAGGCGCGCCATGCCGTGCTCGCGCGGCCCGATGGCGCGGATGCGCTGGCGCGAGCGGGGTTCGACATCATCTCGATGGCCGGCAACCATGTGCTCGACTGGGGCAATGACGCTTTTTTCGAGACCAAGGCCAATCTGGAACGCGCCGGCATGAAGGTGGTGGGCGCGGGGGCCGATATCGCCGAAGCGCGCCGGCCCGTCGTCACCACCCTGGGCGACGGCACGCGGGTCGCGATGCTGGCTTATTCCAGCATCCTGCCGCACAGTTACTGGGCCGACGAGCGACGGCCGGGCTGCGCGCCGATGCGCGCGCATACGCTCTACGAGCAGATCGAGCATGACCAGCCGGGCACGCCCGCGCGCATCCACACCTATCCGCATCGCGAGGATCTCGTCGCGCTGGAGGCCGACATACGCGCCGCCAAGCAACAGGCGGACGTGGTGCTGGTGTCGCTCCACTGGGGCATCCATTTCGTGCGCGCGGCCATTGCCGACTATCAGCGCGACGTCGCCCGCGCCGCCATCGCCGCTGGCGCGGACGCGATCCTCGGCGGGCATGCGCATATCCTCAAAGGCTGCGAGCTGATCGACGGCAATCCGGTCTATTATTCGCTCTGCAATTTCGCGACCGACCTGCGGATGGACCCGGTCCATGCCGCCTCGCGCAGCTTTAACGAGATTCGCGTCCTCGCCGAGGAATGGGAGCCGGATTTCGAGAGCCTCTATAATTTCCCCAAGGCGTCGCGCCGGTCGATGGTCGCGCGGCTGGAAATAGCGCAGGGGCGGATCGTCCGCAGCGGTTTCCTGCCGCTCTACATCGACCGCGACGCCGTTCCCCGCTTCGTCGAGCCGGGCAGCGCCCGCCACGCCGAAGTGGTCGACTATATGGGCGCCGTCACGCAGGAAGCGGGCCTCAACGCGCGCTATCGCACCGGCGAGACGATGGTCGAGCTGGAGGCGGCGGCATGAGCAAGCCCGCCGCATCGGCTTTCCCGCTGGAGGGCTATGTCGCCCTCTATCTGCTCGCCTATCTGCCCAACGTCATCATCACTAAGCTGGTGACGAGCACGCCGCATCCGGGGCTAGGGCGGCCGCTGACGGGGCTGGAGACGCTGCCCGCCTCGCTCATCATCAGCACGCTGCTGACCTATCTCTTCATCTGGGGATCGGGCTGGCATCGCGATGCGCATGGCGTGATGATCCTGGGGCGACGCGTGCCGGTGCCGACGCGCTGGACGCTGCTGTCGGGGATCGGCACCGCGCTCGTGCTGTTCACCGTGCCCTTGTCCTTCACCTTCCAGGGGGTCAGCATCCCCTTCATCCAATTGCTGATGCGCGGCGACATATTGCTGATCGCGCCTCTTGTGGATCTGGCTTTCGGGCGGCGGGTGCGCTGGTGGAGCTGGGTCGCGCTGGGGCTGGTGATGCTGGCCCTCATCATCACCTTGAGCGACCGGGGCGGACTGCATCTGCCGCCGCTCGCGATCCTGACCGTCATTCTATACACGCTGGGCTATTTCATTCGCCTCGCGGTCATGACCAAAGTGTCGAAGTCGGGCGATCCCGCCTCGGTGCGGCGCTATTTCGTCGAGGAGAAAGTGTTCGCGCTACCAATGTCGGTGGCGATCCTGGCCGCCATCTCGGCATCGGGGATCGGCGGGCAGTCGGGCGAATTGGGCTGGGGCTTCGTGCAGGTCTGGACCGATCCGGTGATCTGGCCGCTGCTGGGCATCGGCCTCACCCTGACGATCGTGTCGGTGTTCGCCATCATCATCCTGCTCGATCCGCGCGAGAACGCCTATTGCGTGCCGCTGGAGCGCGCGGCGAGCCTGATCGCCGGGGTAGGCGGCGCGCTGATCCTGTCCTGGGTCTGGGGCTTGAAGGCGCCGCGCCCGGCCGAACTGATCGGCGCGGCCATATTGATCGGCGCCATCGTGCTGCTGTCGCTCGCGCCGCGCTTCGCCGACCGACTAGCCCGCGCCGCGCGCGCGGAAACAAGCTGAGATTTCAACACGCACGCCCTCGAACCGCCTGACAAGGCGGGATGGGCCAAAGGAGAGGGAAATATGAAGAGGTTCGTCACCCGTCCGGCGAGCAAATGGCTCGCCTGTTCCGCCCTTGGCAGCCTCGCGATGGGGATCGCCGCGCCGGCTGCGGCACAGGAGGCGGCGGAAGCGCCCACGGCGGAGGACATCATCGTCACCGGCAGCCGCATTCGCGGCATCGACCCGGTGGGATCGAACGTGATCGCGATCGATTCGGCGAGGATATTGGAGGAGCCGGTCGTCTCCACCAACGATCTGCTGCGCCGTGTGCCGCAGGTCGTCTCGCTGGGCGCGAACCGAGCGGGGGGCACGGCGCAGAATGGCGCGGCCAACGCCACGCGCGGCGCGGGCATCAACCTGCGCGGCCTCTCCACCAACGCCACGCTGCTGCTCTACAATGGCAAGCGCCTGCCGCCCCAAGGGACGCAGGGCCAGTTCACCGATCCGTCCGCCATCCCCTCGATCGCGCTCAGCCGGATCGAGGTGGTCGCCGACGGCGCGTCGGCTGTCTATGGGTCGGACGCGGTCGCGGGCGTCGTCAAC
Organism: Sphingobium sp.; assembly: GCF_036170395.1. Classification (GTDB taxonomy): domain Bacteria; phylum Pseudomonadota; class Alphaproteobacteria; order Sphingomonadales; family Sphingomonadaceae; genus Sphingobium. The sequence continues at coordinate 42,284 of NZ_JAVHPD010000042.1, forward strand.
TTCATCCTGCGCAACGATTTCAACGGGCTGGAGGCGCGCGCTCGCGCCGGCTTCACCGAGGAAGGCTATAATGAGCAGCAGATTTCGCTGCTCGCCGGCCGCAAATGGTCGACCGGCTGGATCATGGCCGCGGGCGAATATGCCCGGAACAACAACCTCATGGGGTCCGACCTCGATTTCTACCGGCAGGATAATCGCGACCGGGGCGGGCGCGACCTGCGCAGCATGAACTGCGCGCCGGGCACGCTGACCGCCGGCGGGCGGACCTATGCGATACCGGCCGGCGGGGTCACCGCCGCCAATGTGGGCACGTTGGTGCCTGGCACCAGCAACCGCTGCGAATTTCGCGACATCGAACAGGTGATCCCGGAACAGGAGCGCTGGAGCGTCATCGCCGCCGCCAGCCAGGATATTACCGACGGCATCCGCCTGTTCGCGGACGGCTTCTGGTCGCGGCGCAGCGGCACCTTGCTGTTTAACTCGACGGTCAACGCCACCGTGCCGCGCACCAATCCCTTCTTCGTTTCGCCGGTGCCGGGCGCGCAGTCGGTGACGGTGCAGACCAATTTCCTGGGCGATCTCGGCACGCTGCCCAATCCCTATCGCGCCAGCACCTGGAACCTCAGCGGCGGGGTGGAGGCCGACCTGTTCGGCGACTTCAAGGGCACCGTCTATTATGCCTATGGCAAGTCGAGCGAAGTCGCCGACCGCCGCCGCTCGGGCGTCAATGGCGCGGCGCTCAACGCGGCGCTGGCCGACACCAACCCGGCGACCGCGCTCAACGTGTTCGGCGGGCCGAACAATCCCGCCACGCTGGCGCGGATCACCGACAATTATTTCGTCATCACCGGCCGCACCCGGTTGGAAGTGCTGAACGGCCAAATGGACGGCACGCTCTTCACTCTGCCGGGCGGCAATGTCCGCATCGCCATCGGCGCGGAGCATCGCGTCGAATATACCTATACCGACCTGTTCATCGGCCAGTCGACCACCGCCAACCATGTGACCGATGACGGCAGCCGCAATGTAGACGCGATCTTCGCCGAACTGTTCGTGCCGCTGGTGGGCAGCGGCAATGGCGGGCCGGGGCTGGAGCGGTTGTCGCTCAGCATCGCGGCGCGGCATGAGAATTACAGCGACTTCGGCAGCACTACCAATCCCAAGATCGGCGTCACCTATTCGCCATGGGAAGGGCTGGTGCTCAAGGGCACCTATGGAACGTCGTTCCGCGCACCGACCTTCACCGAGGTATCTACCGTGGGCGGCGGCGCGGGGCTATATTTCGACACGCTGCCCGGTCCCAACGGCAATCTTCAGGGCATCGGCATTGCCGGCGGCAATCCTGGGCTGTCGCCCGAAAAGGCGACGACCTGGTCCTTCGGCGCAGAGGTGACCCCGCCCGACATTCCGGGGTTCACCGCCTCGCTCAACTATTTCCGCATCGATTATCGCGACCAGATTCAGGCGTTGCGGGGCACGCCGGGGCTGCTGACCAACCCGATCTACGCGCCCTTCGTGCAGTTCAATCCGACCCGCGCGGAGGTGGATGCGCTGATCGCATCGGGCCTGCCGATCAACGCGCAGATCAACCCGGCGCTCGTCACCTATATTCAGGACGGGCGGCGGCAGAATCTGGGCACGTCGCTGATGCGCGGGCTGGATTTCGCCGCCAGCTATCGCTGGAATTGGGGCGGGTTGGAACTCGACAGCAGCATCCAGGGCACATATCTGCTCGATTATCGGTTCGAAGCGGTGCCGGGCGCCGGGTTGCGCAATGTGCTCGACACGTTCGGCTTCACCCAGAAATTCCGCACTCAGGCGGATATCGGCGCGAAGATCGGCGGGCTGCGCTCGCGCCTCACCTGGAACCATCTTGCCGGCTATGTGAACAATACGGTGACGCCGGTGCAGCAGGTCAGCAATTACGATACGTTCGATCTGCTGCTGGGCTATGATGTCACGCAGAATGTCACCTTGTCCTTCGACGTGCGCAACCTGTTCAACGAAGATCCGCCCTTCGTCGACACCACCAACGGCTATGATCCGCAGTCGGCCAACCCGATCCCGCGCATGTTCGCGCTGACCGCGCTGGTCAAATTCTGATGGCGGTGGCGATCGCGGCCGGGCTTGCCGGATGCGCGGCGCTTTCGGGCGCGCATCCGGGCAGCGTGGTCATGCGCGCGACACCGATAGAAGAGAAGGGATGGATCGCGCCGACCGAGCAGAAGGGCTACCGCCCCGAGCCGGTGACGCGCCCCTTCTGCCGGGTCGAAGGGACGATCGAGGGCAATATCGGTTTCGAGCTGTGGCTGCCCGCCGAGTGGAACGGGCGGTTGCTGGGGGCCGGCGTGGGCGGCGACGCCGGCATCTATAATTATGTGGATATGAGCCGTCGCATCGCCGAAGGCTTCGCCACCGTCACCACCGACAGCGGGCACAAGGCGACCCAGGCGCGCTGGATGGCGGATAGCAAGGCGCGGATCGATTATGAGCATCGCGCCGTCCATCTGACCGCGACGGCGGCCAAGGCGCTCGCCGCGCGCTTCTATGGCCGCGACGTCGATCGCAGCTATTTCGTCGGCTGTTCGGGCGGCGGGCGGCAGGCTTTGAAGGAAATGCAGAATTACCCCGCCGACTATGATGGGGTGATCGCGGGCGCGCCTGGCCCCTATATGCCGCTGCAATCGGTGCGGATGCTCTGGTTCGCGCTCCAGCAGAAGGCGAAACCAGACGCGGCGCTGACCGATGCCGACTGGTCGCTTTACGAGAAGGCAGCGACCGCCGCCTGCGATGGCGACGACGCGGTGAAGGATGGCATCATCTCCAGCCCGCTCGCCTGCCGGTTCGAGCCCGAGGCGCTGCTCTGCAAGCCCGGACAGGCGGATGGCTGCCTCACCGCGCCCAAGCTGGCGATGCTCGAAAGCATCGTCGCGCCGATGAAGGACGAGACGGGGCGGGTGATGGACGACGGCCTCTTCCCGGGCGTGCGAACGCGCCCCGGTCCCCCTTCGCCGCTGCTGCGCGCGATGTGGGCGGACGGGGTCTATAACGACCCGGACTGGAACGAGGACAGCTTCCGACAAGCGCGCGATCTGGCGCAGGCCAATCGCATCATGCCCGAACTGCGCGCCGACAGGCTCTCCATCGCGCCGTTCGTGCAGCGAGGCGGCAAGGCGATACTGTGGCAGGGCTGGGCGGACCCATCGACCAATGCCGGGCCGACGATCGACTATTATGCCGCGCTCGCTCGCGCCCATGGCGGGGTGGAGGCGCTCGGCAAATCGGTGCGGCTGTTCATGGCGCCGGGCGTCTATCATTGCGGCGGCGGACCGGGCGCGGATCAGGTCGGCGGATCGGGCCAGCGCACCGCGCCGGGCGATGCGGCGCGCGACATGCTCTGGGCGCTGATCGGCTGGGTGGAGCAGGGCAAGGCGCCCGCGTCGCTTGTCGCTGCGAAGATCGAGGAGGGGCGCGAGGCGTTCACGCGCAGGCTCTGCCCCTATCCGCAGGCGGCGCGGTATGACGGCAAGGGGCCGACGCAGGACGCCGCCTCCTATCAATGCGTCGCCGATCCGGCGCTGCGCGCCTATATGAAGCGGAAATCGCTGGTCGGCTCCTGACTCACGCCGCGACCTTTTGGCGGAGCGCAAACAGGGTGAGCGCGGCGATCAGCGACCCCAGCCCCATCAGGATCGCGACTGTCTGCAAGCCATAGCCAGCCGTGAACAGGAAACCGGCAAGGGCAGGGGCGAGCGCCGATCCGCCGCGGCCGACGCCGATCACGAACCCCGTGGCCGTGGCTCGCACATGGGTCGGGAACGCCTGGGCGATCAGCGCATAGAGACCGACTACGCCGGCATTGGTGGCGAAACCCGCCAGCGCCGCGATGGTGGAGAGGGCGGCGAGGTCCGCCTGCCCCCGCCCGAACAGGATGACCAGCAGGGTCGACAGCAGCATGGCGAAGGCGGTGAGCGGCAGCAGCCGGATGCGGCCTGTCATCAGCCCCAGCAGCACCGATCCGGTCGCGCCGCCGACGCTGGCCCACACCAGCACCCCGGCCGCCTGCGGCGCGGGAAAGCCCATGTCGACCACGATCTTGGGTATCCATTTCAGGATGAAATAGAAGGTCATAATGTGGGCGAGATAGGCGATCGTCAGCGCCAGCGTGGGTCGCAGCAGGTCGGGGCCGAACAGCGCCGCCATCGGCAGCTTGCGCTGTACGGGTTCGGCGGGGGGCAGCGCATCGACCGGCGGGCGGCCCATGCGCGCCAATATCGCATTGATCCGGGGCAGCGCGTCGGGCGGCCGCTTGTGCATCAGGAAGGCGACCGATTCGGGCACGCGCCACAGCACCAGCGGGATGAAGAGCAGCGAACAGACTGCGCCGAACAGGAACACGGCGCGCCAGTCATGATGCGCCAGCAGCAGCGCCGAGATCGATCCGCCCACGATCGTGCCGACCGGATAGCCGCCTGCCATCAGCACCACGGCAAGCGACCGGCGCTTCGCGTTGGATGCTTCGGCGACAGCTGCGTTGGTGGCGGCGAGCATCCCGCCGATGCCGATCCCGGTCAGCAGCCGCCAGCTGGACAGGATCACCACCGACGACGCGCTTGCCGCGCCGAGCATCCCGGCGGTCATGATGCCGAGGCACAGCAGGATCGTCGCCCGCCGTCCCGCCCGGTCGGCGACCCCGCCGAGCAGCAGCGATCCCGCCGCCATCCCGAGCAGTTCCATCGACAGGACGAGACCGAGCGCCGCCCGATCTATGCCCCATGCCTGCGCGATCCCCGGCGAGGCGAAGCTGATCGACAGCACGTCGAACCCGTCGAGCGCGTTAAGGCCCACCATCACCGCGACGACGCCCCACTGGAATCGCGACATCGGTTGATGATCGATCAGGTCGCGCGGGTCGTTTGCGGCCATGTCCTGCTCCGGAAATCGTTATGGTGTAGAACAGTCTAACGATAGATGCGCGCCAGCATTTCCTCAAGCGTCGAAAGTTCGGCGGCGGTGAAGCGGCCCTTGAGCCATGCCTCATGCACGGCGATGGCCTGCTTCGCCTCCGCCAGCAGCGCCGCGCCGGCTTGCGTTAGGCGAAAGGCGATCCGCCGACCGTCGATAGCGGAGGGGCTGCGCGAGAGTAGTCCGCGCTTTTCCAGGCCATGGACAAGCGCCATCGCGGTGGCGCGGTCCATGTCCATCGCCTGGGCGAGATCGCGCTGGGCAAGGTCGGGATGGTCGCCGGTCAGCCAGAGCGCCGATACCTGCTTCTGGGTCAGCCCCAGATCGGCGAAATGCTCAGCGAAATGGCGCTGCACCGCGCTATGGGCGCGGCGCAGCCGCAGCCCGAGATTATGGTCCAGGTCGCCGCGCCCGATCGGCCCGCTCACGCCGCCTCGGCCCGGCTCAGCCGCGCGATGATCTGGCGCGCGCGTGCTGCCTTCGTCGATCGAATAGCCGCGCAGCTTCATGTCGGGATTGGCGTCGATGCTGCGCTGCTGGGCTTCGAGCACGTCCACATCCTCGTCGAACACCCGGCCTTGCTGCGCCTTGAATCGCGCCGTGAAGCCTGAATCCTCGATGTCGAAATTGCGCGCCATGCCCCAGAAATAATGGGTCGAGCTTTCGGTCTCCGGCGTCATGGCATCGACCACGAAGCCGCGCACGCCCGAATCATGCCGCTCGATCGTGTCGCCGGCTTCGACCGGGGAAACGCCGACATCGATCAGGACCGACGACGGCGGCAGGAAATGGCAGACCTGCCAGCGATCGACGAGACCGGTGGAGCGCAGCGCGTCGCGCCAGAAGGGCGGCGGCTCGATGCCCGGCATCCACCGCCGCACCAGCACCTGCTCGCCCTCGACCACCGTTTCGATCGGCGCCTCGGTAATCTCATGCTGGCCGATCGATCCCTGATGCACCCAGGTCTCATGACTCAGGTCCATGAGATTGTCGATCATCAGCCGATAATCGCATTCGACGCGGTTGTAGCCGCCGTCGAACGTCCATCCCGGCGCGCTGCACGGCCAGAAATCGGGCACCAAGGCCGGATCGGCCTTCTCCGCCTCGCCGATCCAGATCCAGACGAAACGATGCTTTTCGACCACGGGATAAAGGGTGGCGCACAGCCCTTTGGGCACGGGCTCGGTCTTGATCGGCATTTGGGTCGCGTGCCCATCAGGCCCGACCAGCAGGCCATGATAGCGGCAGCGCACGGAGTCGCCTTCCTTGAACCCCATCGAGAGCGGCAGCAGCCGGTGGGGGCAGGCGTCCCGCATCGCAACGACGCTGCGGTCGAGCTTGCGGTAGAGCATGACGGGCTCGCCGCAGAGGGTGCGGGCAATCGGCGTGCGATCGACCTCGGCATCCCAGGCGGCGACATACCAGCGATTGCGAACCCAGGTCATGGTTCATCCTCTCCCAATCCTTGTGCGATATTGTATGTATTACTTACAATATGCAAGCAGGAATGATGGGGTGAATGGAGCATTTTCGGCCTAGCGCGACGTTGAACCGCCGGCGTCAGAGGCTGAAGCCGAAGCCGATCACCGCGCTCGTTGCCTGTACCGTGTCGCCCTGATCCTTCGCCAGCCGGCGCGTCGCGCCAGCAGCCGCTCATGCGCGATGCCGATATACACGTTGATCTTGGGCTTGATCCGATAGCGCAGCCGGACCGACCCCTCCGCCTCGCCGATCCCTGAGCGGACGCCCTGGTCGATCCAGTCGCGCGCCGCCCAGCCGGCGGCGACGCGCGGTTCGATGTAGAGCGTGTCGGTGATCGGCATGGCGTAGATGACCTGCCCCTCGCCGCTCAGCCGGCCGCGATCGGACAGGAAGGCATAGGCTTCCCAGCTCAGCCGCGTGCCGACCGATCCCTGCGCGCCGATGATGGCATGGGTGTCCCGCGGGGCGGGTGTGATGTCGTGGCGGACGCCGGCGAGCCATGTCACATTGCCGTCCGTGCGGCCGTAGAAGACGCGGATTTCGGACTGGTCGATCTGCGCCGAGAGCGGCCCGCCGCCGGTCGTGACGACCATCAGCTGGTCGGTCGCGTCGCCATAGGAGAAGGTCGCATCCCACAGGAAGATGTCGCCGCTTTTGTCGGCGCGCATTTCGATGAGGTCGAAGCCGCCGCTCAGCGTTGCGCCGCCATCCGCGTCCTGCGCCTCTGCCGGCATGGCGAACAGCGCCGCGCAGGCAAGCAGAAGTCGACATAAACCTGAAACGCGCAGCATCGACCCCCTTCCGTCTGCGCCGAAGCTAGGGCCGCGCCAGCGGCGCTATCGTGCAAACCTCTGTCCCAGCCGCTGCTAATATGACGAAATGGGGGAAAGCCGCAGCATCTTCTGCCGCGCGGATCAGAACCAGAAGCGGATGCCCATCACCAGGCTGGTCGCCGACGCCCGCTCCCCGTCGGCGCGCGCATAGCGGGCCGTGTCGCCGAACTTGCGCTCCCAGTTGATACCGACATAGGGCGCGAACTCCCGCGCGATCTCGTAGCGCAGGCGCAGGCCCAGCTCGATGTCGGACAGCCCCGACCCGACGCCGATTTCGGGCACGTCTTGGGCCGCGAAATTCACCTCGACCGCCGGTTGCAGGATCAGCCGCTGGGTGATGCGCTGGTCGTAGCTGCCCTCCAGCCGCAGATGCGCGTCGCCCTTGTGCGAGAGGAAGATCTGCCCCTCAACCTCGAACCAATAGGGGGCGAGCCCCTCGAAGCCGATGGTGGCGTAGGTTCGCTGTGGCTGCGGACGGAAATCCTGCCGCACGCCGCCGACGATGTTCCACCAGGGATCGATAGCGCGGCTGTAGAGCGCCTGCACCTCGGCGCTTTCGAGCCCGCCGTCGATGTCGCCTTCGCCCTCCGACTTGATCGCGAGCCGGTTGATGTCGCCGCCGATCCAGCCTTCGCCCTCCCAATGATAGCCGTCGCGGCCTTGAAGCGCGCGATACTCCAGCCGGTCGATCATCAGTTGCGAATAGGCCATGCCGCCATGTTCGCGCGTCATCGCGGCACGGGCGCGGGCCATGACGGCGGGATCATAGACAGCGTCGGCGGCATGGTCGGCAGGAACGGGGGGCGGCGTGCCCTTCGGAACGGCACTCTCCGGGCGACCCATCGCGTGACCGGCGTGAGAATCGGTGGCCGGAGGTGTTTCGCTCCGCGGCATCTCGTGCGCGCTATGGTCCATCGTCTGCGCCTGCGCCGGCAGCGCGACGGCAAGCAGGACCAGCCCAAGCGCGCGCTTCATGCCGCGCCCCCTTCGTGCCGCACGGTCACGACCCGCATCATGCCCGCGTGCATGTGCATCAGCATATGGCAGTGAAAGGCCCAGTCGCCGATTGCGTCGGCGGTCAGGTCGAAGCTGATCTTGCCACCCGGCAGCACGTTGACCGTATGTTTGCGCGGATTGGTGGCCGCATCCTCTCCGGTCACGAGCTGGAAGAAATGCCCGTGAATATGGATGGGGTGCGGCATCATCGTGTCGTTGATGAGCGTCACGCGCACCCGCTCCATATGGCGGAAGGCGATGGGTTCGGCCCCGTCCGACAGCTTCACCCCGTCGAAGGACCACATATAGCGCTCCATATTCGCGGTCAGGTGAATGTCGAGCGAGCGGGTCGGCGGGCGCGTGTCGCTGTTGGGCTCCAACGCCTTGAGATCGGCATAGGTGAGGACGCGGTGATCGACATCCTCCAGGCCGGTGGGCCGGTCGGCGGTGCGATCGGCGGGCATGGACGAAAGCGTCGCCACGCCCGGTCCCATCGGCACATCGGGCGCGACCGAGGGGTCGAGCATTTTCATACTATGCCCGCTCATGCTGTCATTGGCCGGCTGGCTCAAATCGATGACGCCGTTCTGGCCCATGTCCATGCCGCTCATGTCCATGCCCATATCCTTCATGGTGAGCAGCGGGCGCGTGCGCAGCGGCGGAATCGGCGCGACCATGCCGATCTGCGGCGCCAGCGTCGCGCGGACCAGGCCGGAGCGGTCGATCGCCTCGGCGATCAGGCCATAGGGGGTTGCTTCGGTCGGCTGGACGATCACGTCATAGGTTTCGGCGATGCCGATCTGGAACTCGTCGGTCTCGACCGGCTGGACATGCTGGCCGTCGCACTGGACGACCGTCATGGGCAGACCGGGCAGCCGCACGTTGAAATTGGTCATGGCGGACGCATTGACGATCCGCAGCCGCACCCGCTCGCCGGGCGCGAACAGGCCGGTCCAGTTCTCCGGCGTGCCATGGCCGTTGACCAGAAAGCTGTAGGTGGAGCCGGTGACGTCGGAAATGTCGGTGGGGTCCATCCGCATCTTGCCCCAGTCGATCCGCTCCTTGAGGCTCTGGTCCTTGCCCTTGAGCAGCCCGGCGAGGGTCTGCTTCTGGAAATTATGATAGCCGCCCATCTGCTTGAGGCGCTTCAGCAGCACATGCGGGTGGACCGGCGACCAGTCCGACAGCACGATCACATGCTCGCGGTCCGCCTGCACCGGATCGGGGCCGGCGGGGTCGATGACGATGGGGCCATAATGGCCCATCGCCTCCTGCATCCCCGAATGGCTGTGATACCAGTAGGTGCCCGACTGGCGGACCGGGAATTCATAGGTGAAGGTATCGCCGGGCCGGATGCCGGGAAAGCTGATCCCCGGCACGCCGTCCATCTGGAACGGCACGATAAGGCCATGCCAGTGGATCGACGTATCCTCCGTCAGCCGGTTGGTGACGGCCAGGCGGACGGTCTGCCCTTCCTTCAGGCGGATGAGCGGGGCGGGCAATGTGCCGTTGATGGTGATGGCATGGGCCGATCGGCCGCCGGTGGCGAAATGGCTTTCCCCTACTGTGAGCGCGATGGCCTCGCCCGACAACATATCGGGCGTGGGACGCAGCCCCGCCGATCCGCTGCGCGCCCAAGCGGGGAAGGCGTGGGCGAGGGTAAGCGCGGCAGCGCTCTTCATCAGGGCGCGGCGATCGAAAGTCAGGGAAGCCATGCCGTCCTTTACGCGGGCTGTCGCCTAATCCCTCAACATTTCGTTGAGCTTCGCGCGCGCCCGGTAGAGCCGCGTCTCGATCGCCTTGGGGGTGACGCCCAGCACCGCGCCCGCCTCGATCTGACTCATCCCCTCGATCGCGCAGAGCAGCAGCGGGTCTTTGAGTGTCGCGGGGAGGGCGGCGACGGCGGCGTTGATCCGGGCAAGCGCGCGCCCGGACGCCAGCGCTTCCTCCGGCGTCGCGCCATCATCGCTTATGTCCAGCGCCTCGTCGATCGGCCGCGCCCCGGTGAAGAAGCGCCGCACCGCGCGGCGCCGCGCCCAGTCGCGACATTTGTTGAGCGCGATCCGCGCGATCCAGACCCGGAACGGGCGAACGCCGTCATAGCGGGCCAGCGCGGCGAAGGCGGCGACGAAGGCTTCCTGGGTCACGTCCAACGCCTCGTCCGCGTCGCCGACATGGCCGCGCGCCAGCCGATACACCGCGTCCCGGTGGCGCTGCATCAACCCGGCATAGCCGGCCTGATCGCCCGACAATGCGCGGGCGACAAGCGCGCGATCCTCGGGATCGGCGGTCACCTTAGCGGGAGGACTGGGCAGGCTGGGTCAGCGCCTTGACGATGGCGGCGTCGAACTGTGCCGCCTGATCGGGGCCCAACACGCCGCGCATGGCGAAGATGTGCTGCAACGTCTCCTTTTGCAGCTGGCCCATGACATGATGCGACCGGTCAACCGCCGCGCCGACCTTCGGGCCATAGCCATGCTCGGCGGCGATCGCGTCCGCCAGCCGCTGGTTGTCGGCGCGCATTTCCGCCTCCAGCGCGGCGCGGCGCTTGGCGAAGGACGTTTCCAGCGCGTGGATGCGCGCTTCCTGCGCGGGGTCGAGCGTCAGCCGCTCGTGCAGCAGCGCATGAACCTCGCTCTCGACCCGTGGCGCGGGCGCGAGCCAGGTGCGCGCCACCAGCACGGCCGCGAGCGCGGCGGCGAACGCCACCAGCGCCACCAGCAGATAGCGGCCAACGCTCATTGGCCGAGCAGACGCGAGGGCGCATAGTCCGACATGCCGATCGGCAGCGGCGACGCCTGCGCCGGGGCGGCGGGCAGGATGGTGCCAGCCCAGCCGATGCCGATCGCCAGCAGTCCCGCCAGCGCCAGGCTGCGCCGCGCCACCGCCTGCTCGCGTCGCCGCGCGACGCCCGCGATCACCGCGCCGTCGATCTCCGCCAGCCGCGCGTCGGTCGGCATGGCGCGCATCGCGTCCAGCATATGGTCGAGGTCGCTCATCGTCATCATCTCCATGTCCACGCACTCGCATACGCGCGCGGCGCGCCGATCCCTCGTCGGAAATTATGCGCAGCAGATGAGGGGGCGGGCAAGGGCGTGCGTAAAGCCCTTTGTCCATGCCTTTCGGAGACTGCCCCATGCACCGTTCGTTCGTCGCCCTGATCGCCGCCGCCGCCATCGCCCTGCCGGGCGTCGCCGCCGCGCACAGCAAGCTGCTCTCGTCCAATCCCGCCGCCAACGCGACCGTTGCCAAGCCGACGAAGATCACGCTGACCTTCTCCGAAACCTTCCTCGCGCCGATGAGCGGCGTTGATCTCACCATGACCGGGATGCCCGGCATGGCCGATCATCCGCCGATGCCGATCAAGGGCTTCAAGACCAGCGTCGAGGGCAAGACCATGACCGTCACCCTGTCGCGCGCGCTGCCCGCCGGCAGCTATGACCTCAAATGGCATATCGTGGGCGCCGACCAGCACAAGATGGAAGGCGGCTACAGCTTCAAGGTCAAGTAATGGGCGAGGGCGCGCTGATCGCCGTGCGCGCGGCGCTGATGCTCGATCTCGCGCTGCTCCTGGGCCTGCCGCTGTTCTGGTGGGTCATGGGCAGGGCGGGGCGGGCGGCGATGATTGCCTGGCTGGCGGTCGGCGGGCTGCTCCTGTCCGCCTTCTGGTTGATCGCCAGCACGGCGGCGATGACCGGGACCACCGTCTTGGCCCCCGATTGGGCTAGCGTTGCGGTGCTGCTGACGATGACGCCGATCGGCCCGGTGCTGGCGGTGCGCGCCTGCGCCTTGCTGCTCTCTTTGCTCCTGGCGCTGGCCGGGCGCGTCCGGCTGGCGATCGTCCCCGCCGCGCTCGCCGCCGCGACTTTGGCTTGGACCGGTCATGCCGGCGCGACCGAGGGGCTCGGCGGAACGCTCCACCGTGCCGCCGATGTCGCACATATCTGGGCGGCGGCGGCGTGGATCGGCGCGCTGGCGGCGCTGCTGCACGCGGCGCTGCGGCTGCGATCGGGGCACGATCCGCGCCCGGTCGCGACCATGCTGGCGCGCTTTGCGCTGATGGGGACGCTGGTGGTCGCTACGCTGGTCGTCAGCGGGGCGGTGAACCTCGTCATGATTGCCGGTCTGGCGGAGCTGCTGGCGCTGCTGGGCAGCCGCTATGGCTGGCTTCTGGCTGCGAAGCTGGGGCTGTTCGCGCTGATGCTGGGCCTCGCCGCCGCAAACCGCTGGCGGCTGACGCGGGCGCTGGAGCGCGGCGGCGATGGCGCGCTCGTCCATTTGCGCCGGTCGCTGCTGGTCGAAACGAGCGCCGCCGTCGCCATCATCGGCCTGGTCGCCTGGCTCGGGACGCTCGACCCCATGGCGTAAGCCGCGCGGGGGGATTCGACTCTGTCTCGATAAGAACATACGATGAACATCGTTGCTCGATTCGCACGGGGTTCGTCATGGAAAGCCGCACCACGCCGCTCTATCGGCTGTTCTTCGCCGTGAAGCCGCCAGCGTTGGTGACGCGGCAGATCGACCATTTCGCCCGCACTCTCGCGCCCGACGCGCAGCATGTCGCGGCGGCGCATCAGCATGTGACGCTCGGCATCACCACCGATGCGATCGACTATCCCTATGAGGTCATCAAGACGCTGCGCCGCGCCGCCGGCGGCATCCGCGCGGAGCCTTTCGACCTGCTGCTCGATCGGCTGAGCATCGGCGGCCGATCGGCGGCGCTCCGTCCGTCGCGGCGCAACACGGGGCTCGCTCTGTTGCAGGCGGAGGTGGAGCGGGTGATGCAGCGCGCCGGCGCGACCGCGCGGCCGGGCTGGCGCTTCGAGCCGCACCAGACGCTCTTCTACCGCGACACCCGGCCGACGCAGCAGCGGATCGCTGGCTTTGGCTGGCGGGTCGAGGAACTGGTCCTGCTGTGCAGCCATGTCGGCCACACTCGCCACGAACCGCTCGGCGCATGGCCGCTAACGGGCGGGGAGCAATATCAGCTGCTGTGAGGGAGATGTCCTCACCCCTGCGTCACGCTCTCCAGCACGGCGGCGCGTAGTTCCGGCAGGCCCATACCCTTCTCGCTCGACGTGGCGATGATGTCGGGGTGAGCGGCGGGGCGCTTGCGGATCGCGTCGGCGGTGGCTTGGGCCACGGCGGCAAGCTCGCTCGCCTTGATCTTGTCGGTCTTGGTGAGGACGATGCGATAGCTGACGGCAGCGGCATCAAGCATGTCGAGCATGTCGTTGTCGACATCCTTGATCCCGTGGCGGCTGTCGACCAGCACCAGCGTCCGCTTCAAGGCCGCGCGGCCGCGCAGATAGTCGTTCACGAGGAAGCGCCACTTCTTCACCATGTCGCGCGGCGCCTTCGCATAGCCATAGCCCGGCATGTCCACCAGCCGGAAGCGCAGCGGGTCGCCCACGTCGAAGAAATTGAGTTCCTGCGTGCGCCCCGGCGTGTTGGACGTGCGGGCAAGCCCGTTGCGGTTGGTGAGCGCGTTCAGCAGCGAGCTTTTGCCGACGTTGGAGCGGCCCGCGAACGCGACCTCGTTCACCGCCATGTCGGGCAGGAATTTGAGGTCCGGCGCGGACTTGAGGAATGCGATGGGGCCGGCGAAGAGCCGGCGCGCGTCCTCGATCAGGTCTTGGTCGGGTTGGTCGGTCATACTCTCTCTTTCATCCTCCCCTGGCGGGGGAGGGGGACCATTTGCGTAGCAAATGGTGGAGGGGTGTCGCCGTGGCGAGGGGGTGACACCCCTCCGTCTGGCCTGCGGCTAGCCACCTCCCCTGCAAGGGGAGGATCGGCATTACTTCGCCGTTGCCGCCGCCGTGCTCAGCACCGGATGGCGGCGATACAGCCACCATTGCTGGGCCATCGACAGGCAGTTGTTGGTGATCCAGTAGACCAACAGACCCGCCGCGAAGGGGGCCATGATGAACATCATCATCCACGGCATGATCGCGAACACCTGCTGCTGCATCGGGTCCATTTGCGCCGGGTTGAGCTTGAACTGGAGCCACATCGATACGCCCAGCAGCAACGCCAGCACGCCGATCGCCAGGAAATCGGGTGGCTGGAAATCGAGATAGCCGAACAGGTTGAGGATATGCGCCGGATCGGGCGCGGACAGATCCTTGATCCACAGGACGAAAGGCTGGTGCCGCATCTCGATCGTCAGCATCAGCACCTTGTAGAGGGCGAAGAAGATCGGGATCTGGATGAAGATCGGCAGGCAGCCCGCGAGCGGGTTCACCTTCTCCTGCTTGTACAGCTCCATCATCTTCATCTGGAGCTGTTGCTTGTCGTCCTTATATTTTTCCTGGAGCGCCTTCATCTTGGGCTGCACCGCGCGCATTGCCGCCATGCTGGCGAACTGACGCTGGGCGACCGGGAACATGAGCGCCCGGACGATCAGCGTCAGGCAGATGATAGCGACGCCGAAATTGCCGATATGTTCGAACAGCCAGTGGAGCAGCGCGAAGATCGGCTTTTCGAACCAGTAGAACCAGCCCCAGTCGATCGCCCGGTCGAACAGAGGAACGCCCGCGTCCTGATAGGCTTCGAGCGTCTTCACTTCCTTCGCGCCGACGAACAGGCGCTGGGTCTGGGTTACTGCCTTGCCAGGGGCGACCATCGTTTGATCGAGCGCGACGTCGGCCTGATATTGGGTGCCGGCACCCTTGCGGAACTGGCCGGAGAAATCGGCGTCGGCGGCAGGGACGAGCGCGGACAGCCAATATTTGTCGGTAAAGCCGATCCAGCCGCCCTTCGACTGAAAGCTTTGCGTGGACGGACCTTCATCCAGATCCTTGTAGTTCACGTCATAATTGGCCGCGCCGTTGAACACGCCCATCGGGCCGATATGGATGGTCCAGGTGTCGGGATCCTTGGGGATGCCCGTGCGGCTGATATAGGCATAGGGCTTCACGCCCACCGCGCCCGCGCCGCTGTTCGACACTTTCTGCGCGGCGGAGATCATGTAGTTCTGGTCCACCGACAGGCGAATCTCGAAGAGCTGGCCCGCGCCGTTGTTCCAGCTGAGCGTCACCGGGGTCGTCGGCGTCAGCGCCGCGCCGCTGGCGGTCCAGACCGTATCCTTGTTCGGAGCCTTAAGCCCTTCACCCTGCCAGCCGAAGCCGGCGAAATAGGCGTCCTGCGTTCCGCTCGGGCTGTAGAGGCGAACGGCGGGCGAATCCTTGGCGATCGTTTCCTTATAGGTCGGCAGCACGATGTCATCGATGCGCGCGCCCTTGAGGTTGATCGATCCGGTGAGCTTGGGCGTGCGGATGGCGACGCGCGGGCTTTCGCGCAGGACAGCGGCGCGATCGCGGATCGCGGCGGGGCTGTCGGCGGCGGGATCGGCCGCCGGGTTGGCGACCGGCGTGGTCTTGCCGTCTTCGATTCTGGTGGCCGGCGGGTTGGCGGCGGGGAAGAAATAATGCGACACATAGGGCCAGCCGAACAGGATAAGGCCGGTCAGCAGCACCGCCAGGATGATATTCTTCTTGTCGTCCACGCTCTTGCCTATCTTGGTCGTCAGGGAACCGGGTCGTAGCCCGAACCGCCCCATGGGTGGCATCGCATTAGCCGCTTGAACCCCAGCCAGCTACCCTTGATCGCGCCATATTTGCGCACCGCCTGGATCGCATATTCGGAGCAGGACGGGGCATAGCGGCAGGTCGGCGGCAGGATGCGAGACGGGCCGATCTGCCAGCCGCGCGCCATGAGGATGAGCAGGCGGGCGATCATGACCGATCTTCATCCTCCCCTGGAAGGGGAGGTGGCGCGCGCGAAGCGCGTGACGAAGGGGTGTCGCCCTCTCGATGGGGTGACACCCCTCCACCACTTCGTGGTCCCCCTCCCCTTGCAGGGGAGGAACGGTGAGGGGCCGCCTCACGCTTCATCACCTTGCCCAGCGCCTTGGCCAGTTCCGCGCGGAGCAGCGAAAAATCGCGCTCGATCCCGCCATCGCGGCCGATCAGCACATGGTCCGCGCCGGCAATGCCATGAAGCGGCAACAGCTCGCGGGCCAGGACGCGAAAACGGCGCTTCATCCGGTTGCGGATGACAGCGCCGCCGACTTTCTTTGTGACCGTGATGCCGTAGCGCATCGCTGGATCGTCATCGCCGCGCTCGCGCACCAGCAGCACGAAGCCCGGCATCGGCGCGCGGCGTCCGCGATTGGCCGCCAGAAAATCCGCGCGCCGGACCATCATGGCCGGCGCTGCGGGCTTTTCCGGCGTTGCGATCAGGCGCTCAGGCTCTTGCGGCCGCGCGAGCGGCGCGCGCGAATCACGTTGCGGCCGCCGGGCGTCGCCATGCGGGCGCGGAAACCGTGACGGCGCTTCCGAACCAGATTGCTCGGCTGAAAGGTGCGCTTCATCGTTCATTCCTCAAAATCAAAACAGCAAAGAATCGGGCGTGACAAAAAAGGGCCGCCAAAGCAGCGGCCACCCGTCAGGGGGCGTCCGATAGGGAAAGGGCGTGGGGAAGTCAATGGTGGAAGCAGTTCCTCCGTTCGGGCTAAGCGAAGTCGAAGCCCTCTACTGAGCGGAGCGAAGGGCCTCCCTTCGGTCGGCCGAGCCCTTCGACTTCGCTCAGGGCGAACGGAGGAGAGAGGGCGCTATTTCCCCCGCGCGGTCGCTACGCCTTCCTTCAGCGCGTCATAGCCGACCGCGCCGCTCAGCACCTGCCCGCCAATGACGAAGGTCGGTGTACCGGTCGCCTGCAGCTTCTGCGCCAGCGCGATGTTGGACTGGATTTCGGCGTCATATTTGCTGGACGCGATCGCAGCTTCGGCTTCCGATTTCGTGATCCCCGCCTTAGCCGCAGCCGCGAGGATGGTGTCGCGGGTCACGCGGCCAGCCGCGTAGAGCGCCTTGTGGTACGGCATATATTGCCCGCGCTCGGCCGCCAGCAGCGAGACCTTGGCGGCATCGCCGCTCTCGTTGGAGAGGATCGGCAGTTCGCGGTAAACCACCTTCACCTTCGCGTCCCCCTGCACCAGCCTGGCTAGGTCGGGCAGCGAGGCGCGGCAATAGCCGCAGGCATAGTCGAAAAACTCGACCACGGTGACATCGGCGCTGGCCGCGCCTTCCCACGCACCGGCATAGGGGGTTTCGAGTGCGCTCCGGTTGGCGTCGATCGTGCCCGACATCCGCTTGGCCTGGAGCTTTTCCACCGCCTGCGGGATGATTTCGGGATGCTCCAATATATAGTCGTGGACGATCTTCTCGATTGCGGCCTTGTCGGCTGGGGCGACGGCGGCGGGCGCCTGCATGGCAAGGGCGGCGCCAGCGGCGGCCGCGACGAAGGCGAAGCCGCCTAGAGTCATCTGCATGGTCCTGTTGGAAAGGGCGGCGCGAAAATCGGGCCGGGGCTGGTCTGGCATGATTATCGTTTCTTGCGCTGCTGTTCGATGACGGCGCGGGAGGTCATGGCGATATCCTGCGCGCGCAGATAGTCAACCGTGCCGGGCTTCAACCCCTGCATGGCGGTGTCGGCGCTGCGCAGCGCCATCGGATGCTCGCCCATCATCGCATAACGCTCCGCCGTCGCCAGCGCCGCGCGGGGCGTGTCGCCGCGCCGCTCATAGACGACGCCGAGCTGATACCAGGCGAAGGGATTGTCGCTGTCGCGCTGCACCGCGACGCGCAGCACCTGCTCCGCCTCGGCGAAATTGGCCGGGTCTTCCGTCGCGATTAGCGCATGGGCGAGCAGCGTGGAGATGAGCGGCTGGTTGGTCAGCCTCACCGCCTCGCGCAGCGGCGCGACCGCCTCGGCGGGCTTGCCGCTCTCGAGCAGGATCTGGCCCTTCAGCTCCAGAAAATAGGGGTCGTGGGGCGCGGCGGCGAGCAGCCAGTCCGCCTCCTCCAGCGCCTTTTGCGGATAGGCGCTTTTGTGCCAGGCATAGGCGCGGGCATAATGGGCCGGGATCGACTGATCGCTCTCGGGATATTTGATGAGCGTCTGTTGCGGTTCCGACACGAAGCCGATCAGCTTTGCCTTGATCCGCTCGAACCGCTTTTCGAGATAGGGGTCGGGCGGCCTGTTCCACGCCGGGTCGGGTTCATAGACTTCGCGCAGCACCTGGATGCGCTCGCCCGACAGCGGGTGGGTGCGGCCATAGCTATTGTCCTGCGGGATGGCGAGGCGATATTCCTGATTCTGGAGCTTCTTGAAGAATTCGAGGCTCCCCTTGCCGCTGATGCCGGCAGCGTGGAGATAGCGCGCGCCGGCAAGGTCGGCCGAGCTTTCCTGTGCGCGGGAGAAGGCAAGGAATTTGCTCATCGCCGCCTGCTGGCCGAGGCCCATGATGCCCATGCCCGCTTCCGCGCCGCCCGCCGCGATCGCCGCCGCGCCGAGCACGAGGCTCAAGAGCGTGACGCCGGTCGCTTCCTTGATCCCCTCGCCCGATCGGATGACGTGCCCGCCCTCGATATGGCCGAGTTCGTGCGCGACCACGCCCTGCAACTGGTTCACATTGTCGGCCTGGGCGATGAGGCCGCTATGCACCCAGACATATTGGCCGCCCGCGACGAAGGCGTTGATCTCCGGGTCGTTGATGACCATCACCTGCACGTTGCGCGGCTCCATGCCGGCGGCTTTCACCAGCGGACCGGACATGTCGGCCATGAAGGCTTCGGTCTCCGCGTCGCGCAAGATCTGCTGGGCGAGCGCGGGGCGGGCGATCAGCGCGAGCGCGGCGATGGTCAGGGTCAGGAGTTGCAGAAGGCGCGACATGGCGCCTGCGCCATGCCGCCGCCCGACTGAACCGGCCGTGAAGCGACAGGCAGAAAAGAAAAGCGCCGCTGCGCGCCGGTCGGGACCGGAAGGGCAGCGGCGCTTCGTCATGGGGGCGGGCTGGCTTACTGGCCGAAGGTGCGCTGCCACCAGCCGCGGCGCGGCCCGCCTTCCTCGCCACCGGCATCGGCAGGCTCGGCTTCGCCTTCCGCCGGCGCGGGGGCGTCCGCAGCGGCGGGCGCATCCTCGACCGGAGCCTCCGCCGTCATGGCGTCGGCCGGCGCAGCGGCTTCGGCTACCGCGTCCGCTTTCTTGCGGCGCGTGCGCTTGGGCTTGGCCGGCGCTTCCTCGGCGGCTTCGGGGGCAGCGGCCGGCTCTGGCGCGGCTTCCGCTTCCACGTCCACCTTCTTGCGCCGGCTGCGCTTGGGCTTGGCCGGCGCTTCCTCGGCGACCGGCTCGGCTGGCGCGGGCTCTTCGATGACCTCCGCTGGCGCCTCCGCCGCCTCGGTCACGGCTTCGGCCTCTGCCCCTTCGACGTCGCTCAGGACAGGCTTCTTCCGGGCGCGGGGGCGGCGGCGGGTCTTGGGCGCGTCCTCGGCGGGCGCTTCCTCGACCGGCGTGGTTTCAGCCACGGGTTCGGCCTCGGCCTCCACGATCGGCTCGGCGTCGGCGGTGTCGGTCTCGGCTGTCACAGCCTCTTCCCCGCCTTCGCGGCGGCGGCGACCACCCCGGCGACCGCGACGGCCGCGACGACGCGCGCCGCCTTCCTCGTCGCCAG
Source organism: Sphingobium sp. (assembly GCF_036170395.1). GTDB lineage: Bacteria > Pseudomonadota > Alphaproteobacteria > Sphingomonadales > Sphingomonadaceae > Sphingobium. Next base: position 62,072 of record NZ_JAVHPD010000042.1, read on the forward strand.
CATCGTCGGCGTTGCTCTCAGCCGCATCGGCGGCCTCTTCCGCGACGATCTCGGCATCTTCAACAGGCTCGCCCGTTTCGTCCGACTCCTCGCCAGCGTCAGCCGCGCCTTCCCCGGTCTGCGCCTCGTCGCGCTGGCCGCCCCGGCGGCGACGCCGACGCCGCCGACGACGGCCGCCCTCGCGCTCCTCGCCCCGCTCGGCGCGGTCGCTGCGCTCCTCGCGTTCGGGCGCGGCTTCGGCCTCCTCGGCCTCTTCCTCGTCTTCCTCTTCCTCGATGACGTCGAAATCATCGTCGTCATCGGCCAGCGGGGTATAATCGACCACGCGCTCGGGGCGGGGGCCGCTCGCCTCCACCGACATGCGCGCGCCCTCGATCTCGCCATCGGGCAGGATCTCGATCCGCACGCCGTAGCGCTGCTCGATCTCGTCCAGTTCGCGGCGCTTGTTGTTGAGGACGTAGAAGGCCGCTTCCTGGCTCGCGCGCAGGGTGATGATCGAACCGCGACCGCGCGCGGCTTCCTCCTCCAGCATCCGCAGCGCGCCCAGACCCGCCGAGGAGGCGGTGCGGACAAGGCCGGTGCCTTCGCAATGCGGGCACTGGCGGGTCGACGCTTCCAGCACGCCGGTGCGCAGCCGCTGGCGGCTCATTTCCATGAGGCCGAAGCCCGAAATGCGGCCGACCTGGATGCGGGCGCGATCGTCCTTCAGCGCCTCCTTCATCGCCTTCTCGACCTTACGGATGTTGGAGTTCATCTCCATGTCGATGAAGTCGATGACGACCAGGCCCGCCATGTCGCGCAGTCGCAGCTGGCGCGCGATCTCCCGCGCGGCTTCCAGATTGGTGGCGACGGCGGTTTGTTCGATGCCATGCTCGCGGGTTGAGCGCCCGGAATTGATGTCGATCGACACCAGAGCCTCGGTCGGGTTGATGACGAGATAGCCGCCCGATTTCAGCTGCACCACGGGATTGTACATCGCCGCCAGCTGATCCTCGACGCTGGCGCGCTGGAACAGCGAGATGGGGTCGGCATATTGCTTCACCCGCCGGGCGTGGCTGGGCATCAGCAGCTTCATGAAGTCCTTGGCGGCGCGATATCCTTCCTCGCCCTCGACGATGACTTCCTCGATATCCTTGTTGTAGATGTCGCGGATCGCGCGCTTGATGAGGTCGCTGTCATTGTGGATCAGCGCTGGCGCGGACGCCTTCAGCGTCTTTTCGCGGATTTCGTCCCACAGGCGAGCGAGATAGTCGAAGTCGCGCTTGATCTCCGGCTTGGTGCGCTGGAGCCCGGCGGTGCGGACGATGCAGCCCATGGTGGAGGGCAGGTTCATTTCCGCGATGATCGACTTCAACCGCTTGCGGTCGGCCGCGTTGCTGATCTTGCGGCTGATGCCGCCGCCATGCGACGTGTTGGGCATCAGCACGCAATAGCGGCCGGCAAGCGACAAATAGGTGGTCAGCGCCGCGCCCTTGTTGCCGCGCTCCTCCTTGACGACCTGGACCAGCAGCACCTGGCGGCGCTTGATGACGTCCTGAATCTTGTAGCGGCGGCGCAGCGCCATGCGCTTGCGGCGCAGTTCGTCGGCAGCCTCGTCGCCATTGCCCTTGCCGCGCCGGCGGCCCCGGCCATTGCCTTCCTGGGGCACGTTCTCGGCTGCTTCGGCAGCGTCGCCCGCCTCATCCTCGTCATCATGATGATGGGTGGCCTCGACAAGCTCCACGCCGCCTTCGGCATGATGGCCTTCCTCCTCATCCTCATCGTCATAGTCGGCGCGCAGCGCGGCCTCTTCCTCGGCGTGGGCGCGTTCTTCGCGCAGCAGCGCCTCGCGGTCCTCGCGCGGAATCTGATAATAGTCGGGATGGATTTCGCTGAAGGCCAGAAAGCCGTGGCGATTGCCGCCATAGTCCACGAACGCAGCCTGGAGCGAAGGCTCCACGCGGGTCACTTTGGCGAGGTAGATATTGCCCTTGAGCTGCTTGTGCTCGGCCGATTCGAAATCGAACTCCTCGATCCGGTTACCTTTGACGACCGCGACCCGGGTCTCTTCCCGGTGGCGCGCATCGATCAGCATACGCATTGTCATTTATTATTCTCCGGCGCGGGGCCAGGGCCAGAAGCCGGGCCGCCACGCGATGGTAAGGGGACCGCCGGGCGCGCGCCGAAAGGGGCGCGGATGCCGGCATGGTCCGGGTTTTGATGGAAATACGTGCGTCTGCTGCGTCGGCAGGGCCGGCAATGGCGCCGGGCCGATCCATCCACGCCGCCACGCCCGTTACCGGGGCAGCCGTGGAAGGAAATTCAAGCCTCATGCAGCGTCAACCTGTTTGCGGCACCGGCGGCGGCGCGGGCTGCGCGCCCGCCGATGCATGTCTTTATGCGCCTGAAAAGCCCGCCATTGGTCGGCGATCCTGTCAGGAATATGAAGGGGTAGCAGTCAATGCTTACCGGAGCAACAATTGCCTGAAATAATGTCCGGCAGCGCTTTTCATGCCTAAATCGCCATTAACCCTTTCATTTTACGCAGTTCAAAGGGGCGACGCTTAATCCGGCGTTCAGCGTGGGGACGCTTCGAGACGGGTCATCGTCATGAAATTTGGCTGGACGGCCGATGCACGCGCGTTGCACAAGCAACGCATGTTCCACAGCCTCGCCCTGGCGGGAATTGCCTTTGCCGCAGCGCCGGGAAGCGCCGGCGGCATAGCCGGCGTCGATGTGCAGGACGACCGGGTGGTGGTGCGCTTCGATGACCGCGTTGCGGGCGCATCGGCCTTTCTGCTCGATGCGCCGCGCCGTATCGCGCTCGACATCGACGGGGCGCAGATGGGCAATTTGCGCTTTGCGCCGGGGCGCGGCAGCATTGCCGCCGTGCGGCAGGGGCAATTGAGTGGCGACACGGCCCGCGTCGTGCTCGATCTCGCCGCGCCGGCGACGCTCGGCGATCCGCAGATCGCGGCGGACGGCAAATCGCTGAGCTTCTCGCTCCAGACTGTCACCGACGCACGGTTCAAGTCGGCGGTGGGCAAGGGCCGCACCCGCTTCGACGCGCCCGCCGACATGGCCGCGCGGCCGCAGAAACGGCTCCATTCGATCACCGTGCCGATCCCGTCCGTGGCGCGGGGCGTCGCCCTGCCGGCGGTCGAAGGCGTGGCTGATGGCGCGCGGCCGCTGGTCGTCATCGACGCCGGCCATGGCGGCCATGATCCGGGCGCGATCAACAAGGAAAATGGCAAGCGCGAGAAGGACGTGACTCTCGCCATCGCCCAATCGATCCGCGATGCGCTGGTCAAGTCCGGCCGCGTGCGCGTGGCGCTGACGCGCGACGACGACAAATATCTCGTGCTCCAGGAACGCTATGGCATCGCGCGCAAGCTCGGCGCGGACCTCTTCATCTCCATTCATGCCGACGCAGCGGAAAATGCGGAAGCGCGCGGCGCGACCGTCTATACCTTGTCCGAAACCGCGTCCGACCGCGAAGCGGCGCGGCTGGCGGCGCGGGAGAACAAGGCCGATATCATCAATGGCGTCAATCTGGGCGGCCAGTCGGGCGACGTGTCCTCGATCCTGATCGACCTCACCCAGCGCGAATCGATGAACATCTCGGCCAGCTTCGCGCGGCTGCTCCAGCGGGAGGCCGCGCCCTTCGTGCCGTTCCGCAGCACCTATCACCGCTTCGCGTCGCTGATGGTGCTGAAGGCTCCCGACACGCCGTCGGTGCTGTTCGAGACCGGCTATATCAGCAATGAGGCCGACGCCGCCTTCCTCGCATCGCGCGAGGGGCAGCAGAAGATCGCCCGCGGCGTCGCTCGCGCGGTCGAGGTGCATTTCGCCCGCAAGCTGGCGATGCGCGGGGATGCGGCGGGCGGGTGAAGTCACGCTCTAACTCACCCCTCCCCTTCAGGTCGGATCGAGTCACGTGCCTCGATCCGAGGGACGGGGGTGGGGGTGTGCCGGCAAATGGAACGTCGAATGCTTGTCTGACCCCCCACCCCAACCCTTCAAACGAGGCGCGTGACTCGTTTGAACCTGAAGGGGAGGGGCTATATTAAGGCGGGCAATTATTGCCTCGGCTCGTCCGCCCTACTGGCCTTGGCTGCGATTTGACCCTAGAGCCTCTTCCCCATGGAAGAAGTCCGTTCCGATAGCGCTGCAACATCCGTCACCTACCGCCTGCGCCGCGACGCGGGCGGGTTTCTCAGCCGCTTCGGTGCGCTGTGGCAGCGGCGGCTGTTCCGCTGGGGGGCGATTCTGCTCGGCGGTCTCGCGCTCGCCTATCTGCTCTTCTGGCTGATCTTCGCGCGCGGGCTGCCTGACGCCGCGACGCTGTTGGAATATGAGCCGCCGCTCCCCACCATCGTGCGCGACATTAACGGCCAGCCGGTGCACAGCTATGCCCGCGAGCGGCGCGTCCAGCTGCAATATAGCGACTATCCGCCGCTCCTGATCCGCGCCTATCTGGCGGCGGAGGACAAGACCTTCTTCGAGCATCATGGCGTCGATATTCCGGGCTTCGCCGGCGCGGTGGTCGATTATGTCAGCAAGCTGGGGTCGGGGCAGCGCGCGCGCGGCGGCTCCACCATCACCCAGCAGGTCGCCAAGAATCTGCTGATCGGCGACGAATATTCGCCGACCCGGAAGGTCAAGGAGATGATCCTCGCCTACCGGATGGAGAATGTGCTCTCGAAGCAGCAGATCCTCGAACTCTATCTCAACCAGATCTTCCTCGGCCGGAACGCTTACGGCGTGCAGGCGGCGGCGCGCGCCTATTTCGACAAGGATGTCGCCGACCTCAAACTGCATGAAATGGCCTATCTCGCCATCCTGCCCAAGGGGCCGGCCAATTATCGCCCCGAAAGCGAGAGCGGCCATGCCCGCGCGATCGACCGGCGCAACTGGGCGCTGGGGGAAATGTACGCCAATGGCTGGATCACCGCCGCCCAGCGCGACGCCGCGATGGCGCAGCCGCTCGGCACCGTCGCCGCGCACGGCTCCAGCTTCGACGCGCGCGCGGGCGGCTATTATATGGAGGAAGTGCGCCGTCGCCTGATCGAGCGCTTCGGCGAAAAGGCGGCGGACGGCCCCAACAGCGTCTATGCCGGCGGCCTGTGGGTCCGCAGCCCCTATGACCCGGTGGTGCAGGAAAAGACGCAGGACGCGCTGCGCGGCGGGCTGCTGCGCTTCGACGCCGGGCGCGGCTGGTCCGGGCCGGTCGGCCATATCAACATAGACAATGGCTGGGAGCGCGAACTCGCCGCCAGCTATATCAGCGTCGATTATGCGAGCTGGCGCGTCGCCGCCGTCATCAGCCGCACGTCCACCGAGGCCGAGATCGGCTTTTCCGACGGCACGACCGGCGTGCTGCCGGCAAGCGCGGCGCAGACGCCCTATCGCCGCACCGGCGGCCCCGCTTTTTCGGCGCTCAAGCCCGGCGACCTGATCGTCGTCACCCGCAACGGGGCGAGCTGGGCGCTGCGCTCCATTCCCGAAGTGTCGGGCGGCATGGTGGTGGAGGAGGTCCGGTCGGGCCGCATCCGCGCGATGCAGGGCGGCTTCGATTCGCGCCTGTCCTCCTACAACCGCGCGACGCAGGCGCTGCGCCAGCCGGGATCGACCATCAAGCCCTTCGTCTATGCCTCGGCACTGGACAATGGCATGACGCCGGCCTCGATCATCGTCGATGGTCCCTTGTGCGTCTATCAGGGCGCGGGTCTGGGGCAAAAATGCTTCCGCAACTTCTCCGGCGGCAGCGCCGGGCCGCAGACGATGCGCTGGGGCGTCGAGCAGTCGCGCAACC